>NZ_LT629771.1:1220833-1831250 GCF_900105175.1 Jiangella sp. DSM 45060 | reverse complement strand
CCCGCACGGCGCCGACGGGGCCGGAGAACGGCAGCCCGGCGAGCTGGGTCGACGCGGACGCCGCGTTGATGGCGACGACGTCGTACAGGTGGTCGGGGTGCAGCGACATGATCGTCATGACGACCTGGACCTCGTTGCGCAGGCCCTTCGCGAACGACGGGCGCAGCGGCCGGTCGGTGAGCCGGCAGGTGAGGATGGCCTCCTCGCTGGGCCGGCCCTCGCGACGGAAGAACGAGCCGGGGATGCGGCCCGCGGCGTACATGCGCTCCTCGACGTCGACCGTCAGCGGGAAGAAGTCGAGGTGTTCCTTCGGGTTCTTCGACACCGTGGTGGCGGAGAGCAGCATGGTCTCGTCGTCGAGGTAGACGACGGCGGAGCCGGCCGCCTGCTGGGCGAGCTGGCCGGTCTCGAAGCGAATGGTGTGGGTGCCGAACCTGCCGTTGTCGATGACGGCTTCGGCGCTGTGAATCTGCGGACCCGACATGGGTCGTCCTCCTGGAGCGTGGCGGGAGGCCGCTCGAATGAGATCTCGTACGCGCCGGTCTTCGATGGAAGCCCGCGGGTCAGTTTCCCGAGGGCCACAACCGAGGACCGGCCTGCCGCGTTCAAGACGGCCGCCCTGATCGGTTGGGCGTTGTTCAATTGTGTGCCGGCGGCTGATAGACCGAGGGAGCGGATCCGGTGTCGGAGTCCGCTCCCACGGCGTCAGCTCATCGGCGCAGGCCGAGCTTCTCGATCAGCGCACGGTAGCGCGCGATGTCGACCCGCTGCAGGTACTTGAGCAGCCGGCGGCGCTGCCCGACCAGCAGCAGCAGCCCGCGGCGGCTGTGGTGGTCGTGCTTGTGCACCTTCAGGTGCTCGGTGAGGTGGTTGATGCGGTGCGTGAGCAGCGCGATCTGCACCTCGGGCGAGCCCGTGTCGCCGTCGCCACGAGCGTGGTCGGCGATGATGGCCTGCTTGGTCTTCGTGTCGGTCGGCACGGAACTCCTTGTCGAATCGTTGCGCGGCGCTTCCGGGCATGTCCACCGGTGCACTATGAAACCGCGGCCGTTCTGACGGCGGCGCCAAGGATACCAGCGCGGCCCAGTCAGGACCCAATCGACCCTAGGGTGGTCGGCATGAACGGCGGGATCTGGGACCGCGCGGCGGCCGGGTACGAGCGTACCGGCGTCGACTTCTTCGCGCCGCTCGGCCGCGAGCTGGTGGGCCGGGCGGACCTGCGTCCGGGCGACCACGTCCTCGACGTCGGCACCGGGCGCGGTCACGTGCTGGTCCCGGCGGCCGCGGCCGTAGGCGGCACCGGCCGCGTCACCGGCGTCGATCTCTCCCCCGCGATGGTCGAGCTGACGGCCGCCGACCTCGCGGCGCGCGGGATCGCGCACGCGACGGTCCGCGTCGGCGACGCCGCCGCGCCGGGTCTCGCGCCCGCGAGCGTCGACGCCGTCCTCGCCGGTTTCGTGCTGTTCCTGCTGCCGGATCCAGCGGCCGCGCTGCGGTCGTACCGCTCGGTGCTCGTGCCCGGCGGGCGCCTCGCCGCCAGCACCTACGGCCCGCCCGACCCGCACGCCGAGGAGGCCCGGCGCCGGCTGCGCCGCAGGGCGGGTCTCGGCGCGGACGTGCCGGACGTGTTCGACGATCCGGCCGCGCTGGCCGCCATGGTCACGGCGGCCGGCTTCACCGACGTCGTGGTCGCCGACGTCGCCGTCGCGGTCCGCTTTCGCGACGCCGGCCAGTGGTGGGACTGGGCGTGGTCGGTGGGATACCGCGGCGCGCTCGAGCGCATCGCGCCGGCGGACCTCCCGGCCGCCCGCGCCGCCGTCGCCGAGGCGCTCGAGCCGGCCCGGCAGGCCGACGGGACGCTGGTGATCACCACGGGTGTCCGGTTCACGACGGCGCTCGCCGCGCGCGCTGCCTAGGCTGACGGCCGTGACCGACGAACGGATGCTGCTCCGTGGCGACCGGCTGGGCCTGGCCCTGACGACGGCCGCGCACGTGGGCGACTACCACCGCTGGGAGAACGACCCCGCGACCATCCTCGGGTACGGCACCCAGCTGCCGCAGAGCATCGAGACGCGGACGGCGGGGTACGAGGCGCAGGCGCGCGACGACCGGAGGGCGGCGTTCGAGGTGGTGCGGCTGGACGACGGCGCGCCGGTGGGCCTGACGGTGCTGCGGGTCGACCCCGCGGTGCGGACGGCGGAGTTCGTCATGCTGCTGGCCCCGGAGGCGCGCGGGCACGGGTTCGCCGCCGACGCCGCCGTGCTGACGCTGGACTGGGGCTTTCACCTGGCGGCGCTGCGGATGGTGTGGCTCAAGGTGCTGGAACCCAACGCCCGCGCGATCCGCGCCTACGAGCGCGCCGGCTTCCGGCCGGCCGGACGGCTGCGGCAGGCCGGCTGGTGGCGCGGCGAAGCGTGCGACGAGGTGGTGATGGACGCGGTGCGGACGGACTTCCCCGGCCCGAGCCGCGTCCCGGACGCCTAAGTGCCCAGCACGACGCGGGCTTTGGCGACGTCGTCGTGCATGGTGGCGATGAGGTCGTCGACGGAGTCGAACTTCAGGGTGGGGCGCAGGCGCTCGACGAACTCGAGCAGGATCTCGTCGCCGTAGAGGTCGAGGTCGGTGCGGCCGAGCACGTACGCCTCGACCCGCCGCGACTCGCCGGCGAACGTCGGGTTCGTCCCGATCGAGATCGCGGCCGGGAGCCGGTCGCCGGACGGACGCGACAGCCAGCCCGCGTACACGCCGTCGGCCGGCACCAGGCCGTCGGCGTCCGAGGCGAGGTTCGCCGTCGGGAAACCGAGGTCGCGCCCCCGCTTGTCGCCCTCGACGACGACGCCGCGCAGGCGGTGCGGCCGCCCCAGGATCTCCGCGGCGCCGGCGACGTCGCCGGACCGCAGCAGCTCGCGCACCCACGTCGACGACCAGCGGCGGGCGCCGTCGGGGGTGGTGACCTCGGGGATCACCTCGACGGTGAATCCATGACGCGAGCCCAGCTCGAGCATGGTCGACAGGTCACCCGCGTTCTGCCAGCCGAACCGGACGTCGCGGCCGACGACGACGGTGACGGCGCGCAGGCCGTCGACCAGGAAGCGGCGGACGAACTCCTCCGGCGACTGGCGGGCGAACTCCCACGTGTACGGCTGGACGAGGACGGCGTCGAGGCCCGTGGACGCGAGCAGCTCGAGCTTGTCGCGCACGCCGGTGATCAGCGGCGGCGCGTCCTCGGGCCGGTGCAGCCGGCGCGGGTGGGGGTCGAAGGTGACGGCGACGGACTGCGCGCCGGCGGCCGCGGCGTCGGCCACCATGCGGGTCAGGACCTGCCGGTGGCCGAGGTGGACGCCGTCGAAGTTGCCGATGGTGACGACGGACGGGCCGAACCCGGGAGGGACCTGGTCGAGATCGGTCCAGCGGTGCACGCGTGTTCTCCCGGGTTCGACGTCGGTTGACAACACATTATGCCCGCGCCGGCGCCCCCTCCAGCTCGGCCAGCTCCGCGTCGCCCACCGTGGTGCGCAGCGTCGTCTCGCGCATGAACAGCACGGCGACGAACGCCGCCAGCGCGATCGCGCCGGAGATGAGGAACACCAGCGCCGTCGCGTCACCGTACGCGTGCTCGACGATGGTGCGCACCGGCCCGGGCAGCCCGCTCAGGTCCAGCGACGTCGACCCGCCGTCCTGAGTGGCGGCGCCCGCGCCCGGGATGCCGGCCAGCCCGTCGGAGATGAGGTCCGTGACGTGCGTCGCCAGGATCGCGCCCAGGACGGAGACGCCGGCCGCGCCGCCGAGCGAGCGGAAGAACGTCACCGTGGACGTGCCGGCGCCGAGATCGCGGTAGTCGAGGCCGTTCTGCGCGGCCAGCACGAGGTTCTGCATGCTCGACCCGACACCCACGCCCAGGATGGCCATGTAGACGCCGATCAGCACCAGCGACGTCGCGTGGTCGATGGTGCCCAGCAGCCCGAGCCCCACCACGATCAGCCCGGTCCCCATGACGAGGAACCTCTTCCACCGCCCGAACCGGGTGACCAGCTGGCCGGTGATCGTCGACGCGAGCAGCAGGCCGACGATCATCGGCAGCGTCAGCAGCCCGGCCGCCGTCGGCGAGTAGCCGCGGGAGATCTGGAAGTACTGCCCGAAGAAGACCGACGAGCCGAACATCGCGATGCCGATGGCGACGCTGGCGATGATCGCCAGGATCATCGTGCGCTGACGCAGCAGCCGCGGCGGCACGACAGGGTCGGCCACGCGGCGCTCCACGACGACCGCCAGCGCGATCAGCAGGACGCCGCCGGCGACGAGCGCCGCGCTCGCCCAGGAGACCCACTCGAAGTTCTTGCCGGCCAGGGTGACCCAGATGAGCAGGATGCTGATGCCGCCGGGGATAAGCAGCGAGCCGAGCCAGTCGATCTTGGTGTCGGACGAGAGCACCGGCAGCTTCAGCGTCCGCTGCAGCAGCACCAGCGCGGCGACGCCGAACGGGACGCCGACCCAGAAGCACCAGCGCCAGCCGAGGCTGGAGTCGACGAGGAAGCCGCCCAGCAGCGGGCCGCCCACCGTCGCCACCGCCATGACGGCGCCGAAGTAGCCCATGTACCGGCCGCGTTCGCGCGGGCTGACGATCGACGCCATGACGATCTGCACGAGCGCCTGCAGCCCGCCGAGGCCGAGGCCCTGCAGGACGCGGAAGCCGATCAGCTGCTCGGTGTTCTGCGAGAACCCGGCGAGCACCGAGCCGATCACGAAGACGGTGATCGACAGCTGCACGAGCAGCTTCTTGTTCATGCGGTCGGACAGCTTGCCCCAGATCGGGGTGGTGGCCGTGGCCGCGAGCAGGGTCGCCGTCACGACCCACGTGTACTGGTCCTGGTTGCCGCCGAGGTCGCCGATGATCCGTGGCAGCGCGTTGGCGACGATCGTCCCGGACAGCATCGCCACGAACATGGCGAGCAGCAGCCCGGACATCGCCTCCAGCACCTGCCGATGACTCATCGTCGTCGGCGCGGCATCCTCTGTCGTCATCGGACGCGTTCCCTTCCCCCGCACAGCTCCTCGCGGAGATCGCCGTTGAGCTTGGTGAGCAGGTCGACCAACTGCCGGGCCTCGGCCTCGCTCCAGTCCTGGAGCGCGGCGGCGACGATCTCGCCGCTGCGCTCGCGGGCGCGCTGGAGCACGGCGTGGCCGTCGGCGGTGAGGCCGAGGATGCCGGCGCGCGCGTCGTCCGGGTCCGGACGGCGCTCCACCAGCCCCCGCTCCACCAGCTCGGCCGCCTGCCGGCTGGCGACGGACGTGTCCACCTGCAGCTGGTCGGCGAGTGCCGTCAGCCGCATGGGGCCGCCCTTGCTCAGCGCGGCGAGCATGCCGCCCAGGGTCGGACCCACGCCCTCGTAGATCTCGACGTGGCGGTGGGTGAGCAGCTTCCCGAGCCGGACCAGGAGACGTCCCTGGTCGACCAGCTCGCTCCAGACATCGCTGCCCATGGCGCGCGTCACCGCCTCAGTTGGTTGGTCACTGCAACTATAGGGTTAATGGTTGCAGCAACCAACTTTATTCCTGAGAGGCTACTCCTGTGCCAGGGACTCGTTGAGCCGTTTGAGCAGAACGGCGAGCGTGTGGACGTCGACGTCGGGCCAGTCCTCCAGCGCAGCGCCGAACCAGCGGCCCCGGGCGCCGCGCAGCTGCTGGACCCGGGCGCGGCCCGTGTCGGTGATGTGCAGCAGCCGGGCGCGGCCGTCCTGTGGGTCGGGCACCCGCTGGATCAGCCCCATCGACTCCATCTGGGTGATCTGCCGGCTGACGGTGGACTTGTCCAGTCCCATCCGCTCGACCAGGTCGGCGGCACGGACGTCTCCGCCGTCGGCGAGCAGCCCGAGCAGCCCGTACGCGGCCGCCTCGAGGCCTTCGTCGACCTGGCGGGCGAGGTCGATGGACAGCCGGCGCACCCGGCGCCACAGAACCGAGAGCTCGGCCTCGAGCTGCTCGTTGACCTGCTGCCGATCGCTCATACGAACACCGCCAGGTGCTTCGCCCGGGAACCCCGGTCCTCGACCAGTGAGAGCAGGGTACCGTCCGGCCCGAACACCCCGACCGGTCCCGGCCCGAGCCCGGTGGCCGGCAGCGGCATGCCGTGCGCGACCCGCCCGGCGGTCTCGGCGTCGACGTCCAGCCGCGGGAACGCCGCGGCCGCGGCGTCGGCCAGCGGCAGCAGGGTGAACTCGGCGCCGAGCTGGTCCAGCGTGCGGGCGACGTCGAGGCGGTACGGGCCGGCGGCGGTGCGGCGCAGCGCCGTCAGGTGGCCGCCGACGCCCAGCGACGCGCCGAGGTCGCGGGCCAGCGCCCGGATGTAGGTGCCGGACGAGCAGGCCACCGACACGTCGAGGTCGACGTACGGCCCGTCGCGGCTGGTGGCCAGCACGTCGAACCGGCTGACGACGACGGCGCGCGGCGGCAGCTCGACGTCCTCGCCTGAGCGCACCCGGTGGTACGAGCGCACGCCGTCGATCTTCACCGCGGACACCGCGCTCGGCACCTGCTGGATCGGCCCGGTCAGCGCGGCGACACCGGCCGCGACGGCGTCGCCGGTCACCGCGGACGCGTCGGCCGTCGCCGTCACCTCGCCCTCGGCGTCGTCGGTGACGGTGGCGGCGCCGAGCCGGATGGTGGCGTCGTACTCCTTCTCCGTCAACGCCAGATGGCCGAGCAGCTTGGTGGCCTTGCCGACGCCAACCACCAGCACGCCGGTGGCCATCGGGTCGAGCGTGCCGGCGTGGCCGACCCGGCGGGTGCCGGCCAGGCGGCGGACGCGGGCGACGACGTCGTGCGACGTCCAGCCACCGGGCTTGTCGACGACGACGAGGCCGTCGGGGTCAGCCACGGTGGTCGTCGTCCTCGTCCCCGGAGTCGGCCGCGGAGTCCACGTCGTCGTCCTCGTCAGCCGGCTTGCGGTAGGGGTCGGGGTCGCCGGCGTACTGCGCCGCGGCGGCCGCCCGGGCCACCCGCTCGTCCGACTCGCGCGCCGAGCGCAGCAGGTCGTCGATGTTCGCGGCGTTCTCCGGGATGGCGTCGGCCACGAACTCCAGCGTCGGCGTGAACCGGACGCCGGTGCGCCGCCCCACCTCGGAGCGGACCAGGCCCTTGACGCTCTCGAGCGCCGCGGCCGTGGCCGTGCGCTCCTCCTCGTCGCCGTACACGGTGTAGAAGACGGTGGCGTCGCGCAGGTCACCGGTGATGCGGGCGTCGGTGACCGTGACGAACCCCAGCCGGGGGTCCTTGACCCGGCGCTCCAGCGTCTCGGCCGCGATCTCACGGATGCGGTCGGCCAGTTTGCGCGCCCGCGCTGGATCGGCCATGACTACTACTCCTCGTCTTCGTCGTTGTGGATCCGTCGCCGGGTGGAGAGCAGCTCGATCTCCGGCCGGTACGCGACGTGCCGCTCGACGGCGTCGAGCACGTCGATGCACTGCCGGGAGTCGCCGGCGACGACGGCGACCCCCACCTCCGTGCGGCGGTGCAGGTCCTGGTGACCCACCTCGGCGACGGCGACGTCGAAGCGGCGCCGCAGTTCGGCCACGATGGGCCGAACCACGGCGCGCTTCTGCTTCAACGAGCGCACGTCGCCGAGCAGCAGGTCGAACACGATGGTCCCGACGAACACATCAGTCCGCCGCGGACGGCCGTCAGCCGCGCGGCTTCTCCTTCATCTCGTAGGTCTCGATGCGGTCGCCGACCTTGATGTCGTTGAACGAGCCGAGGTTGATACCGCACTCGAACCCTTCGCGGACCTCGGTGGCGTCGTCCTTCTCGCGCCGCAGCGACACGACCGTGAGGCCATCGCCCACCACCACGCCGTCGCGGACCAGCCGCGCCGACGCGTTGCGCCGCATGATGCCGTTGGTGACCATGCAGCCGGCGATGTTGCCGATCTTGGACGACCGGAACACCTCGCGGATCTCGGCGGTGCCGAGCTGGACCTCCTCGTACTCCGGCTTGAGCATGCCCTTGAGGGCCGCCTCGATCTCCTCGATGGCCGAGTAGATGACCGAGTAGTACCGGATCTCCACACCCTCGCGGTCGGCCAGGTCCTCGACCGTCCGGCTCTGCGGCCGGACGTTGAAGCCGATGATGATGCCCTGGTCGATGGAGGCGAGGTTGACGTCGTTGGCCGTGATGGCGCCGACGCCGCGGTGGATGATGTTGAGGTTGACCTCGTCGCCCACGTCGATCTTGAGCAGCGCGTCCTCGAGCGCCTCGACCGAGCCGGACACGTCGCCCTTGAGGATCAGGTTCAGCGTCTCGACCTTGCTCTCGGCCATGAAGCTCTCGAGCGTGACCCGCTTGCGGGCCTTGGCCAGGGCGGCGTTGCGCTCCATGGCCTCGCGCTTCTCGGCGATCTGGCGCGCGGTGCGGTCGTCGTCGGCGACGAGGAACTTGTCGCCGGCGCCGGGCACCGCCGTGAGGCCGAGCACCAGGACCGGCCGCGACGGCGTGGCCTCCTCGACCGGCTTGCCGTACTCGTCGAGCATGGCGCGCACCCGGCCGTAGGACTGACCCGTGACGATGGCGTCGCCCGGGCGCAGCGTGCCGCGCTGCACCAGGACGGTGGCCACCGGGCCGCGGCCGCGGTCGAGGTGACCCTCGATCGCGACGCCGCGAGCGTCCATCTCGGGGTTGGCCCGCAGGTCGAGTGCCGCGTCCGCGGTCAGCAGGACGGCCTCGAGCAGCTTGTCGATGTTGAGGCCCGGCTTCGCCGCGACGTCGACGAACATGGTGTCGCCGCCGTACTCCTCGGCCACCAGGTTGTACTCGGTGAGCTGCTGGCGGATCTTCGCCGGGTTGGCGCCCTCGACGTCGATCTTGTTGACCGCGACGACGATGGGCACACCGGCCGCCTGGGCGTGGTTCAGCGCCTCGATGGTCTGCGGCATGACGCCGTCGTCGGCCGCCACCACGAGGATGACGATGTCCGTCACCTGCGCACCACGGGCACGCATGGCGGTGAACGCCTCGTGACCCGGGGTGTCGATGAAGGTGATGGCCCGCGGCTCGCCCTCGTGCTCGACGGACACCTGGTAGGCGCCGATGTGCTGGGTGATGCCGCCGGCCTCGGACTCGACGATGTTCTCCTTGCGGATGGCGTCGAGCAGCTTCGTCTTACCGTGGTCGACGTGGCCCATGACGGTGACCACCGGCGGCCGGGCCGCCAGCGCGTCCTCGTCGCCCACTTCGGCGTCGAAGTCGATGTCGAACGACTCGAGCAGCTCGCGGTCCTCGTCCTCGGGCGACACCATCTGGATCTCGAAGCCGAGCTCCTCGCCCAGCACCCGGAAGGTGTCTTCGTCGACGGACTGGGTGGCCGTGACCATCTCGCCCAAGCCGAACAGCACCTGGACCAGCTGCGCGGGGTCGACGTCGATGCGCTCGGCGAAGTCGGCCAGCGAGGCGCCGCGGGGCAGCCGGACGACCTGTCCGTTGCCGCGGGGCAGCCGCACGCCGCCGATCGACGGCGCCTGCATGTTGTCGTACTCCTGGCGCTTCTGCCGCTTGCTCTTGCGGCTCTTGGCCGGCCGGCCACCGGGACGGCCGAACGCGCCGGCCGTACCGCCGCGGCCGCGGCCACCGCCGCCACCCGGACGGCCACCGCCGCCGGGGCCGCCGAAGCCGCCGGGACGGCCACCGCCACCGGGACCGCCGCCGAAGCCGCCGCCACCGCCGGGACGGCCACCGCCGCCACCGCCGCCGGGACGGCCACCGCCGCCACCGCCGCCGGGACGGCCGCCGCGGTCACCGCCGGGACGGCCGCCACGCTCGCCGCCACCGCCGCCGCCACCGGGCCGCTGCGACGGGCGCGGCGGCATCATGCCTGGGTTGGGGCGCGGGCCGCCGGCGCCGGCGCCACCGCCCGGACGCGGTGCCGGGGCGCTGGGCCGCGGGCCGCCCGCACCGGGCGCGCCGCGGCCTTCACCGTCGCGGCGCGAGCCGGGACGCTGCATGCCGGTGGACCCACCGGACGAGAACGGGTTGTTGCCCGGACGCGGGCCGCCGCCGGAGCGAGACCGGCCCATGCCGGTGTTCTCGCCGCCGAACGGGTTGTTGCCCGGACGCGGGCCGGCCGGACGCGGCGCGGCCGGACCAGGCTTCGGTGCGCCCGGACGACCGCCGCCCGAGGGACGCTGGCCCTGGTCGGGCCGCTGGCCCTGACCACCGCCGGGGCGCTGGCCGGGACCCGGGCGCGCGCCCGGGTCGGGGCGCTGACCCTGGTCGGGCCGCTGGCCCTGGCCGCCGGGGCGCTGGCCCGGCGTGGGCGCCGGGCCGGGCCGCGGGCCCGGAGCGGGCCGGGCGGCCGGCGGCGCCGACGCGGCCGGCTGCTCCGCGGGCGCCGGCGAGGCCGGGCGCGGGGCAGGCTTCGCCGCCGGCGCGGCGGGTGCCGGCGCCGGTGCGGCCGCACTGGGCGTGCTGGGCATGGGGGTTGGTGCTGCCGGCCTGGCCGACGGGCCAGGGGTGCCGGGAGACCGCTTGGTTCCCTTGCCGGTTCCTTGATTGGCGAACGCGTCGCGAAGCTTACGGACGACGGGGGCCTCGATGGTCGACGATGCCGACTTCACGTACTCCCCGAGGTCGCCCAGCTTGCCGAGGACGTCCTTGCTCGTCACACCGAGCTCTTTCGCGAGCTCGTGTACCCGGACCTTTGCCACTGCTCTCCTTCTCGGCCCGGGCGTGTCGGCTCGGACCGGCTAGGTGGTGCGCGTGCTCATCGCTGCGTGCTCATCGAGCGCTCGTGAGCGTCACGTCGTGTCTCCTTCATCCATTCCGGCCGGCCGTTGCGGCCGATCGGGTCGATCCTCGTGCTCGGCGAGCCACCGACGCAGCCCAGTATCGTCGAGCGGACCCTCGGCGCGTAATGCGCGCGAGAACGCCCGACGTCGCTCGGCTTGGTCGAGGCAGCCCTGACGCGGGTGCAGGTACGCACCGCGGCCCGGGAGCCGGCCGTCGAGGTCGGGAACCAGCGCCCTTTCGGCGCCGGCACCGCCCGCGACGACGCGGAGCAGTTCGGACTTCACCGCACGAGACCGGCATCCTACGCAGGTGCGCACAGGTGACCGGCCGGGCGCGCGGTCATTCACTCGAACAGTTTAGCGTCTCTCGGGCCTGAACGGTCACGCGGGCGTGTCGGCGCCGCGATCGGCGGTCTCGGGCTCGGTGTCGGGGCGGATATCGATGCGCCATCCGGTCAGCCGAGCGGCCAGCCGCGCGTTCTGTCCTTCCCGGCCGATGGCCAGCGAGAGCTGGAAGTCGGGGACGGTGACGCGGGCCGACCGCGCGGCCGCGTCGACGATGTCGACCCGCTGGACCCGGGCCGGCGACAGCGCGTTGGCGACCAGCTCGGCGGGGTCCTCGGACCAGTCGACGATGTCGATCTTCTCGCCGTGCAACTCGGTCATGACCGCACGCACCCGCGACCCCATGGGCCCGATGCAGGCGCCCTTGGCGTTGACCCCGGGCACTGTGGAGTAGACGGCGATCTTGCTGCGGTGGCCGGCCTCGCGGGCGATGCCGGCGATCTGCACCGTGCCGTCGGCGATCTCGGGGACCTCGAGCGTGAACAGCTTCTTCACCAGGTTCGGGTGGGTGCGCGACACGGTGATGATGGGGCCGTGCTGGCCCTTGCGCACCTGCACGACGTAGCAGCGGATGCGGCTGCCGTGCTCGTAGCGCTCGCCCGGCACCTGCTCGGCAGGCGGCAGCACCGCCTCGACCTTGCCGAGGTTGACCATGACGGTGCGGGGGTCGCGGCCCTGCTGGATGGTGCCGGAGACGATCTCGCCCTCGCGGTCGAGGAAGTCGCCGAAGGTGTTCTCGTCCTCGGCGTCGCGCAGCCGCTGCAGGATCTCCTGCTTCGCGGTGGTGGCGGCGATGCGGCCGAAGCCGTCGGGGGTGTCGTCCCACTCGCGCGTGACGGCGCCGTCGTCGTCGACCTCCTGGGCCCAGACGGTGACGTGGCCGGTCTTGCGGTCGAGCTCGACGCGGGCGCGCGGCTGATGGGTCTCGGAGCGCTGGTAGGCGAGCAGCAGAGCGCGCTCCGTCGCCTCGACGACCAGGTCGAAGGAGATGTCCTTCTCTCGCTCCAGTGCTCGCAGGAGCGAAAGGTCGATGTCCACGCTCTCAGTCCTCTTCCTCGAAATCGTCGAGATCGGTGTCGTCGGTCTTGCGGAACTCGACCTGCACCTTGGCCTTGCGGACGTCGGTGTAGGCCAGCTCGCGGGTGGCGCCGTCGACGTCGAGCACGGCGGAGGTGTCGCCGGCCGACACGACGCGCCCGGTGACGTCGCCGCCGTCGTGCAGGACGGCGCGCACCAGCCGGCCGGTGGCGCGCGACCAGTGCCGCGGCAGGGTCAGTGGCCGGGAGACGCCCGGCGAGCTGACCTCGAGGGTGTACGGGCGGTCGCCCATGACGTTGCTGTCGTCGAGCGCCTTGGAGATGTGCCGGGACACCTCGGCGCAGCGGTCGAGGTCGACCCCGCCGTCGGCGTCGACCATGATGCGCAGCCGGCTGCGGCGGCCCGCCTGGGACAGGTCCAGCTGTTCGAGGTCGAGCCCCTCCGACACCACGACGGGCTCGATGACCTGCTGCAGAAGGTCATGAGAAGCCGATGTCATCGGATGCCCCTTCCTCGATGTCGAGTTGTCTCGCGCGCTGACCGCCTTCTTGACGTCCTGCCGTCAAGAGTAGCCAAGACTACAGCGCGGACCGGCGATCCACGGGCACGTTCGCACCGGTTACGGTGTGCTCCGTGAAGCAGAGGGTGGACGAGGGCCGGCGGCGGCTGCTCGCGCTGGTCGCCGGGGCTCCGGTGCTCGGCGTGGCGCTGGCCGCGTGCGGCGCCGAACCGCGTCCGAAGTCCGCTCCCGGGCCCCGCGCGCCGCTCGACGCCGACGTGAAGCTGCGGTGGCAGGCGGTGCACGGCGAGCAGGCACTGCTGGCGCTGCACGCGGCCACCGTCGCGGCGCATCCGGACCTCGCCGGGCGGCTGCAGCCGCTGACCGCGCACCACGACGAGCACCTGGCCGCGTTGCGGGCCGACGGGCCGCTGCCGTACGGCGCGGGCGCCGCCGCTCCGGCCGCCCCGTCCATCGCCGCCGACGCCGGCGCCGCGCTGGCCGCCGTCGCCGACGCCGAGCGGGCCGCCGCCGACGCGTGCGTCCTGGCCGCGCTGGGCGCCGCCGGGCCGCGGCTGGCCGCCGTGCTGGCGTCCATCGCCGCGTCCGAGGCCGGCCACGGGGCGGTGCTGGCGTGACGACGACCCCTTCCCCGTCCGCCGAGCCCTCGGGCGGCCCCGAGGTCGAGGCCGCCCAGGCGGCGCTGGCCGGCGAGCACGCCTGCGTCTACGGCTACGGCGTGCTCGGCGCGCACCTGCCCGACGACGCGCCCGCCGCACGGGCCGCGCTGGCGACGCACCGGGCCCGCCGCGACCAGCTGACCGCGCTCATCGCGGCCGCCGGGGCCGAGCCGGTGGCGGCCGAGCCCGGCTACGCGCTGCCCTCCCCCGTCACCGACGAGGCGTCCGCGCTGGCCCTGGGCGTGCTGCTGGAAGAGCGGCTCGGCGCGCTGTACGCCGACCTCGCCGGCGCCGCCTCCACGCCCGAGCTGCGCGAGCTCGCCGTCCGCGGCGTCGTCGCCGTCACCGTCCAGGCGCTGGCATGGGGCGGCGCGCCCACCGCGTTCCCCGGCCTGGACGGCCGCGTCTAACGAGCCGCGTCGAGCACGTTGCCGGTGAAGGTGACGAGCTGCTCGGCGACCTCGGCGGCGTGCGTCTCGAGGAACAGGTGCCCACCGTCGTAGAGGTGCGCCTCGAGCGTCTCCATCTCCTGGTGGTAGGCCAGCACCTCGGCGATGTCGAAGTACACGTCGTGACGACCCCACAGCACCAGGCACGGCGGCTGGTGCTCGCGGTGGTAGGCCGCGATCTCGGGGAACCGGGCCACGTGGTGCTGGTAGTCGACGAACAGCTGGAAGTGCGCCTCGACGTTGCCGGGCCGCGTCAGCCGCTCCCAGTCGAGGTGCCACGTCTCGCGCGGCTGCAGCGCCTGCAGTTCCGGCGAGAGGCCGCTGAGGTACTGGTCGCGGGTGCCCTCGAAGGTGAGCCAGTCGGGCAGCTTCGCCCGGTTCTCGGGGGTCGGCTCGGCCCAGTACTCGCGCGCGGTGTCCCAGATGTCGCCCAGGCCGGCCTCGTGCGTGTTGCCGTTCTGCACGACCAGGCCCAGGATCCGGTCCGGGTGCCGCAGCGCCATCAGATAGCCGACCGGTGTGCTGTAGTCCGTCACGTAGAGGATGTAGCGGCGCACGCCCAGGTCGTCGACCAGCGCCTCGATCGCCTCCGACAGGCGCTCGTAGGTGTACTCGTACTCGTCCGGCGGCGGCGCGTCGGAGAAGCCGAACCCGGGCATATCCGGCGCCACGACGTAGACGTGCTCGCCGAGCACCGGGAGCACCGCGCGGAACGAGTGCGACGAGGCGGGGAAGCCGTGCAGGAGCAGCACCGCCGTCGACGACGGGACGCCCGCCTCGCGGTAGTGCAGCCGCAGCCCGCCGACGTCGCGGAACAGGTGTCTGGTCTTGGCCGCGTATCTCATGGGCGTAACCGTACCCAGGCATTCACTGGTTATTCTCAGAGATCGAAGCGGTCCAGCGCGCGCAGCTTGTTGGTGACGTCGAGCGCGGCGACCTTGTACGCCTCGGACAGCGTCGGGTAGTTGAACACGGTGTCGACGAGGTAGTCGACGGTGCCGCCGCAGCCCATGACCGCCTGGCCGATGTGCACGAGGTCGGCGGCGCCGGTGCCGAACACGTGCACGCCGAGGATCTGCCGCGTCGCCGGGCTGACCAGCAGTTTCAGCATGCCGTAGGAGTCGCCGACGATCTGCCCGCGGGCCAGCTCGCGGTAGCGGGAGATGCCCACCTCGTACGGGACGGCGTCCTGCGTCAGCTCGACCTCGGTGCGGCCGCAGTAGGAGATCTCCGGGATCGTGTAGATGCCGATGGGCTGGATCTCGCGCAGTTCGTTGGCCGGCTCGCCGAACGCGTGCAGCGACGCCAGCCGCCCCTGGTCCATCGACGTGGCGGCCAGCGCCGGGAAGCCGATGACGTCGCCGACGGCGAAGATGTGCGGCACCGTCGTCCGGTACTGGGCGTCGACGGTGATGCGGCCGCGGGGGTCGGCCTCGAGGCCCGCGTTCTCGAGCCCCAGCTCGGCCGTCAGGCCCTGCCGTCCGGCGGAGTACATGACGGTCTCGGCGGGGACGCGCTTGCCGCTGGCCAGCGTCGTGACCGTGCCGTGCGTGCCGATCTCGACCTTCTCGACCTCTTCGCCGAACCGGAACGTCACCGAGAGGTCGCGCAGATGGAACTTGAGCGACTCGACCACCTCGGGGTCGCAGAACTCCAGCATCTGCGCCCGCTTCTCGACGACGGTGACGCGGGTGCCGAGCGCGGCGAACATCGACGCGTACTCGATGCCGATGACGCCCGCGCCGACCACGACCATGGAGTCGGGGATGCGCTCGAGCGTCAGGATGCCGTCGGAGTCGACCACCCGGCCCTCGTCGAACTCGACGTGGGCCGGGCGGGCCGGCGTCGTCCCAGTGGCGACGACGACGTTCGCGGCGGTGATCTGCCGGTGCTCCCCCGGCCCGTCGACGGCGACGGTGTGCGGGTCGACGAAGCGGGCCGTGCCGACCACGAGATCGACGTGGTTACGGAACAGCTGCGCCCGCACCACCTCGATCTCGCGGCCGACGACGTGCTGGGTGCGGGCCAGCAGGTCCTGCACGGTGATCTCGTGCTTCACCCGGTAGGACTGGCCGTACAGCTCACGCATGGACAGGCCGGTGAGGTAGAGCACGGCCTCGCGCAGCGTCTTGGACGGGATGGTCCCGGTGTTGACGCACACGCCGCCGATCATGTTCCGGCGCTCGACGACGCAGGCCCGTCTGCCGAGCTTGGCGGCGCCGATGGCGGCCTTCTGTCCGCCCGGGCCGGAGCCGATGACGAGGAGGTCGTAGTCGTATCCGGTGTCGTCCATGCCTCTGCTCCCGGGTCGGCTGCCTCCACGCTAGCGGCGGCGGCCCGTCGCCGTCATCAACACCGCCGTCCCGATCAGCACGGCGCCGGTCAGCCCGGCCGCCCCGAGCCGCTCGTCCAGCACGACGGCGCCCAGCGCGGCCGCCGTCAGCGGCTCGAGCAGCGAGAACAGCGCCGCCGAGCCGGTCGCGACGGTGCGCAGGCCGGTGAAGTACAGCCCGTAGGCCAGCGCCGTCGGGGCCAGCCCCAGGTACACCAGCAGGCCGAGCGTCGCGACGTCCAGGTCCATCGTCAGGCCGCCGCCCGCCGCCGCCAGCGGGAGCAGCAGCAGCCCGCCCGCGGAGAACGACAGCCCCGCCGTCGGCAGCGCCCCGAGGTCGTCGACCGGGCGGGCGCCGAGCATCGTGATGGCGGCGAACCCGGACGCCGAAGCCAGCGCGCACGCCGTCCCGGCCAGCACCGCCGCCGGGTCGCCGGCCGCCGGGGTGCCGACCAGCAGCGCCAGCCCGGCGAGCGCCGTCGCGATGGCCGCCGCGATGCGGCCGTCCGGCCGCCGCCGCCCGACCACGCTCTCGGCCGCGACGACGAGGATGGGCGACGCGCCCAAGGTCACCAGGGTGGCCAGGCTGACGGAGGTCAGCTGGACGGCCGCGAAGTAGCAGCTCTGGTACAGCGCGGCCAGCGCGCCGAGCAGCACCAGCCGGCGCACGCCCCGGGCGGACGTCCGCAGCCGGTGCAGGCGGCCGCTGGCCAGCAGCCACAGCACGACCAGCCCGCCGCCCACCAGCAACCGGAACGCGGCGACGGCGAGCACGCCGAGGCCGGTGCGGTCGATGAGCAGCGCGCCGGTCAGGCCGCCGGTGCCCCAGAGGACCCCGGCGCCCATGACCGAGAGCAGGTCGGCGCGCGCTGAGGTCGGGTTGAGAGTACGGGTGTGTTCCACGAATCAGCTCCTGCGACGAGAGGGAAGACGGCGCGCGGGAGCGGGACACGCAGGAATGCGCGAAGAAGCCGGCCGCCCGTCAGAGGGGCAGCCGGCGCGCTGGAACGCGCCCCGCTAGAGAGCGGGGGGCGGGGTGATCGGGTGCGTCCGATGCATGACCGGGATCATACGGGACGTCCAGGCGTGCGGCGATACGCGCCGGCCCGGCGTGGACAGCCCGCCGCATGCGCCGGCTGCCCACTGCGGGGCGGATGGGCGTGCGCCGGGCCTCGGGGCCGGCGCCGGCTGCCCACTGCGGGGCGGATGCGCGTGCGCCGGGCCTCGGGGCCGGCGCCGGTTTGCCGCGGCGCGCGTCGTGGTAGGTCGACCCCTCCCGGCCCGGGTGGGGCCCACCCTACGGGCGGGCACCGACAACGTTCGCCGCGCCGCCGCCGACCCCGCACAGCCCGGCACCGAGCCCCCTCCGGGCCGGTTGCGCGTGCGCCGGACCCCAGAGGCCGGCGCCGGATTGCCGCGGCGCGCGTCGTGGTAGGCAGACCCCGCCCGGCCCGGGTGGGGCCCACCCTACGGGCGGGCACCGACAACGTTCGCCGCGCCGCCGCCGACCCCGCACAGCGCCGGCCCATGTGCGGCAGCCGACAAGACCCACCCGGCCGCCCTCGATCGGCCTTCCTCGCCGCAACCCCCTACGGGACCGGGACCGCCGCGCCACGCCGCTCGGCCGCCAGCTGCGACGGGGTGCAGCCGGCCAGCGCGTGGAACTCGCGGACGAGGTGACTGTGGTCGGCGTACCCGGTGTCGGCGGCGAGATCACTGAGCGAGAGCGCCGCAGCAGCACCCGCCGCAGCAGCGCCCGCCGCGTCCAGCCGTCGCACCGCACGCGAGAACCGCAGCACCCGCGCCGCCTCCTTGGGGCCGAGCCCGGCCTGCCGCCGGAACCGCGCGGCCAGGTGCCGCCGGCTCCACCCGACCTCCGCGGCCAGCGTGGCGATGCGCACCCGCCCGTCCGCGTCCGCGAGCCGCTCCCACACCCACCCCACCTCGGCATCCACCTCGCGCGCGACCGCCGACCGGCGCAGCAGGAACGCATCGGCCAGCGCGAACCGGGCGGGCCAGTCAGGCGCCGCCGCCAGCCGCTCGACGAACGCGTCGCCGGGGCGGCCGAACACGTCGCCGAGGCGCACCGCGCCGTCACGCAGGTCGGAGCCGGCCAGGCCGAGCAGGCGGTGCGCGCCCAGCGGCGTGAGGTCGATCTGCAGCCCGCACTGGGCGCCGACGAACTCGGTGACGGCGTAGGTGTCGTGGAAGCCGGCGACGAACGAGGTCAGGTCGCCGCTGACGCCCGGCGACCGCACCGACAGCAGGTCGCCGAAGCTGATGATGACCGGGACCCGCGGGCCGGGCAGCTCGCGCCGCCGCACGACCGTGGCCGAGTGCTCGACGTACCCGCGGTACCCGAGGACGTCCCCGGCCAGCGCCGCGTGCGCCGCGCCGGCCGGGTAGAGGTCCATGCCCCTATTCTGCGACGATCTCCCGCAGCCGGTCGACGGCCGCGGCGAGGGGGACGTCCTGGCGCTCGCCGGTGGCGCGGTCCTTGACCTCGACGACGCCGTCGGCCAGGCCGCGGCCCACCACGACGATCGTCGGCACGCCGATCAGCTCGGAGTCCTTGAACTTCACGCCCGGGCTCACCCCGCGCCGGTCGTCGTAGAGCACCCGCACGCCCGCCGCGTCCAGGTCAGCGGCCAGCGACGACGCCGCCGAGAAGACCGCGTCGTCCTTGCCCGTCGCGATCAGGTGGACGTCGGCCGGCGCCACCTCGCGCGGCCAGATGATGCCGGCGTCGTCGTGCGAGTTCTCGACGATGGCGGCGACCGCACGCGACACGCCCACGCCGTAGGAGCCCATGGTGACCGTGACGAGCTTGCCGTTCTCGTCGAGCACCTGCAGGCCGAGCGCCTCGGAGTACTTGCGGCCGAGCTGGAAGATGTGCCCCATCTCGATGCCGCGGGCGGTCTCGAGCGGGCCGGAGCCGTCGGGCGCGGGGTCGCCGGCGCGCACCTCGGCCGCCTCGATGGTGCCGTCGGGGGTGAAGTCGCGCCCGGCGACGAGGTCGATGACGTGCTGGCCCGGCGTGTCGGCGCCGGTGACCCAGCGGGTGCCCTCGACGACGCGGGGGTCGACGAGGTAGCGGATGCCGGAGGCGTTCTTCTCCCCCAGCACGCCCGGCCCGATGTACCCGCGCGCCAGCGCCGGGTGCGCGGCGAAGTCGGCCTCGGTGAACGGCTCGAGCTCGGCCGGCTCGAGCTGCGCCTGCAGCCGCTTCTCGTCGACCTCGCGGTCGCCGGGGACACCGACGGCGAGCGGCTCGCGGGTGCCGTCGGGGTGGTGCACCACGACCAGCACGTTCTTCAGCGTGTCGGACGCCTGCCAGGGCCGGTCGGCGCGCGGGAACCGCTCGTTCAGGTGTGCGACCAGCGTCTCGATGGTGGGGGTGTCGGGGGTGTCCTCGGCGTGTGCCGCGGGCACGTCGTCGTAGGGCAGCGGGTCGGGCACGGGCGTGGTGACGGCCTCGACGTTGGCCGCGTAGCCGCCGGCCGAGCGGACGTAGGTGTCCTCGCCGTTCTCGGCCGTGGCCAGGAACTCCTCGCTGGCCGAGCCGCCCATGGCGCCGGACGTCGCCTTGACGATGACGTAGTCGAGGCCGAGGCGGTCGAAGATCTTGATGTAGGCGGCCCGGTGCGCCAGGTAGGACGTCATGAACGCCTCGTCGGAGACGTCGAACGTGTAGGAGTCCTTCATGACGAACTCACGGCCGCGCAGGATGCCCGCGCGCGGCCGCGCCTCGTCGCGGTACTTGGTCTGGATCTGGTACAGCGCCAGCGGGAGGTCCTTGTACGACGAGTACAGGTCCTTCACCAGCAGCGTGAACATCTCTTCGTGCGTGGGACCGAGCAGGTAGTCGCCGCCCTTGCGGTCCTTCACCCGGAAGAGGTTGTCGCCGTACTCCTCCCACCGGTTCGTCGCCTCGTACGGCTCGCGCGGCAGCAGCGCGGGGAAGTGCACCTCCTGCGCGCCGATGGCGTTCATCTCCTCGCGCACGATGCCCTCGATGTTGCGCAGCACCATGTACCCCAGCGGCAGCCACGAGTAGATGCCCGGCGCGGCGCGGCGGACGTAGCCCGCGCGGACCAGCAGCTTGTGGCTCGGCACCTCGGCGTCGGCCGGATCGTCGCGCAGGGTTCGCAGGAACAACGTCGACATGCGCAGGATCACGGGACTCTCCAGGCTTCCACTGACGGGTCGGGCAACGAAGGACGAGGATACCGGCCGGTCACGACGGATTCAGCAGGGTGAGCCCGGCGGCCGCTCCGCCCTTGCTCAGCACGATCTCGGTGGTCCGGTCGCGCGCCTGCCGCAGCCGGGCCGCCGACGCGGTGCCGGTGTCGCCGCTGGCCAGCGCCGCGGGCACGTCGAGCACCTCGACCGGCGGCTGGTAGGTCTGGTAGAGGGGCAGGTATTCGGCCCCCGTGACGGTGAACGTCCCCGCGCCGCCCGCGGACTCGGTGAACGTGAACCGGGTCAGCAACCCCTCCGCCTTCGGCCCCTCGGGCTCGGCGTGGTTGGCCATCAGGTTGCCCATGCCGTAGACGACCCACTCGCCGCCGACGTTCTCGATCGGCTGCACGACGTGCGCGTGGTGGCCGAGCAGGAGGTCGATGTCGGGCGACGCGATCAGCTGCGGCGCCAGCTCGCTCTGCAGGGCGTTCGGCTCGTGGACGTACTCGTCGCCCCAGTGCAGCGCGGTGACGACGACGTCGGCGCCCTCGGCCCGCGCGGTGGCGGCGTCGGCGAGGATGCGGCCGGGCTCGATCTCGTTGCCGCGCCACGTCTCGCCGTCCGGCGCCGGGATGCCGTTGAAGCCGAACGTGTACGAGAGCAGCGCGACGTCGACGGGGTCGCCGGCGGTGGCGACCTCGACGTGCGTGATGGTCTGCGACTCCTCCGGCGTGCGGGCCGACCCGGCGTGCGCCAGCCCGGCAGCGTCGAGCGCGTCGAGGGTGCGGTCGACCCCGCCCGCGCCCTGGTCGTAGGTGTGGTTCGACGCGGTGGTGCAGGCGTCGTAGCCGGTCTCGGCCAGCGCCGTGACGATCTGCGGCGGGCCGGAGAAGGTCGGGTAGCCCTCGTACGGACCGCCGGCCGGCGCCAGCGGCGTCTCCAGGTGGCAGACGGCGAGGCCGGCGCCCTGGACGATCGGCGCGATGTTCGCCAGCTGCGGCGCGAAGTCCATCTCCTCGCCCGGCCCGGCGTCGTTGCGCGCCTGGGTCCACAGCCGCTCGTGCAGCAGCACGTCACCGGTCGCGACCAGCGTGAACGTCCTCGGATCGGGCGTCGGGGTGGGGCTCGGCCGCTCCGACGGCGACGTCGTGGTGTCGGCCGGGGTACTGGGCGGGGCCGCGCCGGGATCGCCGTCACCCCCGCATCCGGCGACGACGAGCAGGCCGGCGGCAGCGGCGATGGCGGCGAGGCGGCGGTTCATCGCGGTCCAGTGTGCCCGCGGTCAGAACATGATGGTGGCGAAACGACCGACCTCGGTGAAGCCGACCCGGCGGTACGCGCCCCGGGCCGCGACGTTGAAGTCGTTGACGTAGAGCGTGACGGCCGGCGCGATCGCGCGCAGCGCGTGCTCGACGACCGCCGCCATGCCGCCGACCGACAACCGCTCGCCCCGCCGGTCCGGACGCACCCAGACGCCCTGCACCTGGCAGGCGTGCGGGGTGACGGCGCCGATCTCGGCCTTGAACACGATCTCGCCGTCCTCGAACCGGGCGAACGCGCGGCCGGCCCGGACCAGCTCGGCGAGCCGCGCCTTGTAGTACGCGCCGCCGTCGGTGCCGGTGGGCGAGACGCCGACCTCCTCGGTGAACATCGCGACCGCCGCGGGCAGCAGCACGTCGACCTCGTCCGGCCGGACGGCGCGCACCAGCGGGTCGGCCGGCACCGCGGGCGCGGTGTCGATGGCCATGACCGGCTGGCAGGAGCGCACCTCGCGGGCCGGCCCCCACTCGGGGCGGATGAGGTCCCACATCGACAGCACGGCGTCGGCCGGCCCGACGATGGACGAGCAGCGGCGGCCGCGGCGGACGGCGAGGTCGGCGAACGTGCGGGCGGCCCGGGCCGACGCGGCCACCGGGACGAGGTTCGCGCCCGAATAGCACAGCGACCGGAGCCGGTTCTCCTCGTAGTAGCCCCACAGCTCGCCGGCCAGCCGCGACGGCGCCAGGCCGGACGCGTGCACGCGGGAGCCGACGAAGACGTCCACGCAGGGGTCGCGGCCGAGCAGCGCGACGGTGTCGTCCAGGTCGGCCTGGCTCAGCGGCCGCACCGCTGCCGACGTACCGAGCACGTCGCCCCCTTCCCCCGGTCGCCGCCTTCGTCAGGCGACGGTGACCACCGGCCCGCCGTCGCCGTCGCCGGCGTCCATCGTCTCGGCGATGCGCAGGGCCTCCTCGATCAGCGTCTCGACGATCTCCGCCTCCGGAACCGTCTTGACGACCTCACCCTTCACGAAGATCTGGCCCTTGCCGTTGCCGGATGCTACGCCGAGGTCGGCCTCGCGCGCCTCCCCCGGCCCGTTCACGACGCAGCCCATCACGGCCACGCGCAGCGGCACCTCCATGCCCTCGAGCCCGGCGGTGACGCGGTCGGCCAGCGTGTAGACGTCGACCTGGGCGCGGCCGCAGGACGGGCAGGACACGATCTCGAGCTTGCGCGGGCGCAGGTTCAGTGATTGCAGGATCTGGTTGCCGACCTTCACCTCCTCGACCGGCGGCGCGGACAGCGACACCCGGATGGTGTCGCCGATGCCCTTGCTCAGCAACGCGCCGAACGCCGTCGCGGACTTGATGGTGCCCTGGAACGCCGGGCCGGCCTCCGTCACCCCGAGGTGCAGCGGCCAGTCGCCGCGCTCGGCCAGCAGCTCGTACGCCCGGACCATGACGACCGGGTCGTTGTGCTTCACCGAGATCTTGAAGTCGTGGAAGTCGTGCTCCTCGAACAGCGACGCCTCCCAGACGGCGGACTCGACCAGCGCCTCGGGGGTGGCCTTGCCGTACTTCTGCAGCAGCCGGGGGTCGAGCGAACCGGCGTTGACGCCGATGCGCAGGGAGATGCCGGCGTCCTTCGCCGCCTTCGCGATCTCGCCGACCTTGTCGTCGAACTTCTTGATGTTGCCCGGGTTGACGCGGACGGCCGCGCAGCCAGCGTCGATGGCGGCGAACACGTACTTCGGCTGGAAGTGGATGTCGGCGATGACCGGGATCTGCGACTTCTTCGCGATGGCCGGCAGCGCGTCGGCGTCGTCGGCGCTGGGCACGGCGACGCGGACGATGTCGCAGCCGGCCGCCGTCAGCTCGGCGATCTGCTGCAGCGTCGCGTTGATGTCGACCGTCGGCGTCGTCGTCATGGACTGGACGCTGACGGGTGCGTCGCCGCCGACCTCGACCTTGCCGACGCGGATCTTGCGCGACGGCCGGCGCGGTGCGAGCACCGGCGGCGGCAGCTGCGGCATCCCCAGGGCGACGTTCATGCGTTTCACTCTCTCCTAGCCCAGTAGCCGGACGGGGTTGACGAGGTCGGCGTAGATCAGCAGCGCGCTCATGCCGATGAGCACGACGGCGACGCCGTAGGCCAGCGGCAGCGCCTTGGCGACGTCGACCGGCTGCGGCTCGGGCCGGCGGAACACCTTGGCGAAGGCCCGCTTGATGGCCTCCCAGATGGCGCCGGCCGCGTGCCCGCCGTCCAGCGGCAGCAGCGGCACCAGGTTGAAGATGGCGATGGCCATGTTGAACGAGGCCAGCATCATGATGAAGGTGGCCACCCGCTGCGCCGCGGTGAGCCCGTCGGCCGACGCGATCTCGCCGCCGATGCGGCCAGCGCCGACGATGCTGACCGGAGTCTCGGGGTTGCGCTCGCCGCCCCCGAATGCCGCGTCCCAGACGTCGACCATGCGCTGCGGGATGCGCGACATGGCCTCGGCGGTGTTGCTGATGAAGCCGCCGGTCCACGCGAGCGTGCCGCCGACGTCCTCCTGCTGGAAGTGGTCGAGCGTCGGGGCGATGCCGAGGAAGCTGGTGTCGACGGTGGCGCCCTCGGGGCCGTCGGGGTCGGGCCGCTCGGCCATGATGAGGTCGGGCGCGAGCTCCATGCGCTGACCCTCACGCTCGATGACCATGGGCATCGGGCCGGCGCCGGCGTCCTGGATGGCGGCGGAGACCTCGGTCCAGGTGGTGACGGGCGTGCCCTCGATCTCGAGGACGCGGTCGCCGGGCAGCAGGCCGGCCGCGGCGGCAGGGGCCGCGGGGTCGGTGCCGGCGCACTCGGTGCGGTTCTCAGACGCCGGGATGACGCACTCGTTGACGACGCTCACCACCGGGGCGAACACCGGTTTGTCGGGGTTGCCGAACGTCATCAGCACGCCGCCGGCCAGCACGATGGCCAGCACGACGTTCATGGCCGGGCCGCCGAGCATGATGATGAGCTTCTTCCACCAGGCTTTGCGGTAGAAGACGCGGTCCTCGTCGCCGGGGCCGATCTCCTCGCGCGACGCGGTGCGGGCGTCGCGGGCCATCGTCTGGAACAGGCCGGTGCTGGACTGGCGCAGCGTGTTGCCGTCGCCGCCGGGCTCGGGCGGGAACATGCCGATCATGCGGACGAAGCCGCCCAGCGGGATGGCCTTGACGCCGTACTCGGTCTCGCCCCGCTTGCGCGACCACACCGTGCGGCCGAAGCCGATCATGTACTGGCTGACCTTGACGCCGAACAGCTTGGCGGGCACGAGATGCCCGATCTCGTGCAGTGCGATCGAGACGACGAGCCCGACCGCGAACAGCAGGATGCCGACGACGGCGAGCAGGTCCATCAGTGTTCCTCTTCCGATCCGGCGAGCTCGCGCGCCCGGGCCCTGGCCCAGTGCTCCGCGGCCGCCACGTCGTCGACGCTGCGTGCGTCACCACCACCGTACTCGTCAAGGATACGGTCGATGGTGTCGACGATGCCCACGAACGGCAGCCGGCCGGCGACGAACGCGGCCAGGCATTCCTCGTTCGCGGCGTTGTAGACGGCCGGGGCCAGGCCGCCCCTCATACCGGCCGATCTGGCCAGCTCGACCGCCGGGAACGCCTCGTTGTCGAGCGGCTCGAACTCCCACGTCGACGCCTTCGTCCAGTCGCACGCCGGCGCGGCGTCGGTGACGCGCCCGGGCCAGGACAGGGCGAGGGCGATCGGGATGCGCATGTCGGGCGGGCTCGCCTGCGCGATCGTCGACCCGTCGATGAACTCGACCATCGAGTGCACGATCGACTGCGGGTGCACCACCACCTCGATGGCGTCGAACGGGACGTCGAAGAGCAGGTGCGCCTCGATCAGCTCCAGGCCCTTGTTGACCAGGTTCGCGGAGTTGATGGTGACGACCGGGCCCATGCTCCACGTCGGGTGCGCGAGCGCCTGTTCGGGGGTGACGTGTTCCTGCTCTTCTCGGGTCCGTCCTCTGAACGGGCCGCCGCTCGCCGTCAGGACGAGCTTGCGCACCTCGCTGGGGCTGCCGGAGCGCAGGCACTGGGCGAGCGCGCTGTGCTCGCTGTCGACGGGGACGATCTGGCCCTTCTCGGCCCTTGCCTTGACCAGCGGCCCGCCCGCGATGAGCGACTCCTTGTTCGCCAGCGCCAGCGTCCGCCCGGCGTCCAGCGCGGCGAGGGTCGGCGCGAGGCCGATCGACCCCGTGATCGCGTTCAGCACCACGTCGGCCTCTTGCGTGGCCGCCAGCTCCGCCGCCGCGTCGGGGCCGGCGAGGACCTTGGGGACGCGATACTGGCCGGCCTCGAAGCCGCTGCTCCTCGCCTCTTGGTAGAAAGCGAGCAGCAGGTCCTCGGCGGCGCCCGCCTTCGCCACGGCCACGGTCTCGGCGCCCAGCTCCAGCGCCTGCCTTGCCAGCTGCCCCGGATCGGACCCGCCCGCCGCCAGCCCGGTGACCCGCAACCTGTCCGCGTTCCGCCTGATGACGTCGATGGCCTGCGTGCCCACCGACCCGGTCGAGCCCAGGATGACGACGTCGCGGACGCTTGGCATGGACCCATTCTCCACGGCGAACCTGAGAGGACGGTGATCGTGCTGCTCCGGCCGGTCGCTCTCCGCCGGCCGCCTCGACTGGCCCCTCCGCCGGGCGCCCTTGCGATCGGTCGCCGGTTCTCGGTTGGCCGGGCTCGCGTTGGCTGGGTCTGCCGCGTGGGGCCAGCCCCCTGCTGCTCTCCATGGTCGGGGGCGCGGGTGGCCGCCTCAAGCGGACCGTTTGGCGCTTCGCGCGACGCGTGACCGCTTGACCCGGCCGCCCGCGCCCCCGTGAAAGCAGCGTCAGGGGGCCGGCCGGACAATGGGCCCGGCTTCCCTGCTCGCTGTGGTCTTGATCCGCTGGCCGCTCGCCCTTGCTGGGTGGGTTCCGGCTACCGACTTCGCTGCTGGTCCCGGCGCACTGGCCGCTCACGGGCCGTGGGTGGTGTTCCGGCTACCGACTCCGCTGGGCTCCTGGCCCGCTGGCCGCTCACGGGCCGTGGGTGGTGTTCCGGCTACCGACTCCGCTGGGCTCCTGGCCCGCTGGCCGCTCACTGGCCGTGGGTGGTGGTCCGGCTACCGACTCCGCTGGGCTCCTGGCCCGCTGGCCGCTCACGGGCCGTGGGTGGTGTTCCGGCTACCGACTCCGCTGGTGGTCCAGGCCCGCTGGCCGCTCACGGGCCGCGTCGGGTTCGGCACCGGCTCCGCTGGTGGTCCAGGCCCGCTGGCCGCTCACTGCTGCTTCGGGTGTGGCTACCGGCTCCGCTCCGGGTCGCCGTCCGCTGGCCGCCCCCAGTGCCATGATCATCCAGGTGTGGTGGTGCTATCGCGCCCCGAAACCTGGACGATCATGGCGCGAAGCCGAGCGAAGGTGGAAGCGGCGCGAGTTCACGACGGCGCTGCTCGAGCGTCGCGTCGCGCGGTGGTAGGTAGACCCCTCCCGGCCCGGGTGGGGCCCACCCTACGGGCGGGCGGTGACGTCCCTTGGCGTGGTGGAGTTCCCGGCCCGCTTGAGCGTCGTCGTGTCGACGGTGGCGTAGGGCGGCCATCGTGCGACGGTCAGTGAGACCTGACTAGGGATTCTCACGAGAGGACACGAACGCACGATGGCCTTGGACCATGCTGCCCTACTTGAGGTGCTCGAGGCGATGCGGGCCGCTGACGTGGACGATCGGGTTCGCACCGCGGCGCAGGCGATGTATCAGGCGTTGATCGAGGCCGAGGCGACGGCGGTGATCGGCGCCGGTCCGTGGGAACGCAGCGCGGATCGGACCGCGCACCGCAACGGCTCGCGACCGCGGACCCTGTCGACCACGGCCGGGGATCTGGAGTTGCGCATTCCCAAGTTGCGCACCGGGTCGTTCTTCCCCTCCCTGTTGGAGCGGCGCCGCCGAGTCGACCAGGCGTTGTTCGCCGTGATCATGGAGGCCTACCTGCACGGGGTGTCGACCCGCAAGGTCGACGACCTGGTCAAGGCGCTGGGCGCGGACAGCGGGATCTCCAAGTCGGAGGTGTCGCGGATCTGCGCCGACCTCGACGCCGAGGTCTCCAGCTTCCGGGACCGGTCGCTGGCCGATCAGGCCTATCCGTACGTGTTCCTCGACGCCACCTACTGCAAGGCTCGGGTGAACCGCCGCGTGGTGTCCCAGGCGGTGGTCATCGCCACCGGCGTCACCGCCGACGGGCGCCGCGAGGTGCTCGGATTCGACGTCGGTGACAGCGAGGACGGCGCGTTCTGGACCGCGTTCCTGCGCTCGTTGAAGGCCCGCGGGCTGGGCGGTGTCCAGCTGGTCATCTCCGACGCCCACACCGGCCTCAAGCACGCCATCGCCTCGGTCCTGCTCGGGGCGGCCTGGCAGCGCTGCCGGGTGCACTTCCTACGCAACGTGCTCGCCCAGGTCCCCAAGGGCAACGCCGAGATGGTGGCCGCGGCGATCCGCACGATCTTCGCCCAGCCCGACGCCGAGCACGTGCACGAGCAGTTCGACGTCATCGCCACCATGCTCGGCCGGCAACTACCCAAGGTCGAACAGATGCTGCGCGACGCCAGCGACGATCTCCTCGCGTTCACCGCGTTCCCGATCAGTCACTGGAAGAAGATCTGGTCCACCAACCCGCTGGAACGGCTGAACAAGGAGGTCAAACGCCGCACCGACGTCGTCGGAGTGTTCCCCAACCCCGCCGCCCTGCTCCGCCTGGCCGGCGCTGTCCTGGTGGAGGCCCACGATGAATGGCAGGTCGCCGCCGAACGCCGCTACCTCTCCGAAGCCTCCATGGCGCTACTCACCACACCCACCACCAAGGAGGTGGCCAAACCCGAACTCATGACGGCATGATCTAACCCACTGACCCCGCACAGTGGTCGAAGAACTCCACCTCTCAGCGGGACGTCACCGGGCGGGCACCGACAACCTCGAGCCGCAGAAGGTGCCGCCCGCTTGCCGCTCGTCGCGGGCTGCCGACTCCGCGGGCTCCGCCTGGAGGTTTGGCCATCGGCCCCACCGCTTGTCCCGGTGCGCTGGCCGCTGTCTGCTTGTCCGCCGCACCCGCCTCAGCGGCGCGGCACGGGCACGGTGCCCGGCCGAAGCCCGCCGGGATGCGGCCGGCGGCCGGCTGGGCACGGCAAGGCGGCAGGAACCCTACAAACGCGCCCGTTTCCAGCTGTTTCCGCGTCAAGCAGTCGAATGTCCTGAATGTTTCCAGCGTCACGGGAAGATCTGCCGTTCGGTCTCGATCCCGCAAAGACCGCAGGACATTCGCTCGCACCAGAGGTCCAGACCATTGACGTCACATCGGGGCCAGTGGTAGACCAACCGGCCAATAGGTCTACTGGCGCGACTCTCTGCGTGTCGAATGCGAGGTACCCCCATGGCGACATCCGTTCCCCGCGTCCGAACGCACCGGACGCAGCACTCCGAGCGAGCATCGGGCCGTCGAGGGCGGGTGGCGAGGTTCGCCGCCGGCATCGCGGCGGCCGGGCTGGCCGTGTCCGGGCTGGCGGCGGCCGGGCTACCCGCGAACGCCGCCACCGAGGAGGCGACCGACGACGCGGAGGCGACGTCGTTGACGATCGCCGTGGCGCAGGAGGTCGACTCGCTGAGCCCGTTCATCGCGGTGCGGCTGCTCACGACCAACATCGGCCGCTGGATGTACGACTTCCTCACCAACTATGACCCGAAGACCGGTGAGACGATCCCGGCGCTGGCGGAGTCGTGGGACACCTCCGAGGACGGCCTCACCTGGACGTACCACATCCGCGAGGACGCCACATGGACCGACGGCGAGCCCGTCACCGCCGAGGACGTCGCGTGGACGTTCAACACGATGATGACGGACCCGGCCGCCGCCGAGGCGAACGGCAACTTCGTCGAGAACTTCGCGTCAGTCACCGCCACCGACGAGCAGACCGTCGAGATCGTCCTCAACGAGCCGCAGGTGACGATGCTCGCGCTGGACGTGCCGATCCTGCCGGAGCACATCTGGTCGCAGGTCGACGACTTCGGGGCGTTCAACAACGACACCGAGTTCCCGATCGTCGGCAGCGGGCCGTTCATCCTCACCGCGTACGAGCCGAACGTGTCGATCACGCTCGAGGCGAACCCCGACTACTGGCGCGGCGAGCCGAAGTTCGACCAGCTGATCCTGCGGTACATCGACGACCCCGACGCGCAGGTCGAGGCGTTGCGAAGCGGCGAGGTCGACTTCGTCTTCAACCTGACGCCGGCGCAGTACCAGGCGTTGCAGAGCGAGGAGAACATCACCGTCAATGCCGCCAAGGGCAAGCGGTTCCAGGCCATCACCCTGAACCCCGGCGCCCGGCTGCAGGACGGCACCCCGTTCGGCGACGGCCACCCGGCGCTGCAGGACCCCGTCGTCCGCGAGGCGCTGGTGCACACGATCGACCGCGACGCCATCTACGAGGTCGCGTACGGCGGCCTGGGCGAGGCCAACGGCGGCTACATCCCGTCGCGCTACGACACATTCCACTGGGAACCGTCGGAGGACGAGGCGACCGCGTTCGACATCGACGAGGCGAACCGGCTGCTCGACGAGGCCGGCTACGCGCCCGGCGGCGACGGCATCCGCGTCGGCCCGGACGGGCGGCCGCTGTCGTTCCGCTTCAACGTGCACGGCGACAACCCGCAGTACATCCAGGCCGCCGAGATGATGGCCGAATGGGCCCGCGAGGCCGGCATGGAACTGCGGGTCGAGCCGGTCTCCGAGGTCGGCTCGCTGCTCGACGAGGGCACCTACGACATCCTGACCACCGGCTGGAACGTCAACCCGGACCCGAACTACGTGCTGTCGATCAACCTGTGCAGTGGGCTGCCGACGGAGCTCGGCGGGCCGTACCTGTCCGACGCGTACTACTGCAACGACACCTACGACCAGCTCTACGCCGAGCAGCTGTCCGAGCTCGACGTCGAAGCCCGGGCGGAGATCGTCAAGGAGATGCAGCAGACGCTCTATGACGACAACATCTTCGTCGTGTGGGGCTACGCCGACGCGCTCGAGGCCTACCGCAGCGACGTCATCGCCTCGATGACCCCGCAGCCGGACCCGGGTGGCAACTACTACGGCCAGGACGGCTACTGGAGCTGGTGGTCCGCGGTCCCCGTCGGTGAGGAGGACGACGCCGCCGCCGGCGGGTCCGATGACGGCGGCAGCGACGACGGCGGCTCGAACACCGGGCTGATCGTCGGCATCGTCGCCGCGGCCGTGGTGGTCCTCGGCCTGATCGTCCTCCTGCTCCGGCGTCGCGGCTCGACCGCCGACGACCGCGAATAGGAGCCCGATGGCTGATTCGGCACTGCCGACCGCGCCGGTCCCGCAGCTCGCGCAGAGCGTGCGGGACCGGTCCGGTGTCCGGCGCAAGCTCCGGTACTACGGCCAGAAGCTCGGCGGGTCGCTGATCTCGCTCTTCGCCGTCATCCTGACCAGCTTCTTCCTGTTCCGCATCGTCCCGGGCGACCCGGTGCGGACGATGACGCACGGCCGTCCGGTCAGCATCGAGCAGCAGGAGCAGCTGCGCCGCGACTTCGGCCTGGACAAGTCGGTGGCCGAGCAGTTCTGGTCCTACCTGACGGGTGTGCTGCGGCTGGACTTCGGCGAGTCGTTCCAGTTCAACCGGCCGGTCACCGACCTCATCGCCGATCGGCTGTGGCCGACGGTGTTGCTGGTCGGCACCAGCGTGGTGATCTCGGCGGCGCTCGGGCTGTGGCTCGGTGTCCGCGGCGCGTGGAACCACGGCGGACTCAGCGACCGCGTCAACACCGGCGTCGCGCTGACGCTGTGGTCGGTGCCGAGCTTCTGGCTCGGCCTGATCCTCATCGTGATCTTCGCCTCCACCCTCGGCTGGTTTCCGACCAGCGGCATGGAGAGCACCGGCGTCGAGGGCTGGGAACGCATCCCCGACATCGCGCACCACATGGTGCTGCCGCTGGTCACGCTGGTGGCGGTGGTGTACGCGCAGTACCTGATGATCATGCGGTCGTCGCTGCTGGACGAGATGGGCAGCGACTACATCGTGACGGCGCGCGCGAAGGGCCTGCGCGATGTCATCGTGCGCCGCCGGCACGCCGTCCCGAACGCGCTGCTGCCGACCGTCACGCTGATCTTCGTGAAGCTCGGCTTCGTCGTCTTCGGCGCGGTGCTGGTCGAGACGATCTTCAGCTGGCCGGGCCTGGGCCAGCTGTTCTACTCCGGGCTGTCGGTCCCGGACCTGCCGCTCGTGCAGGGGCTGTTCATCGTCTTCTCCGCGGCGGTGATCCTCATGAACCTGGTCGCCGACCTGCTCTACCCCGTCCTCGATCCGCGGGTGCGGCCGTGAACGCGCTGGTGTGGGCGCGGCGGCGGCGGACGGCCGCGCGGTTCTGGGCGTCGTACCGGCAGAACCGGGCCGGCGTCTTCGGCCTGGTGGTGCTGGCGCTGTTCGTGCTGACGGCACTGCTGGCGCCGGTGCTGACCCCGGACAACGCGCTCAGCGTCACCCGTCCGCCCGGGTCGCCGCTGGAGGGGCCCAGCGCCGACTTTCCGCTGGGCACGGACCGATCCGGCCGGTCGATGGTCGACCTGATCATCTGGGGCTCGCGGGTCTCGCTGACCGTCGGGTTCTGGGCGACGTTCATCTCGATCGCGTTCGGCACCCTGTTCGGGATCCTGGCCGGCCACTTCGGCGGCTGGGGCTCCAGCCTGCTGATGCGGGTGACCGACTGGTTCCTCGTCATGCCGACGCTGGTCCTGGGCGTGGTACTGGCCGCAGTCCTGGGCCGCAGCCTGACCACGATCATCGTCGCGATCGGGGTGACGTCCTGGCCGACGACGGCGCGGCTGGTGCGGGCGCAGGCGCTCGCCGTCGAGGCGCGCCCGTACATCGAGCGCGCCCGAGGGCTCGGCGGCGGGCACACGCACGTCATGATGAACCATGTGCTGCCGAACGTGATGCCGATCGTGCTGGCGCAGACGACGCTGATGGTCGGCGAGGCGATCCTGCTGGAGTCGACGTTCGCGTTCCTGGGGCTGGGCGACCCGACGACCGCGTCGTGGGGCGCGACCATCCAGGCGGCTCGCGACGTCGGCGCCGTCAGCTCCCGCATGTGGTGGTACATCCTGCCGCCGGGCATCGCGATCGTGCTGGTCGTGCTCGCGTTCACGCTGGTCGGCCGCGCCATCGAGGGCGTACTGAACCCGAAGCTGAGGGAGCGCCGCTGATGGCCCTGCTGGAGGTCGAGGACCTGGCCGTGACCTACCGGACCGCCGGCGGCGACGTGCCGGCCGTCCGGGGCGTGTCGTTCGCGCTGGAGGCCGGCCAGAAGCTCGGGCTGGCCGGCGAGTCCGGCTGCGGCAAGTCGACGATGGCGCTGGCGCTGCTGCGGCTACTGCCGAAGTCCGCCCGTTATACCGGTGAAATCCGTTTCGATGGTGAGGACATCCTGACGATGGGCTGGGGGCGGCTGCGTGCGGTGCGCTGGGCCGGCGCGTCGATCGTCTTCCAGGGCGCCATGCACTCGCTGAACGCCGTCCAGCGCATCGGCGCGCAGATCGCCGAGCCGATCCGGCTGCACTCGAAGGCCACCGACGCCGAGATCCGGCGGAAGACCCGCGAGCTGCTGGAGCACGTCGGTCTGCCGGCCCGGCGCGCCGACGCGTACCCGCACGAACTGTCCGGCGGGCAGCGGCAGCGGGTGATGATCGCGATGGCGCTGGCCTGCGACCCGCGGCTGATCGTCGCCGACGAGCCGACGACGGCGCTGGACGTGATGATCCAGGCGCAGATCCTGACGCTGATCGAGTCGCTCGTCGCCGAGCAGGGCATCAGCCTGCTGATGATCAGCCACGACCTGTCCGTCCTCGCCGACACCTGCGACCGGCTGGCCGTCATGTATGCCGGGCGGATCGTCGAAGATGGCCCGGCCGCCGCCGTGTTCGGCGCGGCACGTCACCCGTACGGCGAGGCGCTGGCGGCGGCGTTCCCGCGCATCGGCGACCCCGCGTCGCGGCGGCGGCCCCAAGGGCTGGCCGGCGACCCGCCCGACCCGGCCGAGCTGCCGTCCGGGTGCGCGTTCCATCCGCGCTGCGCGGTGCGGCTGGAGCACTGCGACGCCGTCGACCCGGCGCTGTGGCCCGTGGGCGACGGCGAGCGGCGGGCGGCCTGCGTCCGCGTCCTCCCCGACGACGGGCTGTCCCTGCTGGCGACCACCTCGGAAGGGCGGGAGTCCGCGTGAGCGAGCCGATGCGCAGTGCACCGATCCTGGCCGCCGAGGACGTCCACGTGGAGTTCGAGGCCCGCCGCGGCGGCCGGGCCCGCGCCGTCGACGGCGTCAACCTCGACATCGCGCCCGGCGAGATCGTCGCGCTGGTCGGCGAGTCCGGCTGCGGGAAGACGACGCTGGCGCGGACGCTGCTCGGGCTGGAGAAGCCGACGTCCGGCCGGGTGCTGCACCGCGGCACCCCCCTGGCCTACACGTCGAAGGCGCTCAAGGCGTTCCGCCGCGACGTCCAGCTCGTCCTGCAGGACCCGAGCGGCTCGCTGAACCCGCGGCACACCGTGTACGACGCCGTCGCCGAGGGGCTGCGCATCCACGGCGACGTGCCGAACGAGCGGGAGCGGGTGGCGGACGCGCTGTCGCGTGCGGGGCTGCGGCCGCCGGACCGGTTCTTCCTGCGCTTCCCGCACGAGCTGTCCGGCGGGCAGCGGCAGCGGGTCGTCATCGCCGGCGCGCTGGTGCTGGACCCGAACGTGATCGTCGCCGACGAGCCGGTCGCCTCCCTCGACGCGTCGGTGCGCGGCGAGATCCTGGCGCTCCTGCTGCGGCTGCGCGACGAACTGGGGCTGGCCGCGCTCGTCGTCACCCACGACCTCGGGCTGGCGTGGAACATCGCCGACCGTGTCGCCGTCATGTACCTGGGCCGGATCGTCGAGACCGGGCCGGTGGAGAAGATCCTGACCGCGCCGGAGCACCCGTACACACAGGCGCTGCTGTCGGTGCTGCCGGACGCGCCCGGCTCGCCCGTCGTGCTGCAGGGCGAGCCGCCCGACCCGACGCGGATCCCGTCAGGCTGCCGGTTCCACCTGCGCTGCCCCGTGCTCGCGTCGGGCGCCGCTGCCGCCGTCGCGGTCGACGACGCCTGCCGCGGCACCGATCCCGGCGTCCTGGCCGGCGGGACGGCCACCCAGGTGGCCTGCCACTACGCCTCGACCGTCACCGACCCGGCTGCGGCAACCCGTTCCTGATCTGCGCGAACCCGTCGGCGACCAGTTCGTGCAGGGAGCGCTCGGGCGGTCCCGACGCCCAGATGTCGACGGCCGTCTTGAAGGCCAGCCCGGCGGCGCCCGCGATGAGGTGCGGGTAGAGGTCGCGGGAGGTGTCGGTGCCGGTACGGACGGCGATGGCCTCGGCGAACCGGCGGCGCATGGTGTCGAGAGCGGCCAGCTGGTTCGCGATGACCGACGGATGGGCCAGCACCATCTCAATCTGTGCCATCATGCGGGCGTGCGCCGCGGCGCCGTCCTCGACCGACCCCAGGAACACCGCCAGCAGGCTGTCCCAGATCGGCTCGTCGGCGGGCCGCGCCTCGATCTCGTCGGTGAGTCGCTCGGCCCAGTCGATGATCGAGGCCACAATGGCCTCTTCGCGACTGGAGAAGTAGTTGTGGAACGTCCGCGGCGACACGTCGGCGGCGGCCGCGATGGCCTCGACGGTGACGTGCTCGACCCCCAGCTCGATGGCGAGCCGGTTGGCGGCGCCGGCGAGGGCGGCGCGGGTGGCCGCCTTCTTGCGCTCCCGCAGGCCCACTTCTGCTGTCATGTCAACTACTTTACCGAAAAATTGCAGAGACCGCAAAAGTTCTGAGTGAGAAAACTTGCGGGGTGCTCCACCCCGCCGGACAGGCGGACGGGCGGCCGGGACCTCTCCGTCCGGCCGCCCGTCCTCTTTTCACCGGGGGGTCTAGCGTTGCGCCGCTTCCAGCTGCGGCTCGGGCTCCTCCCGGAGCTGGCGGGCCAGCTTCTCGCCCTCGACGTCGACGTTGGGAAGCAGGCGGTCCAGCCAGCGCGGCAGGAACCAGGCCCGGCTGCCCAGCAGCGTCATGACCGCCGGCACGATGGTCATGCGGACGACGAACGCGTCGAATGCGACCGCGGCCGCCAGCGCGAGGCCGACCTGCATGATGACGTCCTCGCCGCCGAAGATGAACGCGGCGAACACGCTCATCATGATGAGTGCGGCGGCGCTGACCACCCGTGCACCGTGCTGGAAGCCGATGACCACCGACTCCGTGGGCGCCGCGCCGTGGACGTGCTCTTCGCGCATGCGCGTCACCAGGAACACCTGGTAGTCCATGGCCAGGCCGAACACGACACCGATGAGGAAGATCGGCAGCATGCTGATGATCGGCCCGGTCTGCTCGATGCCCAGCAGTCCGTTGAACCAGCCCCACTGGAACACCGCGACGATGGCGCCGAACGTCGCACCCATGGTGAGCAGGAAGCCCAGCGCGGCCTTCAGCGGCACCAGCAGCGACCGGAACACCAGCATCAGCAGCACGAACGACAGTCCGACCACGAGCGCCAGGTACGGCAGCAGCGCCTCGGTCATGCGCTCGGAGAAGTCGATGTTGACGGCCGTGGCGCCGGTGACGGACACGCTCGCACCGGCCTCCTCGCCGACGGCGCCGATCTCGTCGCGGATGTCGCCGACGAGCTCCTCGGTCTCGGCGCTGCCCGGGCCGGACTCGGGCACGACGTTGATGATCGCGGTGTCGCCGGCCTCGTTGAGCACGGGCGGCGTGACCGTGGCGATGCCCTCGAAGCTCTCCAGCGAGCCGGCGACGGAGTCGGCCGCGGCCTGCGCGTCGGGGCTGCCGGACCCGTCGACGACCACCGTGAGCGGGCCGTTGAAGCCGGGACCGAAGCCCTCGACGGTGAGGTCGTAGGCCTGGCGCTGCGTGCTGTCGGGCGGCGAGCTGCCCTCGTCGGGCAGGCCGAGGCGAAGGTCGAGCAGCGGCGCGGCGAGAGCCAGCATGGCGACGACCGCGACGGTGAGCACGGCGACCGGGCGCCGCGTCACCAGGTTCACCCAGCGCCGGCCCAGGGTGGGCTTGCTCTCGTCGTCGGTGGCCCGCTCACGGATGCGGCGCAGACCGGGAATCCGTCCGCCGAGCACCCGGTGCTTGGCGAAGCCGAGCAGGGCGGGCAGCAGGCTGAGCGCGATGATGACGGCGACGCCCACGGTGAGCGCCGCGGCGAGCCCCATCTCGGTCAGCATCGGGATGTTGACGACGAACAGACCGGCCAGCGCGATCATGACCGTGAGCCCGGCGAACACGACCGCGGACCCGGCCGTGCCGACGGCGCGACCGGCGGCCTCCTCGCCGTCGCGCCCCATGGCCAGCTCGTGCCGGAAGCGCGACACGATGAACAGCGCGTAGTCGATGCCGACGGCCAGGCCGAGCATGAGCGCGAGCGTGGGTGTGCTGGACCCGATGTCCATGAACCCGCTCGCCGCGGTGATGGCGGACATGCCGATGACGATGCCGAGGATGGCCGTGATCAGCGGCAGGCCGGCGGCGATCAGCGAGCCGAACGTGAGGATCAGCACCACGGCGGCGACGCCGATGCCGATGATCTCGGTGCCGGCCGGCTCTTCGTCGCTCATGGCCGCCTCACCGCCGAGCTCGACCGTCAGGCCGGCGTCGCGACCGCCCTCGGCGGCCTCGGTGAGCGCCTCGCGCGCCTCGTCGGTGAGGTCGAAGAACGGGACGGAATAGGTGACCTGCGAGAACGCGATGGCGCCGTCCTCGGACACGGTGCCGATCTCGAACGGGTCGGGCACGTCGGCGACCTGCGGCGCCGCCTGGAGGTCGGCCAGGACGTCCTGGACCGCGGCCTGGTTGGCCGGGTCGGCCAGGGTCTGGCCCTCGGGGGCGGCGAACACGACGCGCGCCTGCGCGCCGTCGGTGTTGCCGCCGGGGAACCGCTCCTCGAGGAGGTCGAACGCCTCCTGGGACTCGGTGCCGGGGATGGAGAACGTGTCGGACGTGGGCCCGGACAGCGTCGAGGCGCCCACCCCGAAGAGCGCGACGAGGCCGAGCCAGATGGCCAGCACCACCCCGCGGCGCCGATAGGAGAACCGGCCGAGCCGGTAGAGGAATGTCGCCACCAAAGACTCCAAGGGTGTGAGAAGAGCGACGTCAGAACACCACGGCAAACCTGTGAACAGCCTGAGAGCGATGTGTGCCGCGACCCACTCCGATGTGAGACTGCAACTACCAGCCTGCCCCGTCCGCAAGATGACACTAACTGACTTCTTGCACATCACGCAAATCTTCTCATCGGGCAATTTTTCACAACGGGCATGACGGCCGCTGGTCACCTTCCCGTCGCCCGCACCCCGGCCGGTGGTCACCTGGGCCGCCTACCGTCCGGCCATGACGATCCGAGCGCGCAGACGCGCAGCTGTGACGGCGGCCCTGATGAGCGCCGCGGTGGCCGCCCCGCTGGCGGTCATGGGGACGACGGCGGTCGCCGAGGAGTCCCGCCTCGGCCAGCAGACCCTGTGGCGCGAGAGCTTCAACGGCCTGGCCGGCGCGGTCGCCGGCGACGGCTACACCCACGAGCCGCCCCGCGGCTGGGCCGTCGAGGTCGCGCCCGACATGGCGGCCGGCGGCGTCGACGACTGGCGCGGCTGGACCTTCACCACCCGGGAGTACTGGACGGCGGCCGAGGACCAGATGCGGTTCCGGTTCGGCCGCGCGGACGACGTCATCGCCGTCGCCGACTCCGACGAGTACGACGACGCCCCCGGCGCGGCCGACCGGTTCGACACCACCCTGGTCTCGCGGCCGGTCCGGGTGTTCGGCCACGCCGAGCTGGAGCTCGCCTTCGATTCGCACCTGCGGCCGTGGACCGGCCAGTCCGCCACCGTCACCGTCGAGTTCGACGGCAGTGGCGAGGAGACCACGCTGCTGCGCTACGACGCCACCAACACTGCCGACGACTACGACGGCGACCTCGCGAACAGCACCGAGGCGCTGCGCTTCAGCGTGCCCTCGGGCGCGCGGCAGGCCGTGTTCCGCTGGCGTCTCGACGCGCCGCGCAACTCCTGGTACTGGGCGATCGACAGCGTCTCCGTCCGCACGACCGCGACGCCGACGCCGTCGCTGGACGCGGCCACGTCGCTCTGGGTGGTCAGCGACATCCAGGGTCATCCGAGCGACTTCGCCCACGGCCTGCGCGACCTCGACGCCGTCCGCCCCGACGCCGCCGGGCTGCTGATCGCCGGCGACATCGTCCCGACCGGGACCACCGCCGAATGGCGCCAGATCTCCGACGTAGTGGCCGGCGCCACCGCCGACGGGATCATGCCGGACCAACTGGCGGCGGCGATCGGGAACCACGAGAGCTACGCGGCGGAGTCGTGGGAGACGCTGCGCGACCGGTTCCTCGACTTCGCCGGGCGGGACCGCGTCTACGGCGAGTACGTCCTCTCCGGGGCCGGTGGCTCGGTGCCGGTGCTGGTGATCGGGCAGGAGTTCCCCCGTCCGCCCGAGGTCGGGATGTCCGACGAGCAGGTCGAGTGGCTGGACGAGCGGCTGGACTACTGGACCGCGCGGAAGAAGCAGGTGATCGTCATGGCCCACTTCCCGCTGGGCGACACCGTCTCCGCGTCGTGGATCCCCTGGTACCACGAGTCGTACGACCGCAACGACGAGCTGACCGCACTCTTCGGGGACCACCCGAACGTGATCTTCCTGACCGGCCACACCCACTACCCGTTCGAGCTCGGCGACTGGGCCGTCCGCCGCCGCGTCCCCGGCGGCCACCCGGACGGGTTCCTCGCCGTCAACACCGGCGCCATGCACGTCGAGTGGGACGCCCGCGGCGAGAACACCAGCGGCATCAGCGAGGTCGTCACCCGCGACATCAACCGCGGCCTCACCATCGACGTCTACGCCGACCGCGTGATCATCGAAGCGCGCGACTTCGGCCTCGCCGGCTCCTCCGATGTCAACGAGGTGCTGCGGCACCTCGAGGTCGGGAATCCGCTGCTGCACGGCCGGCCGCGCTGACGATCCGGCCGGTCGTCCTCCACTACCGTGGAGCAATGCAGGGAGAGGGCGGCGATGACGGCGTGCGGCACGCCGCGGAGTCGCTGCGCGCCGCCCTCGACTCCCTGCCCGGCCTCGCCGAACACCTCGACGGCGCCGTCCGCGCCCGCGTCGACGCCACCACCGGCGCCGTCGAGGCCGCCGCTGCGGGTTCACCCTCCGCCGAGCTGCGCCGCTCCCTGCTCGGGACCGCGCACGAGATCCGCCTCCTCGGCACCCACATGACCGCGACTCGCGAGGACACCTTCGCCGAGGTCGCTCACGTTCTCGCCCAGCACGCCGACGAGATCGACGCCCTCCTCCGCCCCGGCGCAGTACCGGCGACCTCGATCCCGCTGCCACCCGCGCCGACACCGAGCGTCCAGACGACCGCCGAGGACGCCGCGGCGATGCAGCAACAGCTCCCCGACGCCGCCGCCCAACGCCGCGCCATCAACCAGGTCGTCGCCCAGTTCCCGCCGAAACTGCAGCACCTCGCCCGCACCCTGCTCCTCGGCCACTCCTCCCACGCCGTCGAACGCCACGGCCACCACCTACGCCGCGAACACCAGATCGCCCGAGTCCAGTGGCTCCTCGATCCCGCCGGCGTGGACGGCTGGCGACTCAACCCCGACGGCTCCGCCGAATCCTGGCGAGCGAACGGGAAGCCCCACGGTGTGGGCACGACAGCGGGCAACTACACCTCACCGGCCGCGGCGGCCAAGCCGCTGATCGCCCTCCTCCTCGCCGCGGGTCGGACCCAGGCAGCGCTCGACACCTATCTCGATGGCAAGGCACGCGGCGACACCTTCATCAGCATCTTCCTACGCCCCGCCGACACCGGGATCACCGCGGAAGACGTGTTCGCCGTACGCGGGCCTGGCACGGACACCGGCCCCGGCGAAGAGCTGTGGCTCGATGCGCGCGATGGCTCCATGGCGGGGCACGGGCGACCACCTCAGGTCCGCGACCATGACCTCGTGTCATCAGGACGGCACCCTGGAAGTGTGATCATCTTCGCGAAGAAGCCTCCCCGACCCTGGCGCCTGATCACCGGGTACTTTCTGGATGATCGCGCCAACGAGATGAGCTACACGGAGTTGTGATGCAGATCAGTGAGAACTTCCGATGGTGGCGGCAGCGGTTCAGCGACGGCGGCGGCGAGTTGATCGAGTACTACGTGGAGGCGTGCGAGAACGTCCCCGCGTGGTTGGAGAGCAACTTCAACGACCTGCGCGGATTCCGCGACGAGTTGGCGGCGCACATCCGTGACTCGTCGGTCGGGCCGTTCCCGTCCGAGACCCAGTGGTCCACCGACGAATACCTGCGCGGTCTCTGGTTCGACGTGTTTGGGGCGGAGCCGCCGCCGGGCGACCCGTACCCCGTCCCGCGCGAACGGTGGGGGCGGCACCGGATGACCACCTACCTCCGCGACATCCCGTACCGGCACCCCGAGCGAGTCGGCCCGGAAACGCTGGAGTGGATGGCGGCGCGCGGCATCACCTTCGAGGACCTGGCCGCCTACCGGGAGCCCGGGGCCGACGTCGAGTATTCGCGGCCCGAGCCGGCCGGGTTCCGCCAGCGACTCGACGAGCTCACCGCCGCAGGTAAGCGCAGCGGGCCGGCGGAGGGCGAGCGGGCCGACGAAGCCCGCGCCGACCTCCTGGACGCGCAGCGGAGTTACCGCGATACCGGGCACACCGAGCAGGCCGACGCCGTCGACAAGATCCTGGCAGACCGCGAACCGCGGGACGAGTAGCTCGGGCGAGGGCGCGCTGGTCGCCAGCGCGCGACATCGTCCCGACGGACGACAAAATCGCATGCGATCGTCGCCCGGTCGTGCTGGGATCGATCACCATGGGTGGTCACGTCCTCGATGAGGCCGATCTGTTGGACAGGATGGAACGGAACCTGGCCGAGCATGCCTGTCACCTGCACCGGAGCATGACCGGTGCGACCGTCACCGAGGCCGGCGACCTCTGGATCGCCGACAGCGGCATGGACGACGACACGTTCAACATCGTCGCGCGGCCCGCTTCACCGCCACCGACGCGTCGGCCCGTATCGTCGGGACCGCTGGGTCGCTGGCTCGCACCGGTCGTCGTTTCTCCTGGTGGGTGGGGCCCGCCTCGACTCCAGCGGACCTCGCCGCCCGCCTGACGGCGGCCGGTCTGCCGGCGTCCGACCGCGAGACGGCGATGTGGGCCGACCTGGACGACGACACCCTGCCGCCACCCGCCGTCCAGGGACTGGACATCCGGACGGCCGCCACGCCCGAACAGCTCACCGACTACGCCACGGTGCTCGCCGCGAACTGGGACCCGCCCGCAGCCACCGTCCGCCGCTTCTTCGCCGAGGCCGCCCCGCAGGCACTGGCCGCGCAGTGCCCGGCCCGGTATCTGGTCGGCTACGTGGAGAACCGTCCGGTCTGTTCCGCAGAAGTGTTCCAGCACGCGGGAGTCGTCGGCATCTACAACATCTCCACCCTCGCCGCCCACCGCCGGCGCGGCTATGGCGGCGCCATCACGCTCGCCGCACTACGCGCGGCCCGCGACCGCGACCACCGCGTCGCGGTCCTGCAGGCGTCAGCCGACGGCGAGCCCGTCTACCGCCGCGTGGGGTTCCGCTCCTGTGGCCAGTTCACCGAACACGCCGTCGGACCGGTCAGGCGAGGGTGCTGAGCCCGAACGCCACACTGAACCCGAGCACCGTCACCAACCCCGTCGAGGGGCCGCCGAACTCGTAGGCTTCGGGGACCATCGTGTCGGTCAGCATGGTCAGCAGGGCACCCGCCGCGAACGCTTGCACCAGCGCCACCGTGCCGCCGCCCGCCGAGCCGACGAAGTACCAGCCGGCCCACGACGCGACGCCCGCCACGACCGTCGTCCCCACCCACAGCAGCAGGACGGACCGCCGCGACGTGCCGGACTTCAGCAGGCCGACCGACGCGGACATCGCCTCGGGCAGGTTCGACACGAACACCGCGGCCAGCATCGCCACGCTGATGCCGCCGCCACCGGCCAGCGTCGTACCGAGCACCACGGATTCCGGGATGCCGTCGAGGACGGTGCCGAACGCGATCGCCGCGCCGGCGCCACCGGCCTGCGCCCCGGTCGAGCGCTTCCGGTCCGCGCCGCCGAGACGGTCGATCAGCAGGTCACCGACGTAGAACGTGACGGCGCCGGCGGCCAGGCCGGCGAGCAGCACCCGGCCGTTGCTCTGCTCGAACGCGTCCTGGACGAGGTCGTACGCGACGGCGCTGATGAGGACGCCGGCGCCGAACGCCATGATCAGCGCCACCACCCGCTGCGGCAGCGGCCGCGCCATGACGATCAGCGCACCGATGATCAGCGACGAGCTGGCCAGCAGGCCCCAGAGCAACGCGCTCACAGGACGCGACAATAGCGGCCGAAGCCCGCGACGACCTCAGATTTCGACGACCTCGAGCAGCCGGACGACGTCGGCGAAGTCGGCGGGGTTGCGGGTCAGCAGGGGGTGTTGGCGCCGAGGTCGATCACCACCGAGGTGTCGAGCATGACGCAGGAGGTCACCGCCGCTTGGCCCGCTCCCACTCGTCGGTCAGCGGATCGTCCGGGCCGAAGATCTCGTCGTCGGCCCACCGCTCGGCCGCCCACCGCTCGGCGTCGATCGGCGCTACAGACGTGCTACGTCAGCGCGTCCGCATCCAGCGTCAGCGTCCCGGCCTCGGCGTCCAGCGTCGCCGGCACCCCCAGGGGGACGGTGATCGACGACGGGCCGTGGCCGAAGCCCAGGTCGGTCACGATCGGCACGCCCAAGGGCGCCAGCCGGTCCAGCATCAGCGCCTCCACCGGCTCGCAGTCGTACCAGGATCCGAGGGCGATCCCGGCCGCGCCGGACAGCCAGCCCGACCGCAGCAGATGCGTGAGGAACCCGTCCAGCCGATACGCCTTCTCCCCCACGTCCTCCAGCAGCACCAGCGCCCCGGCGGCCGACGGCAGCCCGGTCGGCGTCCCGAGCTCGGCGGCCAGCAGCGCCAGGCACCCGCCGACGGTGACGCCGGAGGCGACGCCGGGTACCAGGGCCCGGGCGGACGGCGACGTCAGCACCGTCCCGGCCGCGCCGCCGAACAGCATCGACCGCAGCCCCTCGGCGGTGGAGGACGACGTGACGAACGCCTCGGCCCCGATCATCGGGCCGTGGATGGTCGCGACGCCGAGGAGGCGGGCGAACGCCGAGTGCAGCGCCGTGATGTCGCTGTAGCCGACGAACGCCTTGGGCGCGGCGGCGGCCATCGCGCCCCAGTCCAGCAGCGACGACACCCGCTGCACCCCGTACCCGCCGCGCGCGCACAGCACGGCCGCGAAGTCCGGCGAGCACCAGGCCTCCTGCAGGTCCGCGGCGCGCTCGGCGTCGGTGCCGGCGAGGTACTCGAACGAGGGGTGGACGGACAGCACGTGCGGCATGACGACGACGTCCAGGCCCCAGGAGCGCAGGATCGCGCACCCGGCGTCCAGGCGGTCCTTGGGGACGGGTCCGGCCGGTGCGACGACGGCGACGCGGTCACCCTCGACGAGGCGGCGGGGCCGGCGCAGCGGCACCATCGACGGCCGCCCGGTCACGAGGCCGTGAACCCGAAGACCCTGGCGTACAGCGCGAGTTCCTTCTCCAGTGCGGTCACGATCGTCTCCTTGCGTCGGAAGCCGTGTTGTTCCCCCTCGAAGGTGATGTACTCGTGCTCCACCCCGAGCTCCGCCACCCGCTCCGCGAACCGCGCCGTGGGACCGGGCGGGCAGACCTCGTCCTCCAGCCCTTGGAGCAGCAGGAACGGGACGGTGAACTTCTCCGGGACGTTGATCGGCGACCGCTCGCGGTACCGCTCCTCCGTCTCCGGCCACGGCCCGACCAGGCCCTCCAGGTACTGCGACTCGAAATCGTGCGTCTCGCCGGTGCGGAACGCCACCAGATCCAGCACCGGGTACATGATGGTCGCGCAGGCGAACACGTCGGTGAACGCCAGCGCGGCCGCCGCGGTCCAGCCGCCGGCCGACCCGCCCCTGATCGCCAGCCGTGAGCCGTCCGCGAAACCCTCGTCGACCAGCGCCTTCGCCGCCGCCACGCAGTCCTCGACGTCGACGATGCCCCACTGCTGGCGCAGCCGCTCGCGGTAGTCGCGGCCGAACCCGGTCGACCCGCCGTAGTTGACGTCGACGACGCCCAGGCCGCGGCTGGTGAAGTAGGCGACCTCGAGGTCGTGCACCATCGGCTCCCGGCCGGTCGGCCCGCCGTGCACGAACACGACGTACGGCGGCTTCTCCGCGCCGACGCCGCCGAACCGCAACCCCGACGGCGGGTACACGATGGCGTGGACGTCGCGTCCGCCCGGCCCGGCGAACGTCCGCGTCTGCGGCAGTGGCAGCGACGTCACCGGCACGGACAGCGTCGACGGCACCACCGCCGACACCGCGCCGACGGACGCCTGCACCACCTCGTACGGCGCCACCGGCGAGGCCGCCACGCCGTAGACGGTGCGCCCGGAGACCGCGAGCGTCGGCGCCCACTCGCTGTGCGCGTCCTCGAGCGGGTCGTAGAGCAGGCCGGTCGTGGTGACGAGCAGGTTCAGCCGCGCCGACGCCCGGCCGCGGATCACCGCGACCTCGCCCTCGCCGAGCGGCACGAACCAGCGCAGCCCCAGCTGCCACAGCGGCCCGGCGAACTCCTCGGCCCGATCGCACAACTGCTCGGGCTCGGCGCCCTCGACGTCGACCCGGACGCGGTGCAGGTTCCACCAGCCGGTCCGGTCGGTCGCGGCGATCAGCGCGTCGGGGGTCTCCCACTCGATCTGCGGGATCGACTCAGATTCGCCGCCGGCGACGGTCACGGGCGCGCCCACGGACCCGTCTGCAGCCACCGGCGCGACCCGCACGACGGTGCCGTCCCACGGCATGTTCGGGTGGTCCCAGCCGATCCACGCCAGCCGCCCGCCGTCGGGCGACGGACGCGGGCAGGCGAGGAACCGGGTGTCCTCGACCAGCACCCGCACGTCGCCGGACCCGTCCAGCGGCACCGCTACCAGCGCCCGCCGCAGGTCCGACGGCTCCGGCCCGGTGTGCTCCTCGCGCACGCACCACACCTCGGTCCCCGACGGCGACTGCACCGGCTCGGCGTAGCGCAGCCCGGACGGGATGGACGGCTCCGGCGTCAGCGGCACGGGGTCGTCGCCGGAACCCGGGACGAACCGGTACAGCCGCTGGTCGGAGTACTCGGCGAACACGACGGAGCCGTCGCCGAGCGCCACGTACGCCAGCCCGCCGTACTCGTGCACGCGGGTGCGCACGTTCCACGGCACCGGCAGCACCACCTCGGGCTCGTCCCCGCCCTGCGGCAGCCGCAGCAGCGCGACCCGCCCGCCCTCCGCCGGCTGCGGCCGCGTCCACCACAGCGCGCCGCCGGCGTGGCTCACCCAGCCGGGCCGGCCGTCGTTCTCGGCGACGATCTCGGCGGTCACCGGCGACGGCCAGCTCCCGTACGGTGCGGTCTCGGGCACGGACTCTCCCAGCGAAAGACGAGGTCAGGTGGTCAGGAACCGGTCCAGTACCCGGACGCCGAACTCCAACGCGTCGACGGGCACGCGCTCGTCGACGCCGTGGAACAGGGCCGAGTAGTCGAGGTCGGGCGGCAGCCGAAGCGGCGAGAAGCCGTAGCCGGTGATGCCGAGCCGGGAGAACTGCTTCGCGTCGGTGCCGCCGGCCATGCAGACGGGGACGACGTGCGCGCCCGGGTCCTCGGCCAGCAGCGCGGCGGCCATGGCGGCGAACGTCGGCGACGCGGGGTCGGCGGAGAGCGCGATCTCGGCGTGCTCGTACTCCCAGCTCACGTCGGGTCCGGTCAGCGACGTGACGGTGGCCTCGAACTCGTCGCGGGCGTCGGGCACGACGCGCCCGTCGACCAGCGCCGTCGCGGTCTCGGGGATGACGTTCACCTTGTAGCCGGCGCTCAGCACCGTCGGGTTGGTGCTGTTGCGCAGGACGGCCTCGACCAGCTGGCGCGCCTCGCCGAACCGCGCGATCGTGCCGGCGACGTCGGAGAGGTCGACCGGCACGCCGAGGGCGGCCCCGATCGACTCCAGCGACGCGCGCACCGTCGGCGTCAGCCGCACCGGCCACTCGTACTCGGCCAGCCGGTGCACCGCTCCGGCCAGCGAGGCCACCGCGTTGTCCTCGTTGACGCGCGACCCGTGCCCGGCCCGGCCGCGCGCCGTCAGCCGCAGCCAGGCGGTGCCCCGCTCGCCGGCCGCGACGGGGTACAGGCGCTTGCCCCCGGCATGGAAGGTGTAGCCGCCGGACTCGCTGATGCCCTCGGTGACGCCCTCGAACAGGTCGGCGTGCTTGGTGACCAGCCAGGTCGAGCCGTGCGCGGCGCTGGCCTCCTCGTCGGCGGTGAACGCGAGGACGACGTCGCGGGCCGGCCGGCGGCCCTCGCGCGCCCAAGCCCGCGCGACGGCGAGCATCATCGCGTCCATGCCCTTCATGTCGATGGCGCCGCGGCCCCACAGCATGCCGTCGCGGACCTCGCCGGAGAACGGGTGCACGGACCAGTCGGCGGCCTCGGCCGGCACGACGTCGAGGTGACCGTGGACGAGGATCGGGTCGCGGCCGGGGTCGCTGCCCTCGATGCGGGCGACGACGTTGGCGCGGTTGGGCGCCGACTCGATCAGCGTGGCATCGATGCCCGCCTCGCCCAGCTTCTCGGCGACGTACTCGGCGGCGGGCCGCTCACGGCCGGTGCCGTCGCCCGGGTTGGTGGTGTCGATGCGGATGAGGTCGGCGGCGAGGGTCAGGACGTCGGGGTCAGCCATAGTTCTTCTCGATGCCGTTGGAGATGAGCGTCGTGACCGCCTTGAAGCAGCGGATCATGTCGTGCGCGGTGGCGGCGGTGTAGCGCACCCGGCGCTCGGCGACGCGTTCCACCGTCGGGACCATACCGGCGAAGTCGGCCAGCTGCGTGGCGTCGACCTCGATCTCGACGGTGTACGGCCCGCGGTCCGTGGCCGGTTCGTGCCGGACGGCGAGCCCCGCGGCCGCCTTCGCCTCGGCGCGGATGTCCTCGAACGTGCGCGCCGGCGGGCGGCAGCGGGCCGCGTAGCGCGACACGTAGTCCTTGACGGCGGCGGTGCGGGCCCGCGGCGCGTATGTGAGTGCGTCGGCGCAGGCGCGGTCGTCACCGGTGACCAGGATGACCGGTGTGCCGTACTCGGCCGCGACCAGCGCGTTCAGCCGGCCCTCGCTGGCGGGGTCGCCGTCGACCCAGACCCCGGTGATGGAGTTGGGCAGGTAGGTGTGCGCGAGGACACCCTCGGCGCCGGCGCCCGCGTGGTAGCCGAGGAAGACGACGCCGTCGACGTCGCCGCCCTGGATGCCCTCGACCATGGTCAGCGCCTTGTGCCGGCCGGTGATCATGGTGGCGCGCTCGTCGAGCTGCTCGAGCAGCAGGTTGCGCATGGTCGCGTGCGCCTCGTTGACCAGCACCTCGTCGGCGCCGCCGTCGAACAGGCCCGCGATGGCGCCGTTGACGTCGGACGTGAACATGGCCCGGCAGCGCTGCCACTGCTCCGTCCCCGGCTCGACGTCCGCGGGCCAGGTGACGCCGGTGGCCCCCTCCATGTCCGCCGAGATCAGCACCTTCATAGGGGGCTACGGTAGCTGGTCGCCTCCGTCGCGCGGCGGACGGTCCTCCGCGCCGAACCGGCGGGTCAGATCGTCCAGCAGCGTCTTGAGCAGTTCCGCCAGCGCCGCGCGCTGAGCGTCGTCGAGGCCGTCGAGCAGAGTCTCCTCGTGCCGCAGCAGGTCGGCGACGACCCGCTCGTTCAGCGCTCGCCCCTCGTCGGTGAGGACGACGACCGCCGAGCGCCCGTCCGCCGCCGACCGCTCGCGCCGCACCAGCCCGGCCGCCTCGGCCCGGGCGATGCGCTGCGACACGGCGCCGGCGGTGACGAAGCTGCGCGCGGCGATCTGCCCCGGCGTCAGCCGGTACGGCGCGCCGCTGCGGCGCAACGTGCTGAGCAGGTCGAGCGTCGGGTTGTCGATGCCCAGGCGCTCGAGCGTGCGGCGGCGGTCGTCGGCGAGCAGCTGCCCCGCCCGCCAGAGCCGCGTGATGACGCCGATGGAGTCGACCGGGACGCCCGGCAGCTCGCGCCGCCACGCGGCTTGGATGCGGTCGGCGCCGTCGAGGTAATCTGTCATCGGCAGATACTTTAGCACTAAAGGAGTTCTCGATGAACGCACGCACCATCGTCGTCACCGGCGGCGGCACCGGCATCGGACGAGCCGTGGCCGCGGGCTTCGCGGCCGCCGGCGACACCGTCGTCGTCACCGGGCGGCGGCGGTCGAAGCTGGACGAGACGGTCGCCGAGCTCGGCGCGAAGGTCAGCGCCGTCGACTTCGACGCGTCCGACCCGGCCGCCGTCACCGAGGCCCTGCACCGGCTGCCGGCCACGATCGACGTCCTGGTCAACGCCGCCGGCGGCAACACCGGCATGGACCACCCGGCGCCCGAGCCCGGCGACCTCGCCGCCGAGGCGGCGGCCTGGCGGGCCAACTTCGACGCCAACGTGCTGACCGCCGTGCTCATGACGACCGCGCTGCTGCCGCGGATGCCGTCCGGCGGGCGCATCGTCACGATCGGCTCGATCGCGGCCCGGCGCGGCGGCGGCGACTACGGCGCGGCCAAGGCGGCCATCGAGGCGTGGACGGCGTCACTGGCGGCCGAGATCGGGCCGCGCGGCCTGACCGCCAACGTCGTCTCCCCCGGCCTGACCGTCGGGACGGAGTTCTTCCGCGACCGGCTCACCGACGCCCGCCGCGAGCGCCTGGTCGGCGACACCATGACCAAGCGCGAGGGCACCGTCGAGGACGTCGCCGCCGCCGTCCAGTACCTCGCCGCGCCCGCCGCCGGGCACGTCACCGGCCAGATCCTGCACGTCAACGGCGGCGCCTACCTCGGCCGCTAGGACGCGCGATGCCGGCGGCCATGCGGCCGCCGGCATCGTTTCCGTCAGGGTGCGACGACCTCGACCTCGTAGCCGTCGTCGTTCTCCATGTAGGCCGCGTAGTGGTGCGGGCCGCCGGCGTGCGGGTGGCGGTCGGCGAACATGAGGTGCCAGCCGTAGGCCGGCGCCTCGGACACGATGCGGTCGACCATCCACTGCTCCGGCACCGCCAGCGCCAGGTGGTTGAGGCCCGGGGCCTTGCGGTCGTAGGCGACCCAGCTGAGGTCGGGCGAGCACTCGATGACGACGTACGGGCCGCCGCCCGGCGCCTGCCAGGACCGGCCGTTCTCCCACGCCTGGAACAGCGTCCAGCCCAGCCGCTCGAACAGCCAGCCGAACGAGCGGGTGGCGGCGTCGAGGTCGCGGACCCAGATCTCGATGTGGTGCAGGCCGGTGGACGGCGTGCTGGACGGCGCCAGCGAGGAGTCTTCGGGAGCCGGCTCGGGTGCTCGCTGGTACTGCTCCTGCGGCTGCGGCGCGGCCGCCGGCGGGGGCGACTGGCCGTAGGACGGGTCGAGCGCGCGCAGCACGGGGTCGAGCTCGCTCACCGCGGAGTCGGTCAGCGGGTCGTACGCCTGGGTGTCGTACTGGCTGGTGCCGTGCGACGTACCGTGCGAGGTGCCGTGCGAGGTGTCGTAGTAGGCCGGGTAGGACGGGTTCGACGGCGGGCCGGCCGGCGCGGGCGGCTGGCCGTAGCCGCCGGCGGCGGGCGGCGGCATGACCGGCGGCGCGGCGGGCGGCTGTGCCACCGGCGGCGCGGCGGGTGCGCCCATGGTCGGCGCGCCCGCGGGCAGGCCCGGCGTGCCCGGCGGGAGCCCCCCGCCCTGCGAGTACGCGTTCGCCGGCACCTGCTGGTGCTGCTGCGACTGCTGCGCGGCCGCCTTGCGACGCGTGCGCAGCTCGGACGCGGCGGCGTCGAGCCAGTCGTCGACGTCGTCCATGACGTAGCCCTCGCGCATGCGGACGACCTTGAACTCCTCGGCCTCGATCTGCTCCGGCGTCACGCTGCGCCCCGCGGGCCGGCCGTCGAGCGCGTCGATCACCAGATCGACGAAGTCGTCGACGACGTCAAGGTCATAGCCCTCACGCATACGAGTGGTACGGAACTCAGGCTCGCGACTGACGGCCACCAGGTGTCACTCTCCTCCCGAACACAGAACGGCCGGCTTCGGGCGATTCCGCGGGCGGTGAGTCCAGCCAGCTCACCACTCGCGAAGCCGATATCCCCCGAGACCGGCCGAGCAAAGCGCAATGCATACTAATCACCAACGGTAGCCAACTGACCACACGCCCCGTCGATGTCGCTCCCCCGGGTGTCCCTGATGGTCACCGGAACACCCCGTTCCTCCAGCGCGGCGACGAACGCAGCCTCGTCCTCCGGCTTCGACGCGGTCCACTTCGAACCCGGTGTCGGGTTGAGCGGGATCGGGTTGACGTGCACCCAGCCGCGGCCGCGCTCGTTCAGCAGCTTCCCGAGTAGGTCACCGCGCCACGCGTGATCGTTGATCTCGCGGATCAACGCGTACTCGATGGACACCCGCCGCCCGGTCTTCTCGAAGTAGGCGCGCGCGGCGTCGAGCGCCTCGCCGACCTTCCAGCGCGTGTTCACCGGCACCAGCTCGTCACGCAGCTCGTCGTCGGGCGCGTGCAGCGACAGTGCCAGCCGGACGCCGAGGTTCTCGGCGGCCAGCTTGTCGATGGCCGGCACCAGCCCGACGGTGGACACCGTCACCCCGCGCCGGCCGATGCCCAGCCCCGACGGCGCGGGGTCGGTCATGCGGCGCACGGCGGTGACGACGGCCTTGTAGTTGGCCAGCGGTTCGCCCATGCCCATGAAGACGACGTTGGTGACCCGTCCGGTTCCCCCGGCGATCTCTCCGCCGGCCAGCATGCGTTCGGCTGCCACGACCTGTTCGACGATCTCGGCCGCCGACATGTTCCGGGTGAGCCCCTGCTGTCCGGTGGCGCAGAACGGGCAGTTCATGCCGCAGCCGGCCTGGCTCGACACGCACAGCGTGACCCGCGGGCGGTCACCGGTGTAGCGCATGAGCACGCTCTCGACCAGGGCGCCGTCGAACAGCCGCCACAGCGTCTTGCGCGTGGTGCCACCGTCGGTCTCGAGGTGTTTCACCGCCGTCGTGAGCGTCGGCAGCATGGTCGCCGCCAGCGTGTCGCGCACGGCCGCCGGGACGTCCGTCATCTGCGCGGGGTCGTTGACGTGGCGGGCGAAATAGTGCCGCGAGAGCTGGTCGGCCCGGAAGGGCTGCTCCCCGAGTTCGGCCACGGCCTGGCGGCGGGCATCGACGTCGAGGTCGGCGAGATGGCGGGGCGGCTTGCCACGCCGGGCGGGAACGAGCGTGAGCTCACCGGGTCTGGGCATGATGGCGACCATTGTCCCACGTTCGGTGCGCTGATGACGTATGTCGAGGTCGAGGGGGCCGATCGGCCGGTCCCGTCACCGGCCGATCGGTCCGGCTCACGGATCGAGCCGATTCGGCCAACGGAAAGGAAGGTCTCGCCGCCAGTGGAGAGACACGTGTGCCATCACATCGATGTCGGCCGTTCCCACGGAGCTGCGCAACGGTGCTCGGCGTCATGACCGGACCACGGCTCGGTCTCGTTGCCTGCGCCGCCGGTGGCGTCGAGGATCTCCGCCACCACCTCATCGAGCCGCTGCGCGCGGCCGGCTGGACGGTGGCGGTCACGCTCACGCCGACGGCCGCAAGCTGGCTTCGGGAGTCGGGTGAGATCGACCGGATCGAGGCTGCGACCGCTCTCCCCGTCAGATCCGAGCCACGACTCCCGTGGGAGGTCAGTCCACATCCACCCGTCGACTGCTACGCCGTCGTTCCGGCGACCGCGAACACCGTCGCCAAGCTCGCCCTGGGCATCGCGGACAACCAGGGACTGACCCAGGTCGGCGAAGCCCTCGGGACCGGTCATCCGCCCGTGGTGATCTTCCCGCGCGTCAACGCCGCGCATGCGGCGCATCCAGCGTGGGAAGCGCACCTCGCCACGTTGCGGCGCGCCGGCGCTCACCTGGTGTACGGCGACGACGTGTGGCCACTGCACCGTCCCCGCTCCGCCCCCGGGCGCCGCCTCCCCTGGCGCGCCATCAGGCTGGCGATCGAGAACGCCGTCAGGTCGTGACGACGTACTCCAGCACGAGCCACACCAGCGGCGCCGTCGGCAGCAGGGAGTCGAGGCGGTCCATGAGGCCGCCGTGGCCGGGCAGCAGCTGGCTCATGTCCTTGATGCCGAGGTCACGCTTGATCAGCGACTCCCCCAGATCGCCCAGCGTGGCCCCGACGACGCCGGTGACGCCGAGCACGACGCCGGTCCACCAGGGGGCGTCGAACGCATACACCGCCACCGGGACGGCCACGCCGATGCCGAGCAGCAGCGAGCCGCCGAACCCCTCCCAGGACTTCTTCGGGCTGACGCTCGGCGCCATCGGGTGCCGTCCGGCCAGCACGCCGGCCAGCAGGCCGCCGGTGTCGGACGCCACCACGACGACCAGCAGCGCGAACACCCACCAGGCGCCGTCGTCGGGACGCAGCATGAGCATCGCGAACCCGGCCAGGAACGGCACGTAGACGCTGGTGAAGATGCCCGCCGACACGTCGCGCAGGTAGCCCGGACGAGGATCGCCCAGCCGCCACGCGCAGACCGCGGCCACCGTCAGCCCGAGGCCCACCAGCAGCGGCGAGCCGCCGCCGAGGTAGGCGCCGACCAGCATGAGCACCGTGCCCAGCACCACCGGGACGACCGGGACCTGGATGGCCCGCCCGCCCAGCGCCGTCGCCAGCTCCCAGACCGCCACCACCATGACGATGACGACGAAGCCCGCGAACGCCTGCTCCAGCAGGAACAGCGTGCTGAGCACGACGGCGCCCAGGCCGAGCCCGACCAGCGTCGCGGCCCGCAGGTCGCGCCCGGCCCGCCCGTGCCGGCGTGACCTGTTGCCCGGCGCTTCGTCCGTCATCACCACGTGTGTACTCGCCGGCACCTCAGACCTCGAGGAGCTCGGCTTCCTTGTGCTTGAGCAGGTCGTCGATCTGCTCGACGTAGGTCTTGGTCACCGTCTCGAGCTGCTTCTCCGCGCGCGCGACGTCGTCCTCGCCGGCCTCGCCGTCGCGGGCCAGCTTGTCGAGCGTCTCCTTGGCGTGGCGGCGCACGCTGCGGATGGACACCCGGGCGCCCTCGGCCTTCTCGCGGGCCAGCTTGATGTACTCGCGGCGCCGCTCCTCGGTGAGGGCGGGCAGCACCACGCGCAGGATGTTGCCGTCGTTGGTGGGGTTGACGCCGAGGTCGGAGTCGCGGATGGCCCGCTCGATGGCCCCGAGCGAGCCCTTGTCGTAGGGCTGCACGGTGATCATGCGGGCGTCGGCCACGTGGAACGACGCGAGCTGGCTGACCGGGGTCGGCGCACCGTAGTAGTCGACCACGATCTTGTTGAACAGCGACGGATGGGCCCGGCCGGTGCGGATGGTGGCGAAATCATCCTTGCCGACGACTACGGCCTTCTCCATCTTCTCCTCGGCCTCGAGGAGGGTCTCGTCGATCACCACTACTCCTTCGCTTGCTGTGTGGCGACGATCCTAGAGGACCGCCCGGGCGCTGCCGCCTCGTTCAGGCCTCGACGACCGTCTCGATGTTCGACGCGACCAAGGTACCGATGCGCTCGCCCCGGATCGCACGCGCGATGCCGTTCGGCTCGCCGAGCCCGAAGACGACGATGGGCAGCTGGTTGTCCATGCACAGGCTGAAGGCGGCCGGGTCGGCGACGTTGAGCCGCTGGCGCAGGACGTCGGCGTAGGTGATGCTGCGGTATTTGCGGGCCGACGGGTCCTTGCGGGGGTCGGCCTCGTAGACGCCGTCGACGCCGTTCTTGCCCATGAGCAGGCGGTCGCAGCCGATCTCCAGCGCGCGCTGGGCGGCGACGGTGTCGGTGGTGAAGTACGGCATGCCGGCGCCGGCGCCGAAGATGACGACCCGACCCTTCTCGAGGTGCCGGGCGGCGCGGCGCGGGATGTACGGCTCGGCGACCTGCCCCATGGTGATGGCGGTCTGCACCCGGGTGTCGACGTCGAGGTGCTCGAGGAAGTCCTGCAGCGCCAGGCAGTTCATCACCGTGCCCAGCATGCCCATGTAGTCGCCGCGGGCGCGGTCCATGCCGTGGTGCTGCAGCTCCGCGCCGCGGAAGAAGTTGCCGCCGCCGACGACCACGGCGACCTGGACGCCGTCCTTGACGACGACGTCGGCGATCTGCCCGGCGATGCCCTTGACCACCTCGGGGTCGACGCCGACGGCGCCGCCGCCGAACACCTCGCCGGACAGCTTCAGCAGCACCCGGGTGGGGGCTGCCTCGGCTGAGGCCGGCACCGGTGCGGTTCCGTCTGTCTCCGTCACGGTGCCGGCCTCCTGGGTGTCGAGATGGGTCGGTCCTGGGCTCGCCTGGAGGTCAGGCCTCGAGGCGGACGATCCGCTGGACGGTGACGCCGGCCTCGGCCAGCACCGCGCCGACCGACTTCTTCGACTCCTTCACCGACGGCTGGTCGACCAGCACGGTCTCCTTGAAGAAGCCGTTGACCCGGCCCTCGATGATCTTCGGCAGCGCCTGCTCGGGCTTGCCCTCCTCGCGGGCGGTGGCCTCGGCGATGCGCCGCTCGTTCTCGACGACGTCGGCGGGGACCTCGTCGCGGGTGGCGTAGGTGGCCTTCAGCGCGACGACCTGCATGGCGGCGTCGCGGGCGGCCTGCTGGGCCGCGTCGGAGCCGTCGGAGGTGTACACGACGTACGAGCCCACCTGGTACGGCAGGTCGGCGGCGCGACGGTGCAGGTAGGTGGCGAACTCGCCCTCGACGACCGCGACGGCGCCGATCTCGATCTTCTCGCCCATGACGACGGCGGCGGCGTCGACCGCCTCGCCGACCTTGCGGCCGTCGGCCAGCGGGGCGCCCAGCAGGGCGTCGACGTCGGCCGGCTTGGCCTGCGCCGCGGCCGCGACGATGTCGGCCGCGAGCTGCTGGAAGTCGGCGTTCTTCGCGACGAAGTCGGTCTCGCAGGCCAGCACGATCATGGCCGGCCCCTCGGCGGCGACCAGGCCGTTGGCCGTGGTGCGCTCGGCGGCGCGCTTGGCCGCTTTGGCCGCGCCCTTGATGCGCAGCGCCTCGATGGCCTGGTCGAAGTCGCCGCCGGCCTCCTCGAGCGCCTTCTTGGCGTCCATCATGCCCGCACCGGTGGCATCGCGCAGCCGCTTGACGTCGGCCGCAGTGACGTTCGGCATCCTCACACTTCTCTCTGAATCAGTTCGCTGGTGTGGTCTGGTGACGGCCCGGGCGGACGTCCGCCCGGGCCGTGGTGATCGTCAGGCCTGCTGCGTGGCCGGCTCGTCGGCCGGGGCCTCGGCAGCGGCGTCCGCGACCGGCTCGGCGGCCGGCTCGTCGGTGGCCGGCTCGTCGGTGGCCGGCTCGTCGGCGGCCGGCGCCTCGGCAGCGGGGGCCTCAGCGGCCGGCGCCTCGGCAGCGGGAGCCTCGGCCGCAGGGGCCTCGGCGGGCGCGTCGGCCTCGGGAGCCGGAACCGCCTCGGCGGCCGGCGCCTCGGCGGCCGGCGCCTCGGCGACGGGCTGCGACTGGAGCAGCTCCTTCTCCCACTCGGCCAGCGGCTCGTCGGACGCCAGCTCGGCGCCCTCGGCCGCCTCGCCCCGCTGACCCGAGCGGCCCAGCAGGCCGTCGGCGACGGAGTCGGCGACGACGCGGGTCAGCAGGCTGACCGCGCGGATGGCGTCGTCGTTGCCCGGGATCGGGAAGTCGACCTCGTCGGGGTCGCAGTTGGTGTCGAGGATGGCCACGATCGGGATGCCGAGCTTGCGGGCCTCGTCGACGGCCAGGTGCTCCTTCTTGGTGTCGACGATCCACACCGCGCTGGGCACCTTGGCCATGTTGCGCACGCCGCCGAGCGTGCGCTCGAGCTTGTCCTTCTCACGCTTGCGCATGAGAAGCTCCTTCTTCGTCAGACCCGAGCCGGCGACGTCGTCGAAGTCGAGCTCCTCGAGCTCCTTCAGCCGCTGCAGCCGCTTGTTGACGGTCTGGAAGTTGGTCAGCATGCCGCCCAGCCACCGCTCGGTGACGTAGGGCATGTTGACGCGGGTGGCCTGCTCGCGCACGGCCTCCTGGGCCTGCTTCTTCGTGCCGACGAAGAGCACCGTGCCGCCGTGGGCGACGGTCTCCTTGACGAACTCGTAGGCGCGGTCGATGTAGGACAGCGACTGCTGCAGGTCGATGATGTAGATGCCGTTGCGCTCGGTGAAGATGAAGCGCTTCATCTTCGGGTTCCAGCGGCGGGTCTGGTGCCCGAAGTGCACGCCGCTCTCGAGCAGCTGACGCATGGTGACGACGGCCATGGCCTCGTCCCCTCCTCTCGCACCGGTCGCTTGCGCCCGATGCGTCGTTCCGGTTCATCGCGACGGTGGTCGGCCGCCGCGCCTGGTGCCCACCGGCCCACCGCCACCCGCCGTCCGCTCGAATGCGCACGTCAGGACCGACGACGATGACCGTGCTCAGGGCACGCGAATTTGACCCAGGGAAACTGGGCCGTTCACAAGTGTACGGGACGCACGCACCCGGTCTCCACCTCGTCCCGCCCATGATCATCAACCTTGTGAGCTGCCGGGGCGACACAGAAGGTTGATGATCATCGGTTTTCAACAGGACCCCGGGCGTTCACCGCGGGTTCACGGGCGTGCGGTTGGCTGCCGGACGTGCTGCCCGCCCACCCGTTCGGCCCGCCGCTGGTCGCCACCCTCAGCGCCGACGGCGACCAGGTCACCCTGCAGTGGGTCGCCGCCGACGACGACTGGGTGTCGCTGGGCGAGCACGTCGGCGCGTTCGACGTGCCCGGCGCCGACGCGCTGACCGGGGCCGAGCTGCTCGCCCGCTCCCCCGGCGTCGCCGACTACCTGCTCCAGCACCTGACCGTCGCGCAGGACGGCGCCGCCTGCGCGGGCCGCGTCGAGACCGTCGACCCGCTGGGAGAGGGCGCGCGGCTGGTGTACGACTGCGCCGCGCCGGTCGCCGAGGTGGAGCTGACGGTGTCGGCGTTGACCGACCTCAACGAGAGCTACCGGACCGTGGTCTCCACCGAGGGATCGGACGCCCAGACGCTGTTCACCGCCGGCACCGCGACCCAGCCGTGGGACTTCGCCGGCGGCGACGGCACCTCGTCGGCGCTGCCGCTGCTGATCGCGGCCGGCGCGCTGCTGCTGGTCGGTGTGGTCGCCGGGCTGCTGTGGTGGCGGCGGTCGGCCGCGAAGGCGCCCCGTCCCGTCGCGGAGCTCGTCACCGGTCCGTGACGCCGTGCAGGTGGCAGGCCGCGGCCTGCTCCGGCCCGGCCGGCTGCAGGACGGGGTCGTGGTCCGGGCACGGCTCGAACGCCTTCGGGCAGCGGGTCCGGAACCGGCAGCCCGACGGCGGGTCGGCCGGGCTCGGCACGTCCCCGGTCAGGACGATCCGCTGCCGCGTCCGCTCGCGACCGGGCTCCGGCACCGGGACGGCCGACACCAGCGCCTCCGTGTACGGGTGCGCGGGCGCGGACGACACCGAGGCCCCGGCGCCGAGCTCGACCACACGGCCCAGGTACATGACGGCGACGCGGTCGGCCACCTGCCGCACGGCCGCGAGGTCGTGCGAGACGAACAGGTAGGTCAGCCCGAACTCGCGCTGCAGCCGCACCAGCAGGTTCACCACCTGCGCCTGCACGGACACGTCGAGCGAGGCGATCGGCTCGTCGCACACGACGAACTCCGGCTCGCCGGCCAGCGCCCGCGCGATGCCGACCCGCTGCCGCTGGCCGCCGGAGAACTCGTGCGGGTAGCGGCTGCCGTGGTCCGGGTTCAGCCCGACGACCTCCATCAGCTCGCCGACGCGGGCCCGCCGCGCCGCCCGTCCGCGGTGCAGCTTGTGGATCGCCAGCGGCTCGCCGATCGACTCGGCGACGGTGCGCCGGGGGTCCAGCGACGCGTACGGGTCCTGGAAGATCATCGCCGTGCGCCGGCGCAGCGCCCGCAGCTCGCGCCGTCCGGCCGCCGTCACGTCCAGGCCGTCGAACTCCACCGTCCCGCCCGTCGGCTCGACCAGCCGCAGCAGGGCGTTGCCCAGCGTCGACTTGCCGCACCCGGACTCGCCCACCAACCCCAGCGTCTCGCCGCGGCGGACCTCGAGGTCGACGCCGTCGACGGCGCGCACCGGGCCGAAGTGAACGCGCAGGTCCGAGGCGCGCAGCAGCACGTCGCTCATCGGCCGGCCACCTCCCCCGCGTAGAACGTCGCCGCCCGGTGCTCGGCAGCGCTGCCGGGCACGGGACTCAACGGCGGCGGCTCGGTCGCGCAGCGGGCGTCGGCGCGCACTGGGCAGCGGGGGTGGAAGGCGCAGCCGGGCGGCAGGGCGACCGGGTCGGGCGGCAGGCCCGGCATCGTCACCAGCTCGTCCCGCTCGCGCGCCGGCCGCGGGTCGTCCACCACCGGCAGCGCGCCGAGCAGCCCGCGCGTGTACGGGTGCGCGGGCCGGCCGAACAGCTCGTCGACGGCGCCCTCCTCGACGCAGCGGCCGGCGTACATGACGACGACGTGGTCGGCGATGCCCGCGACGACGCCGAGGTCGTGGGTGATCCAGACGACGCCCATCCCGTGCTCGTCCTGCAGCTTCTCGATCAGCTCCAGGATCTGCGCCTGGACGGTGACGTCGAGCGCCGTCGTGGCCTCGTCGGCGATCAGCACCTTCGGGTTGCCGGCCAGCGCGATCGCGATCATCACCCGCTGGCGCATGCCGCCGGACAGCTGGTGCGGAAACGCGCGCAGCCGGCCGGGCGCGTCGGGGATGCCGACCTCGGTGAGCAGCTCCGCGGCGCGGGAGCGGACGCCGTCGTCGGACACCTTCTCGTGCGCCCGCAGCGCCTCGCCGATCTGCCGCTCGATCGTCAGCACGGGGTTGAGCGAGGTCATCGGGTCCTGGAAGACGACGCCGATGCCGGCGCCGCGGACCTTACGCAGCTCCTCCTCGGACCGGCCGATCAGCTCGTCGCCGTCGAAGATCGCGCTGCCGCTGACGTCGGCGGTGCCGGGCAGCAGGCCGAGCAGCGCCAGCGAGCTGACGCTCTTGCCCGACCCCGACTCCCCGACGACGGCGAGCGTGCGGCCCGGGTGCAGCTCGAACGAGAGCCCGTTGACGACGCGGGCGGGACCGCGGCGGGTGCGGAACGCGACGTGCAGGTCGTCGACGGTGAGCAGCGGCGCCGTCATGCGCTCACCCCGGTTCCGGCCATCGCCTGACGTTGACGCGGATCGAGCACGTCGCGCAGCGCGTCGCCCAGCACGTTGAACGCGAGCACCGTCACGAAGATCGCCAGGCCCGGGAAGACCGCCATCCACCAGGCCTGTTCCACGAAGCCGCGGCCCTCGGCCAGCATGCGGCCCCACGACGGGTCCGGCGGCTGGGTGCCGAGGCCGACGAAGCTCAGCGCCGCCTCGGAGAGGATCGCGAACGCCAGGCTGATCGACGTCTGGACGATGATCGGCGCCGTCACGTTCGGCAGCACGTGCCGGCCGATGATGCGCAGGTCGCCGGCGCCGGCCGAGCGGGCCGCCTTCACGTAGACCTCCTCGCGGACGCTGAGCACGCTGGCCCGGGTGATGCGGGCGAAGATCGGGGTGTAGACGATGCCGATCGCGATCATCGCGTTCGTCGAGCCGGGCCCGAGGATCGCCAGCACCGCGATCGCCATCAGCATCGCCGGGAATGCGAACAGCACGTCCGACAGCCGCATCAGCACGTCGTCGACCCAGCGGCCGTAGTAGCCGGCCAGCAGGCCGATCAGCACGCCCGCGACCAGCGAGATCCCGACGGCGACGGCGCCGACGCGCAGCGACACCTCCGCGCCCAGGATCACCCGCGACAGCACGTCGCGGCCGAGCTCGTCGGTGCCGAACCAGTGGTCGCCGCTGGGGCCCTGCAGCCTGTTGCTGACGTCGGTCGCGGTGGCGGAGTACGGCGCCAGCTGCTCGCCGAGGAACGCCGTCACGATCAGGACGACCAGCACCGCGGCCGCCACGATCGCCGTCGGGCCGCGGAACAGCAGTTTGAGCGTCTCGGCGGCTCTCATCGCGCGCTCCTGTACGTGATGCGCGGGTCCAGCCGTGCGTATGCGAGGTCCACGACCAGGTTGACCAGCAGGAAGATGACGGCGAACAGCAGGACCGTGCCCTGCAGCACCGGGTAGTCGCGCGACTCGACCGCCTGGAAGGCCAGCTGCCCGAGCCCCGGCCAGGCGAACACGTACTCGACCACGACGACGCCAGACAGCAGGTACGCGAGCTGGACGCCGCCCACCGTCACCAGCGGGACCAGCGCATTGCGCAACACGTGCCACGTCAGCACGTCCCGGGCCCGCATGCCCTTCGCCCGGGCGGTCCGCACGTGGTCCTGGCCGAGCGACTCCAGGACCGACGAGCGGACGAACCGGGTCAGGATGGCGCCGCTGGACACGCCCGCGGCGATGGCCGGCAGGATCAGGTGCCGCGCCCACTCGACCGGGTCCTCCGTCAGCGGGACGTAGCCGGCCGACGGCAGCCAGCCCAGCGTCCCGGCGAACACCAGGATGAGCAGGATGCCGAGCCAGAAGTCCGGCACGCTCAGCCCGGCCTGGCTGGACAGGCTGGCGAACCAGTCGACCGGCTTGCGCGGGTTGAGCGCCGAGAGCGTGCCGAGCGGGATCGCGATCAGCAGCGCCACGATGATCGCCGCGACGGCGAGGCTCAGCGTCGCCGGCAGGCGCTCCAGGATCAGCGACAGCACCGTCTCGCCGGTGCGGAAGCTGACCCCGAAGTCGCCGATCGCCGCGTTGCCGATCCAGGTGAAGAACTGCACGGGCACGGGGTCGTCCAGGCCCGCGCGCTCGCGCAGCGCCTCGTACGTCGCCGGGTCGGCCTGCTGGCCGAGCGCGGCGCGGATCGGGTCGCCCGGCACCAGCTGCATGATCGCGAAGACCAGCACGCTGACGCCGAGCAGCACCGCGACCGACTGAGCCAGCCGCCGCAGCGCGTACCGCGTCACTCCGGCAGCCTCACGGTCTCGAAGTTGATCGCCTTGTCCGCACGGATCTCGTAACCCTCCAGGCCCGGCGCCCACGCCTGCACGACGTCGGGGTTGTACAGGTACAGGTAACTGACGTCGTCGACGATCAGCTCGGCCGCCTGGTCGTAGAGCGTCTTGCGGGCGTCCTGGTCGGTCTCGGCCGCCGCCTGGTTCAGCAGGTCGTCGACCTCGGGGTTGCAGTAGCCCTGGAAGTTCGAGGTGCCCTCGCAGACGTGCTGGGCGTGGTAGAAGCCGAACGGGTCCAGGTTGCCCAGCCAGCCGAGCAGGAACGCGTCGTAGTCGCCGGCGGCCTGACGGTCCAGCCAGGTGGCGAACGCCTCCTGCTCGATGCCGATCTCGACGCCGACCTCGGCCAGCTGCGCCTGGATCACCTGGGCGGCCTGGACGGTCTCGGGGTACTCGTCGGTGACCATGAGCGCCATGGGCTGGGGGCTGGCCGCGGCGTTGGCCTCGATGAGTTCTGCTGCCTGGTCGGGGTCGTGCTCGAACGGGGCGTACTCGTGGTACCAGCGGCTCTGCTCCGGGATCGCCGTCTGGTTCGTCGTCGCCGCGCCGAACCTGGCCGCCTCCGTCACCTCGTCGCGGTCGATGCCGAAGGCGACGCCGCGGCGGAAGTCGCGGTTGTCGAACGGCGGCTTCGTCTGGTTCATCGCGAGGTACCAGTAGTCGACGCTCGGCGTGACGCCCAGCTCGACGTCCTCGTCGTCCTGCAGCCCCTCGATGTCCTGCGGCGGCACGTTGTCCGTCCAGTGCACGTCGCCGGAGCGCAGCGCCGTCAGGGCCGCCGCCGGCTCGCTGACGTACTGGAACTCCACGCCGTCGACGAGCGCGGGGTCGCCCCAGTAGTCGTCGTAGCGGGCCAGTGTGACGCCGTTGGCGCCGGCCTCCACGAGCGTGAACGGCCCGGTGCCGACGGCGGTCGTCGCGAGGTCGGTCTGTTCCGCCGCGCCCTCGGGGATGATCGACATGCCCTTGAAGCCGCCGATGTTGTCCAGGAGCGCCGGGGTGGGCGCGGTCAGCGTGATGGTGACCGTCTGCGGGTCGGTCGCCTCGACGCTCGCGACGCTGGCGAACCGGTAGGCGTTGGCCAGCTGCTCGTTGATGATGCGGTTGTACGAGTAGACGACGTCGGCCGCCTCGAAGGTGCTGCCGTCGTGGAACGTGACCCCCTCACGCAGGGTGAAGGTCCACGTCAGGCCGTCCTCGCTGGTCGTCCACTCGGTCGCGAGGCTGGGCTGGAACTCCCCCTCCGCGTCCGGCACGACGAGGGTGTCGTAGACGTTCTCGAGGATCTGGAAGCTGGCGTAGGCCTGGGTCTTGTGCGGGTCGAATTGGTCCGGCTGCGCGGAGATCGCCGCGATGAGGGTGCCGCCGTCCGAGGCGCCGTCGCCGCCGTCGCTGCCCTCGTTGTCGCCCGCGCCGGTCTCGCCGCCGCCCGCCGGATCGTCCACGTCGACGTCGTCACCGCCGCCACAACCCGCGCTGACCAGCGCGATCACCGCAAGAGCGACCGCATGACCAAGGACCTTGCCACGATTCATATCAGCACCCATACCCGTCTGCTCGCATCATTCACGTCGCGCTTCGTCACACCGGTCTCACCCTCGACCCTTCCGGCCCAGGGGGTGGGGTCGTCCAGTCGAGCCCCGCGCCGCCCCGCCTTCGTTGCGACTTCGTGATGTACCTGTGAGCGGATCGCCCGGCGTGTCGCTGGCGCCCGCGTTGTCCACAGCCCTCTTCAAGTCGCCGACTTGTCCCCAAATCCGCTCCGCCCCGCTGCGCCGCCCCGGCTCGCCGCGTTGGCTCGCAGACATGACCCCTCTTCTCGCCTCCGTCCTCGCCCTCGCCGCCCTCGTCCCCGCCCTCGCCCCAGCCCCCAGCGGCCTACCGCCCCAGCACTCCGCGTTCCCCCACGACGCCGCGTCAGCCCGAACCGCCCTCGCGCCCGCCACCCCGCCGACCATCAGCAGCCCGCCACCCGACGCCGCGCTACCGGCCGCGCTCAGCCCTCCGTCCACTGCGTCTCCCGCCGCCGTCGGCCCGCCACCCGCGGCCGCCCCGGCCGCCGTCGGCCCACCGCCATCCGTCTCCCCGCCGCACCCCGCGTTGCCCGCCGCCGCCACGCCAATTCGAACCGCCCCCGCGTCCGCCGCCAATCCGCACCCCGCGACCCCCTTCGTCGTCGCATCGACCGGCATCGCTCCGAGAGCGCCGTCCAGCCCTGCACCGCCTACCGGTCTCCCCTCGATGCCGCCGACGAACGCCGACTGGGTCTATCCCGTCGGCCCACCGGGTGGGCCGGCCTAGGTCGTCAACGGGTTCGATCCGCCGGAGCACGCCTGGTCCGCCGGCCACCGCGGCGTCGACCTCGCGGCGACCGCTGGCGCCGAGGTCCGCGCCGCCGGCCCCGGCACCGTCACGTACGCCGGCCCGATCGCCGGCCGCGGCGTCGTCGTCATCGATCACGGCACACTGCGCACCACCTACGAGCCCGTCACTCCTACCGTCGGCGTCGGCGATGACGTCGGTGCGGGCCAGCCGATCGGCGTCCTCGAGTCGGCCGGCAGCCACTGTGCGCCCGCCGCCTGCCTGCACTGGGGCGCGCGCGAGGGCGAGGAGTACACCGATCCGCTCGCGCTGGTCGGCAGCGGACCGGTGCGACTGCTCCCGCTCGGCCCGCGCACCCTCACCGGCGACCCGCCGCCACCACCGTCGCAGCCACCCCAGTCGGGCGCGCTCGCCTGGCCGGTCGCCGCGCCCCGCGTCACGTCGCCGTACGGCATGCGGGTGCATCCGATCACCGGCGAGCGCAAACTCCACGACGGCGTCGACGTCGCCGCCGCATGCGGCGCACCGATCCGCGCGTCCGCCGCCGGGCGGGTGACCGACGCCGGGGAGCGAGGGGCGTACGGGCTGCAGCTCACCGTCGACCACGGCCGCATCCGCGGCGCCCCGCTCAGCACGTCCTACAGCCACCTGTCGGCGTTCTCGGTGACCGCCGGCCAGCCGGTCCGGGCGGGCCAGGTGATCGGGCGCGCCGGCACCACCGGACTCTCGACCGGCTGTCACCTGCACTTCATGCTCTACGCCGCGGGCCGCGTCACCGACCCTGTGCCCTGGCTCCCCGCAGCCTCGGCCGCGACAAGTTACCTTGCCAAGGCTGCCCGCCCGGAGTACCGTCGTTGACAGCCCCATTCATCGCACCCAGCGCCCGCAAACACGGGGTCGCCGACGACGACATGCTCCACGCCTACCGCTGCGCGATCAGTTTCGAAGAGCAGGACGAGCAGATCTTCCTGCTGATCGGGGCCGACCGGTCGGCCCGATTGCTGGAGCTAGCAGTCCTCCAATCCACCAGTGGACCAGTGATCATTCACGCGATGGCCGCCCGACCGAAGCACCTGCGGTGATGCCCATGCCCATGTCCCTCCAGGAGGCCCTGGAACACGCCGACGAACTCGCGCGCCGCATCGAGGAGCGCGAGCCCGATCCGGACGGCTTCAAGGACGCCCGGTCATTGGGCGCCATCTACCGAGCGGTCCAAGCACGTGCCCAGGCCGACCGCGACATCGTCGAGGCCGTGACCGAAGCACGGCGCGTCGGGCTTCCGTGGTGGCTGATCGGCTCCTACCTCGGCACGTCCGGTGAGGCCGCTCGCCAGCGCTACAGCAAGCTCATCGCCGCCTGAACAGGTGTCGCCGGCGTTTCGGCGCCAGACGCATTCGGGCGCGCCGCTCGGAGTCGGTGGTGCGACGGGGCACGGCTGGCGCTCCGGAGAGGGACGCTGTTCGCGGCGCACGTGGTATCCGCGACTCTCGCGTCCGGCCTTCGCGTACCGACGGGCACAGCGAGGGGGCCGGGCCGCGGCCTGACCTCGTCCCGACGCCGTAGGTGCGGCGGGCCACCCCGTCGGTAGCATCGTCGTCAGGCGCGCGGATGCGCCTGCTTGTACGCCTTGCGCAGCCGGTCGACCGAGACGTGGGTGTAGATCTGCGTCGTGCCGAGGGAGGCGTGGCCGAGCAGTTCCTGAACGCTGCGCAGATCGGCGCCGCCCTCCAGGAGATGGGTCGCGGCGGTGTGACGGAGACCGTGCGGGCCAAGGTCGGGCGCTCCGGGCACCGCTCGGAGCCGCCGGTGCACGACGGTGCGGGCGGCGCGCTGGTCGAGCCGGCCACCGCGGACGCCGACGAACAGGGCGGGGCCGGCGGCGGGTGTGGCCAGCTTCGGCCGGCCCGCACGCAGCCACACGTCGAGCGCCTCGGCCGCCGGCACGCCGTACGGCACCGTGCGCTCCTTGCGACCCTTGCCGAGAACGCGCACGACCCGGCGGCCGTCGTCGAGATCGTCGACGTCCAGGCCGACCAGCTCGCCGACCCGGATGCCGGTGGCGTACAGCAGTTCCAGCAGCGCGTGATCGCGCAGGTTCACCGGATCGCCGTCGGACGCGTCGTCGGCGGCCGCGTCCATCAGCGTCGAGGCCTCGCCCGCCCGCAGCACCTCGGGCAGTGCCCGGCGCGCCTTCGGCGTCGCGAGCACGGCGCCGACGTCTTCGGCGAGCAGCCCGTTGCGGTGCGCCCACGCCGTGAACACCCGCGCCGCAGAGGCCCGCCGAGCGATCGTCGCGCGCGACCGGCCGAGCGTGCTCTGCCGGGCGAGCCAACTGCGCAGTGTGGCGAGGTCGAGTTGGCCGACCTCGGTGCGCCCCAGCTTCGCCAGGTGCTCCATCAACGCCGCGATGTCGCCGGTGTAGGCGCGGATCGTGTGCTCGGACCGGTCGCGCTCCGCCGCCAGATGCCGCGCGAACCCCACGACCGCGCCGGCCAGCGCCTCGGGCAGCTCCTCGTCGGCGTCCATGCCTCCAGGATCGCCCGTCGACGCGCGCGGACGGCGCCGCCACGCGGGACGGCGGCCGGCCCACGCACAAGCAAGCCGATCAACGAGCTGACGGCAGCGCGGACGGCGCCGCCACGCGGGACGGCGGCCGGCCCACGCACAAGCAAGCCGATCAACGAGCTGACGGCAGCGCGGACGCTGCCGCCACGCGGGACAGCGGCCGGCCCACGCACAAGCAAGCCGACCAACGAGCGGAGAACTGCGCGGACGCTGCCGCCACGCGGGACAGCGGCCGGCCCACGCGCAAGCAAGCCGATCAACGGGCGGAGAGCCGCGCGGACGGCGCCGCCACGCGGGATGGTGGCCGGTCCACGCGCAAGCGAGCCGATCAACGTGCGAAGAGCCGCGCGGACGGCGCCGCCACGCGGGACGGCGACCCGGCCTGCCCGCCAAGGAGCCGCGCCCGGCCCACCCACCAACGAGCCGCGCCCGGCCTGCTCGCCAAGGAGGTGCGCCCGGCACCGGAAGCCGGCAACTGCCGGCAGCGGTGCCGACCAGTGTCGGCCGGCACCACTGGACGAGCAGCGGCGTCAGTCGTCGAGGACGAAGGTGACCTCGAGGGCCACCTGGTACGCGACGATCTCACCGTCGCGGATCTCGACCTTCTGGTCCTTGACCCAGGCGCCCGAGACGTTGCGCAACGTCTGGTTGGCGCGCGCGATGCCCAGGCGGACCGCGTCGTCGAAGCTCGTCTCGGAGCGAGCGCTGATGTTGGTGATACGTGCGACAGAGCCCATGAGCGGTTCCCCTCTCCCTGCCGGCGCCGCCGGATGGCGTGGCGCCCATTGGGTCCATGCATACCCCTTCCAGCCTGGTCATGTGCGGGTTTCCAGCGGACTGATCGTCGAACCGAGCCGCCAGCCACCGTCCTCGCGGGTCACCCAGCCGGCGACGGCCAGCTCTCGCAGCACGATCGCCACGGTGTGGGCAGGCAGGCCCGTGCTGGCGGCGAGACCCGCGACGGTGTCGACGGCGTCGGCGTGCATGAACTCGCGGACCATCGCGTGCGCCGGCAGCAGGTCGTCGATGGGACGGGACTCGCGCTCGGGGTCGGGCGGCATGTGCTCGCCCAGCCGGCCGATGGCCTCGAGCACGTCGGCGACGCTGGTGACCAGCGTTCCGGCGCCATCGCGGACGAGCGTGTGGCAGCCGGCGGAGAGCGCCGACGTGATGGGGCCGGGCACCACGAGGGTCTCGCGGCTGAGCTTCTGCGTCCACGTGGCCGTGCTGAGCGCCCCCGACCGAAGCGCGGCCTCGACCACGATGGTGCCTGCGCTCATGGCCGCGATGATGCGGTTGCGGGCGAGGAACCACGCCCGCATGGGCCGGCTGCCCGGCGGCACCTCGCTGACGATCAGGCCGTCGGCGGCGATGCGTTCGAGCAGCTGAGCGTGCGTACGTGGATAGGGCACGTCGACGCCGCAGGCGAGCACCGCGATGGTCGGGCCGCCGACGCCGAGGGCGCCGCGGTGCGCGGCGGCGTCGATGCCGTACGCGGCGCCGGAGATGACCGTGCGCCCGGCCAACGCGAGGTCGGTCGCGAGATCGGACGCGACCCGCGCGCCGTAGCGCGTGCAGGCCCGCGACCCGACCATGGCGACGGCGGACTCGGTCAACGCCACGAGATCGCCGTCGCCGTACAGCCAGAGGCCGAGCGGTGGCGGCACCCGCTCGCCGTAGTCGAGCGTGGCTGCCATGTCGTCGAGCGGCACGGGCCAGCCGGGCTCGCCGGGACACAGGTAGCGGATGCCGGCGTGGTCGGCCCGCTCCAGTATCTCGGCGCCCTCGACGTGCTCGGCACGACGCTGCAGGACCCGGGACCGATCGAGGACGTCGTCGCCCCCGAGGACCGCGCGCCAGGTGACGTCGGCGCCGACGTCGCGGATCCGCAGGGCGATCCGTTCGTCGCCCGGTTCGGTGACGGCGGACAGTGCGGCGCGCGCCGCGCGATCGGCCGATGCCGTGGTCACGTTGATCTGTTCGGCGCTCATACGGGTTCCCCCAGCCGGAGCCGGAGTGCCCTGAGAACGTCGTCAGCGGTCGGACGGTCGCGGCCGGCGAGGTCGGCGATGGTCCAGGCGACCCGCAGGACGCGGTCGACCCCGCGCAGGGTGAGGCTGCCGTCGCGGACCCGGGCGAACGCCGGCGCGGTGATGTCGGCCGGCAGCTTCAGCTCGCGCCGCAGGTACGGGCCGGGCAGTTCGCCGTTGCACCGCCACGACGTGCCGCGCAGCCGTCGCTCCTGCCTGGCCCGGGCCTCGGCGACGCGGTCGGCGACCACCTTGCTGGGCTCGGCGGCGGTGTCGAGCTCGGCCACGGTCGGAGCGTCGACGTCGACGCGGAGGTCGACGCGGTCGCGGACCGGGCCGGACAGCCGCTGCCCGTACCGGCGTACGGAGTCGGGTTTGCAGGTGCACTCGCGGACCGTGCTGCCGAAGTTGCCGCATGGGCACGGGTTCTGCGCCATGACCAGCAGAAACCGAGCCGGGAAGACCGACGTGGCCTCGGACCTGGCCAGCGTGAGGGTTCCGCTCTCGAGCGGCTGGCGCAGGGAGTCGAGGATGCGCGCCGGGAACTCCGGCACCTCGTCGAGGAAGAGGATGCCCCGGTGCGCCAAGCTGGCTGCGCCTGGGGCCGGCACGCGTGAGCCGCCGCCGACGATCGCGACCAGCGACGATGTGTGGTGCGGGTCGACGAACGGCGGCCGGATGATCAGCGGACGGCCTGGCGGCAGCGTGCCGGCGAGGGAATGGATGGACGTGACCTCGAGTGACTCGTCGAGGGAGAGGTCGGGCAGCAGCGACGGCAGCCGCTGCGCCAGCATGGTCTTGCCCGAGCCGGGTGTTCCGGACAACAGCAGGTGGTGATGGCCGGCGGCGGCGATCTCGACCGCGCTCTTCGCGGCGTCCTGACCGGCCACGTCGGCGAGGTCGAGCGACTCGCCCTCGGCGCCCGGCGGGAGCACGTCGGGCGTCTGGTCGAGTTCGTCGCGCACTTCGTCGGGAATCTCGGCGCCGCGAAGGTACGCGAGCACCTGGCGCAGCGACCGGGCGCCGAACACGCGCATACCCGGGATCAGCCGCGCCTCGGCCGCGTTGGGCTCGGGAACGACGGCATGCGTCAGGCCGGCGCGATCGGCGGCCAGGACGGCGGGGAGCACGCCGCGGACCGGGTGCAACCGCCCGTCGAGCGCCAGTTCGCCCAGGAACAGCACGCCGTCGACGGCGCCGAGCGGGACCTGCTCGTCAGCCGCGAGGATGGCCACGGCGACGCCGAGGTCGAAGTGGCTGCCACGTTTGGGCAACGCCGCGGGTGACAGGCTGACGGTGATGCGTTGCAGCGGCCAGGTCTCGCGGCTGGACATGATGGCCGCACGGACGCGGTCGCGCGACTCGTACAACGACGCGTCGGGCAGCCCGACCAGCGAGAACCCCGGCATTCCGCCGATGTGCACCTCGATGTCGACCACCGTGCCCCGCACGCCGACGATCGTCACGCTGCGGCAGCGAGCCAGGCGGGTCATTGCGCACCTCGGACATGGACGACCTGCGGCGGGTCGTGTCGAAGCCGGTGGACGGCGATGACGTCGACCCGGAGGGCCGCGCCCACGCGGCCTGATTGCTCGCGCCAGCGCAGGGCGAGGCGGTACAGCCGGGCCAGTTTCTCCGGCGTGACGGCGTCGAGACCCGAGCCGAAGCCCAGGCCACTGCGCGTCTTGACCTCACAGACGACGACGGTGGCGCCGTCGAGCGCGACGATGTCGATCTCGCCGATGTCGCAGCGCCAGTTGCGTTCGAGCACGACGAATCCGGCCTGCTCCAGATGCTCCGCGGCGACCTGTTCGCCGTAGATGCCGACGGTGTCCTTGACTCGCACCGGCCTCACCTCCCGATACCGAGCCTTGTCGGATCGGGCGGACGGTTCGACCGCGGAACCGCGGAATGTGGACAACTGGAGGAACTGCTGGTGCCTGTGGACGAGCCACGATCTCGCCAGGCGCAGGAGGTCGCGCGGCCCAGCCGGTCAGGTGGGCGCAGCCGTCAGGACTTGGGGATCTCGAGGTCGCTCTTCGCGAGTTCCTCCACGTTCACGTCCTTGAACGTGACGACCTTGACGTTCTTGACGAAGCGGGCCGGGCGGTACATGTCCCAGACCCAGGCGTCGCTCATGGTGACCTCGAAGTAGACGTCGCCGCCTTCGCCGCGGACCTGGAAGTCGACGTTGTTGGTGAGGTAGAAGCGGCGCTCGGTCTCCACGACGTACGAGAACAGGCCGACCACGTCGCGGTACTCGCGGTAGAGGGAGAGCTCCATCTCGGTCTCGTACTTCTCGAGATCCTCAGCACTCATAGGTCGGGTTCCCCTTTCCAGCCTTCGTCTCCAAGGGATACCACGCGCGCGACGTTGGCGTAGGACCGACGGTGAACCGGGCTGGGCCCGTGCGTGGTCAACGCCTGCTGATGATCGTCGGTCACGTAGCCCTTGTGTGCGTCGAACCCGTAGGCGGGCCACTGTTCGTGCAGGTCACACATGATTCGGTCGCGGGTGACCTTGGCGATGACGGACGCCGCCGCGATGCAGGCCGCCACTTGGTCACCCTTCCACATCGCGAGCCCGGGTACGCCGAGGCCGGTGACCGGGAAGCCGTCGGTGAGAACGTACGACGGCGCGGGGTCGAGGCGGGCGAGGGCGCGGCGCATGGCGATGATGTTGCTGCGGTGCAGCCCGACGCGGTCGACCTCGTCGGGCGGGACGATGATGACGGACCAGGCGACCGCGCGGGCGATCACCTGCTCGTAGGCGCGCTCACGCGCCAGCGGCGTGAGCAGCTTGGAGTCGGCCAGCCCGGGCACCTCACCCCGCTTGCCCGGCGCGAGGACGGCGGCACCGACGACGAGCGGGCCGGCGCACGCGCCCCGTCCGGCCTCGTCGGCGCCCGCGACCGGCGCGAACCCGGACCGGGCCAGCGTCCGCTCGTAGGCGTACAGTCCGGCGTCGCGCCGGACCAGGATGCGTCGTCGGGCGAGTGTGGGCATGACGGATCAGGGTTCGGGGACGTCGTCGAACACGCCGTTGCTGCCGAGGCCGCCCCAGCGGCTGAACGGCCAGGCGATGGCGAACGCCCGCCCGACGACGAGGTCCTCGGAGAACGTGCCGTGGATGCGGGAGTCGCCGGAATTGGAGCGGTGGTCGCCCATGACGAACAGCTCGCCGTCGGGGACGGTGCGCTCGAACTCGTTCAGCGACGGGGAGTCGCCCGGGTAGAGGTACGACGACTCGTCGATGGCGGTGCCGTTGACGGTGAGCTGCCCGGCGTCGTCGCAGCAGGCCACGGTGTCGCCGCCGACACCGATGACGCGCTTGATCAGGTGCTCCTCGGAGTCGTCGGGCAGCACGCCGACGAACTCGAAGACGTCCTTGATGGCGCCGCCGACGCCGGTGCCGCCGGACGGCGCTTGGTCGCCCAGCCAGCGGTCGGGGTCTTCGAACACGACGACGTCGCCGCGGTGGATCTCACCGAACTGCAGGCTGATCTTCGACACCAGCACGCGGTCGCCGACCAGCAGGGTGTCTTCCATCGACCCGGACGGGATGAGGAACGCCTGGACGAGGAAGATGCGCACGACCGTGGCGATGAGCAGGGAGAGCGCCACCACGATGGCGGTCTCTTTGAAGAAGGCGGCCAGGCCGTTCCGAGTGCCCGCGTTCGGCGTCTCGGTGTCGTCGCCACCGCGACGCGGGCTCCCGTCGCCTTCCCGAGGCGCGCTCTCCTCGGTCACGGCATCTCCCTGGGGTTTCCGGGGCGAGCCCGGCGAAGAGTCGAACGCTTCCGGTGGCACGTGAGCAACAATACGTGCCTCGGGCACGCAACCCGGCGGCGGTGCCGTGTCATGCCGCCGGGTTCCCGTCAGGGGATCGTCAGGCCGTCTCGCGCTTCTCGCGGATCTTGGCGGCCTTGCCACGCAGGTTGCGCAGGTAGTAGAGCTTCGCCCGGCGGACGTCGCCGCGGGTGACCAGCTCGATCTTCTCGATGACCGGGGTGTGCACCGGGAACGTGCGCTCGACGCCGACGCCGAAGCTCACCTTGCGGACGGTGAACGTCTCGCGGATGCCCGAGCCCTGGCGGCGGATGACGACGCCCTGGAAGACCTGGATGCGGGAGCGGTTGCCCTCGACGACGCGGACGTGGACCTTGAGGTTGTCGCCGGCGCGGAAGGCGGGGATGTCGTCGCGCAGCTGCGCGGAGTCGACGGAGTCGAGCAGATGCATGGTGTGTTCGCTCTCTCGCCGGCGCCACAGGTCGCCCGCGGATTCAAGTGCTGTCAGGGTCGGTGTGACCGGACCTTCGCGTCGGCGCTCCCCCTGTGGCAGGGGCGTCGCGAGCCGGGCACCAGCGGATCAGTCTGCCACAGACGGCGGCGGAACCGGAAACCCGGCCGCGTCGAGGACCTCGCGGTCGCGGGCGTCCAGAGCGGCGGGATCGAGGCGGGCGACGAGGTCGGGACGGCGCTCGGCGGTGCGGCGCAGCGCCTGGTCGCGCCGCCACCGTGCGACGTTGCCGTGGTGGCCGGAGAGCAGCACCTCGGGGACGTCCAGCCCGCGCCACGTCGGCGGCTTGGTGTAGACGGGGTACTCGAGCAGGCCGTCGGCGCCGTGCGACTCCTCGACCAGCGACTCGGGGTTGCCGACGACGCCGGGCAGCAGCCGGGCGACCGCCTCGACGACGACCAGCGCGGCGACCTCGCCCCCGTTGAGCACGTAGTCGCCCAGTGACAGCTCGGTGACGGGCATGCGGGTGGCGGCGTCCTCGACGAGACGTGCGTCGATGCCCTCGTACCGCCCGCAGGCGAACACCAGCCACGGCTCGCCGGCCAGCTCGTGGGCGACCTCCTGGGTGAACGGCCGGCCGGACGGCGTCGGCACCAGCAGCCGCGGCACGCTGCCGGAGGCGCCGGAGCCGATGACGTCGTCGAGCGCCGCGCCCCACACGTCGGGCTTCATCACCATGCCGGCGCCGCCGCCGTACGGGGTGTCGTCGACCGTGCGGTGGCGGTCGGTGGTCCAGTCGCGCAGGTCGTGAACGCGCAGGTCCAGGACGCCGGCTTCGCGAGCCTTGCCCACCAGGGAGAGGTCCAGCGGCGTCAGATAGTCCGGGAAGATCGTGACGACGTCGATCCTCATTCGAACAACCCGGGTGGCGGATCGACGACCAGCCGGGACGCCGCGACGTCGATCTCCGGCACGATCTCGGTGACGAACGGCACCAGCGCCTCTCCCCCGCCGGGACGCCGGACGGAGAGGAGGTCCTGGCCGGGTGCGTGGATGATCTCGCGGACGACGCCCAGCTCGGCGCCGTCGACGCCGACGACGGCCAGCCCGATCAGCTGGTGGTCGAAGAACTCGTCGGGGTCGCCGGTGGTGGCGCCGTCGGGGATCTCGGCCAGCAGCAGCGTGCCGCGCAGCCCTTCGGCGACGGTGCGGTCGGGGACGGCGTCGAACGTCACCAGCAGCCGCCCGCTGTGCCAGCGGGACCCGAGAACCGTCAGCGGGCCCCGCTGGGCGGGATCGGTGGCGAGCACGGCGCCGTCGGCGAACCGCTCGTCGGGCGTGTCGGTGCGGACATCCACGGAGACCTCGCCGCGGACCCCGTGCGCGCGCCCGATGCGCCCGACGGTGACGATCACCGTGAGGTCAGCGCCCGTCGACGTCGACGAAGTCGATGCGCACGCCGCCGTCGTTCGACAGCGCCGCGACGACCGTCCGGAACGACGTGGCCGTGCGGCCGCCGCGACCGATGACCTTGCCGAGGTCGTCGGGGTGGACCCGGACCTCGAGCAGCCGGCCGCGGCGGAGCTGACGCGTGCGCACGCTGACGTCGTCGGGGTGGTCGACCACCCCGGCGACCAGGTGCTCCAGCGCCTCGGCCAGCATCAGGACTCGTCAGCCTTCGCCTCGGCGGCCGGCGCGTCGTCGGCCTTGGCCTCGGCCTTCGGGGCCTCGTCGGCCTTCGCCTCGGCGGCGGGCGCCTCGTCGGCCTTCGGCTCGTCCGCCTTCGGCTCGTCCGCCTTCGGCTCGTCGACCTTGGCCTCGTCGGCCTTGGCCTCGTCGGCCTTGGCCTCGGACTTCTTGGCGGCGGACTTCTTGGCCGGCTTCTTCTTCGCCGTGGTGGCCTCGGACTTCGGCTCGCCGTGCACCTCGGCCAGCGCGGCGTCGAACGCGGCCCGCTTCTCCGGCTTCGGCTCGGCGACCTTCAGCGTGCCCTCGGCGCCCGGGAGGCCCTTGTGCTTCTGCCAGTCGCCGGTGACCTTGAGGATGGCCAGCACCGGCTCGGTCGGCTGCGCGCCGACGCCCAGCCAGTACTGCGCGCGCTCGGAGTCGACCTTGATGAGGCTCGGCTCGAGCTTCGGGTTGTACAGGCCGATCTCCTCGATGGCCCGGCCGTCGCGCTTGGTGCGGGAGTCGGCCACGACGATGCGGTAGTGCGGCGAGCGGATCTTGCCCATCCGCTTCAGCTTGATCTTGACAGCCACTGGGGTGGAGTCTCCTTGGATGTTCACGCACGGGTGAGCCGTCGTCACCTGAGTGGGGCACCGGTCACGACGGTTCGATGGATCCGGAGCTCGAGGGTGAGAGGGCCGCACGATCGCCGGTTCAGCAGGTCATTGTGCCAGATCGCGGCGCGCGGACCCAACTCCTACACCGTCTGGGCGGCCGGCTGCTCGTCCGTGACGGCGGCGGGCGCGGCCATTCGACGGGAGAGGAGGACGATGCCGCAGGTCAGGACCGTGACGGCCATGGCGGCGACGAGCACGCGGTAGTCGACGACGGAGATCAGCGCCGCGCCTGCGGCGGTGCCGGCGACCTGCGGCCCGTTGAGCACCATGTTCGTGGCGGCGGACGTGCGGCCCTGCAGGCGGGCCGGGGTGAGCCGCTGCCGCAGCGTCACCATGCCGACGACGGCCCACACCACGCCCAGCCCGACCACCACCGCTCCGGCCGACACGACGAGGGTGGACGGCGCCAGCGCGGCGACCAGCCCGGCGGCGACCGCCGCGAGCCCGACGCCCACCGCCGTCCGCTCCCCCGTCCGCTTGATCAGCAGCGCCACCGTCAGGCCGCCGACGATCGAGCCGCCGCCCTGAACGCTGGCGATGACGCCGAAGAACTCGCTGGGCATGCCCAGCGCCTCGACGACGGCGAACGTCGTGGAGTTGGCGAGGCCGGTGATCGCGACCGCGACGCCCAGCAGCAGCGTGAGGTCGGCCAGCTGGGGCGTGGCGCGCAGGTGCCGGAACCCGGCGGTCAGCTCGCGCCGGAACCCCTCGCGTTCCGCGGCCGGCGTCGGCGGGCTCTCGTCGACCCGCACCGTCATGACCACCAGTGCCGCGATGACCAGCATGGACGCCGTCAGGACCGCGACCGCGCCGCCCCCGTACAGCGCGTAGACGCCGGCGCCGGCCAGCGGGGTGAGCAGCCGCAGCCCCTGATCGAGCGTCGTGAGCAGCCCGTTCGCGCCGGCGAGGTCGTCGTCGTCGAGCAGGTCCCTGAGCAGCCCCGACTGCGCCGCGCTGGTGACGTAGCCGACCCAGCCGTACCCGAACGTGACCAGGTAGATCAGCCACAGGTCGGCGGCGTCGTCGACGGCGAGCAGCGCCAGCACTCCGGCGGCCGCGACGACGTTGACGGCCGCGACCAGGCGCTTACGGGACAGGCGGTCGGCCAGCTGCCCGGCCAGCGGTGCCAGGAACACCGGCAGGCCGAGCATCAGGAACACGAGGCCCGCGGCGCCGTTGCTGCCGGTGAGATCCTTGGCCCAGATCGCGACCGTCAGGTACAGCGCGCTGTCGCCGAAGTTGCTGAAGGTCCAGGCGACGGTGAGCCGGCGGAACGGCCGGTGCGCCAGCGCGGACGGCACCGGCTCAGGCCGCGCTGATCAGCCGGGTGACGGGGCGCGCGCTCGCCGCGCTAGCCACGCTCGCCGTCGCGCCGGCTCGGCGGTCGAGACGGGCGGCGAGCCGGGCGGACCGGTCGGCCCAGCGGCGTAACCGGCGGGCGCGGACGAGGTCGCGGCGGGCCCGGTAGTGGGCGGCGGACGTGCGGCGCTCGGCGTGCGGGTCGTGGTGGAGGCTGGGCTCGATGAACATGGCGGTCTCCTACTGCTCGTGGTCTGCGGTGCTGTGGGTGTCGAGGTCGGGATCGGGGCTCAGGGCGCCGAGAAAGTGGACGACCCGGGCGTCGTCGGGCCGGGACGCGGGATCTTCGCGGCGGTGCCCGTACCGCGCCACGATGTCGTCGGTGAACGCGCCCAGCCGGTCCATGACCTCGGTGAGCTCGTCGCGCGTCAACCAGAAACTGGACGTGTTGATGACCATGGACTGATCCCAGCCCGGACCCAGCTCCGCCGCCCGGCCGATGGTGCGCAGCAGGCGGTCGGCCTCACGCTCGACCACGATGCGCGCGAACGCCGACGCCTCCCGCACCGACTCGGGGTTCTCGACGTCCGGGCCGACGGTGCGGTTGCGGCTGACCAGGCGCCACGGCTTCTCGCGTCCACGCGGCTCGCCCAGCTCGACGTAGCCGTACTTCGCCAGCATGCGCAGATGGAACGAGCAGCTGGCGACGCTCTCGCCGGTGCGTTCGGCGCACTCGGTGGCGGTCAGCTCGGGCTCGATGCCCAGGAGGTCCATGAGCTGGAGGCGGAGCGGGTGGGCCAGCGCCCGCATCGACTGCGGGTCGGTGACCTTCTGGGGCTGATCGCTGGGCATGACCTAAAGGTACCTTGCTAAAGAGTTCTTTAGCAAGGGTTGTTGAGCAATAAGTCTTGTTCTTCTTTGGTTGGCCGGGCTCGGGTTGGCCGCTCGGGTTGGCCGGGCTCGGGTTGGCCGGGCTTCCGTTGGTTGGGTCTGCCGCGTTCCGCCAGCCCCCTGCTGCTCTCGATGGTCGGGGGCGCGGGAGGCCGCCTCAAGCGGACCTTCTGCTTGGCGCTTCGCGCGACGGAGGACCGCTTGACCCGGCCGCCCGCGCCCCCGTGAAAGGAGCGTCAGGGGGCCGGCCGGAAAATGGGCCCGGGCTTCCAGCTCTGCTGGAGTTCGGCTCCGCTGGCCGCTGACGGGTCGTGGGTGGTGTTCCGGCTACCGGCTCCGCTGCTGGTCCCGGTTCGCTGGCCACCTCTGGCCGCGTCGGGTTCGGCCACCGGCTCCGCTCCAGGTCGCCGTCGCTGGCCGCTCACTGGCCGCGCCGGGTTCGGCTACCGACGCCGCTGCTGGTCCCGGTTCGCTGGCCACCTCTGGCCGCGTCGCGTGCGGCTACCGGCTCCGCGGTTGGTCCGGGCCCGCTGGCCGGTCACCGTGCCATGATCATCCAGGTGTGGTGGTGCTATCGCGCCCCGAAACCTGGATGGTCTTGCCGCGAAAGCCGACCGAGGGCCCGGTGACTGGGTGGAAGCGGCGCGAGTTCACGACGGCGCTGCTCGAGCGTCGCGTCGCGCGGTGGTAGGTAGACCCCTCCCGGCCCGGGTGGGGCCCACCCTACGGGCGGGCACCGACAACCTCGCGCCGCGAACCGCGCGCCGTGCACCACACACCACGAACTGCGCGCCGTGCACCACACACCACGAACTGCGCGCCGTGCACCACGCCCCATACCCCGCCACGCACCACTCCCGGCACGCTGTCCCACACCGCGCCCGGCAGGCCGTCCCAATCCGCACCCCGCCACGCTCCGCACGCGCCACCCCACACGCGCGCACCGCGCACCACACCCGGCACGCCGTCCCAATCCGCACCCCGCCACGGTCCGCACACGCCGTCCCGCTCCGCACGCCGCCGGCGGCTGGTCGGGCGGCGCCGACCCGGGGCGATCATCAACGAGTGGCGACGTTAGGAGGTCGTCAACGGTGGATGATCATGGAGCTCAGCGGACGACGCGGCCGCGGAGGATGATGCGGACGGGGTCGAGGAGGGTCTTCGGCGAGACGCGGGGGTCGTCGGCGTAGAGGCAGAGGTCGGCGGTAGCGCCCTCCTCCAGGAGTCCGCTGCCGCCGAGCAGGTACGACCGCGCCTTCCAGGAGGCGGCCGCGACGGCGGCTTCGGCGGGGATGCCGGCGGCGACGAACTCGAGCACCTCGCGCGCGAGCAGCCCGTGCGGCAGCTGACCCCCGGCGTCGGTGCCTGCGTACACGGGCACGCCGGCGTCGTAGGCATCGCGAACGTTGGAGTAGCGCCGCGCGTGCAGCGAGCGCATGTGCGCCGCGTACCCGGGGAACTTCGCCTCGCCCTGGGCCGCGAACTTGGGGAAGTTGGCGATGTTGACGAGGGTGGGGACGAGCGACACCCCGTGGGAGGCCATGTGGGCGACGAGATCAGGCGACAACCCGGTGCCGTGCTCGATGCCGTCGATGCCGGCGCCGAGGAGGTCGGGCAGCGCGTCCTCGCCGAAGACGTGCGCCGTCACCCGGGCGCCCAGCTCGTGCGCCCGCTCGATGGCGGCGTCCAGCGCCCACCGCGGCCAGCACGGCGAGAGGTCACCCTTGTCGCGGTCGATCCAGTCGCCCACGAGCTTGACCCAGCCGTCGCCGCGGCGGGCCTCCTGCTCGACGTACGCGACGAGCTCGTCGGGCTCGATCTCCCAGCCGAAGTTGCGCAGGTAGCGCTTGGTGCGGGCGATGTGACGGCCGGCCCGGACGACGCGCGGGAGGTCGTCGCGGTCGTCGATCCAGCGGGTGTCGGCGGGCGAGCCGGCATCGCGGACGAGGAGGACGCCGATGTCGCGGTCGGTGAGCGCCTGCTGCTCGGCGACGTCGTCGGGGACGGCGCCGCCGGCGTCGAGGCCGACGTGGCAGTGGAGGTCGACGAGGCCGGGCAGGATCCAGCCCGTGCCCACGCTGACCGCGTCGGGCACCGGCTCGTACGTGACGGCGCCGTCACGCACCCAGAGGTCGCGGTGCTCGGCCTCGGGCAGGACCACGCCCCGCAGGTGCAGGGCAGGCGACGGGGTCACCGACGCTTGAGGAACTGCGCGATGTCGTCGGGCAGGTCGAAGTCGCCGTCGCCCTCGGGGGCGGAACCGCCGAACGCGGACGGCAGCTGGCCGGGCTGCGGCTCGGCCGCGCGCTTCTCGTCGGCGGCCGCGAGCTGCGCCGCCCGCTTGGCCGGATTGCCCGAGCGCGCCCCGCGCTTGCCCTTCTTGCCCTGCTTCGGCTGCTTGCCCTTGCTCTTCTTGCCGCCGATGGCGGGCATGCCGGGGATGCCACCGGCCATGCCGGGCATGCCCGGGATGCCGCCGAGCTTGCCCCGCGCGGCCTGGCTCATCATCTCGCGGGCCATGAAGAACCGCTCGACCAGCTGGTTGACCTCGCTGACCTGGCGGCCGGAGCCCTTCGCGATGCGGGCGCGGCGCGAGCCGTTGATGATCTTCGGGTTGGCCCGCTCGCCCGGCGTCATGGAGTGGACGATGGCCTGGACGCGGTCGAGCTCGCGCTCGTCGAAGGAGTCGAGCGCCTCGCGCATCTGGCCGGCGCCGGGGAGCATGCCGAGCAGGCTCTTGAACGACCCCATCTTCTTGATCGCCTGCATCTGCTGCAGGAAGTCGTCGAAGGTGAAGTCCTTACCGCCCTTGGCCTGCAGCTTGCGGGCCATCTCCTCGGCCTGCTCGGCGTCGAACGCCTTCTGGGCCGACTCGATCAGCGTGAGCATGTCGCCGAGGTCGAGGATGCGCGAGGCCATCCGCTCGGGATGGAACACGTCGAAGTCGGTGAGCTTCTCGCCCGCCGACGCGAACATCACCGGCTTGCCCGTGACCGACGCGACGGACAGCGCGGCGCCACCGCGGGCGTCGCCGTCGAGCTTGGTGAGGACGACGCCGTCGAAGCCGACGCCGTCCTGGAAGGCGAGCGCGGTGGTGACGGCGTCCTGGCCGATCATGGCGTCGACGACGAACAGCGTCTCGTCGGGCTTCACGGCGTCGCGGATGTCGGCGGCCTGCTTCATCAGCTCTTCGTCGACGCCCAGCCGGCCGGCGGTGTCGACGAGGACGACGTCGTAGAGGCGGCTGGTGGCGTGCTCGATGCTGGACTTCGCGACGGCGACGGGGTCGCCCACGCCGTTGCCCGGCTCGGGCGCCCACACCGCGACGCCGGCGCGCTCGCCGACCACCTGCAGCTGGGTGACGGCGTTGGGGCGCTGGAGGTCGGCCGCGACGAGCAGCGGCTGCTTGCCCTGCTCCTTCAGCCAGAGCGCGAGCTTGCCCGCCAGCGTCGTCTTACCGGCGCCCTGCAGACCAGCGAGCATGACGACCGTCGGCGGCTGCTTGGCGAACCGCAGCCGGCGGGTCTCGCCGCCCAGGATGCGGACCAGCTCGTCGTTGACGATCTTGATCATCTGCTGGGCCGGGTTGAGCGCCTGCGAGACCTCCTCGCCGCGGGCGCGCTCACGCACCGCCGCGATGAAGTCCTTGACCACCGGCAGCGCGACGTCGGCCTCGAGCAGCGCGACGCGGATCTCGCGGGCGGTGGCGTCAATGTCGGCCTCGGAGAGGCGACCCTTGCCGCGCAGGTTCTTGAACGTCGCGGTCAGGCGGTCGGTGAGCGTGGCGAACACGTCTGCTGATGTCCTCGGGGTCGTCGGCAGGGTACGGGAGTCCCTCGCAAGCCTAACGCGCTGCCCTCCCCCGTGGCATGCGCCAGACTGCCCGTATGGCCGACGACGTCCGGATCCACCCCGCGACGGCGGATCGCTGGGACGATCTGCGCGTCCTGCTCGCGCCGCGCGGCGAAGGCGCCGGCGCCTGCTGGTGCCTGGCCTGGCGGCTGCCGTCGGGCGAGTTCGGGCGGCTGCCCGACCCGGACCGCGAGGACCGGCTGCACGAGCTGGTCGCCGGCCCGCTGCCGCCCGGCCTGCTGGCCTACGTCGACGGCGAACCGGCCGGCTGGTGCCACGTCGGGCCGCGGACGGCGATGGCGCGGCTGGTCCGCTCGACGACGATCCGGCCGGTCGACGACCTCCCGGTGTGGTCGGTCGTGTGCTTCGTGGTGCGGACGGGCTACCGGCGGCGCGGACTGGCGGAGGAGCTGCTGCACGAGGCGGTCGCGTTCGCGGCGGCGCACGGCGCGCCCGCGCTGGAGGGCTACCCGGTCGAGTCCGGCGGGGCGCGGCTCAGCACGTCGCTGGCCTACGTCGGCACGACGGGGATGTTCGAGCGGGCCGGGTTCGCGCGTATCGCCGCGACGGACGCGACCAGCGCCCGGCGGCCGCGGTGGGTCATGCGCCACGACCTGGGCGGTGCGGCGCGTGCGTGACCCGCGCGAGGTGCTGACCCGGGCCGCTCCCCCGCCACGGCGGACGGTGACCTACGGCGAGCTTCCCGACCAGGTGATCGACGTGTGGGCGGCGGACGGCGGCGGGGCGCGGCCGCTCGTGGTGGTGGTGCACGGCGGGTTCTGGCGGGCGGAGTACGACCGGCGGCACGCGTGGTCCGATTGCGCCGGCTTCGCCGCGGCGGGGTACGCGGTGGCGGCGGTCGAGTATCGGCGGACGGGGGCGGGCGGCGGCTGGCCGGTGACGTTCGACGACGTGGCGGCGGCGCTGGACGCGGCGCCGCGGCTGGTCGCCGAGGTCGTGCCGGTGGAGCCGGGCCAGGTCGTGCACGTGGGGCACTCCGCGGGCGCCCACCTCGCCGTCTGGGCGGCGTCGCGGGGACGGCTGCCGGCCGGGTCCCGCTGGGCCCCGCCCGCACCGCAGTCGCCGCCGGCCGGGGTGGTGTCGCTGGCCGGGGTGCTCGACCTGCGTACGGCGTCCGAGCTGCGGCTGGACGGCGGCGCGGCGGACGAGCTGCTCGGCGGCGGGCCGGACGAGCGGCCGGAGCGGTACGCCGTCGCCGACCCGCAGGCGCTGGCGCCGCCCGGGCGACCCGTCAGACTGCTGCACGGCACCGCCGACCGGCAGGTGCCGCCGGAGCTCAGCCGCCGCTACGCCGCGGCGGCCGGCGCGGACGCGACGCTGCGAGAACTGGACGGCGTGGAGCATTTCGGCCTCATCGACCCCGAGTCGAGCGCCTGGCCGGCCGTGCTGGACGCCGTCGGCGAGCTGATGAGGAGCGCATGACCGCCACCCGCTACCTGTACCTCGCCCGCCACGCCGAGGCCGCGCCCGACGACACCGGGCTGAACGCCGCCGGCCGCCGGCAGGCCGAACTGCTCGGGCAGCGTCTGCGCGACGGCGGGCGCCGGTTCGACGCGGTCTGGCACGGCCCGCTCCCGCGCGCGGCCGAGACCGCGCGCATCGTCGCCGCGGCACTCCGGGTCGAGCCGGCGCAGACGGCGGCGGCCGGCGACTACGTGCCGCACCGCGACGACGTCCCCGCGGCCTACCAGGGCTTCGTCGACCAGGTCGACGACGACGGCGGCGCGGAGCTCGCGGCCGAGGCGGTGCGGCGGTTCACCGGAACCGCGGACGGCGACGCCGAGCGGCACGAGCTGGTGGTGACACACGCGTTCACGATCGGCTGGCTGCTGCGGCACGCGCTCGACGCGGCGCCGTGGCGGTGGCTGACGGTCAACCAGGGCAACGCGGCGCTGACGGTGATCCGCTACGCGCCGGAGCGCGCGCCGTCGGTCCTGGTGCACAACGACACCCGGCACCTGCCCGACGAGCTGCGGTGGACGGGGTTCCCGGACGCCCTGCGGGTCTGACGTGATCGCGGCGGTACCGGCGAACCGGGCGGGCTGGGACGACCTACGAGCGGTGTTCGGCACCCGCGGACCGGCCTCGCGGTGCTGGTGCCAGCGGTACCAGCTGGCACCAGCAGAATCGTTCGCGTCGGCGCCGGCCGAGGTCCGTGCCGGCCGTCTACGCGACGAGACCGCGTGCAACGACGTCGCGGCGGGGCGTACCGCCGGTCTCGTCGGCTACCTGGACGGTGAGCCAGCCGGGTGGTGTGCCGTCAAGCCGCGCGCGGACTACGCCGGGCTGCGCCGGGTGTTCCGGGTGCCGTGGGCCGCGGCGCAACCGCCGTCGAGGGCTACCCGATCACCACGACCGCAGTGCTCCAGGAGGAGCTGCACGTCGAGGTCGCACGCCCGACCCCGCGGCGGGTGGTGATGCGGCGCGAGTTCTAGGGCGCCAGCTTCACCGCGACGTCGTAGAGGTCGTGCCACTCGGGCGCCTCCTGGGCGCAGCGGGCGAACAGCCAGAGCCGCAGCCGCTTCGGGTCGAGGTCGAGCAGGCCGGCCATGCGGTCGGACAGCGCGCCGGGGTCGGCCATCAGGCGGTCCATGTTGAACATGTGCTGCGTGGCGTCGTAGGTGCGGTCGCCGACGTACGGCTTGGGGTCGATGACCAGCCACGGCTCGCGTCGCGCCGCGACGATGTTCTCGGGATGCAGGTCGGTGCAGAGCAGGACGTCGTCGTCACTGGTCAGGGGCAGTTCGCGGTAGAGCGTGACGCCCTCGCGGAGCAGGCCGCGGTCGAACCGGGCCGGTGCGGCGTCGACGCGCTGGTCGAAGTCGCGGGCCCAGAACTCGCACATCGACGCCAGCGAGCGGAACGGGTGCCCCTCGGGCGGACGGCGCCAGAGCCGGCGCAGCAGCCCGGCCAGCACGACGTCCTGCTCGAGCGGCGGCAGCGACCGGGCCAGCGGCGTGCCCGGCTCGGCCCGTTCCAGCAGCAGCGCGCTGGTGTCGCCGGAGGTCTCGTCGGCGTAGACCCGCACGGCGCCGTCGCCGTCCCAGAACCGCAGGCCGGCGGCCTCGTGCTCGGCCTCGGGGTGCCGGAAGCCGACCTTGAGGACGACGGGGTCGCCGGCGGCCGTGGTGGCCGGCGCCACCCACGAGCACTGCCCGCCCGGCTCGTACGCCTCGTCGACGTCCAATTCCCACCGCGCCACCACCGCCGGCAGCACCGACGGCAGCGTCGCCGCCCACCGCGTGAGCCGCGGCTCCTGACCGCCGGCGGCGAACTCGGCCAGTTTCGTGGGCAGCGCGAAGGCGGTCACGCCGGTATTCAAACCGACGCGACCGCCGCCGCGCACACCGTTTTCAGGCGTCGCGCTTGGAGAACAGCCAGCCCGCGACCAGCAGCAGCAGCGCCGCCTCGCCGGCGAACACCCCGATGCCGGTCCACGGGCCCAGCAGGTCGGGGTTGAAGGACTCGACCGTGGCCATGGTCGTGCCGGCGTTGCCCGGCATCAGCTTCGTCAGCCACTCGCCGGTCGCGCCGGGGATGAGGCCGACGAGGTTGCCGACGACGAAGATCAGCGCGATGCCGACGGTGACCGCGCCGGCGGTGTGGCGCATCAGCAGGCCGAGGCCCAGGCCGAACACGCCCAGCACGGCGAGGTAGAGGCCGCCGCCGGCCATCGTCCGCAGCACGTCGGGGTCGCTGAGGGAGAAGCCGATCCCCTCGCGGTCGAGGAAGAAGTTGCCGGCCAGGATCGCGACGGTCGACGTGATGGCGCCCAGGACCAGCAGTAGCGCGGTGAGCACCGTCGTCTTGGCGGCCAGCACCGACCACCGGCGCGGCGCCGCGGCGAGGGTGGTGCGGATCATGCCGCTGGAGTACTCGGCGGTCGCTACCAGGATGCCCAGGACGAGCGCGGCGAGCTGGCCGAACATCAGGCCCCAGGTGACGAACGCGCCGACCGGCTCGCCGGCGCTGTCGTCGGCGAGTTCACCGGCGACGCCCCAGCAGATCAGCGCCGTCAACCCGACGCTGAGGACGAACAGCGAGGTGAGCGTCCAGACGGTGGAGCGGACGGTGCGGATCTTGGTCCACTCGGCGTCGAGGATGCGGCCGAATGTGAGCCGGGGCCGGCCGACGTCGGCGCGGTGGGCCGGCGGCGACGCCGGCGCTGTCAGGGTCGAGGACGTGCTCATGGTGGTCACACTCCGGCGGGGACGGGCTGGTCGGTGCGGGCGTGGTACTCGACGCTGTCGGCGGTGAGGCGCATGAAGGCCTCCTCGAGCGAGGCGCTGACCGCGCTCAGCTCGTGCAGGTACAGCCCGCGCGAGCCGGCGACGTCGCCGATCTGCTCGGGTGTGGCGCCGTCGACGAGCAGTGCGCCGTCGTCGTCGCGGCGGATGGCCCAGCCCTGCTCGCGCAGCGCGTCGGCCAGCGCGCCGCCCTGGGGCGAGCGGACCCGGACGTGGGCGGCGGAGTTGCGGGCGATGAAGTCGGACATGTCGGTGTCGGCGAGGATCGCGCCGCGGCCGATGACCAGCAGGTGGTCGGCGGTCAGCGCCATCTCCGACATGAGGTGGCTGGACACGAATACCGTCCGGCCCTCGGCGGCCAGCGACCGGATGAGGGTGCGGATCCACCGGATGCCCTCCGGGTCGAGGCCGTTGACCGGCTCGTCGAACAGCAGCACGCCGGGGTCGCCGAGCAACGCGGCGGCAATGCCGAGGCGCTGGCCCATGCCGAGCGAGAACCCGCCGGACCGCTTGCGCGCGACGGCGTCCAGCCCGACCATGCCGATGACCTCGTCGACGCGGCGGCGGGAGATGCCGTTGGTCTTCGCCAGCCACAGCAGGTGGTTGTGCGCAGTGCGGCCGCCGTGGATCGCCTTCGCCTCCAGCAGCGCGCCGACCTCGTGCAGCGGCGCGGGGAGGTCGCGGTAGGCGCGGCCGTTCACGGTGACGCGGCCGCCGGACGGGTGGTCGAGGCCCATCACCATGCGCATGGTCGTGGATTTCCCGGCGCCGTTCGGGCCCAGGAAGCCGGTGACCGCGCCGGGCCGGACCGTGAAGTCGATCGCGTCGACCGCGGTCTTGTCTCCGTAGCGTTTCGTCAGCCGTTCCGCTGTGATCATGGCCGTCACGTTACGGCCATCGCCGTCGATGAAACAGCAGTTCAAGGGTGGTTTCAGGGCTGACTCAGGGACATTTCGGGGTGGTCCCTGAGCCGGCCCCGGAGACGTCCTCAGCCCCGTTGGGTCAGCGACTGCGGGAAGTCGGTGATGATCCCGTCGACGCCCAGGTCGCGCATGCGCCGCATGGCGCCGGGCTCGTTGACCGTCCACACGTTGATCTCCATGCCCAGCTCGTGGACGCGGTCGATCAGCGCCTGGTCGGTGACGGTGAACTGCGGGTTCACCTGGTCCGCCCAGGCCGACAGCTCCAGCAGCTCCGCCTCGGTGGGCCGGTCGGCGTCGAGCAGGCCGATCGGCACCTCCGGCAGCGCGGCCTGGAACGCCCGCGCGTCGGCGACCACGAACGACTGCACGCCGAGCCGGCCGTCCGCCAGAGCGCCGTCGACGTAGCCCGGGATCGCGCTCAGCTCGGCGGCCAGCTGCTCCGGCAGGCCCGTGCCGGCGTAGTGCCCGCACGGGCTGATCTCGGCCAGCATGCCGGTGTGCCGGCCGAGCAGCCGGATCACCTCCCGTACGGTGATGATCGGCTCGCCAGCGAAGCTCTCGTCGAACCAGGAGCCGGCGTCGAGAGTGCGCAGCTCGGCCCATGTGAAGTCGGACACCCGGTACGACGCCCGGCCCGGGAAGCGCTCCTCCACGTCGGTGGTGCGTTCCAGGGTGCAGTCGTGGAAGTTCACCAGCCGCCCGTCCTTCGTCCGCTGGACGTCGATCTCGACGACGTCCGCGCGCTGGCGGACGGCGGCCCGGACGGCGGCGGCCGTGTTCTCCGGCGCGATGCCGGACGACCCGCGATGGGCGATGACGGCGGGCCCGTCGGCCTCGTCCGCCGCGACGGCGGCTGCGGGGGAGACGATCAGCACCGAGGTCACGACGAGCCCGGCGAGTCTGGCGATGCTGGCGATCCGCACGATGGATCCTCCGATCCGGATGGGTGGCCGCCAGGCTGACACCGGGACGTGACGCGGAGTCGGACCTGGGTCGACTCCTGGGTGAAGACCGCCCGCGCGGCGTGCCGGCGGCGGGTGCTTGGATGTGCTCCATGGACAGCGACCCCGATTCGATCGGCGACGAGCGCGTGCCGGTCGCTCAGGTGCTCAGCGGCCTCGAGGTGCACCCGCTCGCGCAGGGCGAGACGGCCATCGAGGCGTTCGTGCTGATCAAGGTCCTCGACGCGGACGGGCGGCCCGCGTGGTCGTACCGCACCACCAACCGGCTGAACCGCGAGGAGTTGCTCGGTGCGCTGATGGTGCAGGTCGACGTGCTGCGCAAGGAACTGCGCGACGAGTGGGACGACGGCTGACTCCGCGTCGTCCCACTCGTCGCGCGCTGCGGCCTACCGGGTGCGGATCCGGTGCACGCCGCCCAGCTGGGTGCCGGCGTAGAGCCAGCGCCCGTCCGGGCTGATCTCCAGCGACACCACGGCGAGGTTCTGCAGGCCCTGGGACACGTTCACCCAGGTCTGCCCGCCGTCGCTGCTGCGCAGGACGCCGCGGCCGCCCTTGATCAGGCCGTTCGCGGAGAACGACGTGGTCGCGGCGTACCAGGTGTCCGGATCGGCCGGCGACACGATCAGGTCGGCGACCGACATCGGCACCCCGCCGGTGTCGGCGGTGCGGAACGTCTCGCCGCCGTCGTCGCTGACCTGGATGGCGGCGCCGCCGGCGACGACCCGCTCACCGTCCACCGCGACGGAGGTCACCTGGCCGTCGGCGACCTTGCGCACCGTCCGCCCGAAGTCGTCGGAGCGGTACAGGCCGGACGCGCTGCCCAGCCAGAGCCCGTCCGGGTCGTCCGGGTCCATGGCGACGGTGGTGAACATCTCGCTGTGGAACTGCTTGCGCCAGCTCTGGCCGTCGTCGTCGGTGACGTACACGCCGACGCCGCCGAGGCTCCAGAACGGGATCACGACGCGGCCGCTGTCGGCCGGCGAGACGGCGAGGTCGAACGGGACCTCGTTGGTGCTGGTGAGGTGCTCCCACTCCTGGCCGCCGTCGGTGCTGCGGTAGACCCAGAACTGCGACAGCGCGTCCTTGCGGACCTTCCACACCGTCTCCGGGTCCTGCGGGTCGGCGGCGAGCTGCCCCACCCGGGTGCCGATGTAGGCCTCGTACCCCGACAGCCCCCACTCGGTGCCGCCGGCCGGCAGCTTCGGCCGGTTCGGCAGGCCGGTGGAGTACACGTCGTAATCGGTGCCGGCCAGCAGGGTGTCGCCGCCGACGATCTCCAGGTCGTACGGCGTCGCCGCCTGAACACCGAGGCGCTCCGGGTTCTCGCCGTCCTCGTCGACGGCGAACAGGCCCGCGCCCGGCGACGACCACAGCAGGCCGTCGCCCCACGGCACGACGTCGTCCTCGACGGCGCCGGCCACCGGCTGCGGCAGCTCGGCCCAGGTCTGCCCGCCGTCGCGGCTGACGTGCTGCACCGGGCGGTACGTGGTGACCATCAGCACGTCGTCGCTGAGGACGATGTCGAGCGCGCCGCCGTCCGGGATCGGGTAGTTGACGTCCCAGTTGCCGCCGCCGTCGTGCGAGCCGACGACGACGTCGTCGACCAGCAGCGCAAGCAGGTCGTCGTCGGCGGCGATGCCCTCGACGAAGCCCTCCTTCGCCGTGTAGATCTGCTCGGTGCCGGTCGGGTCGCCGGCGATCAGCCCGCGGACCGCCCAGACGCCGTCGAGGTCGGCCACGAACAGGTCGTCGCCGGAGACGGCGGCGCCGGTCAGCTCGCTGCCGGCGAGGTTGGGGTGGCTGACCCAGGTGTCGCCGCGGTCGCGGCTGACCAGCAGGGCGTCGGCGGTGACGGCCACCAGGACCTGCGTCTGCGGGTCACTGACCAGCGCGATCGTGGAGACGTCCGGGACGTCGAGCTGCCGCCACGTCTCGCCGCCGTCCTCGGTGCGCAGGATGCGGCCCCGGTAGGCGGGGTCGGTGGTGGTGTTGAGGAACCCGCCGGTCGACCCGTTGACCGCGTACCACATGACGTCCGGGTCGTCGGCGGCCACGACGAGGTTGCCGTTGCCGGTGCCGCCGGCGACGGGCAGCCGGTTGTGCTGGCGCCAGGACTCGCCGCCGTCGTCGGTGGTCCACGGCCCGGCCTTCAGGTACTGGGTGATGGCGGCGACGTCCGGGTCGGCCGGGGTTGTCGCGATGGGGCCGGCGCCGGAGTTCGGGCCGATCGGCTGCCAGGAGGCCGGGCTGTTCGAGTTGCCGACCGGCGCGACCACCTCGAACGTCGCCGAGCCGATCAGGCCGACGCCGTCCTGTGTGGTGGCCGAGACGTCGACGGCGTAGGCGCCGACGTCCGGGCCGGTGAGGGCGGCGCGGTACCAGCTGCCGTGGTCGAGCTCGGCCTGGACGGTGACCGGGCGGCCGCGCGGCGGCGTCACCGTCACCGTCGGCGGCTCGCCGAGCGGGCCGGGCGTCCAGATGAACGCCTCCGAGGCGCCGTCGCTCGGGTCGGGCGACGTCTGCACGACGAGGCCGCGCGCGGCCAGCAGATACGGCACCCGGACCTCCTCGTCGCCTGCGGTGGCGACGATCCAGCCGGAGAGGTCGGCGTCCTGCTCGGGCCGGTCCGCGGACACCGTGACCTCGACCGCGAGCTCACCCCCGGCGGGGATGGTCGCCTCGGCCGGCGTGACGGTGGCCGTGCCGGCGCTGCCGGGGGCGGACCGCGCCGTCAGCGCGACCGTGACGTCGGCGTCCGACGTGTTGCGCAGGGTGGTCGTGCCGCTGCCGCCGATGACCGGGGTGGTGAGGTCGGCCAGGCCGAGCGACACCGAGGCGGGCGACGCGATCAGGTCCGCGGCCGCCGCGGCGGCGACGTCGAGCCGTCCCGCGCCGGAGATGGTGGGGCCGGCTTCGACCGGCGCCGCCGACCCGGTGAGCCGGGAGTTCACGTCACCGACGGCGTCGTCGGGGTGCAGCTGGCGCACCAGCGCCGCGGCGCCGGCGACGTGCGGGGCGGCCATGCTGGTGCCGGAGAGCCGGTACTGGCCGGGCGCCCACCACTGCGTGGGGATCGCCGACATGATCTCGAAGCCGGGCGCCACGAGGTCGGGCTCGATCGAGTAGTCCGGCGACGGGCCGCGCGAGCTGAACCCGAGCACCTGGTCGGTGACGTCCTCGCCGGAGATCTCGACCTGCACCGGCCCGGCCCCGAGGTCGCGCTTCAGCACGTCCCACTGCGACTCGAGCAGGCTCATGACGACCAGCCGGTCCAGCCGGAAGTCGTCGCCGGAGATCGCCTGGCTCGGCAGCGGCACGTCGACGACGCCGGGCTCGGCGCCGCCGTCGAGCGCGGACGGCGCGCCGGGGTCCTCGCCCATCAGCACCGGGCCGCCGTAGTTGTCGATGTAGGCGAGCAGCGCGACGGCGCCGCGCTCCTCCGCCAGCCGGGCCTGCTCGATCATCCACGGCGCGACGTCGGTGATCTGAGCCGGCAGGTTCTGCCGGTAGGCGACCACCTTGCCGGTGACGTCACCGACGCGGTCGTAGTCCTCCTCGTAGCCGTCGCCGACGTCGACCAGCTCGGCGACCACGGGCGTCTCCGGCGCCGGCGCGGAGAACGGCACCCGGAACGTGGCGATCGGCTCCTGGCGGGGTGCGGCCAGCCGGGCCGTCGGCAGCACCAGCGCGCTGGCCGACGCGCCGACCGACAGCACGCCGTCGGCCAGCGCCGGGCTGCCCATGGTGTGCGCACCGGGGCCGGAGTTGCCCGACGACGCGACCACGACGACGCCGGCCTCGGTGGCGGCGGTGGACGCGAGACCGATCGGGTCGGTGCCGTCGCCCGGGCCGCCGAGGCTCATGTTCACCACGTCGGCCCGGTACGGGTTGGCCGGGTCGACGGCCGCCTCGAGGCCGGCGATGATGTCGGACTCCCAGCCCTCGCCGCGCGCGTTCATCACCTTGTAGGCGGTCAGCTGCGCGCCGGGTGCGACGCCGGTGACCGCGGCGGCGGGGTCGCCGGTGCCGGCGATGATGCCGGCGACGTGGGTGCCGTGGCCGTTGTCGTCCATCGGGTCGTCGTCGCCGTTGACGAAGTCGTGGCCCGCGACGACCTTGTGGTCGGGGCCGAACCCGCCGCCCAGCGACGGGTGGGTGTAGTCGACGCCGGAGTCGAGCACGGCGACGACGGTGCCGGTGCCGTCGGCGGGCCCGCCGGCCGGCGCCTCCTGCTCCCACACCTCGGGTGCTCCGACGAGCGGCACGCTGACGTCGGTGCTGGCCCGCACCCGCTGGTCCGGTACGACGTCGGCGACGCCGGGCAGCTGCCGCAGCGCGTCGACATCGTCGGCGGGGACGGTGAGCGCGACGGCGTGCACCAGGCCGGTGAACTCGTGCTCGACATCGGCGTCGATGCCCTGGTCCGCGGCGGCCGACAGCATGGTGCGCTGGGCGGCGACGGCGGCGCGCTCGGTCTGTGCGCTCGCGGCCGCGAGTTCGGCGGGCGCGACGGGTTCGCCGTCGGGGCCGGCCATGAGGACGATGACGCGGGTGTCCTGGCCGGCCGCCGGGTCGGTCTCGGCGGCCGCGCCGGTGGCGAACGGGGTCAGGCCGGCCGCCGCGAGTGCGACGGCCAGAGCGGCGCCGGATCCGGCGCGGAGTCGTCGAGCAATCATCATGCTCCCGAGGTCAGACCGCGGGCGGGGTTTCCGCGGGTTTGCGACATTCGTAGTGGTTGTGACTCCGTGTATCAATGGCTGTAGCTGGCCGCTTGCGGCCGGTGGCACAAAGCGGCCACATTGGGGCGATGACGACCGACGACGACTCCTCGCTCGCGCCCGTGGGCCTCGCCCCGTTCGACGAAGAGGTCTACCGCGCCCTTCTGACCTGCGTCGAGGCCACGCCGGCGGCGCTGGCGCAGCAGCTCGGGCAGCCCGAGGGGCGGGTCGACCGCGCGTGCGGGCGGTTGCGCGCGCTCGGTCTGGTCATCCGGATGTCCGGGCGGCGTCGCCGCTACACCGCCGTCGATCCCGAATCCGCGCTCGACGCGCTGGTCCGCGAGCGCGCCGGCGAGCTCGACCAGGTGCGCGGCTCCGCCCTCGCGCTGTCGTCGATCTTCCACGCCGCCCGCCGTGAGGCCGGCGGCGGCAGCACCGTCGAACTGCTCAACGGGCCCGAGGAGCAGGGCCGCTGGTTCGTCCGGCTGCAGCACCAGGTGCGCTCGGAGATGATGGTGCTGGACCGCCCGCCGTACGTGCTGGCCGCCGTCAACCCGGTCGAGCCGGTGCGCCTCGACAGCGGCGTGCACTGGCGGGCCATCTACGCGCCCGAGGCGCTCGAGGTCCCCGGCGCCATGGACGAGATCGACGACCTCACCCGCCGCGGCGAGCAGGGCCGCGTCCTGCCGGGGCTGCCGATGAAGCTGGCCATCGCCGACCGCCGGGTCGCACTGCTGCCGCTGTCGATGGAGGTGGGCCACGCGCAGGGGCTGGTGATCCGCGAGTCGACGCTGCTCGACGCGCTGGTGGAACTGTTCGAGGTGTACTGGGCGCGGGCGACGCCGCTGCCGTCGTCGCCCGCGGCGTTCGACCCGGACGCGCCTGACGAGGACCGCCAGCTGGTGCGGCTGCTGGCGGCGGGGCTGACGGACAACGCGATCGCACGGCAGCTCGGGCTGTCGACGCGGACGATGCGACGGCGCACCCGGCGGCTGTTCGACCAGCTGCAGGCGACGAACCGGTTCCAGGCCGGGATCCAGGCGGCGCGGCGCGGGTGGTGGTGAACCGGCCGCGGCAGGTGGAAGTGGCCTGCTCGGCGCCGAACCGGCCGCGGCGGGCCGGGACGCGTGCCAGGATGATGCGCCGTGCCACGGATACCAGCTGCCGCCGCCGCCGTCCTGCTCCTGCTGACCGGCTGCGGCGGGGACGACGACCCGGCCGGCGACGCGCCCACGGCGACCGGCCCCGCGACCGGCGAGCCGTCCGCGGTCCCGTCCGAGCCGTCCGCGGCGCCGTCCGAGCCGTCGGCGTCGCCGTCACCGGGCGGTGACGACACCGGGCTGGCCGCGCTGGACCCGTGCGCGATGGCCGACGCCGCCGCGCTGGCGTCGCTCGGGCTGACCGGCGGCGAGGCGAAGGAGCTCGGCGAGGCGCGGGTGTGCCGGTACCGGCTCGAGGGCGCGACGCTGGACGAGAGCTTCACCGTGTCGATCGAGCTGTTCGACGGCCTCGGCGCCGCGGACATCGTCGCGACGGACGTCCAGCCGCTGCCGCCGGTCGGGACGCACGAGGCCGTGACGTTCACCGGGACCACCGGCGGCTGCGTCGTCAGCCTCGCCGTCACCGAGACGTCCCGCCTCGACTCCACCGCCGTCGGCGGCGACCCGGCGCTGGCCTGCGATCACGCCGCCGCCCTGGCCGCGCTCGCCGAGCCGGCGCTGCCCTGACGAGCGGTTACTCGGGCGTCGCGTCCCGCTCGCGTCGCCGGGCGAGGCTGTCGCGCTGCCCGGTGTGCACGTCGACCACCCACTCCCAGCCGGGCTCGGCCGACGGGCCGATGCGCGGATCGCCGGGTTCGCGGCCGTCGCGCAGGGCGTGCACGTAGGCGCGGTCGAGGTCGATGCGCGCGCGGAGCTGATCGGCCCCGCCGACGGACCCGTGGCCCGGCACGACGACCTCGACGTCGCCCGCCACGTCGTCGAACAGCCGCAGCGCGGCGAGGTAGTCCTCGATCGGGTCCGTGGCGGCGCCGACGTCGAGCATCGGGACCAGGACGTCAGAGAGCATGTCGCCGGCGACGAGCACACCGGGCTCCTCGACCAGCAGCGCGGCGTGGCCCGGTGCGTGCCCTCGATGCTCGATGATCCGGACTGCGGGGCCGTCCCAGGGCACCCGCTCGGTTCCTTCGGGCAGGCCGGCGATGCGGCCGAAGAGGTCCAGCGGCACGTCGCCGGCGATCTCGGGCGGCAGCCCTTCGGCGGCGCGGGCCCGCCAGTCCGCGTCCGACAGCACGTCTCGCATGAAGGCCGCGCAGCGGGCCGTGCCGTAGCGGGGCACGTCGCCCAGATCGGCGTGCCAGAGCACGTGGTCCCAGTCGGGATGGGTCGCGAAACCCGCCACCACCGACTGGCCCGCCCCGGACAGGTCGGTCGCGAGGCAGGTCAGCTCGCCGGTCGTGAGGCCGGGATCGACGACCAGGACGCCGTCGCGCCCCTGCACGACGACCGCGTTGTTCTCGAGCAACGCGCTCTGGTGGACCTGCACACCCTCCGCGACCTGCGCCAGCATGATCCCGCCCCTCCCGTGTGGTTGCCGGGAGCGTAGTACCCCGTGGCGTGGCGGGCACCGGCTAGCGGACTCCCGTGGGCCGGAACTGGACGCTGATGCGCGGTCCGACCGGCTTCGCCGTCTTCGGTACAGCGTGCTCCCACGTCCGCTGGCAGGACCCGCCCATGACCAGGAGGTCGCCGTGGCCGACGGCGAAGCGGAGGGTGGCGCTGCCGCCGCCGCGCTGGCGCAGCAGCAGGGCACGCGGCGCGCCGAGCGAGACGATGGCGACCATGGTGTCCTCGGTGCGGCTGCGCCCGATGGTGTCGCCGTGCCAGGCGACGCTGTCGCGGCCGTCGCGGTAGAAGCACATGCCGGCGGTGGTGAACGGCTCGCCCAGCTCGGCGGCGTAGTGCCGGCTCAGCGCCTCGCGCGCCTCGGTGAGCAGGGGGTCGGGCAGCGGCTCGCCGTCGCCGTAGAAGCGCACCAGCCGCGGGACGTCGACCACCCGCTCGTACATGGTGCGCCGCTCGGCCCGCCACGGCACCGCCTCGACCAGCCCGGTGAACAGCTGGTCGGACCCGGCGACCCACCCCCGCCGGACGTCGACCCAGGCGCCCTGGGTGAGCACGGTGCGCTCGACGGCGCCGCCGAGCGCACCGAGCGTGGCACCGCCGGCCGTGTCGAGCAGGGAGGCTTGGAAGGCAACGGTCATGCCGCCAGGCTACCCCGATTCGAACGGACGTTCTACCTCGATGTGGTCGTCGACAACGGTGATCCCCGCGTCAAGTGTGCTTGACACGCTAGCAGCGAGTCAAGCACACTTGACTCAGGGAATGGAAGGGAGGCGGCCGTGCGAGCACTCAACGAGACCGCAAGCTATCGAGAGTCGAACCGGGCGACCGCTCAGCTCGTGCTCTGGACACTCGCCTGGGCGGCGACCCTGGCCGCGGCCAGATTCGGCCCCGAGGTCGCGTGGGACGACCAGACGGCGGCGAGCTGGGCCGCGGTCGCGGTCAACGTTCTCGTCGGCATCATCTGGATCGTCGCCTTCGCGCGCTTCCTCAGAGCACTCGACGACCTGCAGCGCAAGATCATGCAGGATGCGCTGGCGGTCACCCTCGGCGTGGGCTGGGTCGCCGGCTTCGCCTACGCCGCCGCCGACGCCGCCGGCCTCGTCACCCGCGACCTCGACCTGGCGCTCTTCCCCGCGATGCTGGGAGTGGTCTACATGACGGCCTTCGTCGCCGGCCAGTTCAGGTACCGATGAAGAACCGCATTGCAGAGCTCCGGGCCGAACGCGCCTGGACGCAAGCCGACCTGGCGCAACGCGTCGGCGTGTCACGGCAGTCGATCAACGCGATCGAGACCGGGAAGTTCGACCCCAGCCTGCCCGTGGCGTTCCGTCTCGCCAGGCTGTTCGACCTGCCGATCGAGGGCATCTTCACCGACGAGCAGTGACCCGACCGCCTCGACCGGCACAGGGCCGCGTCAAGGAGTGTCCGGTTCCAGCCGGTCGCGGCGACGGGTCAGGGCGGCGGCCTCGGCGGTGTTGCCGGCCAGCGCGATCGCCTCGTCGTACGCCGCCCGCGCTTCTGCGTCGCGGCCGAGTCGGCGCAGCAGTTCGGCCCGGGTGGCGTGGAAGGCGTGGTAGCCGGCGAGGTCGTCCCCCAAGCGGTCGACGCTGGCCAGGGCGACGGCGGGGCCGTCGAGCTCACCCACGACGACGGCCCGGTTGAGGGCGACGACCGGCGACGGGTCGAGGGTGGCGAGCTGGTCGTAGAGGGCGAGGATCTGCGACCAGTCGGTGTCGCCGAGGTCGCGGGCGGAAGTGTGCACGGCGTTGATCGCGGCGAGCAGCTGGTAGCGCCCCGGCGCCACCCCGGAGGCCAGCCGCTCGCGCACCAGCCGGTGGCCCTCGGCGACCAGCGCCTCGTCCCACGTGCCGCGGTCCTGCTCGTCGAGCGCGACCAGCTCGCCGGCCGAGGACACCCGGGCCGGGCGGCGGGCCTCGGTGAGCAGCATCAGCGCCAGCAGGCCGGCCACCTCGCCGTCGTCGGGCAGCAGGGCGCGGATGAGGCGGGTGAGCCGGATCGCCTCGGCGGTGAGGTCGGCACGGACGGGGTCGGTGTCCGGGCCGGTGGCGAGGTAGCCCTCGTTGTAGACGAGGTAGAGGACGGCGAGCACGCCGGAGACGCGGGCCGGGAGGTCCGCCGCGCCCGGCACGCGGTACGGGATGCGGGCCGCCTTGATCTTGGCCTTCGCGCGGCTGATGCGCTGCCCCATGGTGGTCTCCTGCACCAGGAAGGCGCGGGCGATCTCGGGCACCGTCAGGCCGCCGACCATGCGCAGCGTCAGGGCCACCCGGGTCGGCATCGCCAGCGCCGGGTGGCAGCAGGTGAAGATCAGCCGCAGCCGGTCGTCGTCGATGGGACCGAGCGGCACAGGTGGGTCGTCGCCGAACACGAGCCGTGCCTCCCTCTGCTTGTCGTCGCGCTTGGACTCGCGCCGGAGCCGGTCGATCGCGCGGCGGTTGGCGGTGGTGGTCAGCCACGCGCCGGGGTTGGGCGGGACGCCGTCGGACGGCCATCGCTCGACGGCGGCCGCGAACGCCTCGGCGGCGGCCTCCTCGGCGACGTCGAGGTCGCCGAAGCGCTTGGTCACGGAGGCGACCACGCGCGCCCACTCGTCCTGGTGCGCCCGGGTGATCGCCGCGCTGACGTCGGCGGCGGTCACAGCAGCGGACGCACCTCGACCGGGCGGTTGCAGGCCTTCGATCCCTCGGCGGCGAGCCGGAGTGCGACGTCGAGGTCGGGCGCCGCCATGATCCAGAAGCCGGCGAAGTACTCCTTCGTCTCCAGGAACGGGCCGTCGGTGATCAGCGCCTCGCCACTCCGGTTGTCGATGACGGTGGACGCCTCGGGCGCCGCGAGGCCGGCGGCGAACACCCAGTTGCCGTCGGCCTGGAGCCGCTCGTTGAACGCGCGGATGGCCGTCATCTCGTCGTCCGTGGCCGAGCCGGTGCGGTTGTCGATCACGGAAACCATGTACTTCATCTCGGCATCATCTCCTGTGTCACGCCGTGGCGTACCGCGGACGTCCGGCCGGTCGGTAGACCTGGAGCGCGAAGCCCTTCGGGAAGGCGCGCGACTCGAGGAGCTCGAGCGCGAGGTCCGGGCCGTCGTCCGGGAACAGCCTGGTGCCCCGGCCGACGACCACCGGCGCGACGAGCAGCGTCAGCTCGTCGACGAGGTCGTTCGCGAGCAGTGCGCGGACCAGCCGGCCACTGCCGTGCACCTGCAGCTCGCCACCCGGGGCGCCCTTCAGCTCGCGGATGGCGTCCACGCCGCCGACGACGGTGGCGGGCGCCCAGCCCGGGTCGGTGAGCGTCGTCGAGGCGACGTACTTGGGCCGGGCGTTGAACGCGCGCCCGATGCGGGTGTCCGCCATCGCGTCGATCGCGCCCCACGTGCCGGCGAAGAACTCGTAGGTGCGGCGGCCGAACAGGAACGCGGCGGCCCGCTCGCACAACTCGTCGACGTAGCCGAGCGCCTCGTCGTCGAACAGCGGCAGCGCCCAGCCGCCGCGGTCGAACCCGGGGTCGAGGTCGGGGTGCGACCCGCCGTTGGCCTGCATGACGCCGTCGACGGAGACCTGCATGACGGTGGTCAGCTTCATGATCGTGCCCCGTCAGCTCGCGGCGTATTGCGGGCGTCCGGCCGGCCGGTACACGTGCGCCGTGATGCCGTTGGCGAAGGCCCGCGCGCCGGCCAGCTCGAGCGCCGCGTCGGGGCCGTCGTCCGGGAACAGCCGCCGGCCCTGGCCGACGACGACCGGATAGGTCAGCAGCGTCAGCTCGTCGACGAGGTCGTTCGCGAGCAGCCAGCGGGCCAGCTCGCCGCTGCCGTGCACCTGCAGCTCACCGCCCGGCCGGGCCTTCAGCTCCCGGATCGTCGCGACGTCGCCGGCCACGACGGTGGTCTCCGCCCACGCCGGGCCGGTGAGCGTGGCCGAGGCGACATACTTGGGCCGCGTGTTCAGCGCCGTCCAGATGAGGCTGTCGCCGGGGTCGGCCCACGTCCCCCACGAGGCGGCGAAGATCTCGTACGTCCGGCGGCCGAACAGGAACGCGTCGGCGCGCCCGTAGATCTCGCTGAGGTACGTCTCGCCTTCGCCGTCGAACAGCGGCAGCGCCCAGCCGCCGCGCTCGAACCCGCCGCGGCGGTCCTCGTCCGGCCCGCCGAGCCCCTGCATCACGCCGTCGACGGAGACGTTGGTGGTGACGGTCAGTCGCATGATCGCGGTTCCTCTCCTCGGTGCCGTCCCGGTGGGCGGCCTCTCACCCCTGCTACGAACGCGACCGCCCCGTTTCGACACCGTTCCCGAAATCTACTCACCCGGTGACGGAGCACACGTGCGCGACGGGTTCCGATTACGAGACTCCCAGGTCTAGTATCTATTTCCAGAACTCATCAGTCTCGTAATCATCCCGGAGTGGCCATGTCCCTCGCACCGCCCGACACCGAGTACGCCACCTCCACCCGGCACCGGCGCCGCTGGGCGACGCTCGGGGTGTTGTCGCTGAGCCTGGTGCTCATCGGCATGGACACCACCGTGCTGAACACGGCGATCCCGACCATGCAGCGCGACCTCGGCGCCACCGCCAGCGAGCTGCAGTGGATCATCGACGCCTACACCCTGGCGTTCGCCGGGCTGCTGCTGACGGCCGGCGCGTGGGGCGACAAGTACGGGCGCAAGCTCGCCCTCGCCGCGGGCCTGGTGGTGTTCGCCGCCGCGAGCGTCTGGGGCGCCATGTCGAGCGACCCCACCACCGTCATCGCCGCGCGGACGGTGATGGGGCTGGGCGGCGCGCTGATCATGCCGAGCACGCTGTCGATCCTCATCGACGTGTTCCGCGACCCGAAGGAGCGCAAGCGGGCCATCGGCGTGTGGGCGGCGATGGCCGGCATCGGCATCGCGGGCGGCCCGGCCGTCGGCGGCTGGCTGCTCGAGCACTTCTGGTGGGGCTCGGCGCTGATGATCAACGTCCCGATCGCGGGCGCCGCGCTGCTGCTCGGGTTCTGGCTGGTGCCCGAGTCGCGGGACCGGACGGCGCCGCGGCTGGACCTCGTCGGCGCGGCGCTGTCGTGCGCCGGGCTGGTCGCGCTGGTCTGGGCGCTGATCGAGGCGCCCGAACGCGGCTGGACGGACGGCGTCACGCTCGGGTCGGTCGCGGCGTCGCTGGCGATCCTGGCCGGCTTCGTGCTCTGGGAGCGCCGCCACCCGCACCCGATGCTGCCGGTCGAGTTCTTCCTGAACCGCCGCTTCAGCGTCCCGGCCATCTCGATCACGCTGGTGTTCTTCGCGATGATGGGCGCCGCGTTCTTCCTGTCCGTGTACCTGCAGACGGTGCTCGGCTACACGCCGCTGGAGGCGGGGCTGCGCATCCTGCCGCTGGCGATCGGCCTGGTCCTCGGCGGCCCGGCGGCCATGGCGGTCGCGCAGCGGGTCGGCGAGAAGTGGCCGACGGTGTTCGGGCTGGCGCTGCTGGCGGTGTCGTTCTGGATCTTCACCGGGACGACGGTCGAGAGCGGCTACGCGCCGCGCGGCCTCACCGCGACGATCGTCATGGGGTTCGGCATGGCGTTCGCGATGGGCCCGGCGACGGAGTCGGTGATGGGCGCGGTGCCGCGGGCCAAGGCCGGCGTCGGCTCGGCGGTCAACGACACCGTCCGGCAGGTCGGCGGCGCGCTGGGCGTCGCGGTGCTGATCTCGGTGCTGAACTCGGTCTACTCTGCGCAGGTGGACGACGCCGCCGCTCAGCTGCCCGCCGAGGCCGCGCACGCCGCCGAGGACAGCATCCAGGGCGCGTACGCCGCCGCCGGCGAGCTGCCCGCCGAGCCCGCCGCCGCCCTCGTCCACGCCGCCGACGCCGCGTTCGTCGACGCCATGACCACGACGACCGCCGTCGCCGGGATCGTCGTCCTGGTCGGCGCGCTGGTCGCGCTGCTGTGGCTGCCCAGCCACGCCCGCGATGAGCAACCCGGCTGAGCCCCGGCGCGGCCGGCCGCGCGACCCGGAGGCGGACCGCCGCATCCGGGAGGCCGCGGCCGGCCTGCTGCTCGAGCGCGGCGTCGACGGCATGACGGTCGACGCGGTGGCCGAGCGGGCCGGGGTCGGCAAGGCGACGCTGTACCGCCGCTGGGCCAGCAAGGACGACCTGGCACTGGCCGCCGCCGAGACGCTGTTCGAGCTGGAGGTGCGGGTCCCCGACACCGGCTCGCTGCACGGCGACCTCGCCGAGATCTACACCGACATCCTGACCCTGGCCGGCAGCGACGACGGCCTGGCGTTCTTCCGGCTGGCCGTGAAGGAGGCCGCCCGCGACCCCCGGGTCGCCGAGCTGTACCGCGCCTCGCTGGCCACCCGGCTGGCCGGGTCCAGCGCCGTCTTCGACCGCGCGATCGCCCGCGGCGAGCTCCCCCCGGACGTCGACCGCCAACTGGTGTTCGACTGGTTCACCGGGATGATCGTGCTGCGCATCCTCACCGGTGTCGCGCTCCCCCGGCCGGAGGACGCCGAGGCGCTCGCCCGCACGACGATCTACGGCTTCGGCGCCCGCAGCTGAGCCGCGGCCGCCGCGACGACGGCGTCGGTCAGCTCGTCCAGCAGCGGCGACGCCAGCTTCCAGCGCTGCCAGTACAGCGGCACGTCGAGGTGGCGGCCCGGAGCGATCTCGACCAGCCGGCCGTCGTCGAGGGCGGCGCGGGCCATCGACTCGGGCAGCATCGCCCACGCCAGCCCCAGGATCGTCGCGTCGGCGAACCCCACCGACGACGGCAGCACGGTGACCGGCGGGTCGACCCGGCGGCCGGCGAGCTCGCGGGCGAACCGCGACTGCAGCGCGTCCTTGCGGTTGAAGACCAGCGTGGTGGCCGCGCCGAGCGCCGCCGCCGTCGGGCCGTCCGGGAACCATCGGCCGGCGAACGCCGGGGTGGAGACGCCGAGGTAGCGCATGCGGCCGAGCGGGCGCACGCCGCAGCCCTGCACGGCGTGCGCGTCGGCGGTGACGGCGGCCATGACGGCGCCCTCGCGCAGCAGCGTCGCCGAGTGGTCCTGGTCCTCCTGGTGCAGCTCGAACCGGGCGCCGCGCTCGTCCGCCAGCCCCGTCAGCGCCGGCAGGAACCACGTCGCCAACGAGTCCGCGTTGACGGCGACCGCCAGCCGCACCTCGACGTCGCCGGAGGCCAGGCCGGACAGCGCCTCGCTCTCCAGCAGCCGCACCTGGCGCGCGTACCGGGCCAGCCACTGCCCGGCCTCCGTGGCGCCGGCCGGACGGGTGCGGCTGACCAGGACGCGGCCCAGCCGCGACTCCAGCGCCTTGACCCGCTGGCTCACCGCGGACGGCGTGACGTGCAGCCGGCGGGCGGCGGCCTCGAAGCTGCCCTCCTCGACGACGGCGGCGAACGCGCTGAGCTGGGCGAGGTCGATGCGCATCATGAAGCCATGCTAAGGAAGGCGTAGAAACTTTAGCTGGTCTACGGCTCACCCCGACCCTAGCGTCGAGGACGTGTCCAGTGCCGTCGTCGGGTTCGCCACCTCCCTCTCGCTGATCGTCGCGATCGGCGCCCAGAACGCGTTCGTCCTGCGCCAGGGGCTCGCGCGCCGCCACGTCGTCCCTGTCGTCGCGGTGTGCGCGGTGGCCGACGCCGTGCTGATCGGCGCCGGGATCGCCGGACTCGGCGCGGCGCTGACGACGCACCCGTGGGCGCTGGACGTGGCGCGCTACGGCGGGGCGGCGTTCGTGCTCGGGTACGGCGCGCTGGCGGCGCGGCGGGCGCTGCGGCCGTCGTCGCTGGTCGCCGGGGCGGGCGCGGCCGCGACCGCGCGGGCGGCGGTGCTCGCCTGCCTCGGCTTCACCTTCCTCAACCCGCACGTGTACCTCGACACCGTCGTGCTGCTCGGCGCGCTGGCCAACCAGCACGGCGACGACGGCCGCTGGCTGTACGGCGCGGGCGCGATGGCGGCGTCGCTGAGCTGGTTCACCGCGCTCGGGTTCGGCGCACGCTCGCTCAGCGCGGTGTTCGAGCGGCCGGGCGCCTGGCGGGTGCTGGACGGGCTGATCGCCGTCGTCATGCTCGCGATCGGCGCCCGCCTCCTAGGGGGTACCTGACGGATCTTCGGCGGCGCGGATCGACGCCCAGGAACCGACCAGCTGCGTTGTGTCATCACCCGACGGCGCAGCGCATCGAGCTACTTCGACGCCTTGCTGGACCGGCCCCTGGACGCCGCCCGCATCCACCACTATCCGTCACGCACCCCCTGCTGGGCTGAGCAGCGCCTCGATCGTCTCGGACGGGTCGACTCCCAGCTCGTCGGCCAGCAGCCGCCGGTACTCGCCGAGCTGGTGCGAGGCGACCGAGCGGTTGCCCTCGGCCAGGTGGGCGCGGATCAACGCGCACCACGCCGACTCCCGCAGCGGCTCGGCCGCGATCGCCCGGTACGCCACGTCGATGGCCGCGCCGAACCGGCCGGCCGCGGTGAGGCGGCGGCTGAGCGCCTCGAGGGCGTGGATGCGCAGCTGACGGTGCCGCTCGCGCTCGAGCTGCAGCCAGTCCTCGTCCCAGCCGGGGAGGATGTCGTCGGTGAGCAGGTCGGCCGAGTCGGGCAGCCGGTCGCGGCCGGACGGGTCGAGCAGGCCGCGCGCGAGCCCCGCGCTCTCGGCGAGGTCGACCCGCACCGATGGCCGCAGCTGGAGCTCGTCGCGACCGCTGCGGACCAGGCCGGCCGGGAGCTGGCCGATCCGCCACAGCGCCGTGCGCAGCCGTGCCCGCGCCTGCGCCTGCGGCACCCAGCCCCACAGCTGCCCCGTCACCGCGTCGCGGCGCTGGGCGCCGCCGTTGACGGCGAGGTAGGCCAGCAGCCGCCGCGGACCGGCGGGCAGCGCCACCGGGACACCGGCGACGAGCACCTCGAAGGCCCCGATGACGTGCAGGTCAGCCATCTGGTTCACCGCGGCCATCAGCGACACCCCCCATGGGCCGGATCCACGCGATGGCTCGTGGATCCGGCCTAGTCAATGTTGTACTCCCATGATCGCGACTCGCCTAGGCCTACTCGAGGAAGTCCTCCGCGTAGCAGCTGTAGATGCTCGCCTGATTCTTCAACCGCTCGATGATCCAGGCGTTGAACTGCTTGAACGCCTTCGGCAGGGCCAGCAGCCCCAAGCCCCACTCGGCGCCGGAGGCGTAGGCGATGATCTGGCTCATCTTCACGATGCCGCCGGCGATGTCCTCGTCGAGCAGCCGCAGGTTGGTGGTGAGCCGGTCCTCGGGCACCTGCGGGCCGAACAGGTCCGGGTGCAGCAGCCGGCTCAGCACGCGGCTCCACTCCTCCGGCCTGGGCATCTGGTTGTCGCGCTTGATGAGGAACACCTGGGTGTCGGTGGCGAACCGGTCGTCCATGCCGGGCTGCTTGATCTTGGCCAGCACGCACTTCAGCCGCTTCACCGCCTCCGGCGTCAGCGTGGGCGACGACAGCAGCGGGGTCACCCGCACGATCACCTCGTCCAGCACCAGCGGGTCCGGCGGCGGTGTGTAGTCGCGGTACACGGTGACCTCGACCCGGCGGTTCAGGGTGTGCAGCCGGGTCGAGAACGGCCGGTCCTCGCCGTAGCTCTCGATGACGTACTCGATGCGCTCCACCGTGCCGACGGGCAGCCGGCCGGCCTGCTGGGCGACCAGCTCCTTGAGCCGGGCGGCGACCGCCTGGGCCCGGCGGCGGCCGAGGTCCAGGTTGTAGGCGCGGGTGCCGACGGGGTCGGTGTGGCCCTGCACGACGATCTTCGTCACGATACGCCGCGAGTACCAGCTGCGGACGATCTCGCGCGCCAGCGAGGCGATCAGCCGCTCGTGCTCCTCCGTCAGCGTGGCCTTCGCGAACGGGAAGCCGCGCAGCGACCGCTGGTCCATCGGCGCCACGACCGCACCGACGGTCCGCGGCAGCAGCGCGTACACGACCAGCTTGTAGGTGGCCGCCTGGTCGACCGTCAGCTGCGTGGAGAGCCCGGCCGCCGCGGCCAGCGAGCCGGGGGCGAGCTCCAGCGCCTCCTCCAGCCAGCGGTTCAGCGTCCACGGCCCGACCGAGACCGCGTCGAACGGCGGCACCTTCGACGGGTGCGCCTTCTGGCAGAAGCGGTGGAACGCCCGGAGCTTGTCCTGCTCGACGACGTCGAACGGCACGGTCTCGACGACCAGCACGTGCACGGTGCTGCTGGGCCCGGCCTTGGGGAGGTCGGGCAGGTCGACCAGCAGGCGGTCGCCCCAGCCCGGTTCCGCGCCGACGTTCGCCCGCGCCCCGGCGATCATCCACAGGATCCGTTCGGTCCGCACCGTCACCTCGGCGCTCACCAGCGGTTTGGCCCGCAGCACGTCGGGCAGCTCGGAGAGCGCCTCCGGCGGGAACGTCCGGGTCAGCCGCGACAGGGTGGGCGCGGCCTGTTCCTCGAACGCCGGCTCGCCGCCCGGCGCCTCGTAGAGGTGTCCCCACGACTCCTGCTCCCCGGCCGGCTCGGGCGTCGCCTCGGCCGGCGCGAACGGCGACTCCAGGAGGGTGGCGGTGAGCGGTTCGCTCGTCATCACGGCCTCCGTCTCAGCCGCGGCCGTTGGTGGCGGCGACGGCGGGCGCCGGCGCCGGGGTGGGCGGCGACGGCACGGGCGGCGGCGGCGCCGGGATGCGCAGCGGCTGGGCGCTCAGGCTCCCGGCCACGCCGCCGACCGGCCGGTCCTTGACCCGGTCGCCGGTGGCGGACTGCCACAGGTCGATGATCCGGTTCATGTCCTGCAGCAACTGGGCGTTGACGCCGCCGGCCAGCGGCACGTAGAGCGTCTCCGCCTTCTCCCCGGTGTCGAACACGCCCAGCTCGATCGCCCGCAGCATCGCCGACATCAGGTCGGCGAGCTCGAACAGCTCGCGCGATCGCGCGGCCGGCTGCAGGCCGACCCGCTGGGCGATCTTCGCCAGCCGGTCCGCCGCGTTGGTCGCGTCGGCCCGCAGGTCGACCACGATCGGCGTGTCGGGGGTCTCGAGGGTCAGGTGGAACCAGCTCATCGTGGCGACGTACACGAACTCCTCGCGGGCGAGCTGCCCACCACGGCGGCGCATGGCCATCATGTCCTTCAGCGCGGTGCACAGGAACGCCACGTACTCCTTGTCGGTGGCGTTCGGCCCGCTCTCGTTGCGGGCGTTCTCGATGCCGAGCCACACCTGCCGCAGCAGCTCCGTCCACTTCTCCCGGAACCCGGTGTTGACGCCGCTGCCGGTGTCGGACTTCCAGTCCTGCTCGCCGGCCGAGCCGGGCCGCGCCCAGCGGGCCGGGATCGGGTGCGGGAGGTCCATGCCGAACATCCGCCACATGCAGTTGCGCCGGTTGACCCGGTCGTCCGGCCGCACGGCGCTGGTGACGCCGCCGATGGAGAACAGCGGCGGGTCGCGGAAGAACAGCTCCTCGGTGGCCCGCACCCAGCGCAGTCCCCCGGCAGAGAGCGTGTCCAGGGTCTCGCCGGTGACCAGGCGGCGGACCACCTCGGCCAGCACCTCGAACACCCCGGTCGACTCGACGAGGTACGCGTACGCCAGGTGGTCCCACGCCAGCCCGCTGGCCTGCAGCCGCAGCGCCTGGCCGCCGAAGACGTCGGGGTCGGCCAGCACCACGCCGGACGGCGCGACCTCGGCGCCGCCGGTCACCTGCGGCCGGGGCAGGTTCAGCGTCTCCACGACGTCGGCGGCGCCGAGGAACGGTTCGAGGGTGGTCGGGTCGCCGAACGCGGGCACCGTCCGGGCGCTGTCCCACGCCTCGTCGAGCCAGCGGCTGAGCTGGATCGGGTGGACGAGGAAGACGTCGCGGCGGTCGCGGCCGGGTGTTCCGGCGAACAGCTGGGCAAGGTTCCTGAACATGTCGTGGGCCCCCTTCGGCGGGTCAGTCGACCGGAGTCTGGGCCGGCAGCCGCGGCAGCCGGGGTCCCAGCCGGATTGGCTGGCCGGCGCCGTTCCACACCTCGAGGCGCGCGATGTCCTTGCCGCGGGTGCGGTCGAGCGTGACGGTCCCGGAGGAGCCGGAGCCGCGGTCGATGCCGAGCAGTTCCGGCTCCTTCTCGCCGGCGGCCTGCACGGCCACCCGGGCCGCGGTCGCCGGGAGCGGCTGCAGCTCGACGCGTTCCCGGTCCTTGTCCTGGAACCGCCGCGCGCTCACCAGGACGCCGCCCGCCGCGAGCCGGCCGGTCAGGGCGCCGAGCACCCGGTAGTCGAGGACGGCGCGCCGCTGGGCCGCGGAGGCCGGCCGATCACCGTCGCCGCGACGCCGGTCGTCGTGCAGCTCGGTGGTGTGCTGGGTGATCGCGGTGGCGACGTCGTGCAGCGCCGTCACGAACTCGCGCAGCGTCGCCTCGGACGGCAGGCCGCCGTCCGGCGGTCGGTCAGCGGACATGTCGATCTCCTCCTCCAGTGGGTCAGGCGGCCCGCGCGGGCGCACCGGGCGAGAGCCGGGCCAGCCAGTCGAGCAGGTCCCGGCGGTGGGCGGCGCCGTTCGCCGGGTCGGCGACCGGGCGGATCGCGAGCCAGGCCAGCACGGCCAGCGGCTCCCGGCGGGCGAGGTACTGCGAGGTCAGCAGCGACGGCCCGGCGCGGCGGGCCAGGGCGTCGAGCGCCTCGGGCGACCGGCGGGCCGGGTCGGCGACGGCGGACAGCGGCCGGCCGCCGAACGCGGCCATCGGCTGCCGGGTGCAGACCCGGACGATGTCGTCGAGCGCGTCCACGCTGAGCCGGGCCAGGCCGGCGATCTCGGACGGCGCCCGTTCCGGCGGGTGGCGGCGCGCCCAGGCGACGGCCAGGCCGTCCCACGGGCCGGCGCCGAACCAGCTCCGGCACAGCGCGGCGTTGACGATCACCCGGATCCACGGGAACGGGTGCGGGTCGCCGGGGACCGCCTGGTAGACCGCCGCGGTGCCGCCGTCGACCACGTTGGCCAGCGCCGGCAACGGCGCCCAGCCGGCCAGGGCGAACGCGTGGACGTCGGCCGCCAGCTCGCTCGCCCACGAGCGCCACGCCTCGGCCAGCTCGCGGGACCGCGGCGCCAGCGCCAGCGCGAGCGCGTCGGCCAGCTCCGCGTTCCAGCCGGTCAGGTGGCCGACCTGGTGACCACATTCGTGCAGGATGGCGGTCGGGTAGCTCAGGTTGTGCCGGGTGAGCTTGATCGCCGCGACGGGCGACGGGCTGGTGCGGTCCCAGAGCCGGACGTCCGCGCGCAGGATCGCCGCCCCGAGGCCCTTGTCGAGGTAGACGACGGCCGGCGGCGTCGCGATGCCGACCCGGCCGAGGATCACGTCGAGGCTGTCGCCGGCGATGACGTCCAGGCCGCTCAGCACGGCGGCGAGCGCCGGGTTGGTGCGCGAGCCGACCGCGTCGCCGTAGAAGTCGAGAATGGTCTCGACCTGCAGGTAGCGCCGGCGCAGCGCGAGCACGGCGCGGCGCACCGCGCCGGTGTCGTCGCCGCGGCTCAGGGCCGTCGAGCAGCGCGCGGCCTCCAGCGAGAGGTCCGCGACCACCGCGGCGAGCCGGTCGCGCACCCGCATGCGCAGGTACTCCTCCAGGCCCGCCCAGGCGGCGGGCGCGGCGATGGTGTCGAGGTCGGCCAGCGCGTCGACCGCGTTGCGCCAGTGCGCGATCTCCGCCGCCAGCTGCGCGCGCTCGGGCTCGGCCGGATCCGGCTCAGCCATGGCGCAGCCCTGGGCGTATCGCGAGCACGGGCGTTCCGGGTGTGCCGGCCGCGAGCGCGTCGCGACTGGCGAACGGGAACGTGAACGTCAGGGTCAGACCGGCGGCCGGGTCCTGGGCGGCGCCGGCCAGCGTCGGGCCGGCCGCCGGCAGCTCCTTGGCCAGCGCGGTGATCATCCCCTCCGCCAGCGCCTCGGCCAGCGCGCGGCGGCGCTCGGGCGGCATGGGGCGCGGCGCGTTCAGGGCGCGGGACCGGCCCAGCCGCCGCGCCAGCCAGTCGCGGACGGGCGGGCCCAGCAGCCGCCGGACGGCCGCGACGACCTGGGTGTGCGCGCGGCGGTCCAGCTGCGCGGCCAGGGAGTGCGCCATCCGCTCGCCGATGCGCAGGTGCACCCGCAGCCGCGGGGCCGGTCCGGACAGGTCGACGCGGACGGCCAGCCGCCGCACCCGCCGCGCGTGCCCGGGCCGTCCGGGGACGACGACGCGGAACAGCCGCTGCCCCGGCGCGGCGACCACTCCGGCCCGGGCGCCGGCGGCACGCGAGCCGTGGGCGCCGAGCGCCGGGCGCTGCAGCAGCGCGCCCGCCACCTGCGGCGTCAGCTCGCCGAACTCGTCCGGCGACAGCGTGCCGTCCTCCTCGTCCGCAGTGGCCAGGTGGCCGCGCCGGGTGCCCGTCATCGCCTCGAACAGCTGCACCTCGACCTCGGCCGGCCAGGCGGCGACGCCGTCGTCGAGCAGCCGCTCCTCGAGCGTCTCCTCGCCGCTGACGACGATCGCCCGGGCCGTGGGACGGCTGAGCAGCACCCGGTAGGGGTGGGTGTAGGCGCGGTAGCGGTAGCGCGGGCGCGGGCCGCGCGGCATCATGATCCACCCGCCGGCCTCGGGCTCGGCCTCGTCCTCCCCCAGGTCGGCCCGGAGCACCCGCGGCGGCAGGTACCGGGCGGCCGCCTCGGCGAACGCCTCCTGCACCTCGGCCGCGACGCGGACGTCGTCGGCCAGCGACTCCGCCGGCAGCGAGAGCACCTGCCGCACCGTCTCCTCCAGCGTCGACACCAGCGCCTCCGCCCCGAGCACCGCGGCCTCCTCGTGCTCCAGGCGCAACAGCTTCATCCCGGTGTCCGCGATCGGCGGGGCCAGCGACCGCGCCGCCTGGTGGCCGACGAACGGCGCGATGAACGCGGCCAAGGGCGCGGCCAGCAGCCGCTTCACGCGGTCCCGGCCGATCAGCCGGACCGCGGTGCGCACCAGGGGCATGGCCGCCGTGACGGCGGGGACGAACTGCTCCACCGGCGCGACCGGCGCCTCGCCCGGCGTCGCCTCGGCCAGTTCGGCGGCCAGCCGCGCGCGGGCGGCGTCGAGCCCGGCGACCGGGTCCTCGCCCGCCGCCCGCCCGGCGTCGTCGGCGGCGGCGAGCAGTTCCTCGGCCGCCGCCTCGTCGGTGACGGTGAGCGCCTGCGCGTACTGCCGGTCGAAGTCCTCGGCGACCTCGCGGCCGGTCTCCGGGACGCGGATGCCGAGCTTGGCCGCCAGGGCGGTCGCCGGGCCCTGCAACGACGCCGGCAGCCGGTTGCGCGCGGCGTTGAGCACCCGCTTGACCAGCGGCTCGACCAGCTTCTTGAGGATGCCGGTGAGCTGGCCCAGGCCGGTGATGCTGCCGAGCACGCCCAGTCCGGTGCGGGCCACGGCCGCGGCGGCGGACTTGACCTTCGCGAAGCCGCTCTTCACCTTGCTGACCAGGCCGCCCAGGAACTGCTCGGCGGCCGGGCTCATCGTGTCGGTGCGCGACTGCGCCGCGGCCAGCTCGATCTCGTCCTCGGCGACCGACTCCGGGGTGCGCCCGGCGAACGTCTCCTCCAGGTGGTCGAGCACCCGCCGCGCCTCGTCGAGCAGCCGGGCCGACCACGCCTCCAGCTGGGCGTCCCGGCCGTCCACCTCACCGTCCCACGGAGCCGTCAGGTGCATCGCCGCGGCCTCGTCGACCAGCGCTTCGACGGCCTCGTCGAACGACTCGTCCTCCAGTTCGGCGAGCAGGTCCTCGAACAGCTCGCCGTCGTCGCCGCCCGCTTCGAGGCGGCTGGCCGAGAACGGCGAGAGCAGCCCGGGCAGCGTGGGCCCGGCCTCCTGCTCGGGCGGCCGCTCGGCCTGCAACGCGCTGCCGACGAAGGGCGACACCATGGCGGGCGTGTTCATGACGACCTCCGGGGACGACTACGGGAGGGACCGTAGGCGGCGTCCGTGTCCGTGATCGTCACCGTGGCGTCTCCGGCTCGTCTCGGCCGTCGTCTCGGCCATCGTCATCGGGCGGCGGCTCCAGCGCCAGCAGCGCGGCCAGCCAGCGGCCCAGCTGCTCGCCGGCCGCCGCCGCGGAGCCGCGCACCAGGCGGCCCTCGACGTCACCGGTCGCCAGCATCCGGACCTTCAGGTCCTGGCCGTCCACCCAGCAGCGGACGACGACGACACACCAACGCGGACGGGGCATGGGGGCAGCCTGCCGCCGCGGCGTCTGCCGGCCGTATCCCCCGCCGTCACCGCCGGCGTCAGGCCGGCGGGCGGGCGCTGACGAGGCCGGTCTGGTAGGCGATGACGACGAGCTGGGCGCGGTCGCGGGCGCCCAGCTTGATCATCGCCCGGCTGACGTGGGTCTTGGCGGTGGCCGGGCTGAGCGACAGCTCGGCGCCGATCTCGGCGTTGGACCGGCCGGTGCCGACGAGGGCGAGCACCTCGCGCTCGCGCTGGGTGAGCACGCCCAGGCGGTCCTCGGCCACCTGGTGGGCCGCGCGGACCGCGGTGAACTGGGCGATCAGCCGGCGGGTGATCTTGGGCGCGAGCAGCGCCTCACCGGCGGCGACGACGCGGATGGCGTGCAGCAGCTCCTGCGGGCCGGCGTCCTTGAGGAGGAACCCGCTGGCGCCGGCCTCGAGCGCGTCGAACACGTATTCCTCGGTGTCGTACGTGGTGAGGATCAGCACCTTCACCCGCTCGAGGCCGGGGATGGCGGCGATGCGGCGGGTCGCCTCGATGCCGTCGAGGCCGGGCATGCGGATGTCCATCAGCACGACGTCGGGACGGGACTCGCGGCAGCGCTCGATCGCCTCGGCGCCGGTGGCCGCCTCGCCGACGACGTCGATGTCGTCCTCGACGTCGAGGAGGACGCGGAAGCCGGTGCGCACGAGCACCTGGTCGTCGGCGAGGACGACGCGGACGGTGGTGGACGTCATCGGGCGGTGGCCTCGACGCGGTTCAGCGGCAGCCGGGCGGACACCTTGAAACCGTCGCCGTCAGGTCCGGCCTCGAACGTGCCGCCGAGCAGCTCGCAGCGCTCCCGCATGCCGGCCAGGCCGCGGCCGGGCTCGACCGGCGGGCCGGCCGGGCCGCTCAGCTCGCCGCCGTCGTCGGCGATCGAGACCCGCAGCTCGCCGCCGGCCAGCTCGAGGCCGATGGTGACGCGGGCCGGCCCGGCGTGCCGGATGATGTTGGTGATGCCCTCCTGGACGATGCGGTAGGCGGCGCGGTCGACGTCGTCGGGCACCACCCCGGCGGGCACCGACCCCGTCACCGTGACGTCCAGACCGGCCCGCCGCCCGACGGCGACCAACTCGTCCAGCGCGCCCAGGCTCGGCCCGGGCGAGCCGTCGTCGTCGCCGCGGAGCACGCCCAGGACGGAGCGCATCTCGCGCAGCGCGCGGGCGCTGGTCTGCTCGATCGTCAGCAGCGTCTCGCGGGCCCGCTCGGGCCGCTTGTCCAGCACGTGCGCCGTGACGCCGGCCTGCACGTTGATGATCGCGATGGCGTGCGCGACGGTGTCGTGCACCTCGCGGGCGATGCGCAGCCGCTCGGCGTCGACCCGGCGGCGCGCCTCTTCGTCGCGGGTCCGTTCGGCCACCTCGGCCCGCTGGACGGCGTCGGCGGCGATGACGCGACGGGAGCGGACCGACTCGCCCAGCGCGGCGGCCATGATGGTGGCGCCGATGCGGAACGCCAGCCAGCCGATGCGCTCGGTCCCGCCCTCGGCTGTCGCGATCCAGACGACGGCCAGCACCGTCAGCCCGTTCGCGACGACGACCAGCGAGCGCCGCCCGTCGCCGTGCGCCGTCACCGTGTAGATGGCCACGAACAGCGACAGCCAGCCGGGGCCGTCGGGGAACCCGGAGCCGAAGTAGGCGACGCTGACCAGGCCGGTCACGATGAAAACCGGGATCGGCCAGCGCCGCCGCACGAGCAGCACCAGGCCGCTGAGCAGGAGCAGCGCGTTGCCGGGGATGCCGAGCGCCTCGGCCGGCCCGCCCAGCTCGGGCTCGCGCTCGATCGCCGAATGCGTGCCCTGCACCTGCAGCAGTGTGACGAAACCGGCGATCAGCACGTCCTGGGCGCGCGCCGACAACGTCGGGAGGCGCCGTACCAACCGCTCCATGGCAAGCGATGGTAGCGACGCGCACCCACGCCCGGCGTCGTCCACCCGGCGCAGCGGGCTACTCCCGGTGGCGTAGCCGGACGCGCTCGGCGGCGGACGACGGGGGTGGCGCCGTCCTTCGAGGATCACGGTATGACGACTACACCGAGGCAGAGGCCGGGGCCGCTGGGGCGGCTGGCCGGCGTGGCGTTCCGGCACCGCTGGCGGGTGCTGATCGGCTGGGCGGCGGCGCTGGCCGTCGCCGTCGGTCTGGCCGCGGCGTTCGGCGGCGACTACGAGGTCGACTACTCCAGCCCGGGCAGCGACTCGCAGCAGGCGCAGCGGCTGCTCACCGACCGGTTCCCGGCGCAGGCCGGCGAGCCGGTGGACGTGGTCGTGCGCTCCGAGGGTCCGGTGACCGACCCGTCCGTGCAGGCCGACGTCGGCGCGCTGCTGGACGAGCTGCGCACGCTGCCGCACGTCACGGCCGTCGACGACCCGTACACGGCGCCCGGCGGGCTGGCGCCGGACGGCCGCACGCTGACGGCGCGGCTGAACCTCGGCGTCGACGCGCCGGAGAACATGCCGGTCGAGGACACCGAGCGGCTGCTGGCCGCGGCGGAGGCGGCCGAGCGGCCCGGGCTGGACGTCGCGCTGGGCGGCGACACCATCCGCATCGCCGAGTCCGGCGAGTTCGGCAGCGAGATGGTCGGGCTGGTCGCCGCGGCCGTCATCCTGCTGGTGACGTTCGGGACGGTGGTGGCGGCCGGCCTGCCGATCGGCGTCGCCGTCGCCGGGCTGGCGATCAGCTCGACGCTGGCCGGGCTGGTCGCGGCGGTGATGGACGTGCCCGACTGGGCGCCGATCCTGGCGTCGCTGATGGGCATCGCGCTGGGCATCGACTACGTGCTGCTCATGGTGACGCGGTTCCGCGAGTGGCGGGCGGCCGGGCTGGAACCGCCGGACGCGGCCGTCGCGACGCTCGACACCGCCGGGCGGGCCGTCATGGTGGCCGGCGGCACGGTGATGGTGAGCATGTTCGGGCTGTTCGCGATGGGGCTGTCGTTCATGCGCGGCGCGGCCGTCGTGACGATGGTCGCCGTCCTCGTCGTGATGGCGGCCGCCGCGACGCTGTTCCCGGCGCTGCTCGGCTTCTTCGGGCACCGCATCGAGCGGTGGCGGCTGCCGATCGGGCGGCGGCGCGGCGCGGTGACCGTCGCCGAGGGCGGGCACGTGGCGCCGTCGCGGGCGTGGCTGCGGTGGAGCCGGCTGATCGAGCGCCGCAACGTCCTCGCCGTCGTGCTCGGCGGCGGGCTGATGCTGGCGTTGGCGGCGCCGTTCCTGGGCGCCCGGTTCGGCTTCCCCGACGCCGGGAACGACCCGGCCGGCCACTCCAGCCGGCAGGCGTACGACCTGCTCGCCGACGGGTTCGGCGCGGGCGCGAACGGGCCGCTGCTGCTGGTGGCGGACCTGCCCGGCGGCGGGGCCGACGCCGGCGCGCTGCCCGCGCTGGCCGACACCGTCGCGGCGACGCCCGGGGTCGCCGCCGTCCTGCCGCCGGTCGTCACCGAGGCCGGCGACGCCGCGCTGCTCACCGTCATCCCGTCGGGCGGGCCGCAGGACGCCGCGACCGAGGACCTCGTCCACACCCTGCGCGACGACGTGCTGCCGGGCGCGCCCGTCGACGTGCACGTCGGCGGCGTGACGGCCGCGGCGATCGACGTCAACGAGTCGATGGCCGACGGGCTGCCGCTGCTGATCGGCGGCGTCGTGACGGTGTCGATGATCCTGCTGCTGGTGTCGTTCCGCAGCGTGATCATCATGCTGACCGCCGCGGTGATGAACCTGCTCTCCGTCGCCGCCGCGTACGGCGTGGTGGCGCTGGTGCTGGAGGGCGGCTGGGTCGGCCAGCTGATCGGCGTCGAGACCGAGACGCCGATGCCCGCGTACGTGCCGGTGGTGATGTTCGCGGTGCTGTTCGGGCTGTCGATGGACTACGAGGTGTTCCTGATCAGCCGCATGCGCGAGTCGTGGCTGCGCACCGGCAGCAACGCCCGCGCGATCGTCGACGGGCTGGCCGGGACCGGCCGGGTCATCACGGCGGCCGCGGCGATCATGGTGACGGTGTTCGCGGCGCTGGTGCCCAGCCCGGACGTCGTGCTGAAGTCGCTCGGCGTCGGCATGGCGGCCGCGATCCTCATCGACGCGACCATCGTGCGCATGCTGCTCGTCCCCGCCGTGATGCACGTGCTCGGCCGGGCCAACTGGTGGTCGCCGCGGTGGCTGGACCGGCGGATGCCGCAGCTCTACGTCGAGGGACGGCCGGAGCTCTTCCTGCCGCCGGCCACGGAGCGAGAGCCGGAGCCTGTGCGGACCTAGGCGACAGCGGCAGGCCGCAAGAAGCCCCGGTGTGGAGTCGTAGCAGCACACACCGGGGCTTAGCTGGGATCATGGGTGTTGACGCACCTAAACCCAACCACGATCAGGCCTACCCGTTGACGGAGGGCTTGTCTCAGTCGTAGCAACGGGCGAGGACGTTCGACGCTGGAGCGCTTGGAGAGGCTTCGTCGTCACACCATGATCATGGGTCAGATCCTTCGGGATTTCTGGCCGCTGGTCGTGCTGGCGTTCTTGATTCGGACGTGCGTCAGGACTCGCCCAGGATGCCGTCGACGAAGGCCTCGGGGTCGAACGGTGCGAGATCGTCGGGCCCCTCACCGAGGCCGACCAGCTTGACGGGGACGCCCAGCTCGCGCTGGACGGCGACCACGATGCCGCCCTTGGCGGTGCCGTCGAGCTTCGTCAGCACGATGCCGGTGACGTCGACGACCTCGCCGAAGACGCGGGCCTGCACGAGGCCGTTCTGGCCGGTGGTGGCGTCGAGGACGAGGAGCACCTCGTCGACCGGGCCGTGCTTCTCGATGACCCGCTTGACCTTGCCCAGCTCGTCCATCAGGCCGACCTTGGTCTGCAGCCGGCCGGCGGTGTCGACGAGGACGGTGTCGGCCTCCTGCTCGATGCCCACCTTGACGGCGTCGAAGGCGACGCTGGCGGGGTCGCCGCCCTCGGGGCCGCGGACGGTGAGGACGCCGACGCGGTCGCCCCAGGTGGTGAGCTGGTCGGCGGCTGCCGCGCGGAACGTGTCGGCGGCGCCGAGGACGACGTCGCGGTCCTCGGCGACGAGGACGCGGGCCAGCTTGCCGACCGTCGTGGTCTTGCCGGTGCCGTTGACGCCGACCACCAGGACGACGGCGGGGCGGCCGTCCTCGACGTGCCGCTCGGTGCGCAGCGCGCGGTCCAGCGCGGGGTCGACGAGCGCGAGCAGCTCCTCGCGCAGCAGGGTGCGCGCGGCCTCGGGGCTCTGCACGCCCTCGACGCGGGCCCGGGTGCGCAGCCGCTCGACCAGCTCCTGCGCCGGCGCGACGCCGAGGTCGGCCGTCAGCAGGGTGTCCTCGATCTCCTCCCACGTCTCGTCGTCGAGACGCTCACGCGAGAGCAGGCTGAGCAGGCCCTTGCCGAAGCCGGACTGCGAGCGGGACAGCCGCGAGCGCAGCCGGGTCAGCCGTCCGGCGGCCGGTTCGGGACGTTCGAGGACCGGCTCCTCGACGACGGGCTCGGCCGGCGCCTCGGGCAGCTCGACGTCGGAGATCGGCGTGCGCTGCTCCTCGACCGGCGTGGTGGCGTCGTCGCCGACCCCGGGCAGGACGTCGGTGCCGGGCCGCGGCGCGGGCGCCTCGACCTGGCCGCGCCGGCGGCGAGGCACCAGGAACGCTGCGAGGGCGATGCCCAGGACGACCACGACGGCTGCGACGATGACGATGTACTCCACGGCCGCCATCCTCGCACGTTCTCAGCGCAGCACCGGACCACCCGGTGCGGCCACGCGGTCAGGCGGCGCGGTGGGTCACGCCGGAGGCGCCGCCGATGCGGGGCAACGCCGCGGGAGCGCTGGCCGGCTCCGCCTCCGGAGCGTCCGCGGACTCCGCGGCGGAGGAGGACGGCGCGGGCCGGGTCAGGCGCCGGGCGATGCCGCGGCGGGCGACGCGCAGGGCGTGGAACGACGCCGCGCGCCAATCGTCCAGGCGGGCCACCGCGAGGAACCGCCAGCGGCGCAGTCTTCGCCGCACCATGGCCGAGCTGGCCAGGTGGTAGTACGCGCCGACGGCGGCCAGCACGGCCGTCGCCACCATCACGATCACCAGCATCGCCACGACTACTGCCGTCATGTGACACCCCCGTTGGTCACAGCAGTAACATCTTTCACACCTGCAACACCGACGGTAGCGCAGGTGCGACCCCGTCTCCCGAAAGACGCGCGGCGTGTCCGTCCGGTTGCCCCACGCGTCACAGGGGACCGTTCCAGTACCCAACGAAGCGCGCTACATTCCCCCAAGGGAAGGTCAGACCGGCTCGGACTCCCGGATGCGCTGCGAGATGACCGCCGTGACGCCGTCGCCGCGCATGGAGACGCCGTAGAGGGCGTCGGCGATCTCCATGGTGCGCTTCTGGTGGGTGATGACGATGAGCTGGCTGCGCTCGCGCAGCTCTTCGTAGATGGTGAGCAGCCGGCCGAGGTTGGTGTCGTCGAGCGCCGCCTCGACCTCGTCGAGGATGTAGAACGGGCTCGGCCGCGCCTTGAACAGCGCCACCAGGAACGCGACGGCCACCAGCGAGCGCTCGCCGCCGGACAGCAGCGACAGCCGCTTGACCTTCTTGCCCGGCGGCCTGGCCTCGACCTCGATGCCGGTGGTGAGCATGTCGTCGGGCTCGGTCAGCACCAGCTTGCCCTCGCCGCCGGGAAACAGCCGGGAGAAGACGTCGGCGAACTCGCGGGCGGTGTCCTCGAACGCGGACGCGAACACCTGCTGGACGCGGTCGTCGACCTCCTTGACGATGTCGAGGAGGTCGGCGCGGGTCTTCTTCAGGTCCTCCAGCTGCTCGGTGAGGAACGCGTGCCGCTCTTCCAGCGCCGCGAACTCCTCCAGCGCCAGCGGGTTGACCTTGCCCAGCGCGGACAGCCCGCGCTCGGCCGCCTTGAGCCGCTTGAGCTGCTGCTCGCGGACGTACGGGATCGGCTCGCGCGGCTCGCCGTCGTCGCCGGGCGGAACGGGGACGGGCAGGTGCGGGCCGTACTCGTCGACCAGCGTGGCAGGGTCGACGCCCAGCTCCTCCAGCGCCTTGGTCTCCAGCGCCTCGACCCGCATGCGGTGCTCGGCGCGGGCCAGTTCGTCGCGGTGGACGGTGGACGTGATCTCGTCCAGCTCCGCCGACACCTCGCGCACCCGCGCCCGCTCGGCCGTCAGCGCCTGCTCGCGCTCGGCCCGCAGTTCCTGCACCTCGTCGCGTTCGGCGGCGGCCAGCTCGAGCGACCGCTCCAGGTACCGCAACACGACGGCGGCGCCGCGGCCGACGGCGGCGGCGACCCGGGCCTCCGCGGCCCGGCGGCGGGCGGCGGCGACGGCGGCCTCGCGGGCGGCGCGCTCCTGCCGGGCGGCCCGCTCGAGGCTCTCGGCCCGGCCGGTCAGCGCGCGGGCCCGCTCTTCCCCGGTGCGCAGCGCCAGCCGCGCCTCGGTCTCGGCCTGCCGGGCGGCGCGGGACCGCTCGGCGAGGCGGTCGCGCTCGTCGGTGGACGGCTCGACGTCGTCGTCGCCGGCCTCCTCGGCGGCGGCGAGCCGCTCTTCCATCTCTTCCAGCGCGCCGAGGTCGCGGTCGCGGGTCTCCTCGGCCCGGGCGACGGACTCGGCCAGCCGCTCGGCCTCCTCGGAGGCGGCCCGAGCGGTGCCGCTCAACCGGCCCAGCTGCTCGGCGACGGAGGACAGCTCGGCGTCGGACTCGCGCAGCTTCGTCAGCGCGGCGGACTCGGCCGCGGCCGCCTCGGCGCGGGTGCGCTCGGCGGCGGCCAGCTTGCGGCCGAGGTCCTCGGCCTTGCCGGTGGCGATGGCCAGGCGGTCGGCGGCTTCGTCGACGGCGGCCTGCACCTCCAGCAGGCTGGGCGCGCTGCTGGACCCGCCGTAGGCGCGGTCGCGGCCGAGGAGGTCGCCGTCGCGGGTGACGGCGACGAGTTCGGGCAGCTCGGCGACCAGCGCGCGGGCGGCGGCGAGGTCGTCGACGGCAGCGACGCCGCGCAACAGGTTCGTGAGCGCGGGCCGCAGCTCGGCCGGCGCGGTGACGAGGTCGACGACGTAGCGCAGCCCGCCCGGCAGCGGCTGCCACGCGCCGGGGTCGTCGTACGGCGCGCCGCCGACCAGCAGCCCGGCCCGGCCGAGGTCGTCGTCGCGGAGCAGCCGCAGCGCGGCCACGGCGTCGTCGACGGACTCGACGGCGACGGCGTCGGACGCGGCGCCCAGTGCGGTGGCGACCGCGGCCTCCCAGCCGGACTCGACCGTGAGCAGCGCGGCCACCGAACCGAGCACACCGGACAGCCGGTCGGACGCGGCCAGCAGCGCCTCGGAGCCGTCGCGGCGGGCCAGCCCCATCTGCAGCGCCTCGTGCCGGGCCACCAGCGCGGCCCGCTCGCCCTCGGCGGCGCGCTCCTGCTCGCGCAGCTTCGTGAGGACGTCGTCGGCGGCGGCCAGCGCGGCGGCGGCCCGCTCGTGCTCGCTGTCGAGGCCGTCCTCGCCGACGGACAGCCCGGCGATGGTGGTCTCGAGCGCGGTGTACTCGTGCTCGGCGGCGGTGGCACGGCGGCGCGCCTCCTCGCGGGCGGCGCCGAGGCGGGTCAGCTCGGCCTCGGCCGCGGCGGCCCGGCGGCGGGCGCCGTCGAGCTGGCCGGACAGCCGGGCCACGCCCTCGCGGCGGTCGGCGCTGGCCCGGACGGCGGCGGCCAGCCGGCGCTCCTCGGCCTGGGCCGCCTCCTCGGCGACGCGGCTGGTCTCGAGCGCGTCGTCGAGCGCCTCGCGGGCGGCGGCGATCTGCTCCTCGAGCTCGGCCTCCTGCTCGCGGACGGCGGCGGCCTCCTGCTCGAGCTCGTCGGGGTCGCGGCCGGACCGCGGCGCCTCGCCGGCGGCGGACAGGTGCCGGGCCCGCTCGGTGGCCAGCGACGCGGTGCCGCGGACCCGCTCGCGCAGCCCGGACAGCTGGTACCAGGCGTCGGAGGCCTGCGTCAGCCGCGGCGCCACCTGGGCGACCTCGGCCTCCAGCCGGGCCTCGGCGGCGCGCGCCTGTTCCAGCGCGCGGGCCAGCTCGGCCTGCCGGGCCTTCAGCGCGGTCTCGTCGGCGACCTCCTGCTCGAAGCTGGCCCGGGCCTGCACCAGTTCGTCGGCGAGCACCCGCAGCCGGGAGTCGCGCAGGTCGGACTGGATGGTGGCGGCCTTGCGGGCCAGCTCGGCCTGCCGGCCCAGCGGCCCGAGCTGGCGGCGCAGCTCGGCGGTGAGGTCCTGCACGCGGGTGAGGTTCGCGGCCATAGCCTCGAGCTTGCGCAGCGCCTTCTCCTTGCGCTTGCGGTGCTTGAGGACGCCGGCCGCCTCCTCGACGAAGCCTCGGCGGTCGTCGGGCGTGGCGGACAGGACGGCGTCGAGCTGGCCCTGGCCGACGATGACGTGCATCTCGCGGCCGATGCCGGAGTCGGACAACAGCTCCTGCACGTCCAGCAACCGGCAGGACTGGCCGTTGATGGCGTACTCGGAGCCGCCGTTGCGGAACATCGTCCGCGAGATGGTGACCTCGGAGTACTCGATCGGCAGCGCGCCGTCGGTGTTGTCGATGGTGAGGACGACCTCGGCGCGGCCGAGCGCGGGACGCCCCGCGGTGCCGGCGAAGATGACGTCCTCCATCTTGCCGCCGCGCAGGCTCTTGGCCCCCTGCTCGCCCATGACCCACGCCAGGGCGTCGACGACGTTCGACTTACCCGACCCGTTGGGCCCGACGACACAGGTGATGCCCGGTTCCAGGCGTAGCGTCGTGGACGACGCGAAGGACTTGAATCCCCGTAACGTCAAGTTCTTCAGGTGCAATGGACCGACTCCCCTGCATGTGGGGGCCAGCCTACAACCGCTGGGCTCAGGTCAGGGCCGGTTGCGGCACGTGCGTGTCGTCGAGGAGCCTGCCGTGCTCGACAGCTGCTTCGGCAAGCTGGTCGTTCTCGACCTGAAGCCGCAGCACCTGCGCTTCGAGGTCGGTCACCCGCCTGCGCAAGCGCTGTACCTCGGTAGTGAGCCTTGGATCAGTTCCCCCGACATAACCCAACAGCGCCTTCGCCATTGTCGAAGCCCTCCAGAAGGCCTGAGAATGTGATGATCACTTTTCGTGTGTGACGCGGCACCCGTCTGACCGTAGACGCACAGGCCGCAACGCGTACCAGCATCTCACCGGACGTGCCTCTCGGTCAACTCGTTCGAAGGAATCCCTCAACCGGTCTCACCAGCGCGCATGCCCCGGAGGGACCGGCCGCACCCCGGCTCCGGCGGTCGTCGCGGTAGGGTCCGCGACCATGGAGGCGGAATCCGCGTTGAGAGCTCTGATGATCGCCATCGACGAACGACGATGGGGCGACCTCGGGCAGTACCTCCACCCGGACTTCACCTGCCGGTACGTGCACACGGGCGAGACCTTCGGCCACGACGCCTGGATCCGCCTCAACGCCGAGTACCCCGGCTTCGACCGGCTGCGCGTCGAGGAGCTCGTCGGAGCCGGCGACGCGGCGGCGTGCCGTTCCCACGTCACCGGGCGCGCCGACACCGGGATCCAGCATTTCGAGTGCGCGACGTTCGCGCACCTGCGCGACGGGCTGATCCAGCGGCTGACCGAGGTGTGGACCGACGTCGACCAGCAGGCGCCTCCCGGCACCCGCCCCACCAGCACGGACTGACCCAGGGGCGTGGGGTGCTGCGGTCTCACCAGCGCGCATGCCGCGGCCGAGGCTGGCAGCGGGGGCAGGTGTACGACGATCTGTTCATGAACGGGTCACGCCGGATCGGGGTGCCGCAGCGGCGGCACGGACGCCCCTCCTGCCCGTAGGCGTCCAGCGAGCGGTCGAAGTACCCGCTCTCGCCGTTGACGTTCACGTAGAGGCTGTCGAACGACGTGCCGCCCTGCTCGAGCGCGGCCGCCATGACCTCGCGCACCGCCTGCAGCAGCCGGGCGACGTCGGGCCGGCGCAGGGTCTCGGTGGGCCGGGCGAAGTGCAGCTTCGCGCGCCACAGCGCTTCGTCGGCGTAGATGTTGCCGACGCCGGAGATCAGCGACTGGTCCAGCAACGCCCGTTTGACGCCGGTGCGGCGGCGCCCCAGCGCCAGCCGGAACGCCTCGTCGTCGAACGCGGGGTCCAGTGGGTCGGGCGCGATGTGCGCGATCGGGACGGGCACGCCGTCGGGACCCAGCCCGGCGACGGCCAGGCCGCCGAAGGTGCGCTGGTCGACGAAGCGCAGCTCGGGGTCGCCGTCGGCGAAGACGAACCGGACCCGCAGGTGCGTCTCGTCGGGCGCGGCGCCCGGCTGGACCAGCAGCTGGCCGCTCATGCCGAGGTGCCCGACCACCGCGCGGACGCCGTCGTCGAGCGGCAGCCACAGGTACTTGCCGCGCCGCCGGGCGTCGGTGAACGCGGCCTTCGTCAGCGAGCCGGCGAAGTCGGCGGGGCCGGCGACGTGCCGGCGGACGGCGCGGGCGTGCGTCACCTCGACGTGGTCGATGACGCGGCCGACGGCGTGCGCGGCGAGGCCACGCCGGACGACCTCGACCTCAGGGAGTTCGGGCACCGGGGTCGCCGGCCGCGGCCTGCTCGGCCTCGGCGGCCTCGCTGAGCGCCTTCCAGGCCAGTTCGGCGGCGCGCGCCTCGGCCTCCTTCTTGCTGCGGCCGGTGCCGGTGCCGCGCACCTCGCCGCTGACCACGACGTCGGCGGTGAACGTCTTCGCGTGGTCGGGGCCGTCCTCGGCGATGCGGTACTCGGGGACACCGAGCGCGTGCCGCGACGTCAGCTCCTGCAGCGACGTCTTCCAGTCGAGCCCGGCGCCGAGCAGCGCGGACGCCTCGATGAGGTCGTCGACCAGGCGGTGCACCAGCGCGGACGTCTCGACCAGCCCGCGGTCGAGGTAGACGGCGCCGATGAGCGCCTCGACGGTGTCGGCGAGGATGGACGACTTGTCGCGCCCGCCGGTGGTCTCCTCACCGCGGCCGAGCCGGACGAACCGGCCCAGCTCGAGCTCGCGGGCGACGGAGGCGAGCGCGCGCATGTTGACCACGGCGGCCCGCAGCTTCGCCAGCTGCCCCTCGGAGAGATCGGGGTGCAGCCGGTACAGCGCGTCGGTGACGACCAGGCCGAGCACGGCGTCGCCCAGGAACTCCAGCCGCTCGTTGGTCGGCAGCCCGCCGTTCTCGTACGCGTACGAGCGGTGGGTCAGCGCCAGCTGCAGCAGCTGCGGTTCGATGGGCACGCCGAGGCGCCCCTCCAGCACGGACAGGGATGGGGCCTCGGACGTCACCTGCGGGCTCCTACGCGAGCCCTCAGACGTCGCCGACCTGGCGGCCGTTGTACTCCAGGAACAGCGGCGTGCCCTGGGAGTCCTCGACCACGGTGGCGCGGTGCGCGACGACCCAGGTGGTGCGCCCGTTGACGGTGCGCTGCTGGACCTGCGGCAGCTTCGCCTTCCACTGCGAACGGCGGTGGCGGGTGTTGCTGCGCGACATCTTCCGCTTCGGGACGGCCACGGCTAGCTCTCTTCCGTCGGGCCGGCCCTGTTCGAGCCGGTCTCGTTCGTGTCGTCGGCGAGCAACCCGGCCAGGGCCGCCCACCGTGGATCGGTGGTGTCGTGCGTGTGATCCGGGTCGTCGGCCAGCCGGGCGCCGCAGTCCGGGCACAGGCCCGGGCAGTCGTCCCGGCAGACCGGCGACTGCGGCAGTGCGAGCACCACCGCGTCCCGGACCGGTTGTTCGAGGTCGAGGAGGTCGTCCTCGACCCGCAGTTCTTCGTCGTCGGTCTCGGTGTCGGGGTCGTCGGCCCGTTCTGGGTAGACGTACAGTTCCTGGACCTCGGCGACGACTTCGCCGTCGACGGGCTCCAGGCAGCGCACGCACTCGCCGGTGTACGGCGCCCGGACGGTGCCGGACACCAACACGCCCTCCATGACCGACTCGAGCCGGAGGTCCAGCTCGATGTCGGCCCCGTCGGGCACCCCGACCACCGCACCGAGTCCGAGATCAGCGGGCGCCGCTACCGTGAGAGAGACCTTCTGGGTCGAACCCGGCCGTCGTCCGAGCTCGTGCGTGGCGAGTACGAACGGGGCGCGCGGATCGAGCGTGCTCAGCGTAGTCAACTCTCGTGCTGGTAAGGGCATGCCAACCTCGGCCTCAGCGTGAGGCCGACGACCGATGGTACTAGACGGCGGCCCGCTATCCCAAACCCGACGTGAGCTTGTCGGGCCGCGCGTCGCGTCCGCCGGAGCCGGGCTCGTCCGGCGAGTCGTCGGCGTCCGGCCCGAACCGCTCGGCCCGGCCGTCGGAGCCGGCGCTGAAGTCGTCCTGCCCGCCGTCGAGCTGCGGGACGACGACCGCGTTGCCGTTGCGCCGCTGCGACAGCTCCTCGTAGGCCGTGGGGTGGCGCAGCTGCTCGCGGCCGTCGCGGACGGTCTCGACGATGCGGGCCGCGGAGATCTCCAGCCGGGCCAGCTTCGCGTCGACGTAGTCGTCGGCGTCGCTGCGGATGTTCTCGGCCTGCTCACGGGCCTGCCGCAGGATCTCCTCGGCCTCCTGCCGGGCGGCCTGCGTGACGGCGTGGTCGGCCACCAGCCGGGCCTGCTCGGAGTTGGCGTTGGCGATGATGCGCTCGGCGTTGCCGCGCGCCTCGATCAGCAGCGCCTCGCGCTGCCCCAGGACCGCTTCGGCCGCCTGCAGATTCGCCGGCAATCCCTCGCGGACCTCGTCGAGCAGGGTCAGCAACTGTTGTTTGTTCACCATTGCGGTGGACGACATGGGCATCGTCCGCGCCGAGTCGACGAGTGTGACGATCTCGGCGATCTTGTCATGAACCTCCATGACCATCCCCCTAGGTGTGCCGGAGCAGGATCACCGGCGTCCCAATCTCTCATGCAGCCGCTGGAGCACCACGTCGGGCACCAGCCCAGCGACGTCACCGCCGTAGGACGCTACCTCTTTCACCAACGAGGACGAAAGGAAGGAGTAGTCGGGATTGGTCGCCACGAACAGCGTCTCCAATCCCGTCAGGCGGTGGCTCATCTGCGCCATCTGAAGTTCATAGTCGAAATCGGTGACCGCGCGCAGCCCTTTCACGACAGCCGGGATGTCGAGCCGGCGGGCGAAATCGACCAAGAGCCCCTCGAAGCTCTCGACCCGGACAGCCGGCAGGTGCGCGCATACCTTCTCGAGCAGGTCGATGCGCTCGTCGACGGAGAACAGCCCCTTTTTCGACGGGTGCACCCCGACGGCGACGACGACCTCGTCGAACAGGCTCGCGGCCCGCTCGATGACGTCGAGGTGACCGTTCGTGACCGGGTCGAACGAGCCTGGGCACAGACAGCGGCGCACGTGTCCTCCTGTGTCATCTCACCGGGCGCGACCGTACCAGAGCACGGTCTCGCCGTACCGCCGTTCCCGGCCGGGCTCGATGTCGTCGGGCCAGGTCAACGGCGCGCTGCGGCGGTCGCGTTCGACGACGACCACCGCGTCCGGGGAGAGCCAGCCCGCCGTCAGCGAGACGAGTACCCCACTCAGCTCGGCGTCAACCATCGCGTACGGCGGATCGGCCAGCACGATGTCGTACGGCGCGTCCGGCGGCGTGGCCAGGGTGCGTTCCGCCGTGGCCGCCACGACGACCGCGCCGGGCAGCCCCACCGCCTTGACGTTCGCCCTGATCACGGCCGCCGCGCGGGCGTCGGACTCGACCAGCAGGCAGTGCTCCGCGCCGCGCGACAGCGCCTCCAGGCCGAGCGCGCCGCTGCCCGCGTAGAGGTCGAGCACGCGCAGCCCGCCGAGGCCGCCGCCGAACGTCGCCGCCAGCGACGAGAACAGCGCCTCGCGCACGCGGTCGGACGTCGGCCGGGTGCGGTTGCCGGGCGGTACGGACAGCCGCCGGCCGCCCGCCGCGCCGGCCACGATGCGCGTCACCGGCGGACCGTACCAGGTGGTACGGACCTCAGAGCCAGCCGCTGCGGCGCAGCTTGCGATAGAGCAACAGACACGCGCCTATCATGACGCCCACGGCCAGCGGGTAGCCGAACGACCAGTGCAGTTCGGGCATGTGGTCGAAGTTCATGCCGTAGACCCCGGCGATCATCGTCGGCACGGCCACGATCGCGGCCCACGCCGAGATCTTGCGCAGGTCGATGTTCTGCTGCATGGTCACCAGCGACAGGTTCGCCGCCAGCGCGCCCGTGAGCAGCTCGTTCTGCGCCTCGACCATGCGGTCGACGCGCAACAGGTGGTCGAGGATGTCGCGGAAGTACTCGCTCAGGCCGGCGCACAGCGCGACCCGGCCCCGGGTGAGATCCTCCATGACCGGCACCAGCGGGTCGACCGCGATGCGGAACTGCAGCACCTGCCGCTTCAGCGAGTAGATCGCCTCGGTGGCGTCGGCGGCGCCGGGCTGGAACACCAGCCGCTCGGTCTCGATGACGTCCGCCTCGACCTGCCGGGCCAGCCGCGTGTAGCTGTCGGCTATGAGGTCGCTGACGGCGTACAGCACACCGGCCGGGCCCGCGTCGAGCAGCCACTTCTCCGACTCGACCCGGTGCCGGACGGTGTCGAGCGGGTTGATGGCGCCGTGCCTGACGGTGATGACGAAGTCGTCGCCGATGAACATCATGATCTCGCCGACGTCGAGCGTGGCGGCGTCGTCGCGGTGCTCGAGCGTCTTGAACACGGCGAAGACGGTGTCGCCGTACAGCTCCAGCTTCGGCCGCTGGTGGGCGTTGACGGCGTCGTCGACCGCGAGCGGGTGCAGCTTCAGCTCGTCGACGATGAGGTCGAACTCCTCGTGCGCCGGCTCGAACAGGCCGATCCACAGGAAGCAGTCGCCGCGTGCCTTGGCCCGCTCGAACGCCTCGCTGATGTCGCCGTCGATCTCTTCGCGCTCGCCGTCGCGATAGACGGCCTTGTCCACGATCACGTCTCGATTCCAGCACGGCCACCCGGCCCGAACCGGCCGCCGGGCGTCAAGAAAGCGTTGAGATTCGCCCGCGCGGCGTCAGGAACCCGTAGGGAGCACCGCTCGGGCGCCGTCCCGCGGCGGAGCCTGGGCACGTGACCGACTCCCCCGCCCCGTTCGTCGCCCGGGCCGCCGGCTGGCCGCTGGAGGTCGTGCTGGCCACCGGGTACGCCGTCCTCGCCGCCGGCGGCTGCGTCGCCGCGCTCGCCGTCCCCGCCGCGCACGGCGAGGTCCGCGTGGGGCTGATGGTGATCGTCGTCGGCGTGTACGCGGCGTGGGCGGCGCACCTGGTGGCGGCGCTGTGCATCGCGGCCGTCGGCTGGTGCGTCGCGACCGCGTTCCTGCTGGGCAACGGCGGTGCGCTGGCCCTGGACGGCGCCCCGGCGGCGCTACGGCTGGCCGCGCTGCTGGCGGCGGCCGTCATCGGGTCCGGGATCGCCCGGGGTGTGTCTCCCGGGTCTCGGCCGTAGCGAGCGGCGTCCAGGTGGATGCCTCGCAAGGTGCGAGGAAGGAGGCATAGCGGGGTTCTATGACGACTGACGAGAACGCAGCGAGGCGCCGCCTGGGCGTCGCGCAGTAGGCCACGGACCCGGGAGACACCCCGTCACGCCTTGTCGAGGTAGTCGGCCTCCTGCTCGGCCAGCGCGGCCCTGACGGCGTCCAGCAGGGCCGGGTGCGCGGCGAGGTCGGGGTCGGCCTCGACGACGGCGCCGGCGTCCTCGCGGGCCTGCTCGATGATCTCGACGTCGCGGATGACCCGGAGCAGCTTGAGGCTGGACCGGTGGCCGGACTGCGACGCGCCGAGCACGTCGCCCTCGCGGCGGTGCTCGAGGTCGACCTGCGAGAGCTCGAACCCGTCGCGGGTCTTGGCGACGGCGTCCAGCCGCTCGCGCGCGGGCGTGCCCGGCGGCGCCTCGGTGACCAGCAGGCACACGCCCGGGATGGCGCCACGGCCGATGCGGCCGCGCAGCTGGTGCAGCTGCGACACGCCGAACCGGTCGGCGTCGACGATGACCATCATCGACGCCGTCGGCACGTCGATGCCGACCTCGATGACGGTGGTCGCCACCACGACCGGTGTCGTGCCGGCCGCGAACGCCGCCATGACCGCGTCCTTCGTCTCCGACGGCAGCCGGCCGTGCAGGACGTCCAGGCCGACGCCCTGCAGCGGGCCGGTGCGCAGGTGCTCGGCCAGCTCGAGGACGGCGGCCGGGCGGCGCTTGTCATCGTCGGCCGGCGGCGGTTCCTCGTCGGCCGAGCCGGTGTCGTCGTCACCGATGCGCGGGCAGACGATGTAGACGCGGTGACCCTTCTCGACCTCCTCGCGCACCCGCTGCCAGGCGCGGTCGAGGTAGTGCGGCTTCTCGTCGACCGGGACGACGTGCGTGGCGACGTCGGCGCGGCCGCGCGGGACGTCGGAGAGCGTGGAGATCTCGAGGTCGCCGAAGACCGTCATGGCGACCGTCCGCGGGATCGGCGTCGCGGTCATGACCAGCACGTGCGGCCGCGTGCCGTCGCGGCTCTTGGCGGCCAGCGCGGCCCGCTGCTCGACGCCGAACCGGTGCTGTTCGTCGACGACGACCAGGCCGAGGTCGAAGAACTGGACGTTCTCCTCCAGCAGCGCGTGGGTGCCGACGACGATGCCGGCGTCGCCGGTGACGATCTCGTTCAGCGCGGTGCGGCGCTGCGCCGTCGACATCGAGCCGGTGAGCAGCGCCACCCGGGTGCCCTGGTCGGCGCCGCCGAGCATGCCGGCCTGCGCGAGCTCGCCGAGCATCGCCGTCAGCGAGCGGTGGTGCTGCTGGGCCAGCACTTCCGTCGGGGCCAGCAGCGCGGCCTGTCCCCCGGCGTCGACGACGGCGAGCATGGCCCGCAGCGCGACGACGGTCTTGCCGGCGCCGACCTCGCCCTGCAGCAGCCGGTGCATCGGGTGCGGGGTGTCCAGCTCGGCGGCCAGCTGATCGCCGACCTGCCGCTGACCCTCCGTCAGCTCGAACGGCAGCCGCTCGTCCAGCGCGTCGACCAGCCCGCCCGGCGTGGCCCGGCGCGGATGCGCCGGCAGCGCGGCCGTCGACAGGCGGCGCCGGGCCAGCTCCGTCTGCAGGACGAAGGCCTCCTCGAAGCGCAGCCGCCGCTGCGCCGTCCACGCCTTCTCGATGGCCTTCGGACGGTGCACGGCGTTCAGCGCCGCGACGAGGCCGGGCAGCCGGCGCTTGCGCAGCACCTCGTCGGGCAACGGGTCGGGGAGGTCGCCGAGCTGCTGCAGCGTCACCTCGACCGACTTCGCGACCAGCCACGACGGCACCTTCTCGCTGGCCGGGTAGACCGGGATGATCTCGTCGGCGTACTCCTCGGCCGCCTGCTGGAAGTCGGTGACGTCGTCGGGGAACATCTGGTACTCGGGGTGCGCGAGCTGGCGCTGGTCGCGGAACGTGCCGACCTTGCCGGCGAACAGCCCGATGCGGTCGGGCCGCAGGTCGCGCTCGCGCCACGCCTGGTTGAAGAAGGTCAGCCGCAGCTCGCCGGTGCCGTCGGTGACGACCGCCTCCAGCAGCGTGCCGCGGCGGTTCTTCATGTGCCGCCGCGACACGCTCTTCACCCGCGCGACGACGGTGACGAGCTCGTCGTCGCGCAACGAGCTGAGCTCGGTCAGCTCGCCGCGCTGCACGTAGCGGCGCGGGTAGTGGCGCATGAGGTCGCCGACGGTCTGCAGGTCCAGCGTCTTCGCCAGCGCCTTGGCGGTCTTGTCGCCGACCACGGAGGTCAGCTGCGTGTCGAATCCGACCATCACTCGACTCCGAGCAGTAGCGGGTAGCGGGGTTGACCGCCGCGGTAGACGACGGTGTCGGCTTCAGGGTGGCCGCGGCGGACCGCGCGGGCGACGCCGTCGGCGAGGCCCTCGGTGGCGGCGTCGCCGGTGACAACCGTGACCAGCTCGCCCCCTGCCGCGAGCATACGGGCGACCACCTCGGTGGCCACCTCCAGCAGGTCCGCGCCGATCACCGCGAAGTCGCCGTCGACCACCCCGAGCACGTCGCCCGGCCGGCACACCCCGGCCATCGTGACGGCTTCGCGGGCGGCGACGGTGACGGCGCCGTGGCGGGTCTGACCCGCGGCGGCGGTCATGGCGACGACGTCGGCGTCGAAGGCGCGGTGCGGCTCGTGGACGGCGAGGGCGGCGAGGCCCTGGACCTGCGCGACCGTCGGGATGACGGCCGCCCTCCTGCCGTGGGTGCGCAGCTCCGCGGCGGCGGCCTCGGCCACCGGGACCGCGTCGCGCTCGTTCGGCAGGATGACGACGTCGCCCGTGCGGGTGTCGTCGCCGCGGTCGACGGCGGCCAGCATCTCGCCGGTCGACGGCCGGTGCCCCGTCGCCGTCGCGACGACGACCGCTCCGGCCTCGGCGAACAGCTCGGCCAGCCCGTCGCCGGCGGCGAACGCGACGACCACCCGCTGGTGCGCCGTCGCCTTCGGCGCTTGGTGCTGGACGGGCAGGTAGGTGACGCTGATGCGGTGCGGCCGGCCGGCGGCGATGCCCGCCTCGATGGCCGCGCCCGCGTCGTCGGTGTGGACGTGCACGTTCCACTCCTCGCCGGCGCCGCTGACGACCAGCGAGTCGCCGATGCCGGCGAGGGTCCGCTTGAGCGGGTCGATCCGCTCGTGCGGGGCGTCGAGGAGGTACATGACCTCGTAGGCGGGACCTGTTTGAGGGCCGCAACCCGTGTAGGCAGGGGCAGGTACGGTGTGGGTGCCGACGGTCCGCGGGCCAGGCAGCGGCCGCCGTCCGGTCAGCACGGTGTCGAACGCGTCCAGCAGCACCGTCAGCCCCCTCCCGCCCGCGTCGACCACGCCCGCCCGGCGCAGGACGTCCAGCTGGGCGGGGGTCCGGTCGAGGGCCTCGTGGGCGGCGGCGGCCGCGGCGAGCGCGACGGCGGGGAGGGTTCGGTCGTCTGTGCTCGCCCGGCGTCGGGCGGCGTCGGCGGCGGCCCGGGCGACGCTGAGGATGGTGCCCTCGACGGGGTCGGCGACGGCGTCGCGCGCCGCGGTCGCGGCCTCCGCCAGCCCGTCGGCGAGCGCCCGCCCGTCCGCGAGCGTCGTCCCCTCCCGTCCGAGCACGTCGGCCACGCCGCGCAGCATCTGCGCGACGATGATGCCGGAGTTGCCGCGGGCGCCCATGAGCGCTCCGCGCGCGGCCGCCTCGGCCGTGGCCGCCAGCGTCGGCTCGGCGTCCTCGGCGTGCTGGAGGGCGGCCTCCATGGTGAGATACAGGTTGGTTCCCGTGTCGCCGTCCGGCACCGGATACACGTTCAGCGCGTCGATCTCTTCTCTGGCCGCCGCGAGCGCGTCGAGCCCGGCGCGGCACCAGCGCAGCACGATCTCAGCGTCGGGAACCGGTGGCACCCGGCGAGACTACCCCGCGCCGGTTTGTTATCTGGCGCGGCGGCCCGGTATGCTGGGGCGGTTGTTCGCGCCGGGTGTGCTGGTGCGGGCACGTTGACCGTTGTCTTCCATCATCCGTCTCAGTAGGAGTCTCCGTGGCTGCCACCTGCGATGTCTGCGGCAAGGGCCCGGGCTTCGGCAACTCGATCTCGCACTCGCACCGCCGGACCCCGCGTCGCTGGAACCCGAACATCCAGACCGTGCGGACGGTCGTCGGGGGCACCCCCAAGCGGCTGAACGTCTGCACCTCGTGCCTCAAGGCCGGCAAGGTCGCGCGCCGCTGACGCTTGCCTGAACGACCATGAACCGCTCCCCTGGTGGGGGGCGGTTCGTTGTCGTTCGGTGGCTTCTTTCGCGTTGATTTGTTTCCGCGTTGGCTGGGCTCGCGTTGGCTCTGTTCTGCCGCGTTCCGCCTGCCCCCTGCTGCTTCCATTGTCGGGGGCGCGGGAGGCCGCCTCAAGCGGACCTCTGCTTGGGCGCTTCGCGCGACGGAGGACCGCTTGACCCGGCCGCCCGCGCCCCCGTGAAAGCAGCGTCAGGGGGCCGGCCGGAAATGGGCCCGGCTTGCAGCTCTGCTGGAGTTCGGCTCCGCTGGCCGCTGACTGGCCGTAGGTGGGGTTTCGGCTACCGACTCCGCTGCTGGTCCCGGTTCGCTAGCCGCCTCTGGCCGCGTCGGGTTCGGCCACCGGCTCCGCTCCGGGTCGCCGTCCGCTGGCCTCTCTCCGGGCCATGATCATCCAGGTTTCGGGGCGTGATAGCACCACAGAACCTGGACGATCATGGCGCGAAAGCCGACCGAGGGAAGCGGCGCGAGTTCACCGCGGCGCTGCTCGAGTCGCGTCGGGTGGCCCGTGGTAGGTAGACCCCTCCCGGCCCGGGTGGGGCCCACCCTACGGGCGGGCACCGACAACGTCGCGCCACGCTGGCGCGCCCTGCCGGCCTGCCGCCAGGCCAAGCGGCGTCGTTGAGGGTGGAGAAATCGGAGATCCGGCGGACCGGGAACCCCGATTTCTCCACGATCGGCCAGTCGATGGTCAGGGGCCGGCGAAGTGGTCGTGGCCGCCGGGCGCGGCGTACTCCGCACCGTCGACGGTCACGCCGGAGCCGGCGGCCACAGCGCCGATGACGGTCCACCGCTCGGGCAGTTCGGTCCCGGCGGGGAACGTCGCCACGAGGGCGTTGTCGTCGCCGCCGGTGAGGACCCAGGTGAGCGGATCGGCGCCCAGGGCTGAGGCGACCTCGCGCAGCGGCGCGGCCACCTCCAGGAGAGCAGGATCGACGTCGATGGAGACGGAGCTGGCGTCGGCCACGTGGCCCAGGTCGCCCAGCAGGCCGTCGCTCACGTCGCACATGGCGGTGGCGCCGAGAGCAGCCGCCTCCACACCCGCGCCGTATGGGACCTGGGGCCGCCGGTGCGCCTCGACCACCAGGCGCGGCGTGCGGAACCCGCGGCTCAGCACCTGGTAGCCGGCCTCGGCCCAGCCGAGCCGCCCGCACACCGCGACGACGTCGCCGGGGCGGGCGCCGGATCGGGTGACGGGCGCGGCGCCGCCCAGGGTGCCGAGCGCCGTCACCGAGACGACGACCAGCGGCGAGCGTACGACGTCGCCCCCGACGACGGAGGCGCCGACCAGGGCGGCCTCCTCGCCCAGACCGGCGGAGAGCGCGACCGCCCAGGACGCCGGGAGGTCGGCCGGCAGGCCCAGCCCGACGACCAGAGAGGTGGGCCGGGCGCCCATCGCCTCGATGTCGGACAGGTTCTGCGCGGCCGCCTTGTGACCGACGTCGGCGGGGTCGGACCAGTCGCGGCGGAAGTGCCGGTTCTCCACCAGGAGATCGGTCGTCACCACGACGCGGCCGTCGGGCGCCGCGACCACGGCGGAGTCGTCGCCGGGGCCGAGGAGGACGTCCGGGCCCTGCGGCAGCCGTGCGGTCACGGCGCCGATGAGGCCGAACTCTCCCAGCTCGCCAACGCTGTCGGGCATTCTCTGCGCTCCCTCTTCTCCCGCACGTTTCCTCGACCAGGTAGGTTGACCCCTTCGCACACAACACGCGTGGGAGGGCAAACCCGTGGTCGTACAGGCTTACATCCTGATCCAGACCGAGGTGGGCAAGGCCGCCGAGGTCGCCCGGAAGATCTCCGAGATCGACGGCGTCACGCTCGCCGAGGACGTCACCGGCCCGTACGACGTCATCGTGCGGGCCGAGGCCGGCAACGTCGACGATCTGGGGAAGCTCGTGGTCGCCCGCGTGCAGACGGTCGACGGCATCACCCGCACGCTCACGTGCCCAGTCGTCCATATCTGACGCCGGCCGTCATCCTCCTCGCGACGGTGCTGGCCGGCTGCGGGTTCGGCGCCGTCGACGTCACGCCGCACGAGCCCGAGCCCGGCAGCGCGGACGTCTGCGCCGCCCTCCAGGACGCCCTCCCCGACACCGTCGACGACGCGATCGAGCGTGACGTCGACCCGTCCTCGGAGTACGTGGCCGCATGGGGTCAGCCGGCGATCGTGCTGCGCTGCGGCGTCGCGATGCCCGCCTCCTACCGCCCGGACGCCCAGCTGTTCGACGTCGACGGCGTCGGCTGGCTGGCCGACGAGGGCGAGGGCGGCACCTTCTTCACCGCCGTCGACCGGGAGGTGCTGATCGAGGTCGCCGTGCCCGACGACTACGCGCCTGAGGCGAACGTGCTGACCGACCTCGCGACGGCGATCCTCGACACCGACCCGGAGCGCGGCCTGCGCTAGCGTCGGACGATGCCCACCACCCTGACGACGGACCGTCTCACCCTGCGCCCGATGGAGCCCCGCGACGCCGACGCGTTCGCCGACCTGAACGCCGACCCCGCCGTCATGGAGCACTTCACCACCGGCCCGCTGGACCGCGCCGGGTCCGACCGGCTGCTCGCCGTCATCCGCGAACGCCACCTGCGCGACGGGTTCGGCCTGGCCGCCGTCGAGCGGCGCGAGGACGGCGCGTTCCTCGGCTTCACCGGCATCAGCAGCCACCGCTGGTACCCCGACGACGTCGAGATCGGCTGGCGGCTCGCGGCGCACGCGTGGGGGCACGGCTACGCCACCGAGGCCGCGACGGCGTGGATGGAGCACGCGTTCGGCGAGCTGGGCCTGCCGCGGCTGATCTCCATCACCATCCCGGCCAACACGAGGTCGATCGCCGTCATGCGCCGCCTCGGCTTCACGCTCTGGGAAGAGGCGACGCACGAGGGCCTGGACGTCGTCGTGTACGCGCGCAAGGCGGCCTAGCGCAGACCGGTGGGACGGCGCAGGGCGGTGTCGACGAGGCGGTCGACCAGCGACGGGTAGTCGATGCCGGTCTTCGCCCACAGCTGCGGGAACATCGACGTCGGGGTGAAGCCCGGCATCGTGTTCAGCTCGTTCACCACGAGCGAGCCGTCGTCGCGGAGGAAGAAGTCGACGCGGGCGAGGCTCTCGCAGGACAGCGCCTGGAACGCCTCGATGGACATCCGCCGGACCCGCTCGGCGACCTCGGCCGGGAGGTCGGCGGGGATGTCGAGCGACACGTCGTCGCCGGGCAGGTACTTGGCCTCGAAGTCGTACAGCTCGTGCCCCGCGCCGAGGCGGATCTCGCCGACGACGCTCGCCTCGGGCTCGCCGCCGCCCTGGCCCTCGAGCACGCCGCACTCGACCTCGCGGCCGGTGACGGCCTCCTCGATCAGCACCTTGGGGTCGTGCTCGCGGGCGGCGAGGACCGCGGCCTCCAGCTCGGCGGCGTCGCGGGCCTTGCTGACGCCCATGCTCGACCCGGCGCGAGCCGGCTTGACGAACACCGGGTAGCCGAACGCCTCGGCCTCGGCGATGACGCGGTCGCGCTGCGGCTCCCACGCCGACGGGCGCACCAGGACGTGCCGGGTGACGGGCAGCCCGGCGCCGGCCAGCAGCAGCTTCATGACGTGTTTGTCCATGCCGACGGCGGAGGCCAGCACGCCGGACCCGACGTAGCGGACGTCGGCCAGCTCGAGCAGCCCCTGGATGGTGCCGTCCTCGCCGTACGGGCCGTGCAGCAGCGGGAACACGACGTCGACGGTGCCCAGCGCGTGCGGCACTTCGCCCGGCGACTGCACCGCCAGCTCGCCCCGTCCGGGCAGCACGACGGTGCCGCCCTCGTCGTCGACCGTCGGCATGGTGCTGCCGTGGATGGCCAGGCGCTCCGGATCGGCCGTGGTCAGAACCCAGCGGCCGGACGTCGTGATGCCGATCGGCAGCACCTCGTAGCGGCGCGGGTCGAGCGCGGCCAGCACGCCCCCGGCCGTGACGCACGAGATCTCGTGCTCGGAGCTTCGGCCGCCGAAGACGACGGCGACCCTGATGCGACGGTCCTGCGAGTAGTTCACCGCGCCGACCCTACCGTCCTCAATGCCCGTGTCGTTCGGGCTTGGCCGACCGGGACAGCAGCGAGCCCACCATCTCGGCCGGTGTGAGCTCGCCCCGGACCACCCCGGTGACGTGCTGGACGATCGGCATGTCGACGCCGTGGCGGCCGGCGAGGTCGAGGATCGACTCGCACGACTTGACCCCCTCGGCGACCTGCCGGGTGCCGGCGACGATCTCGGCGACGGTGCTGCCGCGGCCCAGCTGCTCGCCGAACGAGCGGTTGCGCGACAGCGGCGACATGCAGGTGGCGGCGAGGTCGCCGAGCCCGGCCAGTCCGGAGAACGTGTAGGCGTCGGCGCCGAGCGCGGCGCCCAGCCGCGCGGTCTCGGCCAGCCCGCGGGTGATGACGCTGGCGCGGGCGTTGTCGCCGAAGCCGAGCCCGGCGGCGATGCCGACGGCCAGCGCGATGACGTTCTTCACCGCGCCGCCCAGCTCGGCCCCGACGAGGTCGTGGTTGGTGTACGGGCGGAAGTGCGGCGAGTGGCAGGCCCGCTGGATGGCCTTCGCGAGGTCGTCGTCGGCGGCCGCGACGACGCTGGCGGCGGGCTGGCGCTGGGCGATCTCGCGGGCGAGGTTGGGACCGGAGACGGCGGCGATGCGGCCCGGTCCGGCGCCGGTGACGTCGTCGATGACCTCGCTCATGCGCTTCGCCGTGCCGAGCTCGACCCCCTTCATCAGGCTGACCAGCGCCGCGGACGACGGCAGCGCCGGCGCCCAGGTCGAGAGGTTGTCGCGCAGCGACTGCGACGGCACCGCCAGCACGACGAGGTCGGTGCCGTGCGCGGCCTCGGCGGGGTCGTGGGTGGCCCGGATCGCCGGCGGCAGCCCGACGCCGGGCAGGTAGTCGGGGTTCGTGTGGGTGGCGTTGATGGCGTCGCACAGCTCCGGGCGGCGGCCCCAGATGGTGACGTCGGCGCCGGCGTCGGCGAGCACGAGCGCGAAGGCCGTCCCCCACGAGCCGGCCCCGAAGACGGCGGCGCGGGTCACGGCTGCTCCTCCGGCTGCTCTTCCTGGGGCCGCTGCTTCGGGTCGCCGACCGGCGGCAGCCCGACCGCCTTGGGGTCGAACCGCTCGGCCGGCGCGACCTCGCCGCGGATCTGCGCCAGCTGCGCGGTGATGGCCGCCATGATGCGGTCGGTGGCGATGCGCAGGACGGTGGAGTCGACCGGCCGGCCGCGCAGGTCGTCGAGCGGGATCGGCGGACCGGCGATGACGGACATCGTCTTGCGCGGCAGCAGCCGGATGCGCTTGGAGTACGGCGCCAGCACGTGGTTGGCGCCCCACTGCGCGACCGGGATGACGTCGCAGCCGGTCTCCAGCGCGACCCGCGCGGCGCCGGTCTTGCCGACCATCGGCCAGAGGTCGGGGTCGCGCGAGATGGTGCCCTCGGGGTAGATCGCGACCAGCTCACCGGCCTTGACGGCGGCGACGGCGGCGCGGTACGCCTGCGAGGCATCGCGCGACTCGCGGTAGACCGGGATCTGCCCGGCGGCCGTGATGAGCCGCCCGAACACCGGCACGCGGAACACGCCGGACTTCGCGAGGTACCGGGTGGCGCGGCCGTTGTCCCACAGGAAGTGCGCGAACGACAGCGGGTCGAAGTGCGAGATGTGGTTGCCCGCGACGATCACCCCGGTGCCGCCCGGCGGAATGTTCTCGCCGCCGCGCCAGTTCTGCCGGGTGAAGGCCATGAGGAACGGACGGATCAGGGTTGCGATGAACTTGAACGCGAACCCCACCCCGGCCGGCCCGTTCGCACTCGGTCCCGCCACGTACCTCTCCCTCCGCCCACGTGAATGCCCGCAGACAGTGTCGCTCCACGGAGGTGTGCGAGTCGAACCGGCCACCGGCGCGCCGCACGAGCCGATGGGTCAGACTGGATCCCGATGACGACACCACAGCGCTGGACGATCGTGATCCCCGTCAAGCGACCCGAGCACGCCAAGACCCGACTCGCCGACGCCGTCGGCGAGCATCGCCCGCGGTTCGCCCGGGCGTTCGCCGCCGACACCGTCCAGGCCGCCCTCGACGCCCCGCCGGTGGCGCGCGTCATCGTCGTCACCGACGACGACGAGGCGGCCGCCGAGGCCGTGGTGCTCGGGGCCGAGGTCGTGGCCGACACGCCCGACGCGGGGCTGAACGCGGCGCTGCGGCACGGCGCGACGGTGGCGCGCGCCGACGACGTCGCGGCGGCCGTGGCGACGCTTTCGGCCGACCTCCCGGCTCTGCGCCCGGCCGAGCTGACGCGCGTGCTCGACGCGGCCGCGGCGCACCCGCGGTCGTTCCTCGCCGACGCCGCGGGCATCGGCACCACCAGCTACGCCGCCGGCCCGGGCGCCGCGTTCGAGCCGGCCTTCGGCGGCCGGTCGCGGGCCGCGCACCGGCTGGCCGGCGTCGTCGAGCTGGACCTCGACGACGTCACGACGGTTCGCCGCGACGTCGACACCGCCGTCGACCTCTGGGACGCCCGCCGCCTCGGTGTGGGGCCGCGGACGGCCGCGTTGCTGGCCGAGCTGGACGTCGCGCTCTGAGGCCGGACGGAGGTCCGGACGGCGGCGAGCCGGGCGGGGCCTGGTGGCCGCCGCCCGGCTCGGGTGCTGCTCGGGTGCCGCTGTTCAGGTGCGCGTCGACGGCGGCGTGGTGGTGCCCGGCGCCGACGTGGTGGCCGGAGTGACCGGCGTGGCGGCCGCCCGCTTGGCGGGGGTCGCCGTGGTCTTCTTGGCGGCCGTGGCGGCGCCGGCGGCCGGTGCCGCGGTCTTCTTCGCCGCCGAGGTCGTGCGGGCCGCCGTCTTCTTGGCGGTCGTGGTCTTGCGGGCGGTCGTGGTCTTCTTCGCCGCCGCCGTCGTCTTCTTGGCAGCCGTCGCGGTCGTCGTCTTCTTCGCCGCCGCCGTCGTCTTCTTGGCAGCCGTCGCGGTCGTCGTCTTCTTCGCCGCGGGGGCCGTCGTCTTCTTCGCGGCAGCCGTCGCCGTCGTGGCCTTCTTCGCGGCCGGGGCCGTCGTCTTCTTCGCGGCCGCCGTCGCCGTGGTGGCCTTCTTCGCGGCCGGGGCCGTCGTCTTCTTCGCGGCGGTCGTCTTGCGCGCGGCCGGGGCGGCCGTCTTCTTCGCCGCCGTCGTGGTCCTGCGGGCCGGTCCGGCCGCCTTCTTCGGCGCCGCCGGCCGGCTGGCCGGCACCTTGCGCGCCGTCGACGCCGCCTTCTTCGCCGGGGCCTTCGCAGGCGCCTTCGCGGCCGGCGCCGCGTCGTCCTTGTCGCCGCGGACGGCGTCGGCCACCTGCTTGGCGGCGCCCGACACCGAACGCGTCGCCGACTCGGCCACCGCGGCGGCCTGGGCCGGCACCAGCGACAGTGACTCGCGGACGCGTGTGCTCGCCTTCTTCACGCCCGCGACGACGTCCTGCAGCTCGTCGGCCGGGCTGAACGTGGCCACCGTGCGCTTCTTGGCCTTCTTCTTGTTCTTGGCGCTCTTGTCCTTGTCGCGGTCGAAGACGCCGAGCCCCTTGACGGCGACCTTCTCGCCCGCGGCCAGCGAACGCTGGATGCCCTCGACGACGGAGTCGAGAGCGTGCTGCGCCACCTCGCGGTTGCCGTCGAAACCGTCGGCAATGCGGTCGATCAGTTTCTTCTTCCCCACCGTTGCTCCTCAGCCGTCTCGCCCGGCGGGCGAGTTCATCTCACCCACCATAGACGGCTGAGGGCAGCGGATCAGGGATATCAGACCAGCGTGCGCGGCTTGTGCGACGCGCGGGCCGCCTCGAAGTCGTCGATGGCGTCGGTGTGGCGCAACGTGAGGCCGATGTCGTCGAGCCCCTCCATCAGCCGCCAGCGGGTGTAGTCGTCGACCTGCATGGGCGCGACGATCTCGCCACAGGTGACGACGCGCTGGTCGAGGTCGACGGTCACCTCGGTGCCGGGCGCGTTCTCGAGCGCCTTCCAGATCAGCTCGACGTCGTCCTGGCTGAGCTGGCCGGTGAGCAGCCCCTGCTTGCCGGAGTTGCCGCGGAAGATGTCGGCGAACCGCGACGACAGCACCGCCTTGAAGCCGTAGTCCTTGAGCGCCCAGACGGCGTGCTCGCGCGACGACCCGGTGCCGAAGTCGGGACCGGCGACGAGCACCGAGCCGGCCGCGAACGCCGGGTTGTTCAGCACGAACGTGTCGTCGCCGCGCCACGCCGCGAACAGGCCGTCCTCGAACCCGGTGCGGGTGACCCGCTTGAGGTACACCGCCGGGATGATCTGGTCGGTGTCGACGTTGCTGCGCCGCAGCGGGACACCGACGCCGGTGTGCCGGATGAACTTCTCCATGACCTGTCTCCTACGACGCCGGCTCGAGGTCGGCCGGCGACGACAGCGTGCCGCGCACGCTCGTCGCCGCGGCCACCAGCGGGCTGACCAGATGGGTGCGGCCGCCCTTGCCCTGGCGGCCCTCGAAGTTGCGGTTGGACGTGGACGCGCTGCGCTCGCCGGGCGCCAGCTGGTCGGGGTTCATGCCCAGACACATCGAACAGCCGGCGTGCCGCCACTCGGCGCCGAACTCGGTGAAGACCTGGTCCAGGCCCTCCTCCTCGGCCTGCAGCCGGACCTTCGCCGACCCGGGCACGACGAGCACGCGGACGGTGTCGGCCTTCTTGCGGCCCTTGACGACGGCGGCCGCGGCGCGCAGGTCCTCGATGCGGCCGTTGGTGCACGACCCGATGAACACGGTGTCGACGGCGATGTCGCGCAGCGGCGTGCCGGCCTCGAGCGCCATGTACTCCAGCGCCCGCCGGGCGGCGGCCTTCTCGGACTCGTCGGCGAAGCTGTCGGGGTCGGGGACGGATGCCGACAGCGGCAGCCCCTGCCCCGGGTTGGTCCCCCACGTGACGAACGGCTCGAGCGCGTCGGCGTCGATCGTCACCTCGGCGTCGAACACGGCGTCGTCGTCGGTGTAGAGCGTTCGCCAGTACTCCAGCGCGGCGTCCCACTCCTTGCCCTGCGGCGCGTGCGGGCGGCCGTCGATGTAGGCGAACGTGGTGTCGTCGGGCGCGATCATGCCGGCGCGGGCGCCGGCCTCGATGGACATGTTGCAGATCGTCATGCGCGCTTCCATCGACAGCGCGCGGACGGCCTCGCCGCGGTACTCGAGGACGTAGCCCTGACCGCCGCCGGTGCCGATCTTGGCGATGACCGCGAGGATGATGTCCTTCGCGGTCACGCCCGGCTTCAGCGTTCCCTCGACATTGATCGCCATCGTCTTGAACGGCCGCAGCGGCAGCGTCTGGGTGGCGAGCACGTGCTCGACCTCAGAGGTGCCGATGCCGAACGCCAGCGCGCCGAACGCCCCGTGCGTCGACGTGTGAGAGTCGCCGCAGACCACCGTCAGACCCGGCTGCGTCAGGCCCAGCTGCGGGCCGACGACGTGCACGATGCCCTGCTCGACGTCACCCAGCGAGTGGATGCGCACGCCGAACTCCTCGCAGTTCTTCCGCAGCGTCTCGATCTGCGTGCGGCTGGTGAGGTCGGCGATCGGCTTGTCGATGTCGAGCGTCGGGGTGTTGTGGTCCTCGGTGGCCAGCGTGAGGTCCGGACGGCGGACCGGGCGGCCGGCCAGTCGCAGGCCGTCGAAGGCTTGCGGACTGGTCACTTCGTGGACAAGATGAAGATCGATGTAGAGGAGGTCAGGCTCACCCTCGGCTCGACGCACGACATGCGCGTCCCACACCTTCTCCGCCAGGGTCTTGCCCATCACCTGCTCCGTTCGTCGGTCTGATCTCGGTGGATACACACCACTTGCGATCTCGCATGTTGAGATGGCAATATCGAGTCATGGACAACTCTAGCGGAGTCGGCGTTCTAGACAAGGCGGCGCTCGTCTTGTCCGCCCTCGAGGCGGGCCCGGCCACCCTCGCCAACCTGGTGGCCTCCACCGGACTCGCCCGGCCGACGGCCCACCGTCTCGCCGTAGCGCTGGAGCACCACCGGCTCGTCTCCCGCGACCTCCACGGCCGCTTCGTCCTGGGGCCGCGCCTCGGCGAGCTGGCCACCGCCGCGGGCGAGGACCGCCTGCTGGCCGCCGCCGGCCCCGTCCTGGCCAGGCTGCGCGAGGCCACCGGCGAGAGCACGCAGCTCTTCCGCCGTCAGGGCGACCAACGCATCTGCGTCGCCGCCGCCGAGCGCCCCAGCGGCCTGCGCGACACCATCCCCGTCGGCGCCACCGTCACCATGCTGGCCGGGTCGGCGGCCCAGGTGCTGCTGGCCTGGGAAGAGCCCGAGCGCATGCACCGCGGCCTGCAGGGGGCGCGTTTCACCGCCACCATGCTGGCCGCCGTCCGCCGTCGCGGCTGGGCGCAGAGCGTCGGCGAGCGCGAGCCGGGCGTCGCGTCGGTGTCGGCGCCCATCCGCTCCTCCAGCGGCCGCGTCGTCGCCGCCGTCTCCGTCTCCGGGCCGATCGAGCGGCTCACCCGGCAGCCGGGGCGGGTGCACGCGCCCGCGGTACTCGCCGCCGCCGAGCACCTCACCGGCGTGCTGCGAAGCGCCGAGGACGGCTGACGGCGACGGCCGCGGCCGCCGTCACCGCGGCCGCGGCGACCAGCGCGGCGCTCACCCACAGCGGGGCCCGGTGGCCCGCCGTCAGCGCGGCGCCGGCCAGCCACGGGCCCGCCGCGGCACCGGCGTTCATGGCCGCCGTCGCGTAGGCGCCGGCCAGCCGCGGCGCGCCCGTCGCCGCCTGGACGGCCCGCGCGATCAGCGCCGACCCGACGGCGAACGACAGCGTCCCCTGCACGGCCAGCAGCACCAGCAGGACCGGCGGCCGGTGCGCCAGCAGCGCCGTCAGCACCCAGCCGGCCAGCAGCGCCGTCGTGAGGGCGGCCAGCGTGCGCCGTGAGCCGGGCCGGTCGGCCACCCGGCCGCCGATCGTCACCCCGGCGAACGACCCGAGCCCGAACAGCGCCAGCGCCGGCGGCACCCAGCCGTCGCCGAGCCGCGCGACCTCGGTGACCACCGGCGCGACGTAGGTGAACGCGCCGAACGTGGCGGCGTTGACGAGCGCGCCGAGCAGCAGGACCAGCCGGAGCCGGGGCCGGCGCAGCACCGCCAGCTCGGCCCAGGCGCCGGCCGGCGCCGGCTGCTCCGCGGGTGCGCGCGGCACGGCGCGGACGATGGCCACGAGCGCGGGCACGCACACGGCGGCCACCGCCCAGAACGGCGCGCGCCAGCCCCACACCTGGCCGAGCAGCGCACCGCCCGGCACCCCCGCGATGCAGGCGACCGTCACGCCGCCCAGCAGCACCGAGATCGCCCGCCCGGTGTTCCGCGGCCCCGCCATCGCTGCGGCCGTCCCCAGCGCGACGGCCAAGAACCCGGCGTTCGCCACCGCCGCGACCACGCGCGTCGCGACCAGCACCGCGTAGCTGCCGGTCGTCGCGGCCACGACGTGCGCGACGAGGAAGGCGGACAGGAAGGCGAGCAGCGCCGACCGCGGCGACCACCGGCGGCTGAGCAGCGCCATCGCCGGCGCGCCCACCACCATGCCCACGGCGTAGGCGGACGTCAGCGAGCCGGCGGCCGCGACGGACACGGACAGGCCGGCGGCGATCTCCGGCACCAGGCCGGCCAGCATGAACTCGGACGTGCCCTGGGCGAACACGGCCAGGGCGAGCAGATAGACGACGACGGACATGACGGACTCCACGAGACCCGGAACGGTGATGGACGCGTCTGGCCGGAGTGCGGTGGGGTCCGCGCGAGCGCATGCGGGCAGCGTCGAGCCACGCCACCGGTCGGCCGGTGGCGGCTAGGGAGTGTCTGACGGATCTTGGTCTTTGTTCGGTCCAAGATGCTGGGTGTGGTTGAGCGGCGGGTGTTGTCGGATGAGGCGTGGTCGTGGTTGGAGCCGCGGCTGCCGGACCGGACGCCTCGGCGGGGTGGGCGGTGGCGTGATCACCGGCAGGTGATCGAGGCGATCGCGTGGAAGTTCCGGACCGGGGCAGCGTGGCGGGAGATCCCGCAGGGGCGGTTCGGGCCGTGGCAGACCGCGTATGAGCGGCTCAATCGGTGGAGTTCGGATGGCACGTGGGCGCGGTTGCTGGCCGCGGCGCAGGCCGATGCTGATGCTCGGGGCGAGTTGGATTGGCTGGTCGCGGTGGACTCCTCGCTGGTGCGGGTGCACCAGCACGGGGCGTCGGCTCGGCGTGTGGGTGGCAACGCCGCGACCGTGTCCGGGCCCGCACCGGCGCCGGACGCGGGGGGCAGGACCGAATGACAGGTGTTCGCGTGGCGATCACCCCGTCGCCGCGGTGGTGGCCGAGCCGGCCGATCATGCGATCGGCCGGTCCCGGGGCGGGCTGACCACCAAGATCCATGCACTCGTCGACGGGCGGGGCCGGCCGCTGGTGCTGCACCTGACGGCGGGCAACGTCAACGACACCACCCAGTTCCCGCAGCTCATGGCCGGATTACGGGTGGCCAGGCCCGCAGGCGGGCGGCCACGCACCCGGCCGGACTACGTGCTGGCCGACAAGGGCTACAGCTCGCGCGCGAACCGGGAACTGCTCCGTCGCCGCAACATCGCCCACACCATTCCAGAACCGGCCGATCAGCAGGCCAACCGACGCCGCCGCGGCTCAGCCGGCGGGCGCCCGGTCGGGTTCGACAAGACCCTCTACCGGCGACGCAACGTCGTCGAACGCGGCTTCTGCCAGCTCAAACACTGGCGCGGCCTGGCCAGTCGCTACGACAAGCACGCCCGCAACTACCTTGGTGCACTCCACCTCGCCGCGCTACTCACCTGGCTCCCATGATCCGTCAGACACTCCCTAGCGGGACGCTTCCGGGCTGCGCACGGCCGCGAGCCTACGGTGCCGGCGGGGCCATACGCGAGGGGTTTTCGCGGCGCCCTGCCGCGGCCTACTCGAAGGGCGCCGGGTCGAGCAGCCCCGGCGCCCGCCCGCCGCGCAGCACCAGGACGCGGCCGAGATCGTCGGACCCGGCGAGCTGCAGCACCGCCGCCGCAACGCTCTCAGGCGGCACGAACGGTGGTGTCCGGGCGCGTTGCGCCGGTGGCATGGCGGCCAGTGCGGCGTGCGCGCGGCAGGCCGATCCAGCCCGGCACCAGGCAGTTGACCCGCACCCCGAACCGTTCCCGTAACCCGGCGACCGCGGCGGTGAACCGGATCAGGCCCGCCTTCGCCGCCCCGTACTCCGGCGACCCGTACGGCGACAGCTCCAGCCCCGCCCCCGACGCCACGTTCACGACCGCACCACCGCCGGCCGCCCGCAGCGGCCCCAGCGCGGCCTGCGTCAACCGCATCGGCGCGCCCAGGTTGAGCTCGAGTACGCGGCCCCACTCGCCAGGCGCGGCGTCCGGGAACCGCCGCCCCGCGGCCTCAGCGGCGTCGTCGGCGCACACGTCGACGACGAGCGGCGTGGCGCGCCCACCGGCCGCTTCGACCTCGGCCACCGTGGCGGCGCACCGCCCGCCGTCGACATCGGCGACCAGGACGACGGCACCGCGTCCCGCCAGCGCCGACACGACAGCCCGGCCGACGCCGGCAGCACCGCCGGTGACGACGGCCACCCGGTCGCGAAGCTCCACCGGTCCGACGCTAGCCGGACCCTCCCACAGACTCCGGCGCCGGGCGCAGCGCCGCCCAGCTGGCGTCGTCGGCCCAGGGGGAGCCGGGGTCGACGTACGGGCGGAGGAGGCCGGCGAGCTCGGGGTCGTGGGCTCCGGCCAGCTCGTCCTCGGCGATGCGCCGGGCCACGCCGGCGAGGAAGTCGGCGACCTGCACGCGCGGCTCGGTGATCGAGTCGGCGAAGCGCAGCCCGGCCAGCCGCCCGTTCAGGGCGCTCAGCCCGGCGACGCGCTCCGGCGTCAGGATGCGCTGCTCGTCGTGCAGCACCCGGACCGGCCGGCCGCCGGCGCTCCAGTGCTCGACGACGCGGGCGAAGGCGGGCAGGAGGGGGTCCAGCGACGGGACCGCGCCGGGCCCGCGGTCGAGCGCGTCGCGCAGGTCCGCGGCCCGCTGCCGCCCGGCCAGCAGGGCGGCCACGACGTCGCCGGCCGCGCCCGCGTCCGCCCGCAGCGCCGACACCGCGACGGTGAACGCCGCCGCCGGGTCGTCCGGCGCCGGCCGCCGCCCGGCCGCGCGCAGGAGGTCGTTCGACGCCGTCAGGAACGCGGTCCAGCGCTGCGGCCCGAAGGCGCGCCGCCCGGCCCGGTACAGCGCGGCCGCGTCGGTCTCGGAACCGTCCGCCACCGCCGCCACCACCCGCGTGACCAGCAGGAACGGCTTGTCGACGAGGTGGACGTGGGCGCGTCCGGCAATGGGTCCGTCAGCGCCGAGGAACCACGCCAGCGCGGCCCGGTGCTTGCTGCGCAGCAGGTGGTTGGCCTTGTACTCGACGGCGGGCGAGCGGATGCGGGCGCGCAGCTCGGCCACGCAGGCGGCGGCCGCGGCGGCGTCGACGCGGACGCTGCCGTAGCCGAAGACGTCGGTGTTGCCGCCGGCGAGCCGCTCTCCCTCGGAGCCGGACTCGTCGCAGGCGATCTCGACCGCCGCGGAGCCGTCCATGCGCACCGATCCTCCGCCGTCAGGGCGCGAGGCACAAACCCGTTACCGTCTCCCGAGCACGGCGACGGCGGCGACCGGCACCAGGAGCAGCGTCAACGCGCCCGACAACACGAGGCCGCCGGTGACCCCGGCGAGCTCGATCAGCGGCCCGCCGGCCAGCAGCCCGAGCGGCGCGGCGACCGTCGCGCCGGTGGTCCAGAGCGTGACGACCGGCTGGTGCTCGTCGGGCGCCAGCCCGGACTGCACGAAGCTGTACACGACCGGCGTGAACGGCGCCCACACCAGGCCGCCGAGGCCGAACACGATCATCGCGGCGGTGAGGTCCTCGGTGACGGAGAGCGCGATCGGGCACAGCCCCCACAGCGCGACGATCGCGACGAGGAGGTGCCGCTGCGGCAGGTTGCGCAGCTGGTTCACGAGGGCGGCGCCGACGAACGCGCCGACGCCCAGCGCGCCCCACAACAGGCCCAGCGCGGACGCCCCGGCGTCGAGCGTCCCGCGGACGTACAGCGGCAGCGCCACCTCGATCGGCATGTAGAGGAAGTTGAAGAAGAACACGACGACCAGCAGCCGCGCGGCGACCGGCCGGCGACGCAGGATCCGCCAGCCCGACTCCCCCGCGACCAGCCGGCGCCGCGGGCCCACGTCCCTCGGCGCCGACAGCAGGACGGCGGCCAGCAGGACCAGCGCCCCGGCGGCGTCGGCCAGCAGCGCCACCCCAGCGCCCGCGGACGCGACGACGATGCCGCCCAGCACCGGCCCGACGACGTACAGCGCGACGGACGTGTTCAGGCCGAGCAGCCCGTTGACGGCGAACCGGCCCTCGTCGCCGGCCATCGACGTGGCCAGCAGGCGGCGGCTGCTCGACCCGGCCAGCCGGAACAGCGAGCCCACGAGCAGCCCGCCGATCAGCACCGGCAGCGTCAGCCGGTCCGTCACCGCCAGCACGCCGAGCACCGTGAACGTCGCCGCCCGCAGCACGCAGTCGGCGAGCAGCAGCGTCCGCGGCGACACCCCGGCCCGGCCCAGCCCGATGACCGACGCGAGGATCGTCGACAGCACGAACGGCGCTGCCGCGACCAGCCCAATGGCGACGGCGCGCGGCACGTCGCCATGGATCGACAGCGTCTGCACCGGCATCGCCACCAGCAGCATGCCGGTGCCGGCGCCGGCCAGCAGGTCGCCGGCGAGCAGCCCGGCCACGCCGCGGTCGCGCAGGACCTCGCGGTAGGACCGGTTGGCCGGCCGGTTCAGGATGCCTGGTTGATGCGGATGACGTTGCCCGACGGATCGCGGAACGCGCAGTCGCGCACGCCGTACGGCTGGTCGGTCGGCTCTTGCAGCACCTCGGCGCCGCTGGCCTGCAGGCGGTCGAAGACGCCGTCGAGGTCGGGGGTGGCCAGGGTGAGCGCGCCGTAGGTGCCCTTGGCGATGAGCTCGAGGATGGTGCGGCGCTCGTCGTCGGTGATGCCCGGGTCGGCGGCCGGCGGGTGCAGGACGACGGACGTGCCCGGCTGGTTCGGCGGCCCGACGGTGAGCCAGCGCATGCCTTCGTAGCCGACGTCCATGCGCAGCTCGAAGCCGAGGACGTCGCGGTAGAACGCGAGCGCGGCGTCGGGGTCGGTCTGCGGCAGGAACGTGTTGTGGATGGTGATGTCCATGGACGTCACGCTAGTTGGGCCGCGTCGGCCGGCGCTTCTCGTTTCCTGATCGGCCGGGTGACCTGTTTGGTGATGCACGACGGCATCTCCGGCGCAGGCTGGGCGGTGCGGGCACGGTAGGCGCTGGGCGGGATGCCGACCAGCTCGGTGAACCGGGTGCTGAACGTGCCCAGCGACTGGCAGCCGACGGCGAAGCACACTTCGGTGACGCTGAGGTCGCCGCGCCGCAGCAGCATCATCGCCCGCTCGATGCGCCGCGTCATGAGGTACGAGTACGGCGACTCGCCGTAGGCCCGCTTGAACTCGCGGCTGAGGTGGCCGGCGGACATGTTCGCGCCCCGGGCCAGCGCCTCGACGTCGAGCGGCTGGGCGTACTCGCGGTCGATGCGGTCGCGGACGCGCCGCAGCCGGGCGAGGTCGCGCAGCCGCTGAACGTCGTCCGTGGCGCTGGTCACCCTCAGAATCCTGCCACGACTGGCCCGGGTCGGCCAGCGGCCGCGCCGCCCCTGATCCATCGAATTGATCTTGATGGCTGAACCGAGTAAGATCAACTACATGTTCGATAAAACGCTGCTGACTGCGCCTTCGCCCGGTGCGGCGGCCGACTGCGCGCCGCCGCGCGAGCCGTGCGCCGGCGGCGAGGCGGGGCCGTTGCTGGCGGCCGTCCTGGCGGCGTTCGATCCCGGCGCGGCCGAGGCGTACGACCTCGTCGAGGCCGCCGCCCGGTGGGCACGTCTGGCCGCCTGGGTCGCCGCGAGCGAGGCGGCCACGCTGGCGGAGCTGGCGTCGCGCCCGCAGATGCGGCCGGACGCCGCCGGCTACCGGTCGCTCAACCCGGTCACGAACACGGCGGTGGAGATCGCCGGACGTTGTCAGGTCACCGCCCGGCAGGCCGAGCACCAGGTCGGCCACGCGCTCCAGCTGGTGCACGACTTCCCCGCCACCCATGCTGCCCTGTCGGCGGGGGCCATCGATCTGCGCCGGGCGCGGGTCATCACCGACGAACTCGGCGGCCAGGACCCCGACGTCCGGCGCCGGGTCGAGTCCGCGGTGCTCCCCGACGCGCCGGGGCTCGACGCGGTCGCGCTGCGCAAGCTGGTCATCCGGCTGCTGCATCAGCTCGCTCCGGCCGAGACCGGCCAACGCCACCTGGAGGCGAGGGAGGGTCGCTACGCCGCTGTCACTCCGGCGGCCGAGGGAATGGCCTTCCTCGAGGCGCTCCTGTCGGCCGAAGACGCCACGGCCCTCGCCACCGCCCTGAACTCCGCCGCGGCCGACGCCAAACGCGCCGACGCCGCCCTCGGCGCACCGGCCCGCAGCCACGACCAGCGCCGCGCCGACGCCCTCGCCGAGCTCGCCTGGACTGCGCTCGCCGCCTGCAACGCCAGCCCCACCGCACGCCCGTCCGGCGACCGCGGCGTTGGCGACGGCGACCGCACCGGCGACACTCGCGACCACGACCGCACCTCCTGCCCGGGCGCACGCACCGCTCACGCCACCTCCCTGGGCGCACGCCCCACTCACGCCACCTCCCCGGGCGCACGCACCGCTCACGCCACCTCCCCGGGCGCACGCACCACTCACGCCACCTCCCTGGGCGCACGCCCCGCTCGCGTCGCCGGCGACCGCAGCGACGGCGACGGCGACGGCGACCACGCTGCCGGCCGCGTCATGCGCGCGCCCGTGGCCCACGGCGCGGCAAGCCCGACCGCACCCAGCGGCGCCTCCCGCGCCGCCATCCGGGGCACGGCGCGGCGGCGTCCCGTCGTCGTCCAGGTCACGGTGCCCTTCAGCACGCTGATCGGCCTCGACGACCACCCCGGCGAGCTCGACGGCTACGGGCACATCACCGCGGCCATCGCCCGCGAGCTCGCCGCCGCCGGGGTCTGGACCTGGCTGCGCACCGAGCCCGGCACGGGGCAGCTCCTCGACCACGGCCGCGCCAGATACCGGCCCACGGCGGCGCTCGCCGACTTCATCGTCGCCCGCGACCGCACCTGCCGCGCGCCCGGATGCCACCGCTCCGCACGAGCCTGCGACGTCGACCACGCCGTGCCGTTCGAGACCGGCGGGCCCACCAGTCCGGCCAACTGCCACGCACTCTGCACCACGCACCACCTGCTCAAACACCATGGCGGCTGGTCGGTCACCCGACATCGCGACGGGTCCACCCGATGGCGCAGCCCGACCGGCCACCACTACATCCGCGCGCCGGAACGCATCGGTGCGGCCACCAGATCCGCGGCACCGCCGGGGTGAGGTCCGCTCCGGCGCCGCGTGGGCGATGCGCATCCCGGCGGCCGCCGGGGTGAGCCTCACCGCGACTGGTCGCGCGGCAGGGCGGCCAGTTCGGTCCGGTTGGCGACCTGCAGTTTCGCGTACACGTGCGCCAGGTGGGTCTTGACGGTGCCGCGGCTCATGAACAGCCGTGCGCCGATCTCCGGGTTGGACAGTCCCTGGACGGCGAGGTCGACGACGGAACGTTCGGCGGGCGTGAGGCTGGCCCAGCCATGGTCCGGACGACGGCGTGGGCCGCGGGCGCGCATCGCGTAGGCGACGGCGTCGGCGAGCGGCAGGGCGCGGCCCCGTTCGACGGACGACGGGTCGACAGCGGCTGCGGCCGTGGCGTCCGGGAGCACCGGTCCGCCGGGCAGCCCCGCCGCCTCCCGGGCCCGCTCGGCCGCTCCGGCCAGCACGCCGGCCGCCTCGGCGGCTCCCCGCGCGGCCAGCAGCGCCGCCAGCGCGCCGAGACTGTCGATGCAGCCGAGGACGAGGTCGTGCTCGGCGCGCAGCCGCAGCGCCTCGTGCTGCAGCCGCAACGCGGCATCACCGCCCGCCCGCACCCCAGCCTCACCACCCGCCCGCACCCCGGCCTCACCGCCCGCCCGCACCCCGGCCTCACCACCCGCCCGCACCCCGGCCTCACCACCCGCCCGCACCCCGGCCTCACCACCCGCCCGCACCCCGGCCTCACCACCCGCCCGCACCCCGGCCTCACCACCCGCCCGCACCCCGGCCTCACCACCCGCCCGCACCCCGGCCTCACCACCCGCCCGCACCCCGGCCTCACCGCCCGCCAACAGCGCCTGCTCGGCGAGCAGGTCGGCGCGGATCCGCGGCCGGTCCCGGACGGCGTCGTCGGCGGCCAGGCCGGCGAGCAGGGCAGACGCCTCGGCCGCCGCGGACGCCGAACCGGCGGCCCGCAGCGCCGCCGCCAGCACCAGCCGGCTCTCCGGCAGCAGCAGTTCCTCCCGCGGATCGGGCAGCCACCGCAGCTCGCGGCGGCTCCACTCGACGGCGTCGGCGGGCCGGCCCTGCCGCCATGCGACGAGCGCGTGCGCCCGCTCCCACCCGGGCAGGTACGGCGGCGGCTCGGCGCCGGCGGCGATCTCGTCGACCGGGGCCAGGACGGCGGCCGCGTCGTCCGGGCGGCCCTGCAGGGTGCGCAGCTCGGCCAGCCTGGTGGCGGCGATGGCGATGCGGTGGACGTCGTGCAGCGGCTGGGCGATCTCGACGGCGCGCTCGGCCAGCTCGGCGGCCCGGGTGACGTCGCCGAGTTGGGCGGTGGCGGAGGCGAGCCAGCTCAGCGCCGACGACGCCGTGGCGCGGTCGCCGCGGGCGAGCAGCCCGGCGACCGCCGGTTCGAGCTCGGCGACGGCGTCGCGGTGCTGGTCGCGGAGCAGGTGGACGAGGCCGATCAGCGCCTGCGACGCGTCGGCGACGAACCCGGCGCCGGCCGCCACCGCATCGTCGCGGGCGCGGACCGCCTCGGCCCGGGCCCGGCCGAGGTCGCCGCCGACCCAGCCGATCGCCACCAGCGACCGCGCCAGCGCCGCCGTCGCCGGGTCGGCGGGCAGCTCCAGCGCCTCGTGCGCCGCGCGGTACCCGTCGCCGCCCGGCACGGCGGTGTCGGCCACCACCGCGAGCGCCGTCAGCACCCGCGCCTGCAACGGCGTCCGCTCACCGGCCCCGCGCTCGGCGGCGCGCCGCAGCAGCGTCAGCCCTTCGGCGCCGCGCGACTCCAGGTGCCACAGCCACGCCAGGCCGGCCGCCAGCCGCCGCCCGGCGGTCAGCCGCTCCCCGGCGGTCAGCCGCTCCCCGGCGGTCCCGTCGTCGCCGCCCAGTCCCCACTCGGCGGCCGCCCGCAGGTTCGGGTACTCGGCGCCGGCGGCCGCACGCCAGGCGTCGCGGTCGGTCTCCAGCAGCGGCGCCAGCGCGTCCACCCGCTCCAGGCACCAGGAGAGGTGACGGTCACCGACGGCGGCCGCCTCGCCCGCCTCGTCCAGCCGGGCCCGCGCGTACGCCCGGACGACGCCGAGCAGGCGGTACCGCGCCACCGGCCCGGTCGCGTCGGCGACCACCAGCGAGGTGTCGATCAGCCCGCGCAGCGCCTTCAGCGCCACCGGCGCGGGCAGCCCGGCCACGGCGACGACGGCGTCGGCGGCGAACCCGGGCTCGAACACGGCCAGCCGCCGGAACAGCACCCGCTCGTCGTCGTCGAGCAGGGAGTGGCTCCACCGCATCGACGCCTCGAGCGTCCGTTGCCGGAACGCCGCCGTCCGCGCGCCGCCGTCGAGCAGCGCGTACGGGTCGGACAGCGAGTCGGCGATCTGCGCCGGCGTCAGCGTGCCGGCCCAGCCGGCGGCCAGCTCCAGCGCGAGCGGCAGCCGGTCCAGCCGGTCGCAGACCCGGCGCGCGCCCGCCACGGCCGCGGGGTCGCCGGTCGCGCCGGCGCGGTCGAGGAACAGCTCCAGCGCGTCGGCGAGATCCAGCGGCGGCACCCGATGGACCTGCTCCCCCGCGACGCCGAGCGACGCCCGTCCGGTGGCCAGCAACGCGACGTCGGGGCAGCGCGCCAGCACCGCTCCGGCCAGCGCGGCGACCTCGGCGGCGACGTGCTCGCAGTTGTCCAGCGCCAGCACCAGCCGCCGTCCGCGCAGCGCGTGCGCCAGCGCCCCCGCGCGGTCCGGCCCGTCCGGCAACGCCAGGTCCAGCCGGTCCGCGACCCGCGCGACCACGCCGTCGCCGGTGCCGTCCGGCACGTCCTCCAGACCGGCCCACACGACCTCCGGCCAGTCGCCGGCGAGGGCCCGGCAGACGCGGACCGCCAGCCGGGTCTTCCCGCACCCGCCCGGCCCGGCCAGCGTGAGCAGCCGGCCCGCGCGGACGTCGGCAGCGGCGGCGGCCAGCTCGCCGGCCCGGCCGACGAACGACGACAGCTCGGGCGGCAGGTGGCGGACGTCGGACATCACCCAGGAGTGTCGCATCAGATCGGCCAGGTGGCAGATGTTCCGGGCGCCGGACGGCGACAGGATCGATCCATCAGCCCGACACCGAATCGGAGGAACCGATCATGACCGAGACCAGCACCCGCCGCGTCGTCGCCAACCTGTCGCTCTCGCTGGACGGCCGCTACTACGGCCCCGGCGGCGAGTACGACATGAGCTGGGTGGCGCCGCACGCGCTCACCGACTCGCAGCGCGACCAGTCGGTCCGGATGACCACCACCGCGACGACGATCCTGCTCGGCCGGAAGAACTACCAGGGCTTCGGCGGCTTCTGGCCGTCCGTCGCGCAGGACGAGAACGCCGAGCCGCGCGACCGCGCGCTGGCCCGCTGGCTGGACGCCGTCGAGAAGGTGGTGTTCTCGACGACGCTGACCGAGACGCCGTGGCAGAACTCCCGGCTGGCCGAGCACGACCCGGTCACGGAGGTGCGTGCCATTCGCACCCAGCCCGGTGGCGACATCGTCATCCAGAACAGCGTGAGCCTCATCCGCACGCTGCTCGACGCCGGCGAGGTGGACCGCATGACGCTGAACCTCTGCCCCGAGCTGGTGGGCGGCGGCGCCCGGCTGTTCGAGGACGGCGTCCCGCGCAGCTCGTGGTCGCTGGGCGACCTGGCGACGTCGGAGTCGGGCGCCATCTGCCTCACCTACGACCGCGTGCGCTGATAGCGTCGGGGCATGGCGTCGACCCGGCGGTGGAGCGACCTCTCCACCGCGCAGCGCACCGCGATCATCGCGGTGGGCACCGCCGAGGTGGTGCTCACCGCGCTCGCGGCGGCCGACCTCGCGCGCCGTCCGTCCGCCCAGGTCCGCGGGCCGAAGGCGCTGTGGTGGCCCGCGCTGGCCGTGCAGCCCACCGGCCCCGTCGCGTACCTCGTCTGGGGCCGCCGCGGCTGATCCCGGCCGCCGCCTCTGCTGCCAGCAGATTCTGTTGGAGCGGCGCTCCCGCCCGGCGAATGATCGAGGGCAGAAGGGAGACACACATGACGAACGCGGGACCGCTCACCGGGACACTGGACGACCAGCTCGCCACCCGGCTGCTGCACCAACGGATCATCGTCCTGGGCACCGAGGTCGACGACCAGATCGCCAACCGGCTCTGCGCGCAACTGCTGTTGTTGTCGGCGGAGGACCCGCGCAGCGACATCAGCCTCTACATCAACTCTCCCGGCGGCTCGGTCAGCGCCGGGCTGGCGATCTACGACACGATGAGGCTGATCCCGAACGACGTCAGCACGCTGGCCATGGGACTAGCGGCGAGCATGGGGCAGTTCCTGCTCACCGCCGGCACCCCGGGCAAGCGGTTCAGCCTGCCGCACGCGCAGGTGCTCATGCACCAGGGCTCGGCCGGGTTCGGCGGCACGGCGGCGGACATCGAGATCTACTCGCAGCAGCTCGCCTACACGTCGACGCTCATGACGAGGCTGACGGCGGAGCACACCGGCCAGACGCCGGAGCGCATCGAGGCCGACAGCCAGCGCGACCGCTGGTACACCGCCGACGAGGCGCTGGCCTACGGCTTCATCGACCACATCGTCGAGCGCATGGACGACGTCCGGCCCACGTCCGGGCGCCCGGTCGTGGGGGTGGGCGCATGAGCCAGTACACGATCCCGACGGTGATCGAGAAGACACCGACGGGCGAGCGGGCCTTCGACATCTACTCGCGGCTGCTGAACGAGCGCATCGTCTTCATCGGCACGCCGATCGACGACGGCGTCGCGAACGTCGTCATGGCCCAGCTGCTGCACCTCGAGTCGGTCAGCGCGGAGCTGGAGATCGGGCTGTACATCAACTCCCCCGGCGGGACGTACAGCGCGCTGACCGCGATCTACGACACCATGCAGTTCGTGACGCCGCCAGTGGCGACCACCTGCATGGGTCAGGCGTCGGAGACCGCGGCGGTGCTGCTGGCGGCCGGCGCGCCCGGGCGGCGGTTCGTGCTGCCGCACGCGAAGGTCATGCTGCACCAGCCGTCCAGCCAGGCCCGCGGCACGCTGCCCGACCTCGCCGTCCAGGCCAAGGAGGTGGCGAAGGTGCGGGCCGAGATGGACGCGGTGCTCAGCCGGCACACGGGTCACCCGGTGGAGAAGATCCGCGCCGACACCGACCGCCACAAGACGTTCGACGCGGCCGAGGCGGTCGCCTACGGCCTCGCCGACCGGATCATCGACAGCCGGAAGGCGGTGCCGGCCGGCGCGACCTACGGCTGACGGAACACCCGACGCGCCCGGCTGCTCACGCGGCCGGGCGCGTCGTCACGCCGCGAGCAGGAGGACGTCGCCGCCCCGGCCGGCCGACGGACGGCGGACGGGGTCGCGCCGGCGCAGCGCACGGACGGTGTCGAGCCGGATGACGGTGGCGCGGTGCTCGACGAGGTCGCGCCGGACGGCGCCGAGCAGGTCGGACAGCTCGAGGCCGAGCGCGTCGCAGACCGCCGCGAGCACCTCGGACGAGCCCTCCTTGCGGCCGCGTTCGAGCTCGGACAGGTAGGGCATCGAGACCTTGGCGTCGGACGCGACGTCGGCCAGCGTGCGGCCCTGCTCCTGCCGCGTGCGCCGCAGGACGTCGCCGACCATCGTGCGCAGCAGCGGCGTCGGCCGCTCCTCGCGTTCCTCCGGGCCGCTCATGGAGCCACGCTAACCGCGCCGGCCCCGGTTCCGGGAGTCCGGTTCGCCGCCGGCGAAAGCACTCTTGCGTCCCGGCCTCGTTTCAGCGTAGCGTGACACCTGTCAGCTTTTCCTAACACCTGTCGGAGGGTCCTGATGGCCGACGCGCCGAGTGGCGACCAGCTGGTCGAGATGCTCGCCGCGCTCGCCAACCCCATCCGGCTGCGCATCGTCGCCACGCTGGCCGGCGGGCGCGACTACGTCAGCCACCTGGCCCGCGAGATCGGCGTCAGCCGCCCGCTGCTGCACATGCACCTGCAGAAACTCGAGGCGGCCGGGCTGGTCGCCGGCCGGCTGGAGCTGTCCGACGACGGCAAGGCGATGAAGTTTTACGAGGTCACCGCCTTCGACCTGCACCTGACCGCGGAGGCACTGGCCACCGCGGCCCAGACCCTCACTTCCAAGGAGTCCTGATGGACGACATCACCTGGCCGGCGGCGATGATCTTCCTGGGCGTGGTCGCCCTGGTGATCTTCCTCGTCGGCGCGTCGATGGCGACGTTCCTCGAGATGCGCAAGACCCGGCTGGTCGCCGCCCAGGAGGACCAACTGCGCCAGCTGGTGGGACGGTACGAGCAGCTCGCCGAGACCTCGCTCGACGCCCAGCAGCGCACCGCCTCCGATGTCGCGGAGCTGCGCTCGCGCACCACGTCGATCGAGCAGATCCTGCGTACGGTCGAGTGACACCCTGAGGGCGACGGCGACCGTTACGGTGTCCCGATGACGCTGCGCTCGGGCCTGTGGCTGCCGCTGTTCGACGAGCTCGCCGACCCCGCCGTCGTAGTACGGCTGGCGGCCGAGGAGGCCGGCTGGGACGGCCTGTTCGTCTGGGACCACCTGCGCTGGCGTGCGCCGGTGCGCGCGGCGGCCGACCCGTGGATCACGCTCGCCGCCGTCGCGGCGGTGACCGAGCGGCTGCGGTTCGGGCCGATGGTGACGCCGCTGGCCCGCCGCCGCCCGGTCAAGCTGGCCCGTGAGACCGCGTCGCTGGACCGGCTCTCCGGCGGCCGGTTCATCCTCGGCGCCGGCCTGGGCAGCGACCGGTTCGGCGAGGAGTTCTCCCGCACCGGCGAGGAGCTCGACGACCGCGTCCGGGCGGCCATGCTGGACGAGTCGCTGGCCGTGCTGCGCGCCGCCTGGTCCGGCGCGCCCGTCCGGCACCGCGGCGAGCACTACGTCGTCGACGACATCGTGTTCGAGCCGGCGCCCGGCGACCTCCCGGTGTGGATCGCCGGCTTCCCCGGCAACGCCGCGCCGCTGCGCCGGGCCGCACGCCACGACGGCTTCTTCCCGGTCAACCTCGACCACCCGGACCAGCTCGCGGAGGCCCTCGGCACCGTCCGGCGGCTGCGCGCCGATGCGGGCGCCGACGGGCCGTACGACGTCGCCGTCGGGCTGCCGGCCGACGCCGACCTCGCCGCGTACGCGGCGGCCGGCGCGACGTGGTGGCTGACCGACTTCGACCCGCACACCATCACCGTCGACGAGGTGCGCGGGGTGCTGCGCGCCGGGCCGGTGCGGGCATGACGCCGCGCATGCATGCCGGCCAGGTCGCGATCGACGTCGCGCTGGTGCGCCGCCTGGTCGACGCGCAGTTCCCGCGGTGGACCGGGCTGCCGCTGTTCCCCGTCCGGTCGGCGGGGACGGTGAACGCGATCTACCGGCTCGGCGACGAGCTCGCGGTGCGGCTGCCGCTGGTGCCGTCGTCGACCGCCGACCTGGAGGCCGAGCTGGAGTGGCTGCCGCGGCTCGCCACCGCCGGGCTGCCGCTGGCGATACCGGAGCCGGTCGTGACCGGTGCGCCGGTCGAGGAGTTCCCGCTCGTCTGGGCGGTGTACCGGTGGATCGACGGCGTGCCGGTGGCGCCCGGCGGCCCGGTGGACGACGCCGATGCGGCGGCCCGGCTGGCCGGGTTCGTCCGCGCGCTGCGCTCGATGCCGGTCGACGGCGTGCCGGACGGGCGCGGGGTGCGGCCGCTCGCCGATGACGACGATGCCGTGCGGTCCACCGTCGCGACGCTGCTCGACCCCGCCGAGGCGGCCGCCGCGATCGCCGTCTGGGAGGCCGCGCTGGCCGCCGAGACGTGGGACGGCGAGCGGGTGTGGGTGCACGGCGACCTGCTGCCGGTGAACCTGCTGGCGACCGGCGGCGCGCTGTCCGCGGTGCTCGACTTCGGCGCCGCCGGTTCCGGCGACGGCGCGTACGACCTGCTGCCCGCGTGGTGCGTGCTCAGCGGCGGCGCCCGCGACGTCTTCCGCGCCGAGCTCGCTCCCGACGACGACGCGTGGGCGCGGGCCCGCGGCTACGCGCTGGCCAAGGGGCTGATGGCGGCGCCGTACTACCGCGAGACCAACCCGGCGTTCGCCGCGCTCGCCCATCGGCTCATCGACGCCTCGATCGCCTGGGTGTAGGGTGGCCGTCGTGGCGCCGTCCCGCGCCCAACCCTCGGTTCCGGTGCTCACGCCACCGGCGGTAGCGAGGGCAAAGGGGGCTCGAGTCCTCGGGATGCCGGTTCGGTGTGTCCTTTCCGGCGGACGTCGCGAGCGTGAGTCGCGTCGGGCCGCCGACGAGAGGAACACCGATGACCAGGCAACGATCCTTCAAGCAGCTCGTCCGCTCGCGCATGGCCAAGACCGGCGAGAGCTACACCGCGGCGCGCGCCGTCCTGCTCGCCGGCACCGCGACCGGGCCCGCTGAGGCCGCCGCGAAGCCCGTCCTCGCCACGTCCGACGAGACCATCCGCGAGCGCACCGGCCGCGGCTGGGAGGAGTGGTTCGACCTCCTCGACGAGTGGGGCGCCGCCGACAAGCCGCACCGCGAGACCGCCCGCTGGGTCGCCGACCAGCTCGGCGTCGTGCCGCTGGCGTGGAACGCGCAGGCCGTCGTCGGTAGTTACGAGCGGGCCCGGCTCGGCCGCGCCGTCGGGCAGCACGACGACGGCTTCACCGTCAGCGTCTCGCGGACCGTCGCGGTGGGCGCCGAGCGCCTCTACGACGCCGTCGTCGACCCGGCGCAGCGGGCGGCCTGGCTGCCCGACGGCAAGTTGACCGAGCGCACGGCGACCCGTCCCGCGTCCGCGCGGTTCGACTGGGACGGCGGCCCGTCGCGCGTGCACCTCGTGTTCGACGTCCGCGACGCCGGCCGCAGCCGCGTCACCGTCTCGCACGTCCGGCTGGCCGACGCCGACGTCGCGGCGTCGATGAAGGCGTTCTGGCGCGAGCGGCTCGACGGCCTCAAGGCCGGGCTGGAGGGCGGTTCCGATGCCTGACGTGTCGCTCGCCGCCGTCGCGCTCGGCGCCCTCGCGGCGTTCCTCCTGGGGTTCGTCTACTACGGCGTGGTGGGCGCGCCGGCCGCCGCCGGAGGTCCCCCGCCGCGGCGGGCGGCCTGGCAGCTGCCGGTCGTCGAGGTGGTCCGCGCCCTCGTCCTGGCCGCCGTCGTCGTCGGCGTGGCGGCCGCCGCCGACGTCACCTCGGCGGGCGGCGGGCTGCTGCTCGGCCTGGTGCTGTGGGTCGGGTTCCCGCTGGTGCTGTGGACCGGCGCCATGTTCCACGACGGCGTGCCGTGGCGCACCGCCGCCGTCCACGGCGGCGACTGGCTGCTGAAGCTGCTGGCGATCGGGCTGCTCGCCGGGGTGCTGGGCTAGCGCGCCGCCTCCGTGGTCCGGGCGGCCAGCAGCCACGCCCCGGGCAGGTGGTGGCCGGACGGGTCGGGTCCGGTCTCGATGCCCCGCCGCCGCAGCACGTCGGCGGCGGCCGCGTACTCGGCGGCGAGCAGCGCCCGCTGCTCGTCGCCGAGGGCGGCATAGGCGGCGGCGAGCCGGTCCTGGTACAGCCGATCCAAGGGCGTGAACCGGGCCCGCAGCACCGGGATCAGCGCGACCCCGGAGGCGACGGCACCGGCGCAGGTGAGCAGCGCCCAGCGCGGCTCGATGCCGTCGTCGCCGAGGTTCAGCAGCAGTGCCACGCATAGCGGCCACCCGATCAGGGCCAGCACCACCGCCAGCCGCTGCTGCGGCCCCGGCGGCCGGACACCCCGCCAGGCCGGCGCGGCCCACACGAACGTGGCGACGGCGGCGACGGCGAGGTCCAGCGCGACGTAGGGCTGCGCCTCGACCAGGGTGAGCCGGTTGCGCGGCTTCAGGCCCCACACCAGTGTGTAGGCGCCCAGCGTGAAGGCCAGGCTGAGCACCAGCGCCGTCACGCGCACGCGGCCGGCGCCCCGCCACAGCGCCCGGGCCGCCATGGCCGGACTCGAGGCGGCCTGCCCCTGCCGGTCGGCCAGCGCCGCGGCCGCGTATTCGTCGAGCAGCCGCCGCACCGACTCGGCATAGCCGGGCGCCGCGCGCAGCACCTGCTCGTCCAGCTCGTGCCGGACGTCCGGGAACCGGTCCGCCGGCACCCGTTGCGCCCACTCTGCCGCCGTCATGCCACTCTCTCCCGAATCCGGGTGCCCGCGCCGACACCCTATCCGGGCGGGCCGGCGGATCTCACCAGGCCGAACGGGTCGCGGGCGAGACGGCGCGGCGGCATACTCGTCGCAGACTCGCGACCCTCGACCGAGAGGCACACCATGGACATCGACGACCTGCTGGCCCGGCTCCCGATCGACCAGATCGCGGCCTCTCTCGGCGTCGACGAGGACACCGCCGAGCAGGCGACCCGGCAGGCGTTGCCGGCGCTGATCGGCGGCATGCAGGCCAACGCGCAGGACGCCGACGGCGCCGCGTCGCTGGCCAAGGCCCTCGACGACCACGACGACGACCTCGTCGACGGCGGCGTCGACCTCGGCCGCGTCAACACCGACGACGGCGAGAAGATCGTCAGCAACGTCTTCGGCGGCAACCGCGACCAGGTCGTCAACCAGCTGGCCGGGTTCAACAGCAAGGGCGGCGGCTCCGACCTCATCGGCAAGCTGCTGCCGATGCTCGCCCCGATCGTGCTGTCCTACCTCGCCGGCAAGGTCAAGGGCGGCGGCAACGCGGCCCCGTCGCAGCAGGCCCAGTCCGGCGGCGGGCTGGCCGACATCCTCGGCGGCCTGCTCGGTGGCGGCGGCTCCGGTTCCGGCGGCGGCCTGGGCGACCTCCTCGGCTCCCTCGGCGGCCTGCTCGGCGGCGGCAAGCGCTGACCGACGGCCCGCGCCGGATGCTCGACAAGGCAAGAACTCCCTAAAGATGCTAATCTGTAGCCTGAATTAGTCAGTTTAGGGAGTTCCCTAGGAGGTTCGGTGCAGTCCTTCGCCGACCTCGACTCACTCGTGGGCAGTGTGCCGTTCACACTGGTCAACGACTTGCGAGTGGTCGACACCGGGCGCGGTACCGAGGCGCTGTTCGCCGACAAGCTCCCCCAGCTGCTCACCAGCCTGGCCGACCGCGCCCGGGTGGCCAGCATCGAGGCGTCCTCGGCCATCGAAGGGGTCGTCGTGGCGGACCGTGCCCGGGCTGCGGCGATCGTCGCGGGACAGGCCGAGGGCCTGCGGACCCGCAGCGAACAGGAGTTGGCCGGCTATCGTGCCGCGCTGGACTACCTCTACCGGGAGCCGTGGCAGCCGCTGAACGCCGGGCTCCTCCTGCACCTGCACCGGCTGCTCTTCGCCTACACCGAGGCGTCGGGCGGCGCGTTCAAACCGTCCGACAACCTGGTGGTCGACCGGTTGCCCGACGGCACCCGGGTCAAGCGGTTCACCCCGGTCCCGGCCGAGCAGACGCCGTTCTACGTCAACGAGCTGATCGGCCGCTTCGCCACCGCGCAGCAAGCGGGACGGCACCACCCGGTCGTTCTCGTCGGCCTGTTCGCGCTGGACCTGCTCACCATCCACCCGTTCCTCGACGGCAACGGACGCATCACCCGGGCGCTCACGAACGCACTGCTCCAGGACGCCGGCTACGGCATGACGCGCTATGTCTCGCTGGAGACGATGATCGCGAAGTCGTCCGATGCCTACTATGCCGCGCTCCTGGCCTCGACCAGCGGCTGGCACGAGAGCCGGCACGACCCGTGGCCGTGGCTTCGCTACTTCGTCACGGTCGTGCGCCGCGGCTACGAGGAGTTCGCCACGGTCACGGCCGCGGCGCGGTCGGGTGGCAGCAAACAGGACCGCGTCCGCGAGTACGTGCGGTATCACGCGCCGCCGACCTTCCGCATCGCCGACATCCGCATCGCGTTGCCGGGTGTCAGCGACCAGACCATCCGGCTCGCGCTCGACTCCCTCAAGGTCTCCGGCGAGGTCGAGGCCGACGGTGTCGGGCGGGCCGCCACCTGGACGCGGCGTCAGCGGTAGAGCGGCGCCCGGCCGGCCTGGCCGAACAGCACCATGCGCTCCTCGAGCAGCCGCCGCGCCGACTCGCGGCCGGCGGCCAGGTAGACGGCCGGGTCGACGCAGGCGGGGTCCGCGGCGAGCGCCCCGCGAACGCCGGCGGTGTAGGCGAGGTAGTGGTCCATCCCCTGGTTGATCTTGCGCACGCCGAGCTCGATCGCCCGCACCTTCTCCTCGTCCGCCACGCCCCACGACGACGGGACGGCGCCCCCGGCGGCGTTCACCCGCTCGCGTAGAGCGTCCGGCAGCGACGACGACCCGTGCAGGACGAGGTGGGTGTCCGGCACCAGCGCGGCGATGGAGGCGACGAGGTCCAGCCGCAGCATCGGACCGTCCGGCGGGGCGGTGAACTTGTACGCGCCGTGCGACGTGCCGACGGCGACGGCGAGCGCGTCGACCCCCGTCGCCGACACGAACGCCAGAGCCTCGGACGGGTCGGCCAGCACGATCTCGGCCCGCGCCGTCCCGTCCTTCGAGCCGCCGATCGTCCCCAGCTCGCCCTCGACGGACACGCCCCGCGCGTGCGCGTACTCGACGACCGAACGCGTCACCTCGACGTTCGCGGAGAACGACGCCGGCCGCCCGGACGCGTCCAGCGAACCGTCGATCATCACGCTGCTGAACCCGGCCGAGATCGCCCGCACGCACGTCTCGAACGTCGGCCCGTGGTCGAGGTGCAGCGCGACCGGCACCTCCGGGTACTCGTCGATCAGCCGGAGCAGCAGCCCCCAGAACACCTCGTCGGAACCGGACGGGTGCGAGCCGGCCAGCGTCTCGACGATCACCGGCGCGTCGGTCGCGCGGGCCGCGTCCAGCACGGCTTGCGCCATGGTCAGGTCGGCGACGTTGAAGGCGCCCACGCCGAAACCGGCACCGGCGGCGACGTCGAGCAGGGTACGGTTCGTGACGAGCGTCATGGCAGCTCCGGGGACGTGAATCGGGAGAAGACGGGGGCGGTGCAGTGGACGGTCCGCACGTGACGGGAGCCGGCGGGCGCACCCTGCGCCTGGCCGACATCGCGACCCGCGCAGGCGTGTCCGTCAAGACGGTGTCGCGGGTCATCAACGCCGAGCCGCACGTCGCCGCGGCCACCCGGCAGGCGGTCGAGGCCGCCATCGAGGAGCTCGGCGCCGGCGGCGAGGGCCGCCCGCGCGGACGCAAGCGCCGCACGGGCGTCGTCGGGCTGATCTTCCCGGACGTGCGCAACGACTACTTCGCGGCGGTCAGCCGGGCGCTGCAGGAGCGGCTGGCCACCGTCAGCCCGACGTTGGTGTCCAGCGACTCCGACGACGACCTGCACATCGAGGAGGAGATCCTGCAGGCCTACCGCCGGCTCGAGGTCGACGGCCTGGTGATCTTCCCGACCGGCGCGCCGGGCCTGCCGGACTTCGCCCAGCAGATCCCGACGGTGGTGGTCGACCGCACGGTGCCGTCGGTGCGCGGGCTGGTCGACCACGTGCTGCCCGACAGCCGCCGGGCGGCGGAGTCGCTGACGCTGCACATGATCGAGCAGCACCACGTGCAGCGGGTCTGCCTGGTGGCCGGCAACCTCGGCGTGTCGACGCTGCGCAACCGGCACACCGCGTTCCACCGGGTGGTCGGCCGGACCGGGACGGAGAACCACGTGCTGGCCGGCCTGACGACGGCCGAGGAGGCCGAGACCGCCGCGTACGCGCTGTTCCGGACGCTGGAGCCGCCGTTCGGGGTGCTGTCGACGAACAGCCTGATGTTCTGGGGCGTGCTGTCGGCGGCGGTCCGGCTCGGGCTGAAGATCCCGTCCGACATCGTGCTGACGACGTTCGACCAGATCCCCGGCGTCGGGACCACCGGCATCGTCCCGACCAACGCGGTCGCGCCGGCGACGACGCTGGCGGCGCGGGTGGTGCAGCTGCTCACCGAGCGCATCAACAACCCCGGCCTGCCGCCGCGGCTGCTGGAGATCGACTACGACATCGCCTACGGCACCACCTGCGGCTGCATCCCGCTCGACGCCGCCCGCAACGTGCTCGGCTGAGCAAGGGGTCACAGTGTGTGGGTGATGCCGAGCGACGCGTAGTCCAGCACGATCGGGTCGGACGTGATCGCGCGGGCGTGCGTGAGCACCTTCGCCGCGCTCTCCACCGCGACCGTCGTCTTGAACGCGTCGCGCAGGTTCGGTCCGACGGTGAGCAGCCCGTGGTTGGCCCAGACGACGGCGTTGCGGTCCTTGAGGTACTCGGCCATCTGGACGCCGAACTCGGTGGAGTTGCTCAGCGCGAACGGCATGATCGGCACGTCGCCCTTGGTGTAGATGACCATGTTCACCAGCGCGCCGCGGATCGGCTCGCCGAGCACGCCGAACACGTTGGCGAACGTCGGCTCGGTGTGCACGATCGCCTGCACGTCCGGCCGCGCCGCGTACACCGCCAGGTGCACCGTCACCTCCGACGACGGCTGCAGCCGCCCGTCGACGACGTTGGCGTCCTTATCGACCACCACGAGGTCGGCCGGCGTCATCTTGTCGTACTCGAGGTCGGTCGGGGTGATGAGGAAGGTCTCCGTGCCGGGGATGCGGACGCTGATGTTGCCCTGTGTGTTGAAGTTCAGGCCCAGTTCGACCGACTCCAGGCAGTAGGCGAGCACGCTCTCCCGGGCGGCCTGCAGGTCGAAGGTGTCGAGCGTGGTCATGCGGTCTCCTCCAGGGCAGTGAACGAATCGTTGACGGTCCGCAGCAGCGGGTAGAGGCTGCCGAAGGTCTCGCGCTGGCGGGTGTACCAGGCGGTGTGCTCGGGCCCGGGCCGGGCGTCGTGCAGGACGGGGGGCGCCGGCAGCGCGCCGACGCCGTCGTGGACCCCGGCCCCGACGGCGGCCAGCAGCGCGGCGCCGCGGCTGGACGCGTCCTTGGTGACGGCGCGCAGCCGCAGCCCGGCGGCGTCGGCCCGGGCCTGCAGGGCGCTGTGATTGGCCGACCCGCCGCCGACGGCGTACACGTCCGTGCCGGCGATGCCACGCTCGGCCAGCGCGGCCCGGATCTTCGCCAGCTCGTACCCGGACGCCTCGACGAACGCCCGCGCCACCTGCGCCGTCGTCGTCTCCAGCGTGAGCCCGAGCAGCGCGCCGCGGGCCTTCGGGTCGTTGTCGAGCGTGCCGGACCCGGCGAGGTACGGCAGGACGAGCAGCGCGGGCGGCGGCGTCGCCGTCAGGTCGAACAGCGACGCCCACGGGTCGACGCGGTCGTGGTGCACGAGCGAGGCGAACCAGTCCAGCGCCCACCCGCCCGCCGCGGTCCCGGCCAGCGTCACCCACAGGTCCGGCCCGACGGGGTACGTCGCCAGGCCGGTCCCGAGCAGCCGCGAGGGCCGCGCGGCCGTCCCGACCGTGAGGCAGTCGCTGGAGCCGAAGGAGAACACCGACCGCTCCCCCGCCCGCCCACCGCCACCGAGGAACGCGGCCGCCTGGTCGTGCGCCCCGGCGACGACCGGAGTGCCCGGACGCAGCCCCGTCGCCGCCGCCGCGTCCGCCGTCACCGCGCCGATCACCGTCCCGGCCGGGACCGGCTCGGACAGCAGCGCCGCCGGCACGTCCAGCGCGCCGAGGATCTCGTCCGACCAGCGCCCGGCGCCCACGTCGTACGCGCCGGTCCGCGCCGCCATCGTCAGGTCGATCGCCGGTGCCGCGCCGAACCAGCCGGCCACGTGGTCGTCGACCGTCCGCACGGCCGCCGGGAGCGCGCCGCCGGGCAGCAGCTCGCGGATCTTGTGCACCGAGAACATCGGGTGCAGCGGCTGGCCGGTGAGCCGCTGCACGTGCTCGTCGCCGAGCGCGGCCGCCAGCTTCTCCGCCGACGCCGCGCCGCGCTGGTCCATGCTCAGCGGCGCCGGCCCGAGCGCCGCGCCGTCCGGCCCGACCGGCACGATCGCCTCGCCGAGCGTCGAGAACGACAGCGCCTCGACCGGATCCGCGGCGACGGCCGGGTCCGCGACGACCTCGCCGACCAGCCGTACCACGGCGGCCCGGACCGCGTCGGCGTCGATCTCCGCGCGGCCGTGCGCCGGCCGGACGACCGCCGTGCGCTGCGAGCGCGCCGCCAGCTCGTGGCCGTCCGCGTCGTACGCCGCGACCCGCGAGCCGGTCGTGCCGAGGTCGATGCCCAGGAAGCTCACTTGACCGACCCCGCCAGCCCGTTGACCAGGTAGCGCTGCACCGACAGGTACACCACTACGATGGGTACGGAGATCAGCACCAGCACGGCGAACAGCGCGCCCGGCTGGCTCAGGTAGATGCCGCGGTAGGCCAGCGGCACCAGCGTGAGCGGCTTGAGGTCGTTGTCGCCGATCGCGACCAGAGGCAGCAGGAAGTCGTTCCAGCTCATCATCAGCTGCCACACCACGACGACGGCGGCGGCGGCCTTGCCGAGCGGGAAGTAGATGCGCCAGAAGATCGTCCACGTCGACGATCCGTCCACCAGTGCCGCCTCGTACGTCTCGTCCGGGATGGCGAGGTAGGTGGTGCGGATCATGATGACGGCGAACGGCAGCCCCAGCGCGGTGTAGGCCAGCACGAGGCCGAGCAGGTTGTCGTACAGGCCGAGCCCCTGCAGGATCTTGAACATCGCCGTCACGACGCCGGCCATCGGCAGCACCAGCGCCAGGATCAGCCCGACGAACACCACGCCCTTGAACGGCACCCGCAGCCGGGCCAGCGCGAACGCCGTCATCGACCCGAGCAGCAGCACCAGCACGATCGACGGCACCGACACCAGCAGGCTGTTGACCAGGTGCCGCCCGATCGGGTTCGTCTCGAAGATCGTCACGTAATTGCGCAGCGTCGGCTCCTCGGGCACCAGCCCGAGCCCGGTCGTCGACGGGTTCGACGTCGGCAGCAGCGAGATGCCGATGACCATGACGACCGGGATCATCCACAGCACCGCGAGCGGGCCGAGCACCCAGTGCGCCCAGCGCGGCGGCGCGTCCACGTCGCGTATGCGGCGCCTCATGAGCGGTCTCCCGTGATGAAGCCGGAGCCGAACGTGCGCAGCATCGCCAGCGACGAGCCGACCGCGACGACCAGCAGGACGACCGCGATGGTGGCGCCGTAGCCGAACGACTGCAGCTGGAACGCCTGCTTGAACAGGTACGTCGGCATCAGCTCGGACGCGTGGTTCGGGCCGCCCTCGGTGAGCACCCACACCAGCTCGAAGGTCTTCAGCGAGCCGATGATGCCGAGCAGCAGCAGCGCCAGATGGGTCGGCTTGAGCAGCGGCAGCACGATGCGGCGGATCAGCTGCCAGCCGGTCGCGCCGTCGATGCGGGCCGCCTCGACGACGCTGTGGTCGACCAGCTGCAGCCCGGCGAGGTAGAAGAGCATCGAGAACCCCGTCCACATCCAGACGTTCACCACGATCACCGCGAAGATCGCCGTCGACGGGTCCGACAGGTACGACCGCGTCAGCAGGTCGATCCCGGTGGCCCGGCCGAGCTGCGCGAGCACGCCGTTGAACGGGTCCAGCAGCCGCTGCCACACGATGCCGACGACCACCGGCGACAGCACCGCCGGCAGGAAGAACAGCGTCCGGTACACCGTCCGGCCGCGCAGCCGGGTGTTCAGCAGCCACGCCAGCGCGAACCCGAGCGCCGCCTGCGGGACGATCGTCAGCACGATCCAGAACGCCGAGTTCCGCAGCGTCGTGTGGAACGTCGGGTCGGCGAACAGGTCGCGGTAGTTGTCCAGGCCCACCGGGGTGCCGGTGCTGACGCCGTCCCAGTCGAGCAGGCTGGACTGCACGTTGAAGACGATCGGGTAGACCACGAAGACGGCGAACAGCACGACCGCCGGGGCGATGAAGCCCAGCGCCACCAGGCGTTCGCGGGTGAACCGGCCGGCCGGGCGGCGCGGGCGGGCCCCGGCGACCCTGGGGGGTCGGGTCGCCGGGACGTGGGACGTGGACGCGGCCATCAGCCCTGCTGGTCCTGGACCGACTGGACCGACTCGGCGGCCTGCTGCGGGGTCAGCTGACCGGCGGCGACGCCGGCGAGCGCGTCGGCGACGGCGGTGTCGATCTCCGGGCTCTCGAAGTAGCGCGACCACTGCACGTTCGGCATCCAGTCCTGGGTGAGCTGGTTCCAGATCTGCTCCTGCTTGTCGCTGGTGAACTCCTCCGGGTCCAGGCCGGTCACCGCGGGCAGGTCGTTGAACGTGTTGATCAGCACCTGGCCGCCGTCGCCGGCGATCCAGTCGGTGAGCACCTCGCAGGCGAGGTCCGGGTTGGCCGCGTCGGCGGAGATGCCCAGCGCGACGTCGATGCCGCCGACCAGCTGCGACTCGGGCGCGCCGCCGGGCAGCGTCGGGAAGAGGAACGGCTCGTAGCCGGACATGCCCTCCGACAGCGGCGCGATCTCCGTCTTCGACGGGTCGGACTGCTGGATCCACCAGGCGCCGAGCGGGATCATCGCGGCGTTGCCGGCCTCGAACTGGTTGACGCCGTTGGGGTACGAGTCGAGCGCGAGCGCGCCGTCCTGGGCGATGCCCTCGGTGAACAGCCGGCTCCAGTAGTCGAACGCCTCGACGATGCGCGCGTCCGTCCACGGGACCTCGCCGTTCTCGGCCTGGTAGACGCGGCCCGGCTCGAGGTTGTTGGCGATCTGCAGGAACACGACGTTGCGCAGCCAGGCGTCCTTCGCCGGCAGCAGGAACGGCGCCGCGTCACCGGCGTCGCCGAGGGTCGCGACGGCCGCCGTCAGGTCGTCCCACGTCGCCGGCGGCTCGATCCCGGCCGCGTCGAGCAGCTCCGAGTTCGCCCACAGATTCACCGTCTGCACCAGCAGCGGCAGCGCGTAGTAGTGCTCGTCGCCGTCGGGGTTGCCCATGCGGGCCTGCTCGAGGCCGACCGGGTGGAACTTGCTCTCCCAGTCGTCGCCCCAGGTGTCGGCCGCACACTGCTCGAGCGGCATCAGCTTCTCGCGGTACTGCTGGGTCAGCGCGCCCGGCTGCAACCCGACGATGTCCGGCATCGTCCCCGACGACGCCCGCGTCTGCAGGTCGACGATGTACTCCGGGTAGTTGAAGATCGTCGAGTCGATGGTGACGTCCGGGTTCGCCTCGGTGAAGGTGTCGATCATCTGGCGGGTCGTCTGCTCGATCGGGCTCCAGGAGCGGAACGAGACCGTCTGCGCGTCCCCGCCGCCGTCGGCGGACTCCTCGGGGTCGGCGCTGCCGGCGCAGGCCGCCAGGCTGGCGCCCACGCAGAGCGCCAGGCCGGCCTGGATGCCGCGGCGGGCCGCGAGGCGGCGGGCCGTGGGTGGGAGCGTCATTGCTTCCGTCCTCTCTCGGTGGTTCGGCTCTGCGGTGCTGCTGCCGGGGCGGCGGGTTGGCGCCAGTAGAGGCCGGGCCGCTGACCAGTGTCAACGCCGCGCATCGCCGCTCAGCGCGGCGGCCGGATCGATGTCGGCCGATGCGGCGCCGGGCCGGGCGGACAGGCGTTGTCCGCTGTCGCCGCAGCCGTTGTCCGGTCGCTGACACGCCGGCGGCCCGTGTCTGACACGCCCGGTCCGTCGTCCAGCGGCGGCACCGTTTCGCCCGGGCGGCGGCGGGTCGCTGACACCGCACGTGGGCGCCGCTGTCCGGGACCGGCCCGGTTACACGGTCGCACCGCCGACCGGTCGGGGCCGGCCCGGTTACAGTTCCGTTACTGTGAGCCGGCTCTCACCATGCGAGACGCCGGCCGGGCCGCGCGCGGGCGCCTACACTCGGCGTATGGCGTTCCGGACGCCCGCCGCCGTCGTCGCGGCCGTGCTGGTCGCCGGCTGCACCGGCGCTGATCCGGACGAGCCCGGCGCGACGCCCGCGCCCGCCGCGACGCCCGCGCCCGCCGCGACGCCCGCGCCCGCCCCCACGCTGGTGCCCGGCATCTCCAACTCCGCCGAGCTGTCCGAGCCGGTCGCCGCCCGCGGCGTGATCACCCGCGCCGACGGCACCCCGGTCCCCGACGCGCTCGTCCAGCTGGTCGCCGGCAGCGGTCCGGTCGCCGCCGCCCGGACCGGCGCGGACGGGGCGTACGAACTGCGCATCGCGGCCGATCTGCGCGCGGCGCTGCCGACGGACGACGCCGGGCTGGTCGGGTTCGCCGTCGTCGTCGACTCACCGGACGGCGTCGCCCGCACGTCCTGGACCGGGCCGGCTGCGCTGACCCACCCGCACACCGCCGACCTCGAGGTCCAACCGGCCGGCTGACCGGTGTCGGGAACGGCGCCGCCCGTTCGACGACAGAACGAGAGCATGACGACGGAGGGAGTCACCATGCGGTTCATGTCGCTCATCCGGTCCGAGGAGCCCAACCCCGCGGGCTCGCCGCCGCCGGAGCTGTTCGCGGCGGTCGGCGAGCTGGCGCAGGAGCTGAGCGTGTCCGGCGCGCTGGTCGACATGGGCGGGCTGCTGCCCAGCTCGGCCGGCGCCATCGTGTCGCTGGTCGACGGCCGCATCAGCGCGGTCGACGGACCGTTCACCGAGGCCAAGGAGCTGATCGGCGGGTATGCGGTGCTCGAGGTGCGGTCCCGGGAGGAGGCGATCGAGCTGAGCCGGCGGATGCTGCGCCTGCACCAGGTCCACTGGCCCGGCTGGCAGGGGTCCTGCGAGCTGCGCCAGATCGAGGACGCGGACCACCCGCACCCCGACCTCCCGCGGGCGTAGCCCCCGCGAAGTTGCCCGGCCGGGCCGCCGGTGGTCTCATCGACGGGTGAGCGACGAGACCACCCGGGCCGCCGTCGAGGCCGTTTGGCGGCTGGAGTCGACGCGGCTGGTGGCGGGGCTGGTCCGGATCGTCCGCGATGTCGGGCTCGCGGAGGACCTCGCGCAGGACGCGCTGGTCGCGGCCCTGGACTCGTGGCCGCGATCGGGCCTCCCGGACCGCCCGGCGGCCTGGCTGATGACGACCGCCAAGCGCCGCGCCGTCGACCTCTACCGGCGGCACGAGCGCCGCGACGTCCTCTACGCGGCGATCGCCCGCGACCGCGGCCCGGACGTCGTCGAGCCCGACTTCACCGCCGCCGTCGACCACGTGGAGGACGACGTGCTGCGGCTGATGTTCGTCTGCTGCCACCCGTCGCTGACCCCCGAGGCACAGACGACCCTGACGCTCAAGCTCGTCGGCGGGCTGAGCAGCCGCGAGATCGCCCGCGCCTACCTGACGTCGGAGGCGACCATCACGCAGCGGGTCGGCCGGGCCAAGCGGACGCTCACCGAGGCCGGCGCCGCCCTCGACGAGCCCACCGGCGCCGACCGCGCGACGCGGCTCACCACCGTCCTCGGCGTCGTGTACCTGCTGTTCAACGAGGGGTACTCGGCCACGGAGGGCGGCGACTGGACCCGGCCCGACCTGTGCGCCGAAGCGGTCCGGCTGGGCCGCATCCTCGCGACGCTGGTGCCGGACGACCCCGAGGTGCACGGCCTGTCCGCGCTGATGGAACTGCAGTCGTCGCGGCTGCGCGCGCGGGTCGGGCCGGACGGCGAGCCGGTGCTGCTGCGCGACCAGGACCGCGGCCGCTGGGACCACGTCCGCATCCGCCGCGGCCTCGCCGCCCTGGACCGGTCGGCGGCGCTGTCCCAGCAGCCGGGGCCGTACGCGCTGCAGGCCGAGATCGCCGCCTGCCACGCCCGCGCCGCCCGCGCCGAGGACACCGACTGGGCCGCCATCGCCGCGCTGTACGAGCGGCTCGGCCGGGTCAGCGGCACCGCCGTCGTCGAGCTGAACCGCGCCGTCGCGCTGAGCATGGCGTACGGGCCGCAGGCGGGACTGGACCTGCTCGACCAGATCGCCGGCGCCCCGGCGCTGCGCGGCTACCACCTGCTGCCGAGCGTCCGTGGCGACCTGCTGGAACGCCTCGGCCGGCCCGGCGAGGCGCGCGCGGAGTTCGAGCGGGCGGCCGGGCTGACCCGCAACGACCGCGAGCGCCGGCTGCTGCTCGATCGCGCCCGACGCCTCGCGAACTGATCAGGCGCGGCCGACGGCGTCGAGCTCGGCGCGGGTCGGCGGGTTGGCGCCGGCCCGCGAGACGGTGACGGCGGCGGCGAGGGTGGCCCGGCGCACCACGCGTTCGACGACGGCGGCGGGGACGGCGCGCAGCAGCGGCCGGGCGGGACCGCCGAGCAGGCCCTCGTCCCAGAGGCCGTCGAGCAGTCCGGCGGTGAACGAGTCGCCGGCGCCGACGGTGTCCGCGACGGTGACCGGCGCCGCCGGCACGTGCACCTCTCCCCCGGCGGTGACGGCGACCGCGCCCTCGCCGCCCAGCGTGACGACGACGAGCGCCGGGCCGAGCCGCAGCCAGTCGCGGGCGACGTCGACGGCGGCGCGGCCGGGCGCGAGGAACGCGGTGTCCTGGTCGCTGGCCTTGACGACGTCGCTGCCGGCCACCAGGCGCTCGACCCGGTCACGCAGGTCGTCGGCGCCGCCCATGAGGTCCGGCCGGATGTTCGGGTCGTAGCTGACGGTGCTGTCCGCCCGCACGTCGCGGGCCAGCCGCTCGACCGCCGCCGCGCCGGGCTCGACCGACGCCGCCAGCGAGCCGGTGTGCAGCACCAGCGGCGGCTCCGCGACGGTGACCGGGCGGAGCTCCCAGGTCAGCTCGAACCGGTATTCCGCCGACCCGTCGGCGCCGAGGCGGGCGATGGCCGACGACGTCCGCGCGGCGGCGCCCTGGATGCGGACCTCGACGCCGGCCGAGGCGAGGTGCGCGCGGATCGCGGCGCCGCCGGCGTCGTCGCCCAGCTCCGTGACCAGCGCCGTCCGCCGGCCCAGCCGCCCGAGCCCGTACGCCACGTTCGCCGGGCTGCCGCCCGGGTGCCGGGCCTCGGCGCCGTCGCGCTCGACGATGACGTCGGTCAGCGCCTCGCCGACGACGAGCGCGAGGCCGGCTCCGTCGCCCGCCGTCACGCGACCTCCGGCGAGATCTCGCCGAGCCGTTCGATCATGGGCCCCTCCCCGCGACACATTACCGGCCGCCGCGGCCGCCTGACCGGCGGCGCCGGGGCCTTACACTCTGGTGCCGTGATGACCGAGTCGGGGGGCCGGCTGCGGCGCCTGGGCTCGCGTGCCCCGCGCCAGCACCTGCCGCTTGCGGGCAGCGCGGCCGGCGCGATCGTGCTGGCCGTACTGGTCGCCGGCGGCTTCGACCCGATGGAGAAGCCGGCCGCCGAGGTCGAGCCGCTGGCCGTCGGCGAGGCCGTCGACCTCGGGCCGTTCGTCGTCACGGCCGACCGGTTGCGGGTGGTCGACGAGCTGCCGGCCGTGTCCGAGGGCGACGACGACACCCGCGTGCTGGCCCTGGTCGCCACCGTCACCGCGACCGGCACGACGACGCAGTACGGCGCGATGCTGTCCGAGAGCGTCGCGCTCGACGGGGTGCCCGGCCTGGAGGGCGACGGCCTCGTGCCCGCCGACGACGTCTACGTCATGGCCGACGGCACCCGCCTCGACGCCGTCCAGCCGGGCCTGGAGTACGAGGTCGCGCTGGTGTGGGAGCAGGACGCCCGCGCCGACGCGCCGTCCGAGGCGCGGCTGGTGCTGGTCGGGCGGACGCTGCGGGAGAGCTCGATCGACCGGTCGATGGAGTGGCTGGACCCCGCACCCGCCGTCGCCGGACCCATCGACGTCACCGTGCCCGAGGACGAGTCGTGACGAACGGCCGCGGCGGCCGCCGCGTCGCGCGCCCGCCGTCCAGCCGGCTGGGCCGGTTGCCGCGGCAGGCCGCGTTCGGCGTCCTGCTGGTCGCGGCGCTGGCGACCGGGCGCGCCGTCGAGGGCCTGATGCCGGTCGACGACGAGACGGCGGCGCCGTTCGAGCGGACCGGCGGCGTCGGCGACCGCGTCGAGACGCGCTGGGGCGACGTCGAGGTGACCTCCGTCGCCGGGTCGACACGGATCGAGGACCCGTACGGCACGATCCACGTGACCGGCGGCGTGTACGTCGTCGTCGACTGGACGTACACCGCGGCGGGCGAGCCGCAGCTGCCCGCGTACGTGGCGATCCGCGACACCGAGGGCCGCCAGTTCCGCACCAGCGTCGAGCGCAACCCGTACAGCTCGGGCGGCGCGGCGCAGCCGGGCATCCCGCGCCGGGTCTCCGCCGCGATCGAGCTGCCCGCCGACGCCGTCGACGGCGCCCGGCTGGTCGTCACGCTGCAGCCGAACCCCGAGGACCACCGCCGCGACGACATCGCCGTCATCGACCTCGGCCTGACCGGCGAGGACGCCGACGCCTGGGCCGCGTCGGAGGAGCCGGTCGAGGTGGCCGAGGCCGCCGACGGGCCGGGTGACGCGCCGTGACGCCCCCCGGGTGGTGGCGGCGCAACCGCTGGGGGCTGGTCGCGCTGCCGGTGGCGATGGCGGCGGCGCTCGCGGCCAGCTCGTACCGCGTCGAGACGTACTGGTGGCTGGAGAAGCCGCGCGACCTCGTGCACGCCGAGCGCGGCGAGTGGGTGACGTTCTCGGCCAGCCAGTACGACCGCGGCGGCGACCGGCCGTTCACCGTGCGGGTGCGGCTGGACGACGTCCGGCCGGCCGAGGTGGCGTTCGGCGAGGACGACCCGCTCGGGCCGCCCGCGGGCGTCCAGGCGGTCGCCGTCGACCTCTCGTTGTCCGCCGCACCGGACGTGCCGCTGGCGTCCTGCGACCTCGCCGTCCGCGACGCGTCCGGCACCGAGTACGCCTACCAGTCCACGTCGCCGTCGATCAGCCAGGCGACGTCGCCGTGCGTGCCGCCCGACGCCCGCGGCCCGGACCTCGACCTGTTCGAGGGGATCGACCCCGACACCGGCCCGCGCCGGCCCGACGAGTGGACCGTCAGCCCCGTCGTGCTCCTCCCCGACGGCGTCGAGGTGACCGAGGTCGTGCTCAGCTGGGGGCCGCCGGACGGGCTGCTGATCAGCGCAGACTGACCGACTCGCGGGTCGCGCGGCCGAGGACGCGGTCGATGGCCGCGCCCAGCAGGCACACCACCGCGACGGTGCCGACGACGTGCGACACCATGCCGGTGTGCGGGACGAAGGCGAGGTAGGCGCCGAGCGGCAGCGGGCCGAGCAGCTCGCGCCAGATCAGCTCGACCGCGTACTCCAGCCGCTGCGCGATGACGAAAGCCAGCGCGAACAGCAGCATCGGCGCCAGTCCCGCCACCGCGAGCCGGCGCAGGCCGCTGGCCAGCGCGCCGAACCGCTCGCCGAGCCCGCCGGTGAGCTCGTTGCCGACCTGCCGGGCGGGCGCGTGCATGCGCCCGACCAGCCCGCCGCGCTGCCGCCGGTGCGACGCCTGGCGCCGCTCCGGCTCCCTCAGCTGCTGCCCGTAGACGACCGCGCCCACCGTCAGCCATGCGACCGGGATCACCAGCAGCGCGTCGGCGTCGCCGAGCAGGTCGAACAGCCACCGGCTGCCGGTGTCGACGGCCTCGCCGACCGGGCCGAAGAACGCCACCAGCGACCGCCACGCGTCCGCCACCGCCTGTGTGACGGCGCGCTCCTCCAGCCACGTGAACGCCGCCTCCTGGTGGCTGGCGAGCATGCGGGCCAGCGTGACCAGCCACAGCACCTCGACGTACGCGGCGACCCACGCGATCCATCGCATCGGGCGGCGCTGCGCCAGGATGCCCAGCCCGTACCGCAGCACGATCGCGATGGCCACCAGCGCCATCGCCAGCCAGCCGGTCGCCAGCGCCGTCCGGTTCTGGTCCACCTCGCCGGTGCCCAGCAGGAGGTCGGGGTTGTTGAACAGCTCGTCGGCGACCGCCGTGTTCACGAACCGGAACACGTCCTCCGACAGGTAGCCGTAGGACGCGTAGATCGCGAGGAACGGGATCATCACGCTGCCCAGCACGGAGACGACGCTCGCGTGCTGCCGCCCCGCCTCGTCCCCCGCCGCCTCGTCCCCCGCCGCCTGCAGCGACGGCAGCGAGTGGCGCAGCGCGTAGAGGGCCGCGATGAGGGCGCTCACCGCCGCCAGCGGGCCCAGGACCAGCACGAGGACGCCCAGCGTGCCGCTGAACTCGCTCAGCTCGACCGCCGCCCACAGCGCCGCGTACCGCCCCGCCTCGCCGGCGAACAGGATGGCCAGCAGCACCGGCCAGTGCCGCGCCAGCAGCCGGCCCGCCCGCCCCAGCACCGCGAACAGGTCGGTGGCGGCAGCGCGCAGCGTGCCGCCCAGGCCCCGCCGGGCCGGCGTCTCGGTCAAGGTCATCGCAGGTCATCCTGGGTCAGAGCGGACGACTCAGGATAATGGCTGCGCGCCTATCGCCCAGCCCCAGTCGAACGCCGCCGCCACGGCGTCGCCGGAACCGGACTCGAGCGGCTCGTCCCAGGGGCCGCCGGTGCGCGGGTCGACCAGCCGGGCGCCCGCCTCGCGCAGCATGGTCAGCGAACGCGGCCAGGCCGGGTGGCCGGCCAGCGACCGGCTCACGAACGGCACGACGGCGTCGGGGACGGGCAGTCGCTTGGCGGTGCCGGGCGGCCGGTGGCGGTCCAGCACCGGCACCTCGAGGCAGGCCAGGGCATCGTGATCCAGCCAGGGTCCGGCGGCCGCCGTCGCGACGACGGTGACGGGGTGGCCGGCCGCGCGGGCGAGCGCCGCTCCTAGGTGTGCGTGCCGGGCGAGCGGCGCACCGGTCACGACCAGGACGATCACAGGGAGGCCGTGGCGAGGAGGGGCAGGTGGTCGGAGCCGGCGCGGTCGAGGATCTCGGCCTCGACGGTGAGCGACGGCGCGGCGACGACGTAGTCGATCGGTTCGGCGGGGGCCGAGGCCGGGTAGGAGGGGACGGGCGACGGCGGGGCGAGCAGGACGGAACCGTCGGCCGGCACCCAGGTGGACGCCGCCGTGTTGAAGTCGCCGCACACCAGCCACGGCGCGTCGAGGCCGCCGGCCAGCGTCAGCAGGCGCCGCAGCGCGGCCGACCGCGCCGCCGCCGACCGGCGGGGCAGGTGGGTGCTGCCCACCCACAGCGCCGCGCCGCCCACGTCCAGCCGCACGAGCAGCACCGTCCGCGCCTCCGACGACTCCGAGCCGTCGTAGAGGCGGGGCGGCCAGCGCAGCTGCCACTGCTGCACGGCCCGGATCGGTGCCTTCACCAGCAGCGCGTTGCCGTAGCCCCCGCGCGGCGCGTCGGCGTCGCCGTGGTGGACGGTGGGCGGGAAGACCCAGGCGTAGCCGAACCGGCCGGCCAGACCCGCCAGCACCGCCGCGCCGCCCCAGGTCTCGTCGACCTCGACCAGCGAGACGACGTCGGGCGAGGTCGCCGCGAGCAGCGAGGCCACCGCGTCGACGTTCGGGGCGCCGGCGTCGTCGCGCCAGGAGTGGATGTTCCAGTGCAGGATCCGGATGTCCGGCATGGCTCGCCACGCTAGCCCAGGCGCCCGGCCGGCGCGCGGCGGTCAGCCCCGCAGCCGGGCGTTGAGCCTTGCCGCCTGACGGGTGAGGTGGTCGCGCTCGGCGACGTCGTGGGCCTGGCCGGCCGCGGCGGCGTACAGCCTGGCCGCGGTCGCGAGGTCGCCGTCGCGCTCGTGCAGGTACGCCGCCACCGCGGCGTACCTGGGCAGCGTGTCGTCCAGCTCGGCGAGCGCCGCCAGGCCGGCCCGCGACCCGTCCGCCTCGCCGACGGCCACCGCGCGGTTGAGCCGGACCACCGGGCTGTCGGTCAGCCGGGCCAGCTCGTCGTACCACTCGACGATCTGCACCCAGTCGGTCTCCTCCGCGGCCGGCGCGTCGGCGTGCAGCGCGGCGATGGCGGCCTGCGCCTGGAACTCCCCCAGCCGGTCGCGGGCCAGCGCCGCCTGCAGGATCTCGACGCCCTCGGAGATGGCCGCGGTGTCCCACCGGGACCGGTCCTGCTCCGCCAGCGGCACCAGCGCGCCGTCGGGGGCCGTGCGGGCCGGGCGGCGGGCGTGGTGCAGCAGCATGAGCGCGAGCAGCCCGGCCACCTCCGGGTGGTCGATCGCGGCCGCGAGCTGCCGGGTGAGCCTGATGGCCTCGGCGGCGAGGTCGACGTCGCCGGAGTAGCCCTCGTTGAACACCAGGTAGAGGACGCGCAGGACGGTCGCGACGTCGCCGGGCCGGTCCAGCCGCACGCCCGCGACGGTGCGCTTGGCCCGGCTGATGCGCTGCGCCATCGTCGCCTCGGGCACCAGGTAGGCCTGGGCGATCTGCCGGGTCGTCAGCCCGCCGACGGCGCGCAGCGTCAGCGCGACCGCCGACGACGGCGTCAGCGACGGGTGGGCACAGCGGAAGTACAGCTGGAGGGTGTCGTCGACGCCGGAGACCGGCCCGGGCGACGGCTGCTCCTCGACGAGGTCCTCGCGCCGCCGGCGGGCGACGTCGGACCGGGTCGCGTCGAGGAACCGGCGCCACGCGGCCGCGACGAGCCACGCCTTCGGATCGCGCGGCGGGTCGTCCGGCCACGTCTCCAGCGCCCGGATCAGCGCCTCCTGCACGGCGTCCTCGGCCGACGCGAAGTCCGCGCCGCGCCGGACGAGGACGCCGATGACCGCGGGCACCAGCTCCCGCAGCAGGGCCTCGTTCACTCCGTGCCCGGAAGGAGCGGGCTGAGGAACGGGCGCAGCTCCAGCCACTCGTGGATCGGCCTGCCGCCCGCCCCGGGCGCCGCCGACAGCTCCGCGGCCAGCTCGAGCGCGCGGTCGTAGTCGTCGACGTCGATGATCATCCAGCCGGCGATGAGGTCCTTCGTCTCGGCGAACGGGCCGTCGGTGACCGGCGGCCGGCCCTCGCCGTCGTAGCGGACGAAGGTGCCCTCGGGGGCCAGCGCCCGCTCCTCGACGAACTCGCCGGAGGCCACCAGCCGCGCGGCGAAGTCGCGCATGTACTGCACGTGCGCCGAGATCTCCTCCGGCGTCCATTGCTCCATCGGCACGTCGTTGGCGGCCGCCGGAGCGCCGCGGTAGTGCTTGAGCAGCAGGTACTTGGCCATGGTGTGTCTCCTCCGTGCGCGACGACCACCCATTGTGGTGGCTCTACCCCCGGGACGGAGCCGGCGGCGCGTTCTCGACATCGCCGTCAGGGCAACCCGGCCAGCAGCCCGAACGCCTCGCGGGCGGCCGCGAGCACCCGCGGCCCGTACACCTCCGGCGGCGCACCGGACAGCGTCGCCCGCCGGAACGCCGCGATGACGACGCCGTGCGCGGCGACCAGCGCCTCGGCGATCAGCTGCGGCCGCAGGTCGTCCTCGTCGCCGTCGGCGCCCAGTTCGCGGGCGATGTGCCCGCGCAGCGTCGCGGCGTAGCGGGCCAGCAGCTGCCGCTCGCGGGCCTGCAGCGCCGGGCTCGCCGTGACCAGCCGCGCGAGGACGGCCTGCCGCTCGCGCCGCGCCGGGTCGTCGCCGAACCGCGCGTACCGGTCCAGCAGGAACGCGCCGACGGCGCCCGCCACCGGCGTCCCCGCCGCCCGCGCGTCGATCGCGCCGACGAGCGCGGCCTCGAACCGCTGGTCGCCGCTGTAGACGAGGTCCTCCTTGGTGGCGAAGTGGTTGAACACCGTCTTCTCCGTGACCCCGGCGGCCCGCGCGACCTCGGCGACGGAGACCGCCTCGAAGCCGCGCTCGTCGAACAGCCGCAGCGCCGTCGCCGCCAGCTGCTCGCGGGTCTGCCGCTTGCGCGCCTCGCGCACACCGGCCACGCTTCCACCCCCAGAACTCGTTACAGTCACTGTAACCACGAGAGGAGCCGACGATGCCCGTCCTCCCCGAGCTGGGTCCGATGCTGGCCCAGGTCGCCAAGGCCCGCCAGCACCCCGCCGACCCCACGCAGAGTCTCGCCGACCGCCGCGCCGCCATCCACCGCGGCATGGACCACCGCGCCGCCACCGTCGCCCTGCCCGCCCCGCCGCACGTGGTCCGGCGCGACCACACCGTCGCGCTCCCTGACGGCGATCACCTCACCGTCCGCAGCTACCACCCCGGTGACGGCGCCGGTGTTCGCGCGTCGGCGCACGTCTACGTGCACGGCGGCGGCTGGTGGCTCGGCACGCTGGACCACCGCGACGCGCTGTGCGCACACCGGGCCGCGAACACCGGCGCCGTCGTCGTGTCGGTCGCGCACCGGCCGGCGAAGCCGGCGTACTCGGCGTCGACCCCGGGTCGCTGACGATCGGCGGCGACTCGTCCGGCGCGAACCTCGCCGCGGCGGCCGCGCTGCTGGCCCGCGACCGTGGCGGGCCGGCGCCGGTGGCGCAGGTGCTGGAGATCCCGGCGCTCGACCTCACCCTGAGCAACGCCGAGCGCGAGCCCGACCCCGGTGCCGTCGTGCTCACCTTCGACGAGCTGGCCGCGAACGTCGAGCGCTACTGCGACCCGGACCGCCGCAGCGAGCCGTACGCCTCCCCCGTCCTCGCCGCCGACCTCGCCGGCCTGGCGCCGACGCTGATCATGACCGCCGAGCACGACGTCCTCCGCGGCGACGGCCGGGCCTACGCCGACCGGCTGGCCGCCGCCGGGGTACCCGTCACGCTGCACGAATGGCCCGGGCACGTGCACGGCTCGCACGACATGACCGCCGTCGTGGCGTCGGCCCGCGACTGGCAGGCCGAGGTCGACGCGTTCCTGCGCGCGGCGGTTGGCGCCGGCCGCTGAGCCGAGCGCTCCTGGGCGGCCTCGTCAGCGGAACCAGGCGGTGAGCTGCGCGGCGAGGTCGGCGTCGGGGATGCCGTGCCAGTCGCCGGGGAGCTCGCGGTGCTCGCCGGCCGGCAGCCGCGACGCGACGTCGCGGGCGGCGCCGCGCAGGTAGTCGTCGCTGCCGGTGCTGCTGAGCACCAGCGCCGGCGTGCGCACGGCGGCGAGCAGCTCGGCGGTCATCGTCGCGGTCTGCGCGGCGTCGTAGAGCAGGGTCGGCGCCAGCGCCTCGATGCCGGGCCAGGCCGCGTGGGCGTGCAGCCCCTCGATCCAGTCGTCCGGCACGCCGACGGCGCGGTTGAAGAAGTCGACGGCGCCGCTGTGGTCGTCGCGGTCGATCAGCTCCCGCAGCCGCCCGACGAACGCCTCGTCGGCCGGTTGCCCGACGACGAACGGCGGCTCGAGCAGTGCGACCTTCCGGATCGGCAGCCCGGCGGCGGCCGCCCGCAGTGCCACGGCGGCGCCGGAGCTGAACCCGTAGACGTCCGCCTCGCCGCCGGCCAGCCCGATCACCGCCGCGAGGTCGTCGACCTCCCGCTCCGGCGCGAACGGCGCGGTGTCGCCGCTGTCGCCCCGGCCACGGCGGTCGTAGGTGTGCACGGCGAACCGCTCGGCCAGCGGTGCGACGGCCCCGGCCATCGGCCGCAGTCCGTGGAACGCGCCGGCGGGGTCGATCATGACCAGCGCCGGCCCCTCCCCGCTGCGGCTGACGGCGATCGGCGTCCCGTCGGCGGATCGAGCCTGCATGACCCCACGCTCCTTGGATACTGAACTGTTCAGTACATTGCTTCGTCGAGTACTGTACTGTTCAGTTCATGGATCGGGCAAGGGGCCGCGGCGCACCGAAGGAACCGCTCATCCTCGACGCCGCACGGACGGTGTTCCTGCGCCGCGGCTTCGGCGCGGCCGGCGTCGACGAGATCGCCGCCATCGCCGCCGTCTCGAAGGTGACGCTCTACAAGTACTTCCCCAGCAAGGAGGTGCTGTTCACTGCCGTGATCCAGCGCGACATCGAGGCGGCGGAACGTCGCTCCGAGGACCACCTCGACGCACTCGCGACGACGACCGACCTCCCCGCCGACCTGCGGGCGTTCGCGCGCGAGTTCGTCACGACGGTCACGGCGCCCGACCTGCTGCGGATGCGACGGCTGATCGCGACCGAGGCCGAGCGGTTCCCCGACCTCGCCCGCGCCTGGGACGAGCGCAGCCGGATGCGGGGACTGCGGACGCTGCGCCAGCTCTTCGGCGCGCTGGCCACGCGCGGCTTGCTCACCGGCGACCTGGACGTCGCGGCGGAGCAGTTCCTCTGGCTGCTGCTCGCCGGGCCGTTCAACGAGTCGCTGTTCAGCCCGGCGGGGACGCACGCGCCACGCGACCTCGACGCGCACGCCGACGCCGCCGTCGCGACGTTCCTCGCCGCGTTCGGCCGGAAGTAGGCGATTTCGTCCCGATGTGAGGGATTCGATGGCGAGTCAGGGCGGTTGTCACATACGGTCGAGGTGATGCTGCCCTGACGAGAGGACGACGATGTCCGACCGCCACGCTCTGGCGCCGCTGCGCCGCCGGCTCCTCGAGGCCGGCACCCCGGCGAAACTGGCCGTCCTGCTGCTCGTGGCGGTCCTGATGATCGCCACCTCGGTCGTCCTGCTCAACAGCAGTTCCGGCGGCGGCGACTCCAGCCTGATCGAGATCGAGACGCCCGCGGCCGGTTAGCCGCGGCGCGCCGTCGCCGATCGCGTCGTGGTGCGGATCCGGTACAGGCTGGTGGTCGCCGCGACGAACAGCTCCGTGCCGTCGTCGCCGCCGAAGCAGACGTTGGCCACGACCTCCGGCACCGGCACCACCGCCACCCGCTCGCCGTCCGGCGCGAACACCTGCACGGAGTCGGCGCTGGACGCCCAGACCCGGCCCTCCTCGTCGACCCGGATGCCGTCGGCCGCACCTGGGCGCACCGTCGCGAACACCCGGCCGTTCGCGCACCGCCCGCCCACCACGTCGTAGGCACGAATCGCCCGCTCGTCCCCGCCGGTGTCGGCGACGTAGAACACCGACTCGTCCGGCGCGAAGGCCAGCCCGTTGGGATGAGCCATGTCGGTGACGACGGCGGTCAGCGCGCCGCTCGCCTCGTCGTAGCGGAACACGTGGCAGCCGCCGTACTCCTGCTCTCCCGGGTGCCCCTCACGGCCGCTCTCGTGGATGCCGTACGGCGGGTCGGTGAACCAGAGGGCGCCGTCGTCCGCCACGACGACGTCGTTGGGCGAGTTGAACCGGCGCCCCTCGTAGGAGTCGACGATCGGGGTGACGACCCCGTCGACGTCGCGCTCGACCCGGCGGCGGCCGTGCGAGCACTGGACGACGTGGCCGTCGAGGTCGAGGACGCGGCCGTTGGTGTACTCGACGCCGGCGCCGTAGACGGTGGTCGCGCCGGTCGCGGCGTCCCATTCGAGGATGCGGTCGTTCGGGATGTCGCTCCACCGGACGCGGCGGGTGCGGGGCAGCCAGACCGGGCCCTCGGCCCACTCGGTCCCGGTGTACAGGCGCTCCGGCGCGGCGCCGTCGGCGAGGGGGCTCGTCACGCGGATCAGGATGCCACGCCCGCGCGCCTCAGTAGGCGCGCACCCGGGTGGGTGTGACGCGGACGACGGCGGAGTAGTCGTCGAGGAACTCGTCGCGGGTGATGCCGACCAGCTCCATGGTCGCGTGGTACTTGGCGACGTAGCGGTCGGCCTCGGCTCCGGTCAGCGGCCCCGCCTCGACGACGGCGTCGCCCTCGACGGTCACGACGCCGCCGGACGTCTGCGCGGTGCGGTCGAGCTCGAGGTGCAGCGAGACCCGGGCGTTGCCGGCGAGGTTGCGGACCTTGCCCGCGCCGGGCCGGCTGAGCAGGGTGAACCGGGCGCCGTCCCAGAGGAACCCGACCGGCGACGTCTGCGGCTGCCCGTCGGCGCGCACCGTCGTGATCCAGATCTCCTCCTCGGCGTCGAGGCGGCGCAGCGCGGCCTCGGTGGTGGCGTCGTCCAGTCCCGGCAGCATCGTCGATCCTCTCGTCGAGTGATGGCGATCACAGCACAGCATCGGCGCAAGGTATTCCGCGTGGGCCCACACGTGGCTCGTCTCACATTCTGGCCGAATTTCGACCACGATGTGAGATCACACCGTCTTTGGTTTGGAGACCGCTGGTCCGATCAGGAAGATGGACGCATGTCTCGCGCTTCGTCCGACACCGCCCGGATCGTGACCACGGCCACCGGCCGCGGCATGTCCCAGTGTCCGATGCGAATGCGCTGCTGCCGCTGACGCGCGTCTGACGTCACTTCGCGGCACCCTCCCCACCGGAGCCGGCCCGGCGACCCCGCCGCGCCCGTCCGGCGGCCTCCACGCGCCTACCCCGCGCGATCCACACCCTTACCAAGGAGACACGCACGCCATGAACCGCCGCATCGCCCTGCCCGTCGCGTTCGCCGCAGCCGCCGCCGTCCTGGCCGCCTGCGGCGGGGGCGACGACGAGACCGCGTCCGGTGAGTCCGGCGACCCGATCCGCATCGGCGTGGTCGGCGCCAGCGAGGACTACTGGACCGCCTTCACCGAGCTGACCGAGGAGGAGGGCATCGACGTCGAGCTGGTGAACTTCACCGACTACACGCAGCCCAACCCGGCGCTGTCGCAGGGCCAGCTCGACCTCAACCAGTTCCAGCACCTGCAGTACCTGGCCGCCTACAACGTGGCGAACGACGACGACCTGGCGCCGATCGGGGCGACGGCGATCTACCCGCTCGGCCTGTACTCCCAGAAGCACCAATCGCTGGAGGACATCCCCGAGGGCGGCGAGGTCGCGATCCCGAACGACGAGACCAACCAGGCCCGCGCGCTGCTCGTCCTGCAGGACGCCGGCCTGATCACGCTCGAGGGCGGCGGCAGCTCGACGTCGCTGCCGTCGGACGTCGTCGAGGCGGAGTCGCGGGTCAGCGTCACGCCGGTCGCGGCCGAGCAGACGGCGACGGCGCTGAACAGCGTCGACGCGTCGGTGATCAACAACGACTTCGTCGCCGACGCCGGACTGGAGCCCACGGACGCGCTGTACCAGGACCACGCCGACAGCCCGGGCGCCCGCCCGTACATCAACGTGTGGGTCGCACGGTCCGACGAGGTCGACAACGAGACCTTCCAGCGGCTGGTCGAGCTGTACCACTCGCCGGAGGTCGAGGCGGCGTCGTCGGAGGCGTCCGGCGGGACGGCGGTGTTCACCGACAACCCGTCCGACGAGCTGTCGGAGATCCTCGACGGCATCCAGACGGACCTCGCCGCGCCCTGATGGCACCCCTGATCAGCTTCCAGGACGTCAGCAAGGTCTTCGGCGCCGGGGACCGGGCCGTCCGCGCCGTCGACGGCGTGACGCTGGACATCGAGGCGGGCGAGATCTTCGGCGTCATCGGCTACTCCGGCGCCGGCAAGAGCACGCTGGTCCGGCTGGTCAACGCGCTGGAGACGGTGACGTCCGGCCGCCTGCTCGTCGACGGGCAGGACGTCACCGCGCTCCGCGAGGCCGAGCTGCGGCGGGTGCGTGCCGGCATCGGGATGGTGTTCCAGCAGTTCAACCTGCTGAACTCGCGCACCGTCGCCGGCAACGTCGGGTACCCGCTGAAGGTGGCCGGCTGGCCGCGCGACAAGCGGGCGGCGCGCGTCGCCGAGCTGCTCGACTACGTCGGCATCGCCGACAAGGCGAAGTCGTACCCGCGCCAGCTCTCCGGCGGCCAGAAGCAGCGCGTCGGCATCGCCAGGGCATTGGCGACGGAACCGCGGATCCTGCTCGCCGACGAGGCCACCAGCGCGCTCGACCCCGACACCACGCAGGACGTGCTCGCACTGCTGCGCCGGGTCAACCGCGAGCTGGGCGTCACCGTCGTCGTCATCACGCACGAGATGGACGTGATCCGCTCGCTCGCCCACCGGGTCGCCGTCATGGAGGCCGGGAAGGTCATCGAGCACGGCCCGGTCTACGACGTGTTCGCCGCGCCGCGCGAGCGGGCCACCCGCCGGTTCGTCGCGACGACCCTGAAGGACCGGCCGACGCCCGAGGCGGTGGAGCGGCTGCGGCACCGGCACCCGGGCCGCATCGTCACCGTCGGCATCCGCGAGTCCGGCGTCGACGTCACGGCGGCGCTGCGCGAGCACGGCGTCGACGGGACGATCGTGTTCGGCGGCATCACCGAGATCGACGAGCGCCCGTTCGGCTCGCTGACGCTGGAGCTGGCCGGGCCGGACGCGGCGATCGAGGCGTTCCTCGCCGACCTGCGCTCTCGCACGGACGTGGACGACCTCGGGACGGCGGGGGTGCGAGCGTGAACCGCGACTGGTCGGAGCTGTCGCCGATCCTGTGGGAGTCGGTGCGCGAGACGCTGTACATCGTCGGCGTGACGGTGGGCGTCGGCGGCGCGCTGGGGCTGGTGCTCGGCGTGCTGCTGTACGCGACGCGGCGGGGCAACCTGCTGCAGAACGTCGTCGTCTTCACGGTGCTGAACGTCGCCGTCAACGTCGTGCGGCCGATCCCGTTCATCATCTTCATCACCGCGGTCGGTCCGGTGACGCTCGCCGTCGTCGGCACCACCATCGGCAACGACGCCGTCATCTTCGCGATGGCGATCATGGCGACGTTCGTCACCGCACGCATCGTCGAGCAGAACCTCGTCGCGACCGACCCGGGCGTCATCGAGGCGGCCCGGGCGATGGGCGCGTCGCGACTGCGGATCCTGGTGACGGTGCTGGTGCCGGAGGCGCTCGCGCCGCTGATCCTCGGCTACACGTTCCTCCTCATCGGCATCGTCGACATGTCGGCGCTGGCCGGCTACGTGGGCGGCGGCGGGCTGGGCAACTTCGCCATCGTGTACGGCTACCAGCGGTTCAACTGGGAGGTCACGCTGGTGACCGTGCTGGTGATCATCGGGATGGTGCAGCTGGCGCAGCTACTCGGGAACTGGCTGGCGCGCAAGGCGCTGCACCGCTGAGCGGCTACGGAGGAAACCGGCGCCGCACGGTGAACGCCCGCGGCGACGGCCCGTGGCGGCGCAGGTGCTCCAGCCGCCGCAGCGCGTCCGCGGCCGACGGCTGGGCGTCGTCTGCCACCCACCAGAGCGCGACGTACGGCGACGGTGTCCGGGTGAACCACTCGGCCCGGCGCCGGACCAGCCCGCCGTGCCGGCCGCGGTAGACGAACGCGTGCAGGTGCTCGTACGTCTCCCACACCGACACGTTGACGACCAGCCGAGGATCGCCGTCGGCGGTCGCCACCGGGCCGTGACCGGCCCGCAGCCGCCAGACGAACCCGGGGCTCGCCTCGGCCAGCAGGTTCACGCCGTCGACGGCCGCGACGAAGCCGGCCAGCCGCGGCGAGTCCAGCTCCCACCGCAGCCGGGCGACGTTGACCTGGGCCAGCCGCACGCCCCGAACCTACTCGGGGCAACCGGTCCGAGCGAACGCGCGATGCGCCGCCGGGGTGAAACCCCGCCCGGCCGCGCGGGCCACCAACTCTACGAACGCGCACCGACAACGACCCACCCCGCGGCCCTCGGCCGTCAGCCCGCCGCGGCCTCCGCATGGTCGGCCAGCTCGTCCGCCGTCGGCGCGTCGTCGTGGGTGAGCTGGACCCGCCAGTAGCCGGCGAAGGCGACCGCCCGCCGGTCCAGGCCGCGCTCGTTCACCAGGTGCCGCCGGACCGTCCGCACGGCCGACGCCTCGCCGGCGACCCAGGCGAACGGCTCGCCGCCGGGGAACGACAGCGACCGAACGGCGTCGGACAGCACGGACGAGTGGCCCGCGGGCGCGTCGCCGCGGTGGCGCCACAGCACCGTCACGTCCGCCGCCGACTCCAGCGGCTGCTCCTCCTCCGGTCCGGCCACCTCCGCGACCACGACGGCGCGCTCGTGCGGCCCGAGTGACTCCAGCCACGCCCCGATCGCCGGCAACGCGGTCTCGTCGCCGGCGAACAGCTTCCAGTCGTGCCGGCCGGGCGTACGCAGGTGGCTCACCGACGGCCCGTACAGCCCGACGACGTCGCCGGGCCGCGCGGCCGCCGCCCACCGCGCCGCCGGGCCGGAGTGCGCGCCGTCGCCGTGCAGGACGAAGTCGACGTCCACCTCGCGCGCCGAGGGCCGGTGCGCGCGGATCGAGTACGTCCGCAGCCACGGCCGCCTCTCGTCCGGCATCGCCAGGTAGCGCTGGTACCAGCTCCCGACGTCGTCCAGGCTGTCCGGCGGGTCGGGCACCTCCGGCACCCCGCCGTCGCGGGCGAAGAACAACTTGACCTGCTGGTCCGGCGCGACCGGCGTGAACTCGGCCAGTCCGTCGCCGGCCAGGGTGACGCGGCGCATCCGCGGCGTGACCGGCTCGCACCCGACGACGCGCAGCTCGCTGTACGACAGCCGCACGCCGGGCGCCCGCGGCGCCGGCGCCTCACCCCGCCGCACCGGCGGCCTCCTCGAGGTAGGGCCGCAGCTGCTCCAGCGAGTACGGGATGGACAGCGGCGACGGCGTGTTCAGCCCGACGATCGTCGGGTAGTCGAGGACGGCGACGGTGCCGGGCAGCTGGTCGAAGCCGGGGATGTCGGCGAGGTCGCTCTCGTCGCCGCCGTTGACGAGGAACGCCAGCAGGTCGGCGCGCAGCAGGTCCGAGCGCTCCGGGCTGACCATGATCCGGGTGTCGCCGGTCGCCTCGCCCTCGTCGCGGACCGGCGCGTACATCGTCATGCCGAGCTGCTGGAAGAACACGCTGGACCCGTCCTGCTCGTCGGCCACGACGTAGATCGAGTCGCCGACGATGTACTGGGCCAGCGAGAACGTCTTGCCGGCCAGCCCGGGCAGCGCGTCTGCGACCTCGGCCACCTCACCGTCCACACCGGCGATGACGTCCTCGGCCCGGTCCTGCTCCCCGAGGATCTCCCCCGCCGTCCGCACGAGGTCCTGCCACGGCGTCACCTGCAGCGCGTCCTCGCCGGCGATGGTCGGCGCGATGCCGGACAGCTGGTCGTAGACGCCCTGGTCGGCGATCGAGTAGCTGCCGAGGATGAGATCGGGCTGCAGCTCGGCGATCTGCTCGATCGGCGGGCCGTCGTCCAGCGGCAGCGGCTCGGCCTCGGCGGGCAGCTGCTGCCACGGCACGCCGGACTCCGGCATGAACGCGTCGACGGAGTAGCCGACCGGCTCGGCGCCCATCGCCAGCATGACGTCGGTCCACTGCAGGTCGATCGTGACGATGCGCTCGGGCACGCCGGTGATCTCCGTGCTACCGAACTGATGCTCGACGGTGACGGTGCCGGCCGGGCTCGTGCCGGCGGCCGGTTCGGCGTCGTCGGAGTCGCCACAGGCGGTCGCCACCACGGCCAGGCCGAGCACGATGGGGACCCATCGGGACAAATTCATGAGGCGACCCTAACTTAGGATCGCCTTACCAATCTACCGGGGTGGGGTCGGGCCGAACGCCGTCAGGAAGATCCGCACCGCCTCGGCGACGTGCCGGCGCAGCTCGTCGTCACCGGGAACGGCGGCGTCGCCGAGCATCATGGCCCGGTTCAGCGGCGCGGCCATGACCAGCCAGTTGAACCACTCGGCGGCCTCGGCCGGCTCAGCGCCGGTGAGCAGCCCGCGCTCGAGCAGCACCTCGAACATCGCCGTCAGCTCGCCGATGGCCCGCTGCGGTCCGCGCTCGTAGAGCACCTTCGCCAGCTCCGGGAACCGGCCCACCTCGCCGATGACCAGGCGGCGCAGCTGCAGCAGCTCGGGCTCGGTGACGATGCGCAGCTGCCGCTCGGCGAACCCGCGCAGGTAGGCCTCCAGCTCGGCGTCGTCGCCCAGTTCGGGACGCTCGTGGTGGACGCGGTCGCCGGCGTCGCCGGTCATCGAGCCGACGATCTCGACGAACAGCGCCTCCTTGCTGCCGAAGTGCGTGTAGACGGTCTGCTTCGACACGCCGGACCGGGACGCGATGAGGTCCATGTTCGTGCCGAGGTAGCCGTTGCTGAGGAACACCTCGCGGGCGGCGCGGACGATGGCCTGGTGCTTCTCGTCGGACCTCGCCCACGGCCGGGCGCCGGTCTGCGCCATGCCCTCTCCCTTCGCCGATCCCGGTGTTGACGTCATCATACTGGACAGTCTAGTCTGACCATACTGGACGGTCCAGTATGGACGAAAGTGGAGGTGAGAACCGTGCCAGCAACCGAAGCCGGCCCCATCGACGTCAGGTTCGACGCCACGCTCACGCAGGGCGACGTCGACGCACCCGGCAGCTGGACGGTGGTCGTCATGGCCGACTCCGCGCAGGTGTTCGGCACCCGCAGGCCGGTGAAGGTGGCCGGCACCATGGACGGCCACCCGTTCGAGGCCACGCTGCTGCCGCTGGGCGACGGGACGCACATCGTCCCGGTCAAGGCGGCCGTGCGGAAGGCCATCGGCAAGGGCGCCGGCGACGACGTCACCATCCATCTCCAGCACCGCCGCTGACCCACGAGGAGCACGTCATGACCGAGTACGTCACCACCGCCCTGGGCGACCGCGTCGCCTACGACCGCTACGGCGACGGTCCCGGGCTGATCTTCGTCGCCGGCGCCGGCCCGTTCCGCGCCATCGACCCGGTCACCACCGCGACCGCCGAGCTGGCGGCCGAGCAGGGCCTGGCCACGATCGTCTACGACCGCCTCGGCCGCGGCGAGAGCGAGGCCACCGGCCGCATCGGCCTCGACCGCGAGTTCGCCGCGCTGCGTGCGCTGATGGACCTGCTCGGCGGCGAGGCCGCGCTGTGCGGGCACTCGTCCGGCTGTTCCATCTCACTGGCCGCGGCCGCGAACGGGCTGCCGGTGACGGCGCTGGCGCTGTGGGAGGCGCCCATCGCGCCGGTCGGCACCGTCGCCGAGTGGATCGGCGAGGTGGAGCGGCGCATGGACGCCGGCGACTTCGACGGCGCGCTGACCCACTACATGAAGGACATGCCGCCGGAGTGGCTCGAGCAGGCCAAGCAGAACCCGATGTACGAGCTGTTCGCCGCCCAGGTGGTCAGCTACCGCGCCGACGGCGAATCGCTGGTCTGGGCCGACTCCGGGCCGCAGGCCGAGCTGTTCGCGAACGTCCGGGTGCCGACCGAGTTCCTGCTCGGCGAGAAGACGTTCGACGAGATGCACGCGGCCGCCGCGGCCGTGCTGGCCACCATCCCGGGCAGCGCCAAGTTGGAGCTGCCCGGCGCCGACCACACCTGGGACGTCGCGCCCATGGCGGCCGAGCTGGCCCGCTTCATTCTCCGTGCAGTCTCCTGACCAGCCGGGCGAAGACGAGGTTGAGCAGCACGATCCCCAGCCACATGGCGAAGACGGCGTCCGCCTCGGCGTGCGCGCCGGCCGTCAGCCAGATCGAGCCGCCGACGCCGAAGAGCAGCGAGAAGACCGGCACCGCGACGTAGGAGTTGTCGGGCTGCCGCTCCTGCCCGTGCCGCGCCAGCCGGGCGTCCACCCGCCGGTCGATGGACTCGGCGGCACCGGCGACGAAGGACTCCAGCACCGCGCGCTCGTACTCGGGCCCCAGCTCCTTGCGGGTCTCGTAGGCGACGGACAGGTCGTCGCGGAAGTCGGCAGTCACCATGGCTCGCACACCACCTTCCCTGCGAGGTGTACGGCGTACACCCTCCTCGACTACGCTAGGTGGACGCCGTACACCTGTCAAGGGAGGATGGTGCGATGACCACGCAGGAACGGCCCCGGGCGCCGTTGAGCAAGGAGCGCGTCCTCGCCGCCGCCGTCGCCCTGGCCGACGCCGGCGGCGTCGAGGCGCTCAGCATGCGCAAGCTCGCCCACGCGCTGGGCGTCGTGCCCATGGCCCTGTACAAGCACGTGCGGAACAAGGACGAGCTGCTCGACGGCATGGTCGACGCCGTCGTCGGCGAGATCGACCCGCCGGTCGCCGGAGCCGACTGGAAGACCACCGTCCGGCAACGGGTGCTGTCGGCGCGCCGGGTCCTGCTGCGCCACCCGTGGGCGTCCCGGGTGATCGAGGAGCGCACCAGGGCGCGGCCCGATCCGACGCCCGCGGTGATGACCTACATGGACTCGATGATCGGGATCTTCCGGGCCGGTGGCTTCTCCATCGATCTCACCCACCACGCCATGCACGTCATGGGCAGCCGGCTGCTGGGCTTCTCGCAGGAGCTGTTCGAGGACTCCGGCCCCGCGCAGCCGGCCGAACCGCCCCCGCCGGAGTTCGCCGAGCGCTTCCCGCACATCGCCGAGCTGGTCATGGGGATCAGCCACGACTCCGGCACGGTGGTCGGCCCGGGGTGCGACGACCAGTTCGAGTTCGAGTTCGCCCTCGACCTCGTGCTGGACGGCCTCGACCGGCTGCGTCAGGCCGGGCGGGTCGCCTCCTCCAGCAGCTCCAGCACGTGACGGTACGGCTTGCCGGTGGCGCGGGTCATGCCCAGCTCGCAGGTGCGGTTGCAGGACGCGTACCCGCCGGCCTCCCCCAGCGCGGCGACGGTGGCCGCCTCGGCCTCGGTCGCGCCGCGGGTCAGCTCGGGGTGCAACAGCCCGCGGTCGCCGGCGAAGCCGCAGCAGCCCCAGTTCGACGGCACCACGGCCTCGCGTGCGACGGCCGCGCCGAGCGCGGTGAGGTCGTCGACCTCGCCGAGGTGCACGCTGGCGCAGGTCGGGTGCAGGACGACGCGGTCCAGCCGACGGTCGTCGGCGACCGGCGCGAGCCGCGGCAGCACCGACGACCGGACGAACGACACCGCGTCGACGACGCTCACCCGCTCCCACTTCGCGGCGTCCGGCGCGGGCAGCGATGACCCGAGCCCGGCCAGCCCGTGCGAGCAGGACGACGCGTCGGCGACGACCGGCAGCCGGCCGTCGTCGGTGAGCGGCCAGAGCGCGGCGAACACCTGCTGCGCCATGACCGCGGCGCCCGCCTTCAGCCCTTTCGACGCCCATGGCGTGCCGCAACACAGCGACGGCGTCCGCTCGGCGATCGCCACCGGCACGCCGGCCCGCGCCGTCAGCGCCAGGAACGCCGCGGTGACGCCGTCGCCGTCACCCTCGGGGGCGAACAGGGCGCCGATGCAGGCCGGGAAGAACACCGCCTCGGCCGCGTGCGGCACCGGCCACGACGACGACGGCCGCGGCCGGCCGGGTCCGGGCAGCGAGCCGTCCGCCGCCGGGATCCACTCCGTACCGAGCACGGCCCTGGCCAGCGACGACGCGCCTGACACGACGGGCCCGGGCAGCGCCGAAGCGACCCGCAGGCCGGCCCGGGCCGCGGCGACGCCGGCGCCCCAGTGCCGGGCCGCCGTCTTCCCGGCGCGCTGCGCGAGCGGGCCCAGCGACTCCGCGCGGCGGGCCTTCATCGCCTGGCCGGTGTCGATCTGCACCGGGCAGGCCGTGACGCAGAGCGAGTCGGCCGCGCACGTCTGCACGGCGTCGTAGCGGTAGGCCTGCTCCAGCTCGGCCCGCACCTCGGGGGTGGCGACGGCGATCTCGCGCAGCAGCGCGATGCGCTGCCGGGGCGTCGTCGTGACCCCGCGCGACGGGCAGACCGGCTCGCAGTAGCCGCAGTCGACGCAGGTGTCGAGCGCGGGGTCGACCGGCGGGACGGTCTTGAGGTGGCGCAGGTGCGCCCGCGGGTCCTCGTCCAGCACGACACCGGGCGCCAGCACGCCGCGTGGGTCGCACAGCGCCTTCACCTCGCGCATGACGGCGTACAGCTCGTCGCCGTACTGGCGGCGCACGTACGGCGCCATGATGCGGCCGGTGCCGTGCTCGGCCTTGAGCGAGCCGTCGGCGCCGAGCACGAGGTCGACGAGGTCCTCGGTGAACGCGGCGTAGGCGTCCAGCTCCCGCGGGTCGTCGAGGCGCGGCGTGATCATGAAGTGCAGGTTGGCGTCGCGGGCGTGCCCGAAGATGACGGCGTCGCCGTACGCGTACCGGTCGAACAGCTCCTGCAGGTCGCGCACGGCCGGCCCGAGCGCGGGCGCCGGGACGACGATGTCCTCCAGCAGCGCCGTCGTCCCCTGCGGCCGCGCGCCGGCGACCGTCGCGTAGAGGCCCTTGCGGACGTGCCAGGCGGCGGCGCGCTGCCCGGGGTCGGTGGACAGCCCCCCGGGCGTGGTCAGCGGCAGCCGCTGGATGACGGCGCCGACGTCACCGGCCAGCGCGACCAGCTCGGCCGCCGACTCTGCCGCCACCTCGACCAGCAGCGCCGTGTGCTGCGCGATCGGCAGCGACCGGATCGTCTCCGGCGCCCGCGGGTCGGCCGCGGCGACCCGCAGCGACGTCGAGTCCATCAGCTCGACGGCGCCCGCGCCGGCGCCGACCAGCGCGGGCAGCGCCGCGATGGCGGCGTCGAGGCGGTCGAACACGAGCAGCGCGGTGGCGACGTGCGGCAGCACCGGCAGCGTGTCGAACGTCGCCGACGCGACGAACGCCAGCGTCCCCTCCGACCCGACCACCAGGTGCGCCAGGAGGTCGGCCGGGCGGTCGTGGTCGAGGAACGCGTTGAGGCCGTAGCCCATGGTGTTCTTCATCGAGAACTGGTGCTCGATGCGCCCGCGCAGCACGGCGTCGGCGCGCAGCCGGTCGCGCAGCCGGGCCAGCCCCGCGTGCAGCCCGGGCTCGAGGGCGGCCAGCCGGCCGTCGGCGTCGGGCGCGGCGGTGTCGAGGTACGTACCGCTCGGCAGCACCAGCTCCAGCCCGGCCAGCGTGCGGTACGCCGTCGCCGTCGTCGAGCTGGTCATGCCGGAGGAGTTGTTCGCGACGACCCCGCCGACGGTGCAGGCGGCCTCGCTGGCCGGGTCGGGCCCGAGCCGGCGGCCGTACGGCGCCAGCGCGGCATTGACCCGGCGCACGACCGCGCCCGGCTCGGCCCGCACCCGCGCGCCGTCGTCGAGCACCGTCACGGCGCCGAAGTGCCGGCGGGTGTCGACGAGGACGGCGTCGGTGCCGGCCTGGCCGGACAGGCTGGTGCCGCCGGAGCGGAACGTCAGCGGCACGCCGTCGCGGTGGGCGGTCGCGAGCAGCGTGGCGACCTCGGGCACGGACGACGGCGTCACCACCGCCGCCGGCGTCAGCAGATAGTGCGAGGCGTCGTGCGCCATGCGGGCACGGTCCGCGACGCGGTCACTGACCTGGGCCGATCCGACCGCGGCTCGCAACGCGTCGACGTCGATGACGGGGGTCACGAGGCGAACCTACCGGTGTGGCCTGACCACACACGCGGCGGGCCCCGTGCCGCCGGCCGCCCGGGGTGGTCTCAGCCGCGGCTCAGCCGCGGACGAGGTCGCGGGCCCGCGCCGGGGCCTCGACCCGGTCGTCGCGGTCGTGGATGACATGGCGGACGCCGCGGAGGCGGGCCAGCTCGCGGCCCATGCGGGCCGCCGTCTCCTTCGTGCCCGCGCTGACGATGAGGCGGTCACCGTCCTCGAAGACGTTGGCCCACCGGTCGCCCCGTGGCACCGTGTGGATGTCCCCTGCAGCCATGACGACCCCCTGCTTTCCGCGCTCGCCACCATCGTCGTCCCGCAGCGAGGCCGCGCGCTGGCCTTTCGTCGACCTTTGCCGGTCCGTTCGGCAAACATGGTCGTCACCAGCGGCAGGTGTCGAGGGCGTCCTTCGTGGGTATCGGCATGTACGTCCAGGAGATCACCACCGTCTGGATTGGTCGGTAGCATGGCATCCCTGAGCTCGAGACGACCGCCCGGCGACGGGCGGAGTGGGGGGCACATGGGCAGGCCGGCGCGGCCACAGCCGTCCGACCCCGAGTGGGACGGCGACGACCGCGACCTCGACGCCGTCGGACTGGCGGCGCACTTCGCCGAGTACGCACGGCGCACCCGCCGTCCGGCAGGAGACGACGCCGGGCAGGGCGGCGACGGCGATCAGCGGCGCGCCATCGGCGCCTGGCTGGACGAGCTGATCGCCGAGCTCGAGCGCGACGCCGGCGACGCCCGGTCCTGACGCCGGAATCCTGACCCTGGAAACTGGTTGGCCGGCGCCGCGCACGATCGCGAGCAGGTCGCCAAGGAGCAGCGCGGACCGGCCGACGAGGCGATGTGGGCGCGGGGCCCGCGGCTGGGCGCTGTAGAAGGCGCTGATCACGGACGACAGCGACGGGCCCCGGGTGCGGGCGGAGTCGCACCGCGTCATCGAGGCGGTGCTGGCGCCGGCCTGAGCAGCGCCCGCACCGACGCGGTGACGACGGCCGCGACGTCGGCGGCGTCGAGGCGACCGGCCCGGACCTCCTCCGCCGCCCCCTTCAGCAGGTAGTGGACGGCACTGACGAGCCAGCCGATCGGGAGGTCGGTGCGGAACGCGCCGTCGCGCTGGCCGCGGCGGATCAGCTCCTCCAGCCGGGCCGCCGGCGCGCCGTGCAGCTGGCGCACCCGCCCCGGCGGCAGCACCTCCTGCGCGGCCACGAGCAGCGACGACGACTCGGCGACCAAGGACCAGCTGGACGCCAGCAGCCGGTCCAGCGCGTCGCCCGGGTCGCCGGCGAGGTCGACGGCGGAGAGCGTGCGCTCGCCGTCGGCCAAGGCGTCGGCCAGGGCCGCCTCGACCAGCTCGGCCCGGTTGGGGAAGTGGCCGTAGAGCGTCATGCGGCCCACCCCGGCGGCCGCGGCGATCTCGTCGATCGTCGCCGCGGGGTCGCGTCCGAGCAGCTCACGGGCGGCCGCGACGATGCGGCTGATGCTGCGCTCGGCGTCGGCGCGGCGGCGGGTCCGGGTCGTCATGCAGAAATGTTAGCTCGTACGGGAATATACGAGTTAACCGCCCCGGTTCCCTAGTTCGTACTTCCACATACGAGTTAAGGAGGCCGGATCATGACGGACCACGACACGACGGCGGAGGTCGCGCCGCACCCCTGGCGCTGGCGGATCCTGGGCTTCCTCGGGATCGCGCAGCTCATGCTGATCCTCGATGTCACCGTGGTGGCCATCGCGCTGCCACAGATCGAGACCGACCTCGGCGCCAGCCGCGAGGCGCTGACGTGGACGGTCAGCGCGTACGCGCTCGCGTTCGGCGGGCTGATGCTGCTCGGCGGCCGGCTCGCGGACCTCGTCGGGGCGAAGCGGATCGTGCTCGCGGGCCTGACGGTGTTCACGGCGGCGTCGCTGCTCACCGGGCTGGCGGAATCGTCCGAGCTGCTCATCGCCGGTCGGGTCGCCCAGGGCGTCGGCGCCGCGCTGCTGTCGCCGTCGGCGCTGTCGCTGGTCGTCACGCTGTTCGACGGCGACGAGCGCAACCGCGCGCTCGGCATCTGGTCCGCCCTCGGCGGCGGCGGCGCGGCGCTCGGCGTGCTGCTCGGCGGGCTCTTGACGGCCGGCCCGGGCTGGCCGTGGGTGTTCTTCGTGAACGTGCCGATCGGCCTGGTCATCGCGGTCGCGCTGGCCCGCCTGCTGCCCCGCCGCACGGTGCCGGCGCCGCGCGGCCGCCTGGACCTGTTCGGCGCCCTGCTGGTGACGGCGTCGTCCGGCACGCTGATCTACGCGCTCATCCAGGCCGGCGACGGCGGCTGGCTGACGGCGACGACGGGCCTGCTCGTGCTGGTCGCGGCGGCCGGCTACCTGGCGTTCGTGACATGGCAGCGCCGGGCCGGCGCCCCGCTGATGGACGTGCGCCTGCTGGCGCGGCGGCCGGTGGCGACCGGGACGTTCCTGATCCTGCTGGCGACGGCGCTGATGATCGCGGTCTTCTTCCTCGGTACGTTCTACTTCCAGCACGCGCACTCGTACGGGCCGCTGCGCACGGGGCTGCTGTTCCTGCCGGTCGCGCTGGCCACGATGGCGGGCGCCCAGCTCACCGGACGGTCCATCGCCACGCTCGGCGCCCGGCGGCTCGGCGTGATCGGCCTGCTGGTGGCGGCCCTGGGCCTGGCGGCGCCGGCGCTCTGGCTCGAGCCCGCCGTCGTCGTCGTGGGTGTGGCGGTGGCGGCCGCCGGCACCGGCGCCATCTTCGTCGTCGCGTCCGCGACGGCGCTCGGCCAGGTCGCGCCGCACGAGGCCGGCGTCGCGTCGGGCATCGTCAGCACGTTCCACGAGTTCGGCGCCGCCGGCGGCGCGGCCGTCGTCTCCAGCGTGGCCGCCGCCAGCATCGTCGGCGACACCCTGGACGGCTTCACCAACGCCTTCATCGTCGCCGCCGTCGCCGCGGCGGCGTCCGCCCTCATCGCCGCGATCGTCACCCCGCGCTCGCAAGGCTGACGATCCGGAGCTGCTCGCCCTCAGAGACTGTGGGCGAGCAGCTCCAGCCCGATGACGATCAGGCCGAGGACGACCTCGGCGGACAGCACGATGGCCCGCTGCCACGTCGGCAGCCGGACCCGGCGGACGGCGAGGTAGCCGATCGCGGCGAGGGCGGCCACCAGGGCGATGCTGGAGGCGCGGAGGGCGGTCTCGATCTTCCATACGTCCGCGACGGCGAGGCGATGAACACGGCCGGCAGCACCAGGGCGCCCAGCGCGCCGAAGCTGACCCGGGCCATGTGCCGCAGCTCGGCCCGCAGCGGCAGCGACTCGTGGACGGCGATGTGCGACACGACGTCGGCGACGAGGACGGCGAGGACCGTGCCGAGGACGACGACGGCGAGCGACAGCGCGGCCTCGCCGGCCGACACCGCGTGGGCGCGCAGCGCGAGCACCACGGCGAGCGCGGTGAACGTGATGTAGATGCGTTCCTTGAGGATGTCGGCGCGCTGGCCGGGCGGCAGATCGTCGTCGCGGCCCGGCTCGAGGCTCATCGTGCCAGCGTAGCGGCGCGGGCGGCGGCCACCTCGCGTCCGCGCGGCGACGCCGGGAAGTCGTCCAGCAGCGCCCGCAGCTCGGCCGCGTCGACATTCGCGCCGAAGACGGGGGTGAACGGCTCCATCCGCACGCCCTCGGCCAGCGGCCCGGCGACGACCGGGTCGAAGCCGAGCGCGTCGACGATCGCCGCGGCCTGCTCGACGTCGGCGGGGTCGTCGCCCGCGACGGCGATGGCCTTGCGGTCCGGCGCCCCGGCGGGCCGCGCGCCGTCCTCGAGGTCGTGGTAGCCCATGTGGTTGAACGCCTTGACGACCCGCGCCTCCGGCAGGAACGCCCGCACGAGCTCGCTGGACGACGTCCGCGGGTCGGTGAGGTCGTCGCGGCCGCCGTCGACCTCCCACCAGTAGTTCATCGCGTCGAGCACGAGCTTGCCGCGCAGCGCCCCGGCCGGGATCGTCCGGTACCTCCCCAGCGGCAGCGCCAGCACGACGACGTCGGCCTGCTCGGCGGCGGATGCCGCGGTGACGGCGACCGCGCCGGGCGTGACGACGTCGACGATCAGCGCGATCCGGTCGGCCGCGCCCGAGCCGGCGATCAGCACCCGGTACCCGGCGGCGACGGCGAGCCGGGCCAGGACGGTGCCGACCTTGCCGGCGCCCAGGATGCCCATGGTCGTCACGAGCCGGCCACCAGGTCGCGGACCATCGGGACGACCTTCGACCCGTACAGCTCGACGGCGCGCAGCCGCGCGCTGACCGGCTGCGATCCGGCGGTGTAGATGAGGTCGAACCGGCCGACGTCGAGCGTCTGGACGGCGCCGGCGATCTTGCGGGCGACCGTCTCCGGCGAGCCGACGTAGAGCGAGCCGTGCTCGATCTCGTGCTCGAACTCGCGCGGCGTGATCGGCGGCCAGCCGCGCTCGCGGCCGATGCGGTCGCGGTTCACCTTGTACCGCGGGTAGTAGACCTCCCGGGCCTGCTCGTCGGTGTCGGCGACGAAGCCCGGCGAGTGCATGCCGGCGGGGTGCGCGACGGTGCCGAACTGGCCGGCCGCGCGCCGGTAGAGGTCGAGGTAGGGCGCGAACCGGTCCGGCGCGCCGCCGATGATCGCGAGCATGAGCGGCAGGCCGTAGTAGGCGGTGCGGACGACGGACTGCGGGGTTCCGCCCACGCCGACCCAGGTCGTCAGCCGGCCCGACTCGGTCTTCGGGTACACGTCGGCGTTCTCCAGCCCGGCCCGCATCGTGCCGCTCCAGGTCACCGGCTTCTCGTCCAGCAATTGCGTGAACAGCTGCAGCTTCTCCTCGAACAGCTGGTCGTAGTCGGCGAGGTCGTAGCCGAACAGCGGGAACGACTCGGTGAACGAGCCGCGGCCCAGGATCACCTCGGCCCGGCCGCTGGAGAGCGCGTCGACGGTGGCGAAGCGCTGGAACACCCGGACCGGGTCGTCCGAGCTCAGCACCGTCACGCCGGATCCGAGCCGGATGGAGGACGTGCGCGCGGCGATGGCGGCCAGCACCGTCTCCGGCGTGGAGATCGAGTAGTCGGGACGGTGGTGCTCGCCCAGCGCGATCGCGTCGACGCCGAGGTCGTCGGCCAGGACCGCCTCCTCGACGACCTGGCGGATCGCCGCCGCGTGGCTGACGGGCACGCCGTCGTCGCCCTCCGGCACGTCACCGAAGGTGTCCAGTCCGAACGCGATGTCATTCATGCCGTCGACAACATGGATGACATGTCAACTATTTCCGCGGCGCAACGGGCCGCCGCCGGGCACCTGTGGGCGGGATGACGACGTCCCGGCGGCGGGGTCCGTGAGCCCCCGGCCGCGGCCCTGGTCCGGCTCTCGCGCCGCGCGACCGGGGGACGGAGACCCGGGATGCCTCTCGAATGGACCCGGGTCACGGGCGGCGGGTGCGTGATTCCCCCGACTCCTCGCACTGCCGCTACGGCACCGTAAACCGCGGCGGTCACCGCCGGAACAGGAAGACGGCGCAACCTTGCGCTTTCCGGGCAGATCGTGCGTACGCTGGGCCAGCAGAGCCGGGCAGACCCGGGGGTGCCCATGGGGAACGACGCCGCGACGGTGCCGATCGAACGCTCCGTGGTGGTCGCGCGCACCATGAACGAGTCGGCCGAGGTGATCCGCCGGCTGTACGTCGGCCACCAGCCGCGCCTCGGCCGCGACCACGCGGGGACGGAGTTCCGCGTGGTGTCGGCACGTGCGGCGGTCCGCGCCGGCCCGCTCGGCGCCGACCGCGTCCACGTCACCGTCAACTTCCGCACCGCCACCGAGCCGTTCGGCTACCTGTTCGCGATGTCCGTCGTGCACGGCAGGTTCACGGCGTCCGCCGGCGGCGAGGAGCGCCACGCCGTCGCCGGCGACTCCGTGCTGTTCCCGCCCGGCACGCCGGTGACCGCCCGGTGGACCGACCTCGACGCCGGGATCCTGCGGCTGCCGGTGTCGTGCGCCGCCGACCTCGCCGCCGAACGGTTCGGCATCGACCCCGCCGACCTGCGGTTCGAGTCGATGTCGCCGGTGACGCCGCGACTGGGCCAGTACTTCCGCAACGTGTGCGCGGTGGTCGGGCGCGAGCTGATGGCCGACGACTCCGCGGCGGCGCACCCCCTGGTCGCCGAGGAGCTGGTGCGCAGTGCGGCGGCCGCGGCGCTGGCCACCTTCCCGAACACGACGATGACCGTCGCCCACTCCCCCGGCCCGGGCTACGTCGCGCCGCGGGCCGTGCGCCGGGCGGCGGCGTACATCGAGACGAATGCCGCCGCGCCGATCACGCTGGCGGACATCGCGAGGGCCGCCGGCATCGGGGCCCGCGCACTGCAGTACGCGTTCGCCCGGCACCTGGGCACGACGCCGCTGGCGTACCTGCGCCGCGTGCGGCTCGAGCGCGCGCACCGGGAGCTGCAGGCCGCCGACCCCACGTCCGGCGCGACCGTGGCCGCCGTCGCCGCGTCGTGGGGGTTCGCGAAGCCGGGCCGGTTCGCCATGGACTACCGGCAGCAGTTCGGGCAGTCGCCGAGCCGGACGCTGCGCACCTGAGCGGCGCAGGTCAGTCGGTGAGGCACATGCCGTCGCAGCGGAAGAACCAGAAGTCGCCGCAGCCGAACTCGGACGTGTTGCAGTTCCACATGCCGCGGCGGCAGGGGAAGCCGTGGCAGAAGACCGATTCCGTGGCGCAGTCGCAGTCCGGCGCCCGGGCCGCGAGCACCGCGCTGCCGTCGTCCGGCCCGAGCGTGCCCAGCAGGGCGTAGGCGCCGGCCTCGCCGAACGCCGCGACGGCGTCGTCGTGCAGGTCGCGCAGGGCGTCGTCGGGGCGAGCGGCCGGCTCGTGCATCGTCGGGCCGGCGGCGACCGCGGCGGCGGCGTCGAGCACCGCACGCTGCCTCACCGTCACCTCGGACCGGGCCGCATCGAACCGGGTCACGTGCTCCGTCCAGAGCGCGCTGCGGACCGCGGCCGGGTGCGCGGCGTAGATGGCCCGCCGGTACGCCATCGGGTAGGCGCCGAACGCGTCGTAGCCGGCCGGGAGTGCGTCGCGGTGCGCGTCGACCCAGGCCTGCGCGGCCGTGCAGGTGCGCTCGGCGAACGCGGGCGTCCGGCCGGCGAAGACCATGCCGGCCGCGACCACAGCGCCGGCGCCGAGCCGCAGGAACCCGGCGCGGTCGAGGGTGCCCGAGCGGTCCAGCGGGCGCCCCGCCGCCTCGCGGCGCAAGCGGCCCAGCGCGCGCAGCACCGCTGCCGACGTGCGCGGGCCCAGCCGGCGGGCCAGCGGGACGGCCAGCCGGGCGCCGGTCCACGCGCGCACCTCGTCGCCGTCGACGCGCAAGAGCGTCGGCGCCCACTCCGGATCGCCGGCCCGCCGCCGCCAGCCCTCGACGTCGGGGTGACGCAGCGGCAGCACCTCGAGCCGGTCCTCGGCGGCCCGGGCGACGGCGGCCGAGATCTCGCGGCAGGTGCCGCATGAGGCGTCGAAGGCGAGAATCCAGCGAACGGTCATGGCGTCCTCCTCGTGGCGACGGGCGGACGCCCAGCGTGGACCGGCGACGCCTTCGTCCCGGCGTCGTGACGGCGTCGCCGCCGGTCAGCCCCGGCGGCTGAGGCGGCGCAACTGTGCGATGCGGATGGTGCCGACGATCGCCGCCAGCAGCCCGGCGCCCGCGGCCGCGATCAGCAGCGCGACGGCGAGCGGCACGGTGCCGTTCATCCAGAGGAACGTGACGTCGACGGTCTCGGTGTTCTGCGCGATGAACACGATCAGCAGGCCGAGCACCAGCACCGTGACGCAGATGCCGACCCAGACCGCGCCGGTGCGCGACCGGGGCGGCTCACCGCCGCGCTTGCCGTGCCGGCCGCCGGTCGGCGCCTCGCCGCCGGTCGCGTCGCCGGTGGGCGCCTCGCCGGCCGCGGGCGGGGCCGTGCCGGCCGGGCGGTCGTCGTCGGGCGTGGTCATGCGATCACCTCCCCTGGTCACCACAGTGACACTCGTCACACTAGCCACCCGCACCCCTCCCAGCAGCCGTTTCGCCGGATCGCCCGCACGATATAGTGAAGCTACTTCACTATGATGATAGTTACCAACCGAGGAGGCATGCCATGACGCTCGCCATCGAGACCGCCGGGCTGCGCAAGCGATTCGGCGAGGTCAGCGCGCTCGACGGTCTGGACCTGACGGTCGAGCGCGGCGTGGTCTACGGGCTGCTGGGCCCGAACGGCGCCGGCAAGACGACCGCCGTCCGGGTGCTCGCGACCCTGCTCGCCGCCGACGAGGGCGAGGCCCGGGTGCTCGGCCACGACGTGCGGCGCGAGGCCGACGCCGTCCGGTCCCGGCTGTCGCTGACCGGGCAGTACGCGTCGGTCGACCAGGACCTCACCGGGCCGGAGAACCTGACGCTGATCGGCCGGCTGCTCGGCCACACCGGCCGGGCCGCGCGCGAGCGGGCCGCCGAGCTGCTGGCCGCGTTCGACCTCGCCGGCGCCGCCGGCCGTCCGGTCAAGCAGTACTCCGGCGGCATGCGGCGCCGGCTCGACATCGCCGCCAGCATCGTCGTCACCCCCGACCTGCTGGTGCTGGACGAGCCGACCACCGGCCTCGACCCGCGCAGCCGCGCCGACGTGTGGCGCATCGTCCGGGCGCTGGCCGCGCAGGGCACCACCATCCTGCTGACCACGCAGTACCTCGAGGAGGCCGACGCGCTGGCCGCCCGGGTCGCCGTCGTCGACGACGGACGGGTGGTCGCCGAGGGCACGCCGGGCGAGCTGAAGGCGTCCGTCGGCGCCGCCCGGCTGCACGTCCGGTTCGACGACGGCGGCACCGCGGCCGCCGCAGCGGACACACTGCGCTCGTCGTTCGGCCTGGACGTCGTGCACGAGCCGGGCAGCGGCGCGCTCACCGCGCCCGTCGACGACCCGGAGCGCGCGACGGCGATCCTCGCCGAGCTGACCCGCCGGCACGCTCCCGTGACCGGCTTCTCGCTCGACCGGCCCAGCCTCGACGAGGTGTTCCTCGCTCTCACCGCACGCCAGGAGGTGTCGTCGTGACCATCGAGTCGCTCACCGGCGGCCCGCGCCCGCACCGGGCGGGCGCCGTCGCCACCACCGCCGCCTACGCCCGGCGCGGCCTGCTCAAGCTGCGCCGTGTGCCCGAGCAGCTGGTCGACGTCACCATCGGCCCGATCCTGCTGCTGGTCATGTTCACCTACGTGTTCGGCGGCGCGATCTCCGGCACGACCGGCGACTACCTGCAGTTCCTGCTGCCCGGCATCTTGGTGATGGGCGTGCTGCTCACCGCCGTCCAGTCCGGCGTCACGCTGCAGGCCGACCGCTCCTCCGGCGTCGTCGACCGGTTCCGCTCACTGCCCGGCTGGCGGGCCGCGCCGCTGGTCGGCGCCGTGCTGGCCGACTCCGTCCGGTACGCCGCGACGGCCGCGATCATCGTCGTGACCGGGCTGCTGCTCGGCTTCGACGCCGGCGGCGGCGTGCTCGGCGTGCTGGCGGCCGCGCTGCTCGTCGTCGTGTTCGCGTTCGCGCTGTCGTGGCTGTTCACGACGCTCGGCCTGGCGGTGCGCAACGCCGGCGCCGTGCAGGGCATCGGGATGATGGCGGTGTTCCTGCTGGTCTTCGTCAGCAACGTGTTCGTCGACCCCGCCACGCTGCCCGGCGCCGTGGCCGCGTTCGTGGACGTCAACCCGGTCTCGCACCTGGTCGACGCGGTGCGGGCGTTGCTGTACGGCGACCCGGCCGGGCGCGAGGTCGCGCTCGCCCTGGCCGAGGCCGCCGCCGTCACCGCCGTGTTCGCCCCGCTCACCGCGCGGCTCTACGGGAGGTGACGGCGGCCCGGCTCAGAAGTCCATCCCACCGGGGCCGTCCGGCATGGGCGCCGCCTTCTCCGGCTTGTCCGCGACGACGGCCTCGGTGGTGAGGAACAGACCGGCGATGGACGCGGCGTTCTGCAGCGCCGACCGGGTCACCTTGACCGGGTCGTTGATGCCCTCGCCGAGCATGTCGACGTACTCACCGGTCGCCGCGTTCAGGCCCTGCCCGACCGGAAGGCTGCGCACCTTCTCGGCCACGACCCCGCCCTCGAGACCGGCGTTCACCGCGATCTGCTTCAGCGGCGCCTCGACGGCCACCTTCACGATGTTCGCACCGGTCGCCTCGTCGCCGTCGAGCTCCAGCTTCTCGAACGCCGCCGCACCGGCCTGGATCAGCGCCACGCCACCACCGGCGACGATGCCCTCCTCGACAGCCGCCTTGGCGTTGCGCACCGCGTCCTCGATGCGGTGCTTGCGCTCCTTCAGCTCGACCTCGGTCGCCGCGCCCGCCTTGATGACGGCCACGCCACCGGCCAGCTTGGCCAGCCGCTCCTGCAGCTTCTCCCGGTCGTAGTCCGAATCGGAGTTCTCGATCTCCGCGCGGATCTGCGACACCCGCCCGGCGATCTGCTCGGCGTCGCCGGCACCCTCGACGATCGTCGTCTCGTCCTTCGTGACGACGACCTTACGAGCCCGCCCCAGCAACGTGAGGTCGACGCCGTCGAGACGCAGCCCCACCTTCTCCGAGACGACGGTGCCGCCGGTGAGCACGGCGATGTCGTGCAGCATGGCCTCGCGCCGCTCGCCGAACCCGGGCGCCTTGACCGCCACCGAGGCGAACGTGCCCTTCAGCCGGTTCACGATCAGCGTCGCCAGCGCCTCGCCCTCGACGTCCTCGGCGACGACCACCAGCGGCCGGCCGGTGCCCATCACCTGCTCCAGCACCGGCAGCAGGTCCTTCACCGCGCCGATCTTCCCGCCCGCGAGCAGCAGGTAAGGGTCGTCCAGCTCGACCTCCATGCGGTCGTGGTCGGTCACGAAGTGCGGCGCCAGGTAGCCCTTGTCGAAGCGCATGCCCTCGGTGAGCTCGAGCTCGAGCCCGAAGGTGTTGCTCTCCTCGACAGTGATGACACCTTCCTTGCCGACCTTGTCCATCGCCTCGGCGATCAACTCACCGATCTGCGAGTCACCGGCCGAGATCGACGCGGTCGCGGCGATCTGCTCCTTCGTCTCCACCTCACGCGCCGTCGACAGCAGCTGCTCGGCGATCGCCTCGACGGCCCGCTCGATGCCCCGCTTCAACGCGATCGGGTTCGCACCGGCCGCCACGTTGCGCAGGCCCTCACGGACCAGCGCCTGGGCCAGCACGGTCGCCGTCGTCGTGCCGTCACCGGCCACGTCATCGGTCTTCTTCGCGACCTCCTTGACCAGCTCGGCCCCGATCTTCTCCCACGGGTCCTCGAGCTCGATCTCCTTGGCGATCGACACACCGTCGTTGGTGATCGTGGGAGCGCCCCACTTCTTCTCCAACACGACGTTACGGCCCTTCGGGCCGAGAGTGACCCTGACGGCGTCAGCAAGAGAGTTCATGCCACGCTCGAGGCCACGCCGCGCCTCCTCGTCGAACGCGATCATCCTGGCCATCCGTTCCGTCCTTTCCGCTGTCGGTCCCTCCAGCCTGACACAAACTTGCGTGCACGCAAAATTTCGTACGCGCAGTTTTGTGGTTAGGATGCGGGCATGGACGACGACACCGGCGGACTGCGCGAGCGGAAGAAGGCCGCCACCAGGGCGGCGCTCAGCGCGGCCGCGTTGCGACTGGCCCAGGAGCACGGCCCCGAGAACGTGCGGGTCGACGACATCGCGGCGGCGGCCGGGGTGTCGCCGCGCACCTACAACAACTACTTCGCCAGCCGCGAGCAGGCCATCGTCGCGGCCGTCACGGCCGAGCGGGCCCTGCGCGTCGCCGCGGCGGTGCGGGGACGGCCGGCCGGCGAGCCGCTGGAGGTCGCCGTCATCGAGGCGGTGGTCGAGCAGTACGCCGCCGAGGGCGAGCCGCTGCCGCTGATCACCTCCGCGCCGCGGCTGCGGGCGGAGTACGTCGAGGCGGCCGGGGCGCTGGACCGGCCGCTGGCCGCGGCCATCGCGGACCGCACCGGCGACGGCGACTCGCTGCGCCCGGAGGTGCTCGCTGCCGCGGTCTCGGCGGCGACGCGGGTCGCGGTCGAGCGGTGGACCCGGCCCGACGACGGCCGTCCGCGCGGCCCGCTGGTCGTACCCCGAGGACGGCTGGACGACCTCCTGCGCGAGGCGCTCGCCTACGTCGCGCCGGCGCTGCGGGCCGCCTCATCGAGCGCGTCGAGCAGCGCCGCCGTCGCCGGCGGGTCCGGCGGGTCGCCGTAGGTGGCGGCGACGATCCGTCGCGGCGGGACGTCGAGGCGGGTGACGGTGACGGCGGGGTCGCGGTGCGCCCGCAGCGCCAGCCCGGGGATCGTCGTGACGCCCAGCCCGGCGGCGACCAGGCTCTGCATGACGACCATGTCGTCGGTGGCCGAGGTCAGCCGCGGGGTGAAACCTGACCGCTCGCACAGCTCGACGAGGTGGGCGCGGCACCGCTCGCAGCCGCCGATCCACGCGGCGTCGCGGTGGTCGGCCAGCGTGCCGCCGCCGGTGCCGCCGGTGAGCAGGTAGAGCGGGTCGTCGAGCAGGTGCCGCAGCCGGACGCCGTCCTCCTCGGGCGCCGTCTCGTCGTAGCGGAAGATCACCGCGACGTCGGCCTGCCCGGCCCGCAGCAGCCGCAGCGCGTCGTCGGGGTGGGCGTCGGTCAGCCCCAGCTCCAGGCCCGGGTGCCGCTCGGCGAGGACGGCGGCGGCGCGCGGCACCAGCCCGCTCATGACCGAGCCGAAGCCGGCCAGCCGGACCCGCCCCGCCCGCAGCCCGACCAGCGTCGACAACTCGGCCGCCGCGGAGTCGACCCGGCCGATGATCTCCGCCGCGCGCTCGGCCAGCAGCCGGCCGGCCTCGGTCAGCCGGATGCCGCGGCCGACCCGCTGCAGCAGCCGCGCGCCGGTCTCGGCCTCGAGCCGGGCGAGGTGATGGCTGAGCGACGGCTGCGTGTAGTGCAGGTCGCGCGCCGCGGCCGTGACCGAGCCGTGCCGGTGGACCGCGTCGAGGACCCGAAGCTGCACCAGACTGACCATTCATAGAGCCTACTCATGGGTCAGCACGGAAACTGGCATTGGACCTATCTGTGCTGGCCGGGCACGCTTCTTCCATGACGACCTTCGCCCTCGCCGCACTCGTGCTGATCATGATGCCGGGCCCCGACCAGGCCCTCATCACCCGCAACGCGCTCGTCGGCGGCCGCACCGGCGGGCTGCTGACGATGATCGGCGGCGTGCTCGGCCTGGCGGTGCACGCGACCGCCGCCGCGGTGGGGCTGTCGGCGCTGCTGCTGGCGTCGGCCACCGCGTTCACCGCGCTGAAGATCGCCGGCGCGGCGTACCTGCTGTGGCTGGCCGTGCAGCTGCTGCGTTCGGCGGCGAGGTCGCGGCGCTCGCCCTCGGCGGCCGGCGAGGTGGCGACGGCCCCGCCGCGGCGCTGGGCGCACCTGCGTCAGGGATTCCTGTCGAACGCGCTCAACCCGAAGGTCGCGCTGTTCTTCGTCACGTTCCTGCCGCAGTTCCTGTCCGCCGACGCGGGCTCGGCGCGGGCCGAGGCGCTGCTGCTCTCGGCGGTGTTCGCGCTGCTCTACCTCGCCTGGTTCGGCCTCTACGTGGCCGTCGTCGACCGGCTGGGCCGCTGGCTGCGCCGTCCGGCCGTCAAGGCGCGCATCGAGCAGGTGACCGGTGTGCTGCTGGCCGCCGTGGCGATCAGGCTGGCGACGGCGGCGAGCCACTGACGTCGCTGTCGTCGCCGTCGTCGCCGGCGAGGTCGGCCAGCTCGTCCGGCGGCAGTGCCGACAGCTCCGTCAGGGCCCGGACGAACCCGCGGCGGTCGGTGGCCGGCAGCCGGGACAGCAGCCGCTCCTCGCGCGACCGGATGCCGGCGGTGATGGCCTGCCGCACCCGGCGCCCCTCGTCGGTGATGGCGAGCAGCCGCACCCGGCGGTCGTCGGGGTCGGGGGTCCGGGTGATCAGCCCGGCGTCCTGCAACTCGTCGAGCGTGCCGATGATGCGGGTCTTGTCGGCGCCGATGGCCTCGGCCAGCGCAGCCTGGGTGCGGATGGGCGTGCGGTCGAGCGCGGTGAGCACGGAGTAGCCCCACATGGCGACGCCGTGCGCGTCGAGCACTGGCTGCTCGACCGCGAGCAGCGCCCGCACCACGGGGTACATCATGGCGGCGAGGTCGCGGCGGTCGTCGGACGGCACCCTCCGAAAATACCAATGGCGCGATCATAAGCAGAGGCGTACGATCAGCTCATGCACATCATCGACCTCGACGCCCGGGCGGTCCGGGCCAGCGCCGAGCTGGTCGCCACGGCCACCGCCGCCGACCTCTCCAAGCCCACCCCGTGCCTCGGCTGGACGCTGTACGGCCTGCTGGCGCACGTGACGACCCAGCACTACGGCTTCGCGGCCGCCTCGCGCGGCGACGCCGACCCCGCCACCTGGAAGCTGCTGTCCCTCGGCGACGACCCCGTCCGCGCCTACCTCGACTCCGCCGACCACGTCATCGCCGCGTTCGCCGCCGACGGCGTGGCGGAGCGCGGGTTCCCGCTGCCCGAGTTCCGTCCCGAGCCGTTCCCCGCCGAGCAGGCCGTCGGCTTCCACCTGGTCGACTACGTGGTGCACTCCTGGGACGTCGCGAAGACGCTCGGCGCCGACCTCGCCTTCGACGACGACGTCCTCGACGCCGCCCACGCCGTGGCCGCCGTCGTCCCGACCGGGCCGGTGCGGCTGGCGCCGGGTGCGGCGTTCGGGCCGGTGGTGCCGTGGGAGGGAGGGTCGCGGCTGGACCAGCTGGTCGCCTACCTGGGCCGGTCGCCCGCCTGGCCGGCCTGAGCCGGCACCGGCGACTCGGGTGGCTGCGCGTGCCGGCGCTCCAGGGCCGCGCCCTCGACGTCGGCGTTCGGCAGCAGGCGGTCGAGCCAGCGCGGCAGCCACCACGCGGCGTTCCCGGCCAGGTGCATCAGGGCCGGCCACCAGCGTCATGCGCACGACGAACGCGTCGACCAGCACGCCGAAGGCGAGGCCGAACCCGATCGGCCGGACCATCGCCAGGTGCGAGAACACGAACCCCGCCGAAGACCGAGATCATGATGATCGCCGCCGCCGTCACAACGGCCCGGCCGGCCCGCAGGCTGCGGGCCACCGCCAGGCGGGCCGGCTCGCCGTGCACGTACGCCTCGCGCATGCCCGACACCAGGAACAGCTGGTAGTCCATGGCCAGCCCGAACAGCACGCCCACCAGCAGGATCAGCAGCGACAGCCCGATCACCACAGCCAGGTACACCGGCAACGCGTCGGCGAGCTGGTCGGAGATGTCGATGTTCGCGCTGGCCACCGCGCGCGACGTCCGCATCGGGCGCACGTCGTCGGGCCGGGCGGCCGCGGCGGCGTCCTGCTGCCGGGCGCGGCGCGGCAGCACCCGCCGGCACGGCCACGACGACGGCGACCGCGGCGACCGTCCCCATCGGGCCGAGGAAGCCGATGCCGGTGACGTTCAGCGCCACCAGCGCGATGACGACGGTGCTGCCGGCGATGACGACGGCGTTGCCGGAGGTCCCGTTCGCGAGGCCGATCGACTCCGCGAGCTCCATGCCCTCGCGCAGCCGGCGGCGGTGCCGGTTGAGGATGAACAGCGCGTAGTCGATGCCGACCGCGAGCCCGAGCATCACGCCGAGGATCGGCGTCACGGTGATCATCTCGACGACGCCCGAGAACCAACCGGTCCGTCACCTGCTGCGTCGGGGTGCCGGGGATGGTGATCGCGCTGCTCAACATCCCGCCGGCGACGGCGTACGCCACGCCGGCCGCCACCAGCACAGCCATGGCGTCGGGCCTCCTCGGGACGGGGCACGGCTCAGCGGTACCCGTTCCGGACGGTTGTGATCAGCTGGGTTCACTTCGCGTCGGCGTAGGAGGGGGCGACGGCGACGCTGAGGGGGAACTGGACCGGGAAGTCACCGAAGAGGAGGCGGCCGGCTTCGGCGGCCGCCTCCTGGACCTCTGCCGCCACCGCGTCGGCGAGCTGCGCCGGGGTGTGCACCACGATCTCGTCGTGCACGAAGAAGACGAGGTGGGGGCGGGCCTCGAACGGGGCCGGCACGAGACCGGCGGGGACGTCGGCGGGCCCGAGCGCCCACAGCCGCCGCCGGATGGAGGCGATCCAGCACAGCGCCCACTCCGCCGCCGTCCCCTGGACGACGAAGTTGCGGGTGAACCGGCCCCACGACCGGGCGTACGACCGCGCGCGGGCGACGTCGTCGTCGCCGGCGTCGTCCTGGTAGGCGCCGGACTGCGCCTCGTGCCACGTGGCGCCCGGCAGCGGCGACGACCGGCCGAGGTGGGTGGTGACGATCTCGCCGCGCTCCCCCGCCCGCGCCGCCTCGTCGACGAACGCCAGCGAGCGCGGGAACGTCTTCGCCAGCCGCGGCAGCACCTGGCCGCTGGACCCGGTGGTGCCGCCGTACATGGCGCCGAGCATGCCGACCTTCGCCAGCTCGCGGGTCGGCACCGCCCCGGACGCGACGATGCCCGCGTACATGTCGGCGCCCCGGCCGTCAGGGCCGCGACCGGCCGCCGCCATGACGTCGTCGCCGGCCATGGCGGCCAGCACGCGCGGCTCGAGCTGCGCGGCGTCGGCGACGACGAAGGTCCAGCCGGGGTCGGCGACGACGGCCCGGCGGACGCTCTTGGGCAGCTGCAGGGCGCCGCCGCCGCTGGACGCCCACCGGCCGGTGACGACGCCGCCGACGACGTACTCGCTGCGGAACCGGCCGTCGCGCACCCACGCCTCGAGCCAGGCCCAGCCGTTCGCCGTCAGCAGCCGGTACAGCGACTTGTACTCCAGCAGCGGCTCGACGACGGGGTGGTCGAGCTGCTCCAGCTCCCACTTGCGCAGCGTGCGCGCGCCCACACCGGCCCGCTGCAGTGCCCGCAGCAGATCCTGCGGGGAATCGGGGTTGAGGCTCGCCGACGCGCCCAGCGCGTCGCGAATGCGATGCGCCAGCTCCTCCAGCCGAGCCGGCCGCTCGCCCAGCCGCGGCCGCGGGCCGAGCGTCTCGGTGAGGACGGAATCGTGGACGTCGGCCAGCCACGGCAGGCCGGCGTGGTACATCTCGACGGCGGCCAGCGCGCCCGCCGACTCGGCCGCCAGCAGCAGCCGCAGCCGCCCGGCCGACGGCGACGCCGCCACGACGGCGTTGTGCACCGCCAGCTCCGCGACCGGGTCGGGCCCCTGCGCCGGCCCCGACGACGGACCGGGCGCGGCGAACAGCATGGCCGGCTCGTCGGCGGGCGTCAGCGGCGCGGGCGGCAGGGTGTCCCACGGCCCGGGCGGCGCGTCGGCGGGTCCGGGCCAGGCCGCCAGCGCCGACCCCCGCAGGATGCGGTGCGCCAGCCGCAGGTCGTGGGAGCGGTCGACCCGGACCCCGGCGGCCAGCAGCCCGGGATACCACCGGTTGGTGTCGTCCCAGGTCCAGCGGGCGGCGGGGCCGGCCGACGCGACGACGGAGGGCAGCTCGCCCAGCGCGACCCGCCGGCCGTCGACGCGCACCGAGCCGTCAGGCGACGGGACCACGACAGGCTGCACACGCTCATCCTGCCGCCCGGCACTGACAACGGCGTCGTCAGCTCGACGTCCGGCCGTCCAGCGACTCGCGGAGCAGGTCCGCGTGCCCCGCGTGCTGGGCGGTCTCGGCGATGAGGTGCAGCAGCACCTCACGCACACTGCGCGTCGCGCCGGGCGGGTTCCACGGCGCGTCCGGCAGCGGGTGCGCGGCGGACAGGTCGGCGACGGCACGCACGATCCGCGAGGTCTCGGCGGCAACGAGCTCGTACCGGTCGACGACGCCGGCCAGCGTCTCGCCGGGCAGCAGCCGGAAGCCGTCGGCGTGGTCGAGCGACCACTGCGGGACCTCCCGCGCGGTGCCGGCCGCGAGGTCGGCCCAGGTGACGCCGTCGGGCAGGTCGTAGGTCATCGCCGCCGGGCCCTCGACGACGAAGCGCAGCCAGCTCTCCTCCATCGCGGTGACGTGCTTGACCAGCCCGCCGAGGCAGAGCGCGCTGACAGTCGGCCTCTCGGCGGCCTGCGCGTCGGTGAGCCCGCGGACGGTGGTGAGCAGCGCGGCGCGGGCGGCCGCGAGCTGGCCGAGCAGGGCGGCCCGCTCGGCGTCGAGGGTGGACGTGGTCGTCTGGTTCTGCGTCATGACGGCAGTGTTGCGGCGGTAGCGGACAGGATGTGTCCGCTACTTCCGGCAGGATGAGAGCCGTGCCGACGACCTCCGCCCGCTTGCTCGCGCTACTGTCGCTGCTGCAGGCCCGCCGCGACTGGCCGGGCCCGCTGCTGGCCGGGCGGCTGGACGTCAGCGAACGCACCGTGCGCCGCGACGTCGACCGGCTGCGCGAGCTGGGCTACCCGATCCGGGCGATCAAGGGCCCGGACGGCGGCTACCGGCTCGACGCGGGCACCGAACTCCCGCCGCTGCTGTTCGACGACGGCCAGGCGGTGGCGCTCGCGGTCGCGCTGCGGCTGGCGGCGGCCGGCGGCGCCGACGTCGCGGCCGACGCCGCCCGCGCGCTGGCGACCGTCCGGCAGCTGCTGCCGGCGCGGCTGCGGCACCGGGTCGACGCGGTGCGGGTCACGGTCGGCGGCGCGACGCGGAACCCGGTCGACCCGGACGTGCTGGTCGCCCTGACGGCGGCGATCCGGGCCCGCGAGGAGCTGCGCCTCGAGCACGCCGGCACACGGCGCCGGGTCCAGCCGCATCACCTGGTCGCCCGCGGCGGCCGCTGGTACCTCGTCGCGTGGGACCTCGACCGCGACGACTGGCGGGTGTTCCGCGCCGACCGGATCACCCCGCGGATCCCGACCGGCCCGCGGTTCGCCCCGCGCGAGGTTCCCGGCGGCGACGTCGCCGCGTTCGTGGCCGGCCGGTTCCGCGGCGCCGTCGACGGCGACACCGGCTGGCCGTGCCGAGGCGAGGTGCTGCTGGACCTCCCCGCCGCCGAGGTCGCGCCGTACGTCCACGACGGGGTGGTCGAGGCGGCCGGGCCGGACCGGTGCCGGCTGACGCTGGGCGCGTGGTCCTGGATCGGCCTGGCCGCGAACATCGCCCGGTTCGACGCCGACGTCGAGGTCGTCGGGCCGCCCGAGCTGCGGGCGGCGTTCGCACACCTCGCCCGGCGGTTCACGGCCGCCGAGGTCAGTGGGTGAACAGCCCGCTGTACGCGTTCAGCGCCGGCTGGCCGCCGAGGTGCGCGTAGAGGATGGTCGAGTCGCCCGGGACGTCGCCGCCGGTGACGAGGTCGATCAGCCCGGCCATCGACTTGCCCTCGTAGACGGGGTCGAGGATGACCCCTTCGAGCCGCCCGGTCAGCCGGATCGCGTCGAGCGTCGACTCCACCGGCACGCCGTACCGGTCGCCGGCCCAGCCGGGCAGGACGGTGATCTCGTCGTCGCGCAGCGGCCGGGCCACGCCGATCAGCTCGGCGGTGGCGCGGGCGATGCGGGCCACCTGGTCGCGCGTCTCGTCCAGCTTCGCGCTGGCGTCGATGCCGACGACCCGGCGCGGCCGCCCGCCGGCCTCCTCCAGCGCGGCGAACCCGGCGATCATGCCGGCCTGGGTGGAGCCGGTGACCGCGCAGACCACGATGGTGTCGAAGAAGACGCCCAGCTCACGCTCCTGCGCCTGGACCTCGTACGCCCAGTTGGCGAAGCCGAGCCCGCCGAGCCGGTGATCCGACGCACCGGCCGGGATCGGGTACGGCCGCCCGCCGCCCGCTTCGACGTCCTCGATGGCCCGCGTCCACGACTCCTTGAACCCGATGCCGAACCCGGCGGGGTCGAGCCGCACCTCGGCGCCCATGACGCGGCTGAGCATGATGTTGCCGACGCGGTCGTTCAGCGGGTCGGGCCAGTCGACCCAGCTCTCCTGCACCAGCACCGCCGCCAGCCCGAGCGACGCGGCGACGGCGGCCACCTGGCGGGTGTGGTTGGACTGGTAGCCGCCGATCGACACCAGCGTGTCGGCGCCCTGCGCCAGCGCATCGGGGACGATGTACTCCAGCTTGCGGGTCTTGTTGCCGCCGTAGGCGAGGCCGGAGTTGCAGTCCTCGCGCTTGGCCCAGATCGCGGCGCCGCCGAGGTGCGCCGTCAGCCGCGGCAGCGGGTGCACGGGGCTGGGCCCGAAGGTCAGCGGGTGGCGGGGGAAGTCGCTCAGGGCCATGGTCACTCCTCGGTGGTCGGCAGGCTGTGCCAGGTGTCGAACGCGACGGCCGCCGCGCGCTCGGCGTCGCCGGCGGCGCACAGCCCGATCAGCTCGTCGTGCCGGGCGACGGACGCGCGTCCGGCCAGCGTGGAGAAGCGCAGCCGCTCGGCCCGCCGCAGCACCGGCGTGTACGTCTCGAGGACGGCGGCCAGCGCGCGGTTCGCGGCGACGGCGACGGGGACGGCGTGCAGGTCGTCGTCGGCGCGCAGGGCGGCCTCGACGTCGCCGGCGCGGACCGCCGCCCGGAACCGGTCGTTGGCGGCGCTCATCGCGGTGAGGTCGGACGCGGTCAGGCCGGCGACGGCGGCGCGGACGGCTACCTCGTGCAACGCGGCGACCACGTCCCGCGCGTCGCGCAGGTCGCGCACGTCCAGCGGGCTCACCACGGTCGAGCGGCCCGGCTTCGCGACGACCAGTCCGGCCTCGGCCAGCCGCAGCAGCGCCTCGCGCACCGGCGTCCGGCTGACCCCGAGCCAGGCCGCCAGGTCGGCGTCGCGCAGCTGCTCACCGGGCGCCAGCACGCCGCCGACGATCGCCTCGCGCAGCCGTCCGTAGACGTCGTCGCGCAGCAGCCGGCGGCCGATCGCGGGCTCTCCCTGCGGGATAGGCATGCAATATATTGCACACCACGGCCGTCAAGGACGCAAGAGCACCTTGACCGCCGTCCGCTCGTCCATCGCCCGGTACGCCTCGGCCGCGTCGTCGAGCGGGAGCGTCCGGTCGAAGACCCGGCCGGGGTCGATCTGCCGCGTCCAGATCAGGTCGATCAGCTCCGGCAGGAACCGCCGCACCGGCGCCGGTCCGCCAAGCAGGTGCACCTGGGCGAAGAACAGCTCGCGGCCGGGCAGCTCGACGCCGTGCGAGACGCCGACGAAGCCGACGTGACCGCCCGCGCGGGTGGACCGGATCGCCTGCATCATCGACTCCTGCGTGCCGACCGCCTCGATGACGCCGTGCGCGCCGAGCCCGCCGGTCAGCTCCTTCACCCGCGCGACGCCCTCGGCGCCGCGCTCGGCCACGACGTCGGTGGCGCCGAACTCGCGGGCCAGGGCCTGACGGGGAGCGTGCCGGCTCATCGCGATGATCCGCTCGGCGCCGAGCCGCCGCGCGGCCAGCACGCCGAGCAGGCCGACGGCGCCGTCGCCCACGACCGCGACGGTGCGGCCCGGCCCCGCCTGCGCCGCCACCGCGCCGAACCAGCCGGTGCCGAGCACGTCGGACGCGGCGAGCAGCGACGGCAGCAGGTCGTCGTCGGGCGGTCCCGGCGTCGCCACCAGCGTGCCGTCGGCCAGCGGGACCCGCAGGTACTCGGCCTGCGCGCCGAGCGAGCCGATCGGCACCGCGTTGACGCAACGGGCCTGGTACCCGGCGCGGCAGATCTCGCAGGTGTTGTCCGACGCGAAGAACGACCCGACGACGGTGTCGCCGGGGGCGACGGTGCGCACGTCGGCCCCGGTCTCCTCGACGACGCCGACGTACTCGTGTCCCATCGGCACCGGCCGGGACGGGCGGCTGACGCCGCGGTAGGTCCACAGGTCCGAGCCGCACACGCAGGACGCGACCACCCGGACGACCGCGTCGGACGGCCGCTCGACCACCGGGTCGGCGCGCTCCTCGACGCGCACGTCGCCGGGTGCGTACAGGACTGCTCCGCGCATGGGTGATCTCCTCGTCGTCGGCGGTCAGGTCACACGGTGCCACGCCGGGACGATGGTCCGGGACCGGCGGGCCCATCGCCTCTCCCCCGCGGCGCCGCCGGCGGCTGGACTGGAGGCATGAAGGCACTCGTCTACCACGGTCCCGGCCGCCGGTCCTGGGAGGACGTCCCGGACCCGGCCGTCAAGAGTCCCGACGACGCCGTCGTCCGCGTCGACTGCGTCACGATCTGCGGCACCGACCTGCACATCCTCGCGGGCGACGTCGCCACCGCCGAGCCGGGCCGGGTGCTCGGCCACGAGGCGGTCGGCACCGTCGAGGAGGTCGGCAGCAACGTGCGCACCATCGCGCCGGGCGACCGCGTCCTGGTGTCGTGCATCTCCGCCTGCGGCCGCTGCCGCTACTGCCGCGAGGCGCGCTACGGCCAGTGCCTCGGCGGGGGCGGCTGGGTCCTCGGCCACCGCATCGACGGCACCCAGGCCGAACGGGTCCGCGTCCCGTTCGCCGACACCTCCGTCTACCGGCTGCCCGCCGACGTCAGCGACGAGGACGCCGTCCTGCTGGCCGACATCCTGCCGACGTCGTACGAGGTCGGCGTGCTGGCCGCCGGGGTGCGCCCGGGCGACACGGTGGTCGTCGTGGGAGCGGGCCCGGTCGGGCTGGCGGCGATCCTCACCGCCCGCCTGTTCAGCCCCGCACACGTCATCGCGGTCGACCCGGCGCCCGGACGGCGTCAGGCGGCGGCCGCGGTCGGGGCGGACGTCCTGCTCGACCCGGACGACGACGTGCCGGCGCGGGTGCGCGACCTCACCGACGGGCTCGGCGCCGACGTCGCCGTCGAGGCGGTCGGGATCCCGGCGACGTTCGAGTCGTGCGTCGAGCTGGTCCGGCCCGGCGGCCACGTCGCCAACGTCGGCGTGCACGGGTCGCCCGCGACGCTGCACCTGGAGACGGCCTGGATCCGCGACCTCACCATCACCACCGGGCTGGTCGACACCGCCACCACCCCGACCCTGCTGCGCATGCTCGCCGCCGGCCAGCTCGGCGTCACCGGCCTGGTCACGCACCGGTTCGGCCTGGACGAGATGCAGGACGCCTACGACGTCTTCGCCCACCCGGCCGACACCGGCGTGCTCAAGGTCGCGCTGTTCCGCGGCGCATGAGCCGCCGCGGCGGGACGAAGGTCCCGAGGCCCGCGGCCGTCCGCCCCTGGCGGGACGGCTCCCGCGGGGCGACCCTGGAGACATGACAACCGAGCAGAGCAAGCCCATCGTCGTCGGCGTCGACGGATCCCCCGACAGCGGCATCGCCCTCGACTGGGCGGTCGCCGAGGCGAAGCTGCGCGGCGCGCCGCTGCACGCCGTCTACGGGTTGTGGATGCCGATCGCGGCCGCGCCGTTCGGCGGCGCCGCCGTGCTGCCGCCGTCCGACGAGCTGCGCGCGTACGCCACCGAGGTCCTCGACGCGGCCCGGCAGCGGGCGAAGGACGCGGCGCCCGACCTCGACGTCGACACCTTCCTCGTCCTGCGGCCGCCGGCCCAGGCGCTGCTCGACGTCGCCAAGGACGCGGGGCTGGTCGTGGCCGGCACCCGCGGGCTGGGCAGCATCGGCGCGCTGGTGCTGGGCTCGGTGAGCGGGCGGGTCGCGGCGCACGCCACCTGCCCGGCGGTCGTCGTCCCGCCGCACGAGGGCCCCGGCGACGGTTCCATCGTGGTCGGCGTCGACGGCTCGCCCCTCGGCGACGCGGCGCTGCGGTTCGCGCTGACGGAGGCCCGCCTGCGCGCCGCCCGCGTCGTCGCCGTCGGGGCGTTCCGGATGCGCGGCCACACGACGGCGCCGGAGCAGCAGGAGACCGAGGAGCTGGTCGCCGCCGCGGTCGAGCGGGCCCGCGCCGCCACCGGCTCCACCGCCGACGTCTCGGTCGTCGTCGCGCCCGGCTACCCGGCCGACGTCATCGTCGAGGCCGCCGCCGACGCCTCCCTGATCGTCGTCGGCTCGCGTGGCCGCGGCGACGTCCGCAGCATGCTGCTCGGCTCGACCAGCCGGGCCGTCCTCCACCAGGCCGCCCGCCCCGTCGCCGTCGTCCACGGCTGAGCTCAGCGGCGCACACCGTGCCGGGTCGTCCGGCCGGTGTACGCCCGCGGGAGTAGCCGCGCGGTGGTGGCCTGCGCGGTTACTTCCCCGGCCGGACGCGGCCGCACCCTCGCGGCCGCGAAGGTCGGTGGCATGAATCTCACCCAGCTGACCGGCACCCCGTCGCGGCGCCTCCTCCGGGCGCTGCACGACCACCCGCGCCGCGCGCTCGTGGCGCTGTTCCTGTTCGTGGCCGTCGCCGGCGCGGCCGGCGGGCCGGTCGCCGGGGCGCTGCGGTCCGACGGCGGGTTCACGCCGGGCGACGCCGACTCGGTGCGCGCCGTCGAGCGGATCGAGGCGGCCACCGGGCTGCAGCCGTCGCCGGGTGTGGTGCTGCTGGTCGAGACGCCGCCGGGCGGCGACGAGGCCGTGGAGGCGGCCGCGGACACGCTGGCCGGCCTCGACGGCGTCGCGCGGACCGACGTCGCGGGTGCGGCGCAGGACGGGACGTCGGCGCTGGTCGTCGGCACGTTGGCGGCCGACGCGAACGAGGAGGCCACGGCGCGGGCGGCGCTCGACGCGTTCGCGGACGACGACGGCGTGACGGTCGGCGGCGGCGCGGTCGTCGGCGTGCAGCTGGGCGAGCAGATCGGCCAGGATCTCGCCCGTGCGGAGACGTTCGCGTTCCCGGTGCTGATCCTGCTGTCGCTGCTGGTCTTCGGCGGCCGCGCCGCGGTGCTGCCGCTCGCGGTCGGCGTCACCACGGTGCTCGGCACGTTCCTCGTGCTGACGGGGATCAACCAGGTCTACGGCGTCAGCGTCTTCGCCCTGAACCTCATCATCGGCCTGGGGCTCGGCCTGGCGATCGACTACACGCTGTTCCTCCTCACCCGCTACCGCGAGGAGCTGGACCGGCAGGGCCCGACCCTCGACGCGGTGCTGACGACGATGCGCACGGCCGGGCGCACGGTCGTGTTCTCGGCGGCGACGGTGGCCGTCGCGCTGGCGACGCTGCTGGTGTTCCCGATGGGCTTCCTGCGCTCGATGGGCCTGGCCGGCGCCGTCGTCGCGGTCGTGGCGGCGGCCGCGGCGCTGGTCGTCAGCCCGATGATCTTCGGCCTCTGGGGCCGGAAGCTGGCCCGCCGCCGGACGAACGACGCCGCCGAGGGCCGCTGGTACCGCGTCTCGCACGCCGTCATGCGCCGCCCCGGCCTGATCGCCGTCGCGACCGCCGCGGTGATGCTCGTGCTGGCGGCGCCCGCCCTGCGCACCGCCTGGACGCCGGTCGACGGCACCATCGTGCCGCCCGGGCAGAGCGCCCGGGTCGTGTCCGACACCGTCGAGGGCGAGTACGGCGGCACCGGCACCACCCCCGTCACCATCGCCGTCGAGGGCGACGGCGCCACCGAGCTGGCCCGGCAGGCGTCCGGGCTGCCCGGCGTGATCGCGCCGGCCGAGGCCGCCGACCTCGGCGGCGGCGTGTGGCAGGTCGACCTCGAGGTCACCGGCGACCCGGCCGGCGAGGACGCCCGGACCGTCGTGACGGACGTGCGCGAACTGGCCGCGGACGCCGGCGTCGACGCGCTGGTCGCCGGGCCGGCCGCCGACTTCATCGACCAGCAGGACGCCATCGCGGACAGCCTGCCGCTGGCCGCCGCGCTGCTGGTGCTGCTGACGGTCCTGGTGCTGTGGCTGATGACCGGGTCGGTCGTGCTGCCGGTGAAGGCGGTCGTGATGAACGCGCTCACCGTCGGGGTGGCGCTGGGCGCGCTCACCTGGATCTACCAGGACGGACGGCTCACCGGCCTGCTCGGCTACACACCCAACGGCGGCATCGAGCCGACCAACTTCCTCATCGCCGCCGCCGTCGTCTTCGCCCTGTCCACCGACTACGGGGTGTTCCTGCTCGGCCGGATCAAGGAGGCGCGCGAGTCCGGCGAGCCGGAGCGCGAGGCCGTCGCCGTGGGCCTGGGCCGCACCGGCGCCGTCGTCACCGCGGCCGCGCTGCTGCTCGCCGTCGCGATCGGCGCGTTCAGCAGCAGCGAGATCTCGTTCATCCAGCAGATCGGCATCGCGACCGCGATCGGCGTGCTGGTCGACGCGTTCGTCGTCCGCTCGCTGCTGGTCCCGGCGCTGATGGGGCTGATGGGCAAGTGGAACTGGTGGGCCCCGATGTGGCTGCGCCGGGTGCACGACCGGATCGGCGTCTCGGAGCGCTGACGTACTCCCCCGGGAGGACGACGGGCCGCACACCCGCCGTCTACCGTGAGCCCCATGAGCCGGCCCGGCACCGTCCGCGAGCGCGTCGTCGACGCGCTCGCGGTCGTGCTGTGCGCCACGGTGATGATCCTCGACATCGCCCGCACGCCGGACACGGAGCTCACCGCGCTGTCCGCCGGCACGGCCGTGCTGGCGTCGCTGCCGATCCTGCTGCGCCGCCGCGCACCGGTGCTGGCGCTCACGGTGGCGATGCTGCTGATCTTCGCGGTGCTGTCTTTCGCGCACGTCTACGTCACCATCGCGGGGCCGGCCATGATCTGCGCGTACACGCTCGCCGCGGCCCGCGGCCGGCGCGCCGCGGTGGTGGCCGCCGCGCTCGGGCTGCCGCTGGTAGTGCTGATCCTGCAGGTCTACAGCCCGCACGGGTACGTCTCGTGGGACACCGCGAAGAACCTCGCGTTCGTCGCCATCCCGCTCGCGCTCGGGGTCGCCGCGCACGACCGCCGCGCCTACACCGAGGCGCTGGTCGACCGCGCCGAGTCGGCCGAGCGGACCCGCGAGGAGGAGGCGCTGCGCCGGGTCGGCGAAGAGCGGCTGCGCATCGCCCGCGACGTCCACGACGTCGTCGCGCACGCCATGGTCGCCATCAACGTCCAGGCCGGCGTCGGCGCGCATCTGCTGGACCGCGACCCCGAGCAGGCCCGCTCGACGCTGCGCGAGATCAAGCGGGTCAGCGGCGCGTCGCTGGACGACCTGCGCTCCGTCCTCGGCCTGCTCCGCGAGGAGGGCGCCGAGGCCGCCGTCGCTCCGGTCCGCCCCACGCAGGGCCTCGCCGGCATCGAGGACCTCCGCGACGGCCTCGGCTCGGCCGGCGTCGACCTCGACGTCGACCTCGACCCCGCCATCGGCGCGCTGCCGGCCGCCATCGACGCCACCGGCTACCGCATCGTCCAGGAGGCACTGACCAACGTGCTGCGCCATGCCGGGCCGACCACCGCCCGCGTGCGGGTCGCCCACCACGACGACCTGCTGCTGATCGAGGTCGAGAACGACCGCGGCCGCGGCCCGGCGCCCGGCGGCCACGCCGGAGCCGGCGCCGGCTCGGGCAACGGGCTGCGCGGCATGCGCGAGCGCGCCGCCGCCGTAGGCGGGTCGTTCGAGGCCGGGCCGCGGGCCGAAGGCGGCTGGCGGGTCGCGGCGTCGCTGCCGGTGGGCGCGTCGTGACCGCCGCCATCCGGGTGCTGCTGGTCGACGACCAGACGCTCGTGCGCGCGGGGTTCCGGGCGCTGCTGAACGCCGAGCCCGACATCGAGGTGGTCGGCGAGGCGGTCGACGGCGCCGAGGCGGTCCGGCTGGCGGTCGAGACCGTCCCCGATGTCGTCCTCATGGACGTCCGCATGCCGCACGTCGACGGACTGGAGGCCACCGGGCGCATCACCGCCGACGCTCGGTTGTCCGGGGTCCGGGTCATCGTGCTGACGACGTTCGAGCTGGACGAGTACGTGTTCGGCGCGCTGCGGGCCGGCGCCGCCGGGTTCCTGCTCAAGGACGTCGAACCGGAGGCGCTGGTCGAGGCGGTCCGCCTGGTGCACGACGGCCAGGCGCTGCTGGCGCCGCGGGTCACGAAGCGGCTGATCGAGGCGTACGTGGCCGCCGCGCCCGCCGACGTGCCGCCGGCGCCGACGCCCGCGGCCGAGCCGGACGACGGCCGGCTGGCCGGCCTCACGCCGCGGGAGCGCGAGATCCTCGCGCTGGTCGGGCGCGGCCTGTCCAACCACGAGATCGCCGAGCACCTCGTGCTCTCGCCGCTCACCGCCAAGACGCACGTCTCGCGGCTGTTCTTCAAGCTGGGCGCCCGCGACCGCGCCCAGCTCGTCGTCACCGCCTACGAGACCGGTCTGGTCACGGCCCCCTGACCGCGGCGTTGCCGTCCGCCCAGGCCAGCAGCTCGGCCAGCAGCGCGCCGAACCGCTCGGGCTCGGCGGCGGAGAGGTCGTGGCGTTCGCCGGGGTCGGCGGCGAGGTCGTAGAGGGCGGCCCGGGCGGCGACCTCGGGGCCCATCGCCTCGCGGGCGCCGAGCACGATCTTCCAGTCGCCGGACCGCGCGGCCAGCTGGGTCGCGTAGTCCCAGCCGATCCAGCGCGGCTCCGCCTGCACCGACGGCGAGGTCAGCGACGGCAGCAGCGACACCCCGTCGTGGTCGCCGGACGGCGGCGGCGACCCGTCGACGGCGTGCAGGAGGGTCGGGACGAGGTCCATCATCGCCCCGACGCCGGCGAACTCGACGCCGGCCGGCACCGCGCCCGGCCATGACAGCAGCGCCGGCACCCGCACACCGCCCTCGAAGACCGAGCCCTTGCTGCCGCGCAGGCCGCCGGCCGAGCCGCCGCGGTAGGCGATCTCGTCACCGTTGAGCCAGTTGCGCTCCTCCGTCGACGGGCCGTTGTCGGAGGAGAAGAAGACGATGGTGTCGTCGCGCACGCCGAGCCGGTCCAGCGTCTCGAGCAGCAGCGCCACGCCGTCGTCCAGGGCCTTGATCATCGCCGCCATGATCCGCCGCTCCGGCGGCAGGTGCTCGAACAAGGAGACGTACGAGGCGGGGGCGTGCATCGGGTAGTGCGGCGCGTTGAACGGCACATAGCAGAGGAACGGCTGGTCGCCGCACGACTCGATGAACGCCGCCGCCCGCTCCGCCAGCAGCGTCGTCAGGTACTCCCCGTCGGACCACACCTCCTCGTCGTCGGCCCACAGGTCGTGCGTGGGGTTCGTGCCGCCCCAGTAGTAGATGTGCGAGTAGTAGTCGACGCAGCCCGCGCGGAAGCCGAAGTGGGTGTCGAAGCCGCGCTTCAGCGGCCCGTACGACGACTCGACGCCCAGGTGCCACTTGCCGAAGATCCCGGTGCGGTAGCCGCGCTCGCGCAGCTCCGACGCGAGCGTCGGCTGCGGCGGCAGCCCGGCGGTGTCGCGCGAGCCGGCCAGGATGTTCTCGACCCCCGCCCGCGCCGGGTACCGGCCGGTCAGCAGCGACGCCCGCGACGGCGAGCAGACCGGTGAGTTCGAGTACCACTGGCCGAATCGCACGCCCAACGCCGACAGCGCGTCCAACGCGGGGGTGTCCAGGTCGGACGCGCCGAAGCAGCCGAGGTCGCCGTACCCGAGGTCGTCGGCGTAGATGACGACGACGTTCGGCGACCTCACGACCGCTCGATCGCGGCCGGCCGGGTCTGCGCGGCCCGGATGCGGTCGAGGTCGAACTTCGCCGACCGGTCGAAGCCGTACAGCCCGTTCTGCTCCTGGAACACGTCGGTGAGCTGGGTGTAGCAGTAGCCGAACATGTCCGGGTGGTCGAGCAGCGCGCCGACCAGCCCCTCGAAGCGGGTGTAGAACTCGTCGAGGTCGCGCACGCGGTCGCCGTACCCCCACGACTCGCGCATCGACTGCGGCCGGCTCGCCTCGGCCGGGTTCCACCAGATGCCGCCGAACTCGCTGACGAAGAACGGCTGGCCCCGGTAGGCGATGGACCACGACTCGCCGGTGCTGTCGGCCCGGTTGACGTACGGGTCGCCCTTGGAGAGGCGGGCGTAGTTGGCCGCGAACAGGACCGGGTCCTGCTCGTAGTCGTGGCTGTCGAAGATGTCGGACTCGGCGACGCGGTGAGCGTAGCCGGAGGTGTCCAGCGCCGGGCGGGACGTGTCGAACGCCTTCGTGGCCAGGTACATCGCCCGCGTGACGTCGTCGAGCGCGGTGATGCGGTCGCCGTAGGCCTGCCACGTCTCGTTCAGCGGGCACCAGCCGATGATCGACGGGTGCGAGTAGTCGCGCTCCAGCACCTCCAGCCACTCCTGGACGTAGGACGCGTCGGGCTGCTGGTTGGTCGTCTCGCCCTGGCCGGTGTTGCAGCCCCAGTCGCCGAACTCGCCCCAGACGAGGTAGCCGAGCCGGTCGGCGTGGTACAGGAAACGCTCCTCGAACACCTTCTGGTGCAGCCGCGCCCCGTTGAACCCGGCGGCCAGTGACAGCTCGATGTCGCGGACGAGGTCGGCGTCGCTCGGCGCGGTCATCAGGCCGTCCGGGTAGTAGCCCTGGTCGAGGACGAGCCGCTGGAACACCACCTCGCCGTTGAGCCGCACCTGCTTGCCGGTGATCGCCACGCTGCGCAGCCCCGCGTACGACGCGAGCTCGTCGACCACACCGTCCGCCGAGCGCAGCTCGACGCGCAGGTCGTACAGGAACGGGTCGGACGGCGACCACAGCCGCTGCCGGCCGGCCGGCAGCGGCAGGCTCAGCCGCGGCGCGAGGTCGAGGTCGGCGCGCACCTCGGCGCTCACGACCTCGCCGGCGTCGTCGGAGACGGTGACGCGGACGGCGCCGCCGGGCAGGTTCGCCGTCAGCGGGACCTCGACGTCGAACGCGCCGGCGGCGACGTTCGGGGTGACGCGCGGGCGGCGTAGCGCGACCGGCGGCACCGGCTCCAGCCACACCGTCTGCCAGATGCCGGTGGTGCGCCAGTACAGCGCCGCGCGCGGCGAGTGCTCGCGGGACTGCTTGCCGCGGGCCTGCGGCGCGTGCGGCTCGTCGCGGGCCCGCACGACGAGCGGCACCTCGGCGCCGGGCGGCGCCGCGTCGGTGATGTCGAGGGTGAAGCTCGAGAACCCGCCGCGGTGCCGGCCCACCTGCACGCTGCCGACCCAGACGGTGGCGTCGTGGTCGACGGCGCCGAAGTGCAGCAGCACCCGGTTGCCGGCCCAGTCGTCCGGCACCCGGATGGTGCGCCGGTACCAGACGGCGTGCAGGAAGTCGCGGTCGCCGATGCCGGACAGGTCGCTCTCCGGGGCGAACGGCACCAGGATCTCGCCGCTCAGCGGCGTGTCGAGCAGGCCGCGCTCCAGCCCGCTGTCGCCGCGGTCGATCTCGAACTCCCAGCGGCCGTTGAGGTTGAGCCAGCGCTCGCGGCGGAACTGCGGGCGCGGGTACTCCTCGCGCGGCAGGGTGGTCTGGTCGTCGGGCATGGGGTCTACCTTTCCAAACGGAAGCGCAGCGTCAGCAGCTCGAACGGGCGCAGGGTGAGGTCGGTGCCGGTGACGGCCTCGCTCGGCACCGGGCGCTCCAGCAGGTCGGTCGCGACCACCTCGGTGAACGCGAAGGACGTGCGCAGCGTCGCCCGCGACCGGTTGCCGTGCGCCTCGTAGAGCCGCACGACGACGTCGCCGGAGCGGTCCTCGGCCAGCTTGACCGACTCGACGACGATCGCCGGGTCGCTCACCTCCAGCAGCGGTGCTACCGGCGTGCCGCGGGTGGCCCGCGGCCGCAGCTGCTGGGCGTAGCCGTCGGCGATCGCGGCCGGGATCCCGCCCGGCCGGAGGCTGACGGTGAACGCGTGCCGGCCCTGGTCGGCGGCCGGGTCGGGGTAGCGCGGCGCGCGCAGCAGCGAGAGCCGCGCCGTCGTCATCGGGCGGCCGTTCGGCGCCTGGCCGCCGCGCACGTCGTGGCCGTAGACGACGTCGTTGGCGATCGCGACGCCGTAGCCGGGCTCACCGACGTGGATCCAGCGGTGCGCCACGGTCTCGAACCGCGCGACGTCCCACGAGGTGTTCTGGTGGATCGGCCGGTGCAGGTGGCCGAACTGGATCTCCGACGTCGACCGCTCGGCCCGCAGGTCCAGCGGGAAGGCCAGCTTGAGCAGCTTCTGCGACTCGTGCCAGTCGATGTCGAACGCGTAGTCGAGGCGGCCGTCCACCAGCCGCAGCGCGACGTCGATCGTGGTGTCGCCGACCGCGTACCGCACCAGCACCGCGTCGCCGTCCACCTCGGCCGACACCGGGTCGCGCAGGTCGCGGCCGCTGCGCTTGTCCTCGTCGTTGATGTCCCAGGCGTCCCACTCGCGCGGGGTGTCGCGGAACAGCTGCAGGACGCCGCCCGCGACACCGTGCGGCAGCAGCTCGCGGTCCGCGGCGCGGTCGTAGACCGAGACGAGGGTGCCGTCCGCGCCGACCTCGACCCGCAGCGCGGCGTCCTCGAGCACGAACCGGTCGCCCTCGCGGACCGGCCGGGCGGCGGCGGGCGGGGTGGCCGGCCCGATGCCGAGCCCCGCGACGCCCTGCTGCGCGTACGGCCCAGCGTTCGCGGCGACGGGGGTGTCGCCGTCGCCGGCCAGCGCCGCCAGCGACGCGTCGATCAGCGCCGTCAGCTCGCCGGCCACCCGCTCGTACTGCCGCTCGGCCTCCTGGTGCACCCACGCGATGGACGTGCCCGGCAGGATGTCGTGGAACTGCTGTAGCAGGACCGTGCGCCAGGCGCTCTCCAGCTCGTCGTACGGGTACGGCGTGCCGCGCAGCACCGCCGCCGTCGCCGCCCACAGCTCGGCCTCGCGCAGCAGCGCCTCGCTGTGCCGGTTGCCGCGCTTGCCCCGCTGCTGCGAGATCAGCGTGCCGCGGTGCAGCTCGAGGTACATCTCGCCGACCCAGACCGGCGGGGACGCCAGCTCCGCCGACGCCGTGTCGAAGAACGTCTTCGGGTCGCCGAGCCGGACCCGCGGCGAGCCGTCGAGGTCGCGCTTGCGCTCGGCCGCCGCCAGCATCTCGCGGGTGGGTCCGCCGCCGCCGTCGCCCCAGCCGAACAGCCCGAGGACATGCCGGGCCGCGCCCTTCTGCCGGAACGAGCGCTCGGTGCGGGCGAGGTCCTGCGCGCCGAGGTCGGAGTTGTACGTCTCGGCCGGCGGGAAGTGGGTGAACACCCGCGAGCCGTCGATGCCCTCCCAGAGGAAGCTCGAGTGCGGCATCTTGTTGGTCTCGTTCCACGACGGCTTCTGCGTGAGGAAGTAGCGCGCCCCAGCCGCCCGCACCAGCTGTGGCAGCGCGGCGGTGTAGCCGAACGAGTCGGGCAGCCACACCTCGTCGCTCTCGACCCCGAACTCCTCCAGGAAGAACCGCTTGCCCAGCACGAACTGCCGCGCCAGCGCCTCGCCGCCGGGCAGGTTCGTGTCCGACTCCACCCACATGCCGCCGACCGGGCGGACGACGCCGTCGGCGACGGCCTTGCGGACCCGCTCGAACAGCGCCGGCTGGCTGTCCTTCAGCCAGGCGTACTGCTGCGCCGACGACGCCGCGAACACGAACTCCGGCTGCCGCTCGGCGAGGTCGAGGACGTTGGCGAAGGTCCGGGCGACCTTCCGGACGGTCTCGCGGACCGGCCACAGCCAGGCGCAGTCGATGTGCGCGTGCCCGACGGCGGACACGACCAGCGCGCTGTCCGCCGCCCGGCTCGCCAGCACCGGCGCCAGGATCTCGCGGCCCAGCGCGGCCGTGCCCGGCACGTCGTCGGGGTCCATCGCGTCGACCATGCGCTCCAGCGCGTGCACGATCTCGGCGCGCCGCGAGCCCGACGGCGGCAGCACGTCCACCAGCCCGTCGAGCGTGACGACGTCCTGCAGCAGCTCCCACACGACGAGGTCGCGACGGGCCACCGACACCTCGGCGAGCCGGTACTGGTGCTCGTCGCCGGCGGTCGCCCTGTCCCCCAGCGTCGTCGGCTCGTACTCGTACGGCACCTGCACGACGGGGTTCGCGGCGGCCTCCACGTACAGGTGGAACGGGCCCGGCTCGGGCAGCGTGACCCAGTTGTTCAGCGGCTCCAGCCCCTTCACGACGGTGCCGTCGGGCCGGTACACCAGCCCCTCCGCCTGGAAGCCGGGCTGCTCGCCGGTGAAGCCGAGGTCCACCACCAGCTCGGCCTCGTCCGGCGACCAGCCGGCCGGCACCTCGCCGCGGACGTCGAACCACACCGTGTCCCACGGCCGGCCCCACGTCTGCCCGGCGGCGAACGGCTCGAACGGCTGCGTCACGGCGTGCGCGAACGACACCGGCTCACCGTCCACCGTCCACGCCCGCACGTCGGCGGGGATCGCGTCGCGGTAGACGGCGGGGCGGATGCGGAACGTCGTGAAGCGGCGCACGCGCAGCATCGTCAACGCGGTGGCGTCGAGCTGGACACGGCCGTGCGGGTTGTCGTCAAGCAAAACGGATCGCTCCTGGAGGGTGGAAGTGGATCACGCGGCGGGGCTCAGCCCTTGATGGCGCCGCCGAGACTGGACTTGAGCAGGTGGCGCCGGAGCACGGCGTAGAGGATCGCCGGCGGCACCATGTAGATGACCGCACTGGCGGCGAGCACGCCCCAGTCGACCTGGTTGAACGCCGAGAAGGCGCGGAACAGCCCGATCGACAGCGGGTACAGGTCCGGCGACTGCAGCAGCACCAGCGGGGTGAGGAAGTCGCCCCAGACCGCCATGAACGTCAGCATGGCCGCGGCGCCCAGACCCGGGCCGACCAGCGGGAAGACCACCCGGCGCAGCGCCTGCAGCCGGGTGTTGCCGTCCATCCAGGCGGCCTCTTCCAGCTCGAACGGGATCGCGTCGATGGTGCCCTTGAGCAGCCACAACGTCACCGGCAACGCCGCCGCGGCCTCGACCAGGATCAGCCCGAGGTAGCTGTCGTCCAGGTTCATCCGGACCATCAGCAGGTACAGCGCGACGATCGTCGCGGGCGCCGGGATGACCCGGATCAGCAGGATCGAGAACATGAAGAAGCTGCGGCCGCGGAACCGGAACCGTGCCAGCGCGTAGGCGCCGAGCAGCCCGCAGGCCAGGTTCAGCGCCGTCGCCGCGACCGAGATGATCAGGCTGTTCAGCAGCAGTCGCGGGGTGTCGGCGCTGGTGAAGAAGCGGGCGAAGTTCTCCAGCGAGAACGACGGCGCGCCCACCGTGGGGCCGGCGTCGGCGTCGAACGCGCTCAGCGCCACCCACGCGAACGGCACCAGGCAGAACAGCACCAGCATCGTCAGCAGCGCGTACTGCAGGCCGCGCTGGACCGCGGTCGTCATCAGACCTCCACCTTCGTCAGCCGGACGTAGGTCAGCCCGAGCACCATGAGCAGCGCGAGCAGGATCACCGAGGCCGCGCTGCCGAGCCCGATCTGCGAGTACTGGAACGCCCGCTGGAAGATGAAGATCGAGGTCAGCTCGGTGGCCGAGCCGGGACCGCCCTGGGTGAGGAAGTACACCAGCCCGAACACGCCGACCGTCGTGATCGTCGTCAGCAGCAGGTACAGGAAGACCGGCCCGCGGATCAGCGGCAGCGTGACGTACCGGAACACCTGCGCGGCGCTGGCGCCGTCGACCCGGGAGGCCTCGATCAGCTCGTCCGGGACGTCCTCCAGCGCGGCCTGGAACATGATCATCGCGAACGCGATGCCGCGCCAGATGTTCACGATGACGATCGACAGCATCGGCCACTCCTGCAGCGGCGCCGCGGCCGAGCCGCCGAACAGGCCGATCATCCGGTTGAAGGTGCCGTCCTCGCTGGACGACAGCACGCTCGCCCAGGTCAGCGCGGCGACCACCTCGGGCACCACCATCGGCAGCAGGATCGCGGCGCCGAACAGCCCCTTCCCCCGCAGCCAGGTGCGCCGCAGCAGCAGCGCGGCGAGCATGCCGAGCACCGTCTGCCCGATGATCGCCGAGAACAGCACGAACTGGCCGGTGCGGCCCAGCGAGGCGAGGAAGTCGTCCGAGCCGAGCAGGCTGCGGAAGTTGTCCAGGCCGACGAACTGCGGGTCGCGGGCGGCGAAGCCGGTGAGCTGGGTGTTGGTGAGGCTCAGGTACAGGCCGTACACCGCCGGTGCGACGACGAACACCAGGATGAGCAGCACCGACGGCCCCAGCAGCAGCGGGATCAGGCCGCGCCCGTGCAGGCCCCGCCGCGGCCGCGCGGGCGACGCGGGCCGGGTGGGCCGCGTCGCCGGCGTGGCCGGGACCGGGACCGACGTCACTGCTCGACCAGGGCGTCGCCCAGCAGTTCCGCCGCCTCCTCGGCGAACGTGGCCGCCGCCTGCTCGCCGTCCGCGTCGCCGAGCAGGATGCCCTCGGTCGCGCTCTGCACCGCCTGCGACACCTGGTCGGCGCCGTCGCCGAACGGGGCCCGGATGCCGGTGCGGACCTTCTCCTCCGCGTCGAGCAGCGACGGGTCGCTCGCGTACGGCTCGATGCCGGCGATGCCCGGGTGCGGCGCCGCGGCGCCGATGGCGGCCAGCTGCTCGGCCGCCGCCTCACCGGTGCTCAGCCACGTCGCCAGCGCCATCGCGGCCTCGGCGTGCTCGGTCTCGGCGCTGATGCCGAAGGCGAACCCGCCGCCGCTGATGGAGTACGGCTCGGTGCCCGGCACCAGCGCCGGGTAGTCCCAGGTGGCGACCTTCTCCTGCACGTTCTCGATCGGCGCGGTGCCCTCGGGGCCCCAGTCGTAGCGCCAGCCCCACGTGCCCTGGGCCGCGACCGGCATGGTGCCCTCCGGGAACCGGACGTACTTCGTCGGCTCCCACGGGTTCGGGTTGAGCAGGTCCTGGACCGGCAGCAGGCCGGCCTCGACCAGCCGCGCGTACAGCTCGAACGACGCCGTCAGGCCGTCGCTCTCCAGTGTCCAGCGGCCGGTCTCCTCGTCGTAGAACGTGCTGCCGGTGCCGGCCGCGATCGGCAGGAAGCCCTCGGTCCAGGTGCCGCCGCCCCACGCCGTCCCGGCCGGGATCACGATCGACGGCTCGCCCGTCTGCGCCGTGACCTGCTCCAGCCGCGCGATGAGGTCGTCCCACGTCTGCGGCTGTGAGGTGTCGACGCCGAGCTGCTCGAGCACGTCCTTGCGGTAGAACAGGCTCTGCACGTTCGCCTCGTGCGGCACGGCGTAGAAGTGGCCGTCGACCTGCCGGGCGGCGTCCTTCACCGGCTCGTAGTACTCGCCCCAGGCGTCCCACTCGTCGAGGTACTCGTCCAGCTCCAGCAGGTAGCCGGCACCGGCGAAGCCGGTCACGTGCGTGCCGCCCATGTCGATGACGTCGGGCGCGGTGCCGGAGTGGAACTGCTGGGTGATCTTCGTGCGGAACTGCTCGTCGGTCAGGGGGTCGAGGACCAGCTCGACCTCGATGTCCTTGCCCTCGTCCGCCATGGCCTGCTCGAACTCGGGGAGCAGCGGCTCGATGGCGTCGGCCCGGGCCTGCTGGTACTCGAGCAGGCGGATCGTCACGGGCCCGTCGCCGCTGGCACTGTCGTCGCTGTCCGAGCACGCGGCCAGCACCCCGGTGAGGAGGGCGGCGGTCGTGACGGCTCGAAGTACACGACTGCGCTTCATTGCGTCACCCTTTTTTCCATCCGATGGACTAAACCTGGGGCTCAGGTTAGGCTTCGTCGAAGATATCGTCAATCGCTTGGATTAAAGATCGTCTGGCTAGGGTGTGACTCCCGGGTCTCGGCCGTAGCGAGCGGCGTCCAGGTGGATGCCTCGCAAGGTGCGAGGAAGGAGTCATAGCGGGGCTCTGTGACGACTGACGAGAACGCAGCGAGGCGCCGCCTGGGCGTCGCGCAGTAGGCCATGGACTTGGGAGACACACCCTAGGATCCACTCGGGCAGGGAAGGAGTCGCATGCGGCGCGGCAGCAACCAACTCCGCCTGGCCGACTTCAACCAGGCCGTCGTGCTCGACGTCCTGCGCCGCTCGCCGGGGGCCAGCCGGGCCGACCTGCGCCGCGAGTCGGGGCTGAGCCCGCAGACCATCTCGAACATCACCCGGCGGCTCATCGACGACGGCCTGATCCGTGAGACCGAGCCGGCCGGCAGCGCCCGCGGCCGGCCCAGCATCCCCCTCGTCGTCGACCGCGACGGCGCGTTCTCCGTCGGCGTGCACATCGACCCCGCGCGGCTGACCACCGTCCTGCTCGACCTCGACGGCCAGGTGCGGCTGCGCCGCCAGGAGCGCACCCCGCAGGCGACGAACCCGCCCGAGGTCACGGCGATGATCGCGGCCACCGCCGACTCCGTGATCCGCGAGGCCGGAGTCGACCGCGACCGCGTGCTCGGCCTGGGCATCGCCGCGCCCGGCCCGCTGGACGTCCACGCCGGCGTCATCGTCGACCCGCCGCAGCTGCCGAACTGGCGCAACGTCCGGCTCCGGTCCGACCTCCACCACGCCACCGGGCTGCCCGTCCTGCTCGACAAGGACGTCACGGCGGCCGCGACAGCCGAGCTGCGCTCGTCGAAGGCGCCGGCCAACGCGTTCGTCTTCCTGTACCTCGGCTCCGGCGTCGGCGCCTCCGTCGTCGTCGACAACCAGGTGCTGCGGGGCGTCACGAACAACATCGGCGAGGTCGGCGACATCATCGTCGACACCGACGCCGAGCAGCTGGAGTGGGCCGGGCGCCGCGGCGGACTGGCCGCCGCGTGTGTGCCGGAGGCGCTGGTCATCCAGGCGGCGCGGCTGGGGCTGGTGCCGCTGCCCGACCTCAGCGACTACGTCGCCATCGACGACGCCTGCACGGCGCTGTGCGAGCAGGCGGCCGGCGGCAACAGCGGCGCCACCTGGATCCTGGACCGCGCGGCCCGGCGGGTCGCCGTCGGCCTCGGCGTGCTCATCAACCTGCTCGACGTCCCCCGCGTCGTGCTGGGCGGGCCGTTGTGGAACCGGCTCGCCCAGGCGTTCCTGCCGGTGCTGACCGAGCTGGTCGCCGGCGAGCTCGTCGTCGCCCGCCCCGCCCTCGTCGTCGAGGGGTCGGCCATCGGCGAGCACGTGGCCGCCCAGGGCGCGGCCGAGCTGGTCATGGACCACTTCCTCGCCCCGCGGGCCGCCGCGCTCCTCGTCGGGGAGTCCTGACCCTTGCTATGGTGCGGCCATGGTGACGGGATGGGCGGCGGCGCAGACGGCGACGCCTGAGCCTGCCCACGTCATCGCCGGTCCGGCGTTGCTGGCGCTCCAGCTGGCCCAGACCGCCCGCGGCGTCTGCGGCCTCGACGTCCTGCGCCGCAGCGTCGACCGCGCCCCGCCCCGCTGCTGCTGACCCCGTCATCCAGCTCACCCGCCGGCGGCGCGTGAGCCCTCTCAGCGCGCCCGCGGCGCGTCACCTCCAGGAGCAGCAGCATGACCACGCCCACCTACCCCGCGATCGATCGCGACGCCCGCGCCCGCATCGAGGAGGCGCTCGCCGAGGCCGCCGCCAGCCGGCAGCGCCAGCTCGACGAGCTCTCCGAGACCGCCGGCGACTCACCCGCCGCGGCCCACCGCGCAAGCGTCGCCCGCATCCTCAACGACGTCGAGGCCGCCCAGAACCGCCTGGCCCGCGGCACCTTCGGCGCCTGCGAGCGCTGCGCCACCGCCATACCCGTCGAGCGGCTGGAGCTGCGTCCGTGGACGCGGCTGTGCGTCGGCTGCGCGAGCCGCTGACCGGCGACTACTGGCCGACCCGGCCGTCGACGCACTCGCGCAGCAGGTCGGCGTGGCCGCAGTGGCGGGCGTACTCCTCGATGCGGTGCACCCACAGCTCGCGGACGGCGATGCCGTCGCGGCCGACCCGCTCGCCGAGGTCGGCGTACCCCGCCAGGACGTCGTCGGTGGCGGCCTGCTCGCGGGCGAGATCGGCGAACGCGCCGTCGACGACCGCCTGGTCGCCGACGGCGCCGTCGAAGTCGGCGTCGCGCGGGCCGTAGAGCTTCGGCGCCGGATCGTCGGGCCGGACCCAGCTGCGCCAGTCGCGCTCGACCTCGGCGAGGTGCCGCACGAGGCCGAGCAGCGACATCGTCGACGGCGGCACGGAGCGGCGGGCCAGCTGCTCGGGGTCGAGGCCGTCGCACTTCATCCGCAGCGTCAGCCGGTAGGCGTTGAGGTAGTCGCGCAGCGTCGGCAGCTCGCCGTCGGGGCTGACGCCCTCGGAGTTGCGCGGGTCGTCCGCCGGGTCGACCCACATGTCCGCGTAGACGGTCGCTCGGGTCCACCGCTCAGGCGCGTCGCTCATCCCCCGACGATGGTGCGCGGCGGCCGGGCCCGCAACCGAATATCCCCTTCCGCCTAGGGACGCACCGGCCGGCGCCCGCCGGGGCCGAGGTTGGGCCGGACGGAATCGCGCACGATGAGCTGCGTGGCCAGCTTCCGGTGCACGAGCCCGGGCCCCTCGCCGCGGGCGTCGGCCTGGTGCAGCGCCAGCCGGACGGCGGTGCGACCCAGCTCCTCGTGCGGGATGTGGACGGTGGTCAGCCCGAGGTCGGCGGCCACGGCGAGGTCGTCGTAGCCGACCATCGAGACGTCGTCGGGCACCCGCAGGCCGTGCTCGCGCAGCGCCTGGATGGCGCCGGCCGCCGCGGGGTCGTCGCCGGCGAAGATGGCGGTGAAGTCGACCGGCCCGGCCTCGAGGCGCGCCTTCATCATCTGGTAGCCGGGCTGCCGGCCGAACTCGCCGGCGACGATCAGCGACTCGTCGGGCTCGACGCCGAAGTCGGCGAGCGCGCGCAGGTGCCCGGCCAGCCGGCCCTCGGCGGTGGTCTGGCCCGGCTGCTTGCCGAGGTAGAGGATGCGCTCGTGCCCCTGCGTCAGCAGGTGGCTGGTGGCCGCGTAGGCGCCGCCCTCGTTGTCGAACTCGACCACCACGGCCGGGACGTCGCGGGCCAGCGGCGGCCGGCCGACCAGCGCGAGCCGCGAGCCGGCGGCGTCGAGCGCCTGGGCGAACTGGCGCATCCGCGCGTGGTAGGCGTCGTCGGCGACCACGGTGCCGACGAGCACGACGGCGCGGGCGCCCTGCTCGCGCATCAGCTGGATGTAGGCCAGCTCGCGTTCCGGATCGCCGCCGGTGGAGCAGACGAGGCACAGGTGTTTGTCGTCGGTCGCCTGCTCCTCGACGCCCTGGGCGATGTAGGCCTGGAACTCGATGGCCACCGAGCCGACCAGGATCGCGACGGTCTTCGAGCTGCCCCCGGCCAGCGCCCGCGCGTGGGCGTTGGCGACGTAGTCGAGCTCCTCGACCGCGCGGAGGACCTTCTCCTTCGTGCTGGCCGCGGTCGGGTAGCCGCCGCCCAGGACCCGGGAGACCGTCGACATCGAGACTCCGGCGCGGGCGGCGACGTCGCGGAGGGTGGCGCGGCCGGGTGCGGCCGTCAGGTCGTCAGTCATCGGTCCTTCGCTCCCTCGTGTGTGCGGACCTCATCCAAGCATGGCGCCAGGATAGAAAGCGCTTGCGCAAGGCTTGTCATGGTACCGAGCGCATCGACGCCGGGCAATCTTCACGCCGATATCCCAGCTAGATAGGCGGGAACGGCGGGCAGGCACCAGCCGGTGATGTCCACGTCGTCCGCGCGTGTTGCGGGCCCTGCAACAGCCGCCGACCGAATCGTTGACACGTTTGTGGAAGCGCTATAGCTTTGTGCGTCATTCGTCCAGGACCTCAGCGAGGAGGCGCCATGAACGACCGTTCGTGGACGACCAGACCCATCACCCGCCGTCGCCTGCTGATCGCCGGTGGCGCCTCCGCCGGACTCGTGGCGCTGTCGGGCTGTTCGTGGCTCGACACCGACCCCGCGGGCAGCGGCGACGGCCCGTCCGATGCGCCCGGCACCGACCTGCGGGAGTCGCCGCAGCTGGCCGCCCGCGTCGAGGCCGGCGAGCTGCCGCCGCTGAGCGAACGGCTCCCGGCGAACCCGTCCATCGTGGAGCCGGTCGATCGGGCCGGTGTCTACGGCGGCACGTGGACCAGCGCGCTGCTCGGCCCCGAGGACGAGGCCTGGCTGCAGCGCACGGTCGGCTACGACCCGCTGATGCGCTGGAACCCGGAGTGGTCCGAGCCGGTACCGAACATCGCCGAGTCGGTCGAGCAGTCCGACGACGGGCACGAGTTCCTCATCACGCTGCGGGCCGGCATGAAGTGGTCCGACGGCGCCCCGTTCACCGCCGACGACCTCGTCTTCGCCTTCCAGGACTTCCTGCTGAACAAGGAGCTGTCTCCGGCGGTGCCGTCGTTCCTGACCAACGGCGGCCAGCCGGCCACGCTGACCCGGGTCGACGACCAGTCGGTGCGGTTCACCTTCGCCGAGCCGAACGGCTTGTTCCTCGAACAGCTCGCCCTCATCAACAGCGGCGACGTGCTGGTCTCGCTGCCCGCGCACTACCTGCAGCAGTTCCACGCCACCTACACCGAGGGGGCTGACGCGGTGGCGGCGTCGGCCGGCTTCGCGTCCTGGACGGAGCTGATGCTGGCCCGCTCGGAGACCTACCAGAACGCCGAGAAGCCGACGCTGAACGCGTGGATGCTGACCAACGCGCTGGGCGACGCCACGACGGTGACGGCCGAGCGCAACCCGTACTACTGGAAGACCGACCCGGACGGCCGCCAGCTGCCCTACCTCGACAGCCTCTCCTTCGAGGTGGTCTCCGACGCCGAGGTCATCCTGCTGAAGGCGACGAACGGCGAGTTCGCCTTCCACACCCGCCACGTCACCAGCCTGGCCAACAAACCGGTGCTCGCCGAGGGCCGCGAAGAGGGCGGCTACGAGTTCATGACGCTGCGCAGCAGCCTGATGAACGAGATGGTGATCTTCCTCAACCTGACCCACCAGGACCCGGTGAAGCGCGCCGTCTTCGGCAACAAGGACTTCCGGATCGGGCTGTCGCACGCCATCGACCGCGCCGAGCTGAACACCGCGACGTTCCAGGACGAGGGCGAGCCGTGGCAGGCCGCGCCCGCGCCGGACTCGCGCTACTACGACGAGGAGCTGGCCACCCAGTACCTCGAGTTCGACGTCGACCTCGCCAACGAGGCACTGGACCGCGCCGGCCTGACCCAGCGCGACGGCTCCGGCTTCCGGCTCGCACCCGACGGCAGCCCGCTGTCGATCGAGGTCGAGGTCGCCGAGCCGGGCGTGGTGCCGTACTGGCTGGACGCGATGAACCTGGTCGTCGGCTACTGGAACGAGGTCGGCATCAACGCGCGCACCCGGCCCGAGGACCGCACGCTGTTCAAGGAGCGCACCGAGGCCAACCAGCACGACGCCGGCGTGTGGGTCGGGCCGGGCGGGCTGGGCGACGAGACCCGCCGGCCGTTCTTCTACCTGCCGACGATGCGCTTCGAGCAGGCGTTCGCGCCGGCCTGGGCGCAGTGGTACCAGTCCAACGGTGCGCAGGGCGAGGAGCCGCCGGAGCCGACCCGCCGGCAGTGCGAGCTGTTCTGGGAGCTGGCGCGCACGCCCGACCCGGACCAGCGCGAGGAGCTGTTCGGCCAGATCCTCGAGATCGCCCGCGACCAGTTCTACGTCATCGGCACGCTGCGGGTGCCGACCGGCTACGGCATCGTCCGCGACGACTTCCACAACGTGCCGGAGGAGATGCCCGAGTCGTTCGACTTCGCGACGCCGGGCGGCTCCAGCCCCTGCCAGTACTTCATCGAGTAGGGGCCGCGTGTGCTGACCTTCGTCGTCCGCCGCGTCGCCCTGATGATCCCGACGCTGGTGCTGATCTCGATCGTGACGTTCACGATCATCCAGCTGCCGCCCGGCGACTTCCTGACCACCTACGTCACGAACCTCAGCGCGCAGGGCGAGACGGTCGACCCGGCCGAGGTGGCGGCGCTGCGGGCACGGTACGGGCTGGACGAGCCGCTGCCGGCGCAGTACCTCACCTGGATCTGGGGCATCGTCTCCGACGGCGACTTCGGCCGCTCGTTCGAGTGGAACCGGCCGGTGGCGGAGATGATCTCCGACCGGCTGCCGCTGACCATCGTGTTCATGGCCGCGACCGTGGTCTTCACCTGGATCATCGCGTTCCCGATCGGCCTGTACTCGGCGATCCGGCAGTACTCGATCACCGACTACGTCGCGACCACCATCGGCTTCCTCGGCCTGGCGATCCCGAACTTCCTGCTCGCGCTGGCGCTGATGTGGGTGGGCCTGAACGTGTTCGGGCAGGACTCCGTCGGCGGGCTGTTCTCACCGGAGTACAAGGACGCCGCCTGGAACCTGGGCAAGGTGCTGGACCTCATGGGGCATCTCTGGGTGCCGATGGTGGTGCTCGGCACCGCCGGCACGGCCGGCCTGATCCGCATCCTGCGCGCCAACCTGCTCGACGAGCTGCGCAAACCGTACGTGACGGCGGCCCGGGCGCGCGGCATGCCGGAGCGGCGGCTGCTGCTGCGGTACCCGATGCGGGTGGCGCTGAACCCGTTCGTGTCGACGATCGGCTGGGTGCTCCCGGTGCTGATCGGCGGCGAGGTGATCGTGTCGTCGGTGCTCTCGCTGGAGACCACCGGGCCGCTGCTGCTGTCGTCGCTGCAGAGCCAGGACATGTACCTGGCCGGCTCGATCATCCTGCTGGTCAGCGTCATGACCGTGATCGGCACGCTGATCTCCGACCTGTTGCTGGCCTGGCTGGATCCGCGGATCCGGCACCGGATGGCCTGAGAGGACGCCGTGAGCCGACCAACCGAGGTGGACCCGACGACGCCCGACGCCGACCTCGCCGTCGCGTCGCAGCGCACCCTGGTGTGGCGGGCGCTGCGCCGGCACAAGCTGGCGATGGCCGGGCTCGTGGTCACCTGCCTGCTGTACCTGGTGGCCGTGTTCGCCGACTTCCTGGCGCCCTACGACCCCAGCGACATCAACGCCGACTACGCCTACGCGCCGCCGCAGCAGTTGCACGTCGTCGACACCTCCGACGGCTGGGACTGGGGCCTGTACGTCAACGGCTACGAGCAGACCCGCGACCCGGAGACGCTGGCGCTGACGTTCCGCGAGAACCCGGACGAGAAGATCCCGGTGCGCTTCTTCGCCCGCGGGCCGGAGTACGAATTGTTCGGGCTGATCAGCACGGACATCCACCTGCTCGGCCCGGCCGACCCGGACGGACCGCCGATGTACCTGCTCGGCGCCAGCCGCACCGGCCACGACCAGCTGTCGCGGATCCTGCACGGCACCCGCGTCTCGATGTCGATCGGCCTGGTCGGGCTCGCCATGGCGTTCGCCCTCGGCGTGGTGCTCGGCGGTGCCTCCGGCTACTTCGGCGGCAAGGTCGACGCCGTCATCCAGCGGCTGGTCGAGTTCTTCATGTCGGTGCCGGCGATCCCGCTGTGGCTGGGCCTGGCGGCGGCGCTGCCACGCGACTGGGGATCGTTGCAGCGCTACCTGGCCATCACGGTGATCCTGTCGATCATCAACTGGACGGACCTCGCCCGGGTCGTGCGCGGACGGTTCCTGGCGCTGCGCGGCGAGGACTTCGTGACAGCGGCCTACCTCGACGGCATCAGCCGGCCGCGGATCATCGGCCGGCACCTGCTGCCGTCGTTCGCCAGTCACCTGATCGCGGCGATGACGCTGTCCATCCCGGCGATGATCCTGGCCGAGACGTCGCTGTCGTTCCTGGGCCTGGGGCTGAGACCGCCGACGGTGAGCTGGGGCGTCCTGCTCAGCGACGTCGACGTGCGGGCGCTGGAGACGGCGCCGTGGCTGCTGCTGCCCGGGCTGGCCGTGGTCGTCGCCGTCCTGTCGATCAACTTCCTCGGCGACGGCTTGCGCGACGCCGCCGACCCCTATCAGTCATGAGCGCCGAGGGAGCGACCGTGAGCCGATCCGATGTCCTGCTGGACGTGCAGGGACTGAAGACCCACTTCGCGACCGACGACGGCGTCGTCCGGGCGGTCGACGGGGTGGACCTCAGCCTCGCCCGCGGCCGCACGACCTGCCTCGTCGGCGAGTCGGGGTGCGGGAAGTCGATCACCGCGCGGTCCATCCTGCAGTTGGTCGACCCGCCGGGACGGATCACCGCGGGCCACGTCTGGTGGCACGGCGACCCCGGCGCGGCGGAGCCGGCCGACCTCGCCGCACTGGACCCGCGCGGCGAGCGGATGCGGTCGATGCGCGGCGCCGACATCTCGATGATCTTCCAGGAGCCGATGGCCGCGATGTCGCCGATGTACACCGTCGGCGAGCAGCTGGTCGAGGCGATCCAGCTGCACCTGCCGCTGTCGCGCCGCGAGGCCACCGAGAAGGCGGTGCACCTGCTCGGCCGGGTCGGCATCCCGCGGCCGGAGCAGCGGATGCATGCCTACTCGTTCCAGCTCTCCGGCGGCATGTGCCAGCGGGTCATGATCGCCATGGCGCTGGCCTGCGAGCCGTCGCTGCTGATCGCGGACGAGCCGACCACCGCCCTGGACGTCACGACGCAGGCCCGCATCCTCGACCTGCTGGCCGAGCTGCAGGCCGACACCGGCATGGCGATGCTGTTCATCACCCACGACCTCGGCGTGGTCGCGGAGATCGCCGACGACGTCGCCGTCATGTACCTCGGCCAGGTGGTCGAGGAGGGGTCGGTCACCGAGGTGTTCGACCACCCCCGCCACCCCTACACGCAGGCGCTGATCGCGTCGGTCCCGCGCCTGGGCAGCCGGGGCGGTCGGACGTCGCGGCTGGCCGCCATCGAGGGGATCGTCCCGCACCCGCTGCTGCGCCCGGCCGGCTGCTCGTTCCACCCGCGCTGCCACGCGCCGGTCGGCGACGCCTGCGAGGAGCTGACGCCCGAGCTGCACGAGGTGGACGGCGGGCCGGCGGCGCGCTGCCACTGGTACGACGACGCCGTGCGGCCGGAGGGGCGGACGCTGCCGCTGATCCCGGCCGCGCCCGCCGTCGCCGCCGCTCCCCCGGCGCCGGTCGCGCGCGACGAGGCGGCGCCGGTGCTCGAGGTGCGCGACCTCACCGTGCACTACCCGGTGAAGCGCGGCCTGCTCAACCGCACCGTCGGGCACGTCCGCGCCGTCGACGGGGTGGGCCTCACCATCGCGGCCGGCGAGACGCTGGGCCTGGTCGGCGAGTCCGGCTGTGGCAAGACCACGCTGGGCCGGGCGGTCGTGCGGGCGCTCGCGCCGACGTCCGGGCAGATCGTGTACCACGGCGACAAGGGCGCGGTGGACCTCGCCGGGCTGTCCGACTCCGCGCTGCGCGCCTACCGCGGCCAGGTCCGGATGATCTTCCAGGACCCGTTCAGCGCGCTGAACCCGCGCATGACGTTGCTCCAGCTGCTGGCCGAGCCGTTCCGCAACCCGGCGGTGCGCCGCGACCGCGTCGACTCCGAGACCGAGCAGCGGGTGGCCGACATGCTGGTCCGCGTCGGGCTGCGCCCGGAATACATGCGCCGCTACCCGCACGCGTTCTCCGGCGGGCAGCGGCAGCGGGTGAACATCGCGCGGGCGCTGATCACCCGGCCCCGGCTGGTGGTCGCCGACGAGGCGGTGTCGGCGCTCGACGTGTCGGTGCGCGCGCAGATCCTCAACCTGCTCGCCGACCTGCGCGACGAGTACGACCTCACCTACCTGTTCATCAGCCACGACCTGTCGGTCGTGGAGCACCTGTGCGACCGCGTCGCGGTGATGTACCTCGGCCGGATCGTCGAGACCACGACGACCGACCGGCTGTTCGACGCGCCGCAGCACCCGTACACCGAGGCGCTGCTCTCGGCGGTGCCGGTCGCCGACCCGCACCGCCGCGGCGGCCGGACGACGCGGCTGTCCGACGAGCTGCCCGACCCGGCCGCTCCCCCGCCCGGCTGCGCGTTCCACACCCGGTGCCCGCACGTGCGCGCCGAGCGCTGCGGCACCGAGGTCCCGCAGTTGCGCGGCATCGCGCCGGGCCACGACGTCGCCTGTCACCACGCCGAGGCCCTGGAGCTGCGCGGCGTGCGCCACCCGATCTCGTCGCCGAGCTGAGGCCGGCGACCCGGTAGAGGAGGTACCGCACATGGCCGAATCCCTCACCCGACGCCGGTTACTCGGAGCGGCCGGCGCCACTGGCGCCTGGCTGGCCTGGGCTGCAGCCGGCAACTCCGCCCACGCCGTCTGGGCGAAGCCGCGTTTCACCGTCAACCCGTTCACGCTCGGCGTCGCCTCCGGCGAGCCCACCCCCGACGGCATGGTCCTGTGGACCAGGCTGGCGCCGGACCCGCTGGCCGCCGACGGCGCCGGCGGCATGCCCGCCCAGGTCGTGCAGGTGCAGTGGCAAGTGGCGACGGACCCGGCGTTCGGCTACGTCGTCGCCGCCGGCACCACGCCCGCGACGCCGGAGCTGGGGCACTCCGTCCACGCCGAGGTGACCGGGCTGGCCGCCGACCGCGAGTACTACTACCGGTTCCGCGTCGGCGCCGACACCAGCGCCGTCGGCCGCACCCGGACCACCCCCGTCACGCCGGGCGGCAGCCGGCTGACGTTCGCGCTGGCCTGCTGCCAGAACTACGCGGCCGGCTACTACACCGCGTACGAGCACCTCGCGCAGCAGGACATCGACCTGGTGGTGTTCGTCGGCGACTACATCTACGAGGGCCCCGGCCAGGGCTCGATCGGCCGGGCGCACCAGCCGCCGCGGGAGATCTTCACGCTGGCCGACTACCGGATCCGCTACGCCCAGTACAAGTCCGACCCCGCCCTGCAGGCGGCGCACGCCCGGGCGCCCTGGCTGGTCGTGTTCGACGATCACGAGGTCGACAACGACTGGGCCGGCGACCAGCCCAGCGACGGCCAGACGGTCGAGGACTTCCTGCGGCGGCGCGCGGCGGCGTTCCAGGCGTACTACGAGTCGATGCCGCTGCGCCCGTTCTCGGCGCCGGTGGGCGACGACATCCAGGTGTACCGGCGGGCCACGTGGGGCGGGCTCGCGACGTTCCACATCGTCGACACCCGGCAGTACCGCGACCCGTACGCCTGCGGCGGCGCCGAGTTCTCCACGTGCCCGGAGGCGTTCGACCCGGCCCGCACCATGCTCGGGTTCGCGCAGGAGACATGGCTGGCCGACGGGTTCCGGCAGTCGCGGACCAGCTGGGACTTCGTCGCCCAGCAGGGCGCGTTCGTCCGGCGGTGGGTGGACCAGAACGGCGTGCTGATGCTGAAGATGGACGCCTGGGACGGCTACGTCGGCTCCCAGCAGCGGGTGACGCAGGCCTGGGTCGACGCCGGCGTCCGCAACCCGGTGGTGCTGTCGGGCGACATCCACGCGCACTGGGCCTCGGACCTGAAGCTCGACTACGACACCCCCGGCGCCCCGCTGGTGGGCTCGGAGCTGATCGCGACGTCCATCTCGTCGGGCGGCACCGGCCGCGACCACGTCCCCGGCGTGCACCCCATCTTCGCCGACAACCCGCACCTGCGCTTCTACACCGACCTGCGCGGCTACATCACCGTCACGGTGACGCCGGACCGGCTGCAGGCCGACTACCAGTGCGTCCGCGACGTCATGGTCCCCGATGCCGAGGTGTTCCGGCGCGCGTCGTTCGTCATCGACGACGGCGTGCGCGGGCTGCGCCAGACCTACGACGGGCCGCCCGCCGCGGCGCCGGCCCGCGAGCTCACCGAGGCCGAGCGGCGCGCGGCCATCGACGCGCTGATCGCGTCGGAGACCGGCGACGAGCAGGAGGGCGTGTGACCTCTCCGCTCGACGGCAATCCGCTGTCCGGCCGGGACGACCTGCAGCGGGCGGTGCGGGACCTGTGGGCTCCCGTCGCCGCCCGGCTCAGCCCCGGCCGGGCGCGGGCCCGCCTGGGCCACACCGCCGCCATGTTCCCCGACGTCGCGGCCGAGCTGGAGGGGTTCGCCCGGCCGCTCTGGGGACTCGCGCCGCTGGCCGCCGGCGGCGGTGAGGTGGACTGGGCGCCGATCCGCGCCGGCCTGGCCGCCGGCGCCGACCCGGCCCATCCGGAGTACTGGCGCCCGCCCGGCCACCGCGACCAGCGGCTGGTCGAGATGGCCGCGATCGGCGTCGCGCTCGCGCTGGTCCCGGACCGCGTCTGGACCCCGCTGCCGCAACTGGCGCGGGCCGGGCTGGCCGGCTGGCTGTCCGAGATCAACCGGGTCGACGTGGTCGACAACAACTGGCTGTTCTTCCGCGTCCTCGTCAACGTCGGGCTGGAGCGCGTGGGCGCGCCCGGGTACGACCCGGACGCCGAGACCGCCGCCCTGAACCGGCTCGAGACGTTCTACCTGCGCGACGGCTGGTACCAGGACGGGCCCACCGGCCGGTGCGACTACTACGTCCCGTGGGCCATGCACTACTACGGCCTGCTGTACGCGCGGCTGGCCGGCCACCGCGACCCCGCCCGCGCGGACCGGTTCCGCGACCGCGCGGCCCGGTTCGCGCGCGAGCACGTGCACTGGTTCGCCGATGACGGCGCGGCGGTGCCGTACGGGCGCAGCCTCACCTACAGGTTCGCCCAGCACGCGTTCTGGGGCGCGCTCGCGTACGCGGACGTCGAGGCGTTGTCGTGGGGAGTGGTCAAGGGCCTGCTGCTGCGCGGCCTGCGCTGGTGGGCGGGCCGGCCGATCGCCGACAACGCCGGTGTGCTGACCATCGGGTACGGCCGGCCGAACCTCATCATGGCCGAGGGCTACAACTCGCCCGGGTCGCCGTACTGGGCGATGAAGGCGTTCCTGCCGCTCGCCCTTCCTGGCGACCACCCGTTCTGGCGGGCCGAGGAGGCGCCGCTGCCGGAGCTGGACGCCGTCACCACCCAGCCGGCGCCCGGCATGGTGCACTGCCGATCGGACGGGCACGTGTTCACGCTGGCGGCCGGGCAGCCCGGGGCGCGGTTCCGGCACGGCGGCGAGAAGTACGCCAAGTTCGCCTACTCGACGGCGTTCGGGTTCAGCGTGCCGGGCGGCGGGCACGGGCTGGCCGAGCGCGCCGCCGACTCCATGCTCGCGCTCAGCGACGACGACGTGCACTGGCGGGCCCGCGCCGACCCGGACGAGACCCGGGTCGGCGACGGCGTGGTGTGGTCGCGCTGGACGCCGTGGCCGGACGTCGAGGTCGACACCTGGCTGCTGCCGTGGCTGCCCTGGCACGTGCGGGTGCACCGCCTCAGCACCTCGCGGACGCTGTTCAGCGCGGAGGGCGGCTGGGCCGTCGGCCGCGACGACGACGCGCCGCAGGCCGCGCCGGACGGTCCCGGCGCGGCCGCGGCGTCCGGCCCGGGCGGCGCCAGCGGACTGCGCGACCTGCTCGGCGGCAGGGACGGCGTCACCGTCCTGACCGGCCCGAACACCAACCTGCTGGAGCCGCGGGCGGTGCTGCCTACGCTGCGCGGACGGCACGACCCGGGCGAGCACTGGCTGGTGTGCGCGGTGCTCGGCACCACCCGGCCGGACACCTGGGCGGCATCCTGGACCCGTCCGCCGACCCTGGACCGGCTGCGCGCCGTGCTGCCGGCCGAGGTCGACCTCCCGGAGGTGATCACGTCGTGACGGCACCGCGCCGCCCCAACATCCTGTTCCTCATGACCGACGAGCACCGCTTCGACGTCGCGGGGTTCGCCGGCGACCCGGTGGTCCGCACGCCGGTGCTGGACGAGCTGGCCCGCAGCGCCGTCGTGTTCGGCAACGCCTACACGCCCGCGCCGATCTGCGTCCCCGGGCGGCAGGCGATGATGGCCGGGCAGTTCCCCCGGCACTGCGGCGTCGAGCGGTTCGGCGACGACCTCGCGCCCGGCCACCTCACCTTCGCCCGCCAACTCGCACTGCACGGCTACCGCACGGTCGCGGCCGGCAAGCTGCACCACGTCGGCGTCGACCAGGCGCAGGGCTGGACGCACCTGATCGGCATGGAGAGCGGTGTCGCGCCGCACCACCTCGCCGGCCGCGACGAGGACTCCTACCGCGGCCTGCCGACGCCGGCCACGCACAAGTGGTCGCAGGTCACCGAGGTCAAGCGGGCCGGCATCGGGCGGTCGCCGTACGTGGCCCGCGACGAGTACACCGTGGCCGGCGCGCTGCAGTACGTCCACGAGCATTTCGTCGACAGCTACTACGACCGTGCGATCCCCGAGGTGCCGCTGCTGCTCAAGGTGAGCCTGCACCAGCCGCACTACCCCTACCTCACCCCGCACCGGGAGCTGTTCGAGCACTACCTCACCCGCGTGCCGCTGTACGAGGACCAGGAGCTGTCCGGCCATCCCGTGCTCGGCGGCCGGCGCCACGTCGTGCGGGCCGGCATCGAGGTCACGCGGCGCGAGCAACAGCGCGCGGTGGCCGCCTACTACGCGATGATCGAGGCCGCCGACGCCCTGTTCGGGCAGGTGCTCGACGGGTTACGGCTGGCCGGCCAGGACCTCGACGACTGGATCGTGGTGTTCACCAGCGACCACGGCGAGATGCTCGGCGAGCACGGCGTGTGGGAGAAGCAGCGGTTCTACGAGGCCAGCGCCCGGGTGCCGCTGTTCGTCCGCTGGCCGCGGCGCTTCGCCCCGTCCGCCGTCACCCAGAACGTCAGCCTCTGCGACCTCTACGCCACGCTCTGCGAGCTGACCGGGGTGCCGGTGCCCAAGGGCCTGGACAGCCGGAGCCTGGCGCCGCTGCTGTCCGGCGACGCGTCCGGCTGGGACGACGAGGCGGTCTCCCAGTTCGACGGCACCCGGCTGATGATCAAGCGGGGCGCGCTCAAGTACCAGTGGTACGGCGACGAGGGGCCCGAGGTGCTGTTCGATCTCGAGGCCGACCCGGGCGAGCGGCGCGACGTCGTCGCCGACCCGCGGCGCGCGCCGGCACTGGCCGCGTTCCGGCTGCGCCGCGACGAGCTGGGGTTCGGGCCGGGCTGACGCCGCCGCACGGGTCGCGGGAACCGGCCGCGGCGGCCCCCGCCGCCCGGTTAGGGTGCGCGCATGACGTCGCAGCTCGTGATCGGCGGCGCCCTGCTCGCCGTCTTCGCCTGGCGCTTCCACCGCGAGCCCCGACGGCTGAGCAACGGGCTCCTGCTGCTGTTCGGCGCCGGGTTCGTGCTGCTCGGGCTGCTCGACGAGCTGGCGCCGGAGGTGCTCGTCGTCCTCATCGCGGTGTCGCCGCTGCTCGTCGTCGGGCTGGCGGTGCTGCTGATCGTCAACGGCGTGCGCGTGCTGCGCCGCGAGCGGTTCCGGCTCGGCAACGCGATGTCGCTGCTGGCCGGGCTCGCCATTCTCGCCGTCGTGGTGGTGGTCCCGGCCGGCTTCCTCATCGCCGCCCGCTCGCGGGAGCCCGGCGTGCTGCCGGCGCTGCTGCTCTCGCTGCTCGGCGTGGCCGGCTACATCGGGTTCCTGTTCACGCTGGTGACGCTGTACGCGCTGGTGTACTCGCGGCTGCGGCCGGCCCCGGGCAGCGCCGCGATCGTCGTGCTCGGATCCGCCGTCCCTCGCGGGACGGTGCCGCCGCTGCTCGCCGCCCGCCTGGACCGGGCCGTCGAGCTGTACCACCGCGAAGTGGCCGCGGGCCACGCGCCGCTCGTCATCGCGTCCGGCGGGCAGGGGCCGGACGAGCCGGTCGCCGAGGCGCACGCGATGGGCCGCTACCTGCGTGAGCGCGGCCTCCCCGCCGAGGTGGTGGCCGAGGAGGACCGGTCCCGGTCGACCCGTGAGAATCTCGTTTTCAGCCACCGGCTGCTGGCCGCCCGCGGCGACGACGGCCGGCTGCTCGTCGTCACCAGCAGCTACCACGCCCTGCGCGCCGCCATCCAGTCGCGGCAGCTGCGACTGCCCGCGCAGGTGGCCGGCGCCAAGACCGCCCGCTACTAGTCCCCAACGCGTTCCTGCGCGAGTTCGTGGCGCTGCTGGCCGACCACAAGCTGCTGCACGGGAGCATGCTCGCGCTGATCGCCGCCGGGCCGGTGCTGGTCTACCTGCTCGTGAGCTGAGCGTTCAGGCTTCTCTTAGACGGGTCCTAAGTCCGTCTCATCGGGGCCGCGCACCGTGTCCGCATGACGACACCGACCCGGCGGACCGTGCTCGCAATGATGACGACGGCCCTGGTGGCCCCGGTGGTGGCCAGACCTGCCGCGGCCGCCTCCACCGCCTCCGGAGGGGACGAGTTCGCGGCGGCGGTGCGCGACATCGTCGGGCGGCCGGAGTTCGCCGGGGCGCGCTGGGGCGCCGTCATCGCGCGGCCGGGCACGGACCCGGTCTACACGCTGCGGCCGGACGAGCTGTTCGCCGCGGGGTCGTCGTCGAAGATCTTCATCGCCGCCACCGCGTACTCGACGCTGGGGCCGGACCACCGCTTCCGCACGCCGGTGTACCGGACCGGCCCGGTCGAGGACGGCGTGCTGCACGGCGACCTCGTCCTCGTGGCCGGCGGCGACCTCGTGCTGGGCGGGCGGATCCAGCCGGACGGGTCGGTCTTTGCGCCGGAGCCCGACCACACCTACCCCGGTCGTCCGCCGGCGCCGGGCGATCCGCTGGCGGTACTGCGGAGGCTGGCGGCCGAGGTCGCGGCGGCCGGCGTCACCCGGGTGGGCGGGCACGTCGTCGTCGACGCGTCGTTGTACGCCGAGACGCCGGAGTCCGCGGGCGGCGTGGCGATGACCGTGTCGCCACTGACGCTCAACGACAACGTGATCGACGTGACCGTCACGCCCGGCGCCGCCCCCGGCGCCCCCGCGCGGCTGACGATCTCGCCGGACGTCGGCTACGTGACGATCGTCAACGAGGTCGCCACCGTCTCTCCCGGCGGCCCGCCCGGCCGGCCGCTGCGCTACACCGGCGACGTCGCGAACGCTGACGGCACGCGCACCGTCACACTCATCGGCGACCTCCCGGCCGGCGCGCCGGACGTCCACTGGAACTACCCCGTCCCCGGCCCGGCCCGGTTCGGCGAGCTGGCCTTCGCCCAGGCGCTGCGCGAGGCCGGCGTCGAGGCGCAGGCGGGACCGTCGTCCGGCGCCAGCGCGCCCGAGCACTACACCCGGCCGAACCGGCTCGCCGAGCACGTGTCGCCGCCGCTGTCGGAGGTGGTGAAGGTGATGCTCAAACCCAGCTCGAACGTGCACGCGACCGGCTGGCAGTACGTGATCGGCGCCATCGCCGGCCACGACCGCGACGACCCGCTCGCGGGGTACGCGCGGCTGCGGCAGCGGCTGTTCCGGCGGGCCGGCCTGGACACCGATCCGCCCGGCAGCGCGGACAACGACTACACCCCGGCCTTCTTCGTCGACTTCCTCGCCTACCTGAGCCGGCAGCGCTGGCTGCCCGAGTTCCGCCCGTCGCTGGCGATCCTGGGCCGCGACGGCACGCTCACCGACGTCTCCACCGACTCGCCCGCGGCCGGCCACGTCTTCGCCAAGACCGGTACCTCGCACCGCGGCGGTGGCCCGGACACCGATCAGGACCTCGCCAAGGCGCTGGCCGGCTTCATCGAGCGGCCGGGCGGCGACTCGCTGCTGTTCGGCGTCTTCATGGAGCACACCGTGCCGGCCGCCGACGCGACGAAGGTCCAGCAGCTGGCCGGCCAGGCCATCGGCGACATCGTCACGGCGGCCTACCTGCTGCTCGGGGAGGAGCGGTGATGAGCGCGCGTCCGCTGCTGTCGCGCCGCTCGGTGCTGGGCGGCGCGGGCGCCGTCGTCGTCGGCGCCGCGACGGCCGCGAGCTCCGAGGCCGCCGCCCCGCAGGACCTGCGCCCCGGCGGCCACTTCGACCGCCTCGTCGAGGAGCGGGCCGCGGACGGGCGGTTCTCCGGCATCGTCCGGCTGGCGCACCGCGGCAGGGCGGTGCTGACGCGGTCGTACGGGCTCGCGAACCGGGACCCGGATCGCCCGAACCGGCCGGACACCCGGTTCGACCTCGCCTCGATGACCAAGCAGTTCACCGCCGTCGCCGTCGCCCAGCTGGTGCAGCGGGGGCGGCTGCGCCTCGACGACCCCGTCGGCGAGTACGTCACCGGGCTCGAGTCCGCGGTCGCGGCCTCCGTCACCGTCCACCACCTGCTCACGCACACGTCGGGGTTCGGGCGGCCGCCGTTGCAGGGCCCGGGCGAGGAGCCGCCGCCCGCCCCGATCGGCGTCGAGCAGACGTGGGAGGCGCGGATGGAGCTGCTGCGATCACTGCCGGCGCCCGACTTCGCGCCCGGCAGCCGGCACCGGTACAGCAACGACGGCTTCTTCCTGCTCGGCGCCGTCATCGCCGCCGTCTCCGGCACGACCTTCCACGAGTACGTCGCCGACCACGTCTTCGGGCCCGCGAAGCTGCGCGACACCGGTTTCCCGACGGTGCGGCAGCTGCGCGCGGACGAGCGCTGGGCCCGCCTCTACGAGCCCCGCGACGGCGCCTTCGCCGACGTCACCGCGTCCGACCGGTTCCGCTACATCGGCGGCCCGGACGAGGGCGCCACCTCCACCGTCGCCGACCTGGTCCGCTTCGCCACCGCCCTCACCGACGACGACGTGCTGCTCGCGCCGGCCTACGCCCACCTCGTCACCAGCCCGAAGGTCGTCGCCCCGCCGCCGTCGCCGGACCGGCCCGGGCCGCCGCGCGACCACGGCTTCTACGGGTACGGCCACAGCAGCTCGATCCTGCGCGGGCGGCGCATCCACGGCCACTCCGGCAGCGGCCCCGGCCGCAGCACCAACCTGGACGTCTTCCCGGATCTCGGCTGGGTCAGCGTCGTCCTCAGCAACCACCACGACGACATCGACCCGATCGTCGGCCTCGCCCGCGAGCTCGTCACCGCCTGACCGGCGATGGCCGCCGCCGTTACGCGTTCGCCCGGCGCAGCCGCTCCGCCGCCTGGTCGAGCAGCGCGATGCCGGACAGCGGGACGCTGCCGTGCAGGAGCTCCCAGCGGGCGTTGTGCGCCGCCGTCCAGAGGCTGGCCGCCCAGGCGACCTCGAGTTCCTCGGCGGTGAAGGCGCGGCCGCGGCGTCGTTGGTAGGTCTCGAGGAAGGCGGCCGAGCTGTCGATCGGCGCCAGGGACGGCGGGCCGGCGTTGGCGAACGCCGCGCTCGCCGCGCCGGCGAGCGCCGCCTCGGGCTGCCACGCCAGGCTGTCCCAGTCGTGCACCACCCAGAGTTCGCCGTCGCGCCAGCGCAGGTTCTGCGCCTCGAAGTCGGCGTGGCCCAGCACCGGCGGCAGCGTCGACGCGAGCAGCCGGCGGCGGACCCGGACCGCGATGTCGAGGACGTGCTCGGTGACGACGCGCTGGTCGCGCTTGTCGAGGAAGCCGATGGCCGGCCACACGCCGCTGTCGGTGTGGTCCCACCGGGACCATCGCGGGTTCGGCAGCGGCGGCGCGACGTCGACGTCGCGCAGGCCGTCCATCAGCGCGGCGAACACCTCGGCGTAGCGGACCGCGACCGCGGGCGCGTCGCCCCGCAGCAGCTCGCCGCCGGGCCAGTGCGCCTCGGCGTGCACCATCAGCCAGCCGACCTCGATCGCCTCGGTGAGCGGACGCGGGCACGGGAACCCGGCCTCGGCCAGCGCCGTCTGCGCCGCGACGCAGGCCGCGATCCGCGGGTCGGCCGTGCGCACCTTCACCACCACCTCGGCCCCGCCGGTCAGGCGCAGCCCGAACACCACCGAGATGCTGCGCGCCTCGAACAGCAACTCGGCCGGCTCGCTCCCCAGCTGCTCGCGGCAGAACTCCGGCAGCCAGCCGGGCAGGTCGTGGAACCCCATGGACCCCGACTGTGCCACGGCCCACCTTCGCGTCACCTTCACACCAGCGTCAGGACCGCACCCCGGAGAGGGCGAAGAACTCCTGGCGGGAGCGGCCGTCGTCGCGCAGGGTGCCGAGCAGCGTGGACGTGACGGTGGTGGAGCCGATGGCCTGGACGCCGCGCAGCACCATGCAGCTGTGCTCCGCCTCGACGACGACGCCGACGCCCTTGGGCGCGAGGCGGTCGCACAGCCAGTCGGCGACCTGCTTGGTCAGGCGTTCCTGGACCTGCGGACGGCGGGCGAAGTGCTCCACGATGCGGGCCAGCTTGGACAGCCCGAGGATCCGCTCGCCGGGCAGGTAGCCGACGTGCGCGACGCCGACGAACGGCAGCAGGTGGTGCTCGCAGACGGAGCGGACCGGGATGTCACGGGCCAGCACCAGCTCGTCGTACCCCTCGTCGTTGGGGAACGTGGTGAGGTCGAACGGGCGCGGGGTGAACAGCTCGGCGTAGGCCCGGGCCATGCGCGCGGGCGTGCGCCGCATCCCCTCGCCGTCGCCGTGCACGCCGAGCGCGTGCAGGAAGTCGGCGGCGGCCCGTTCGGCGGCCTCGAGGTCGAGCTCGTCCTCGGGCTCGTGGACCACCCGCAGGTGCGTCGACGCGTCCACTCAGACCTCCAGCGCCGTCAGCAGCACCAGCACGACGGTGGCGACGGCGAACAGGCCGTGCCCGGCCACGACCGGCACCGGGAACCGTCCCTCGGCCGGCCTGGACGCGGCGTCGCCACCCCGCGCCCGGTACGCCGGCAGCCAGCGGGCCAGCATCGTGAAGCCCAGCAGCGCGACCGGGAGCAGCAACACCAGCGCCGTCCACGCCAGCGCGTCCTCGTCGGTGACCAGGTAGACGATCCAGACGACCAGCCCGATCGCGGCGAGCGCGAAGTGGCCGAAGATCAGCGCCGGTGGGAACCGGCTGGCGCCGGGCCGGCTCGGGCCGCCGTTCGCGACCCAGATGCCCAGCATGACGAAGCCACCTGCCGCGGTGACCAGCCAGGTGACCAGTGCGGCCACAGCCATGATGTCCTCCTCGAATCGTGGTGTGCGCGCGGCGGTCAGTGCCGGTAGCCCTCGGCCTGCGTGGTCTCGTCGGCCACCCGGACGCCGTAGTGGTAGGCCAGCTTGCCGCCGAGGTAGCCCGACACCCCGAGCGCCGCCAAGGCGGCCACCGACAGCACCAGCGGGCCGGGCGCGACCGCGTCGTCCAGCCCGCCGCCGTCGCGGCGCCACAGGAAGTTGGCCGCGTAGGCCACGGTGATCGTCAGGTTCAGGCTCATGTGCACGATGGCCGTGCGGAACGCCGCGGTGCCGGGCGGGATGGCGAACAGGTCGAGGAAGCCCACCATGGCCGCGGCGATCGCGCCGAGCACGCCGATGCCGATCAGCCACATCGACCCGCGGGTCAGGAACTCCGGGTCGGACACCGCCTGCGAGGACAGGTCGAACACGAGGCTCGCGACCCACGCCCCGATCGGCACCGTCACCAGGATCGGGTGGAACGGGTGCCCGTACGGCCCGGCCAGCCACCGGCTCACCGGCCGCTTCGCCTGCTCCATGCCGCTGGTCATGGCGACCTCCTTTTCACTAACAGATATTGGTCTTATTCGGCGACGTGGTCAAGTTCCCGGATTGAGCTCATCGCCGTACGCGTTATCGTGGTGGGGTGACAGGAGAGGCCGAGATCAGCGCCGTCGCCGCGCTCGACGAGCCGCTGCGGCGCCGCATGTACGCGTTCATCCGGCAGGCCCGCCGCCCCGTCACCCGCGACGAAGCCGCCGCGTCGGCCGGCATCTCCCGCAAGCTGGCCGCGTTCCACCTCGACAAACTGGTCGACGCCGGACTGCTGCGGGCGCACTTCCAGCCGGTCGGCGGCATCCGTAAAGTCGGCCGCGCCCCCAAGGTGTACGAGCCCGCCCGCGACGACGTCCAGGTCGCCATCCCGCCGCGGCGGCACGCCATGCTCGCCGAGGTCCTCATCGACGCGGTCCTCACCGAGGGGGACGACGAGACCGCCCGCGAGGCGTCCGTGCGGGTCGCCCGGCAGCACGGCGCCGATGCCGGCGCCGCCGAACGCGCCCGCGTCAAGCCCGGCCGGCTCGGCGCCGAACGCGCCCTGACGCTCGCCGAGACGCTGCTGACCGACTACGGCTTCGAGCCCAGCCGCGAGTCGCCCACCTGCGTACGGCTGCGCAACTGCCCGTTCCACCCACTGGCCGCCCGCTCCACCGAGCTGGTCTGCGGCATCAACCACGCCTTCCTCGACGGCCTGCTCGGCGGCCTGCAGGCCGCCCGGGTCGAGGCCGTGCTGGCGCCGCGCCCCGGCGAGTGCTGCGTCGAGTTGCGGGCCTGATCAGCCGCCCGGCCGCTGCGGCGGCACGCGGCGGCCGCGGACGATCTCCGGGCGGATGCGGATGTAGTGCGGCCGCTCGCCCGGCGCCCACGGCGTGAGACCGAGCGCCGCCAGCCGGGTCCGCTCCTGCTCGCCGGTGACCGCCTCGGCCCGCCCGACCAGCACCACCGACCACCCGGCCAGCGCGTCCTCGTCGAACCGGTCGGCCTCGAACGCGACGACGGCGGAACGGGTCGCGGCGGCCAGCTTCGACCCCATCCCCGTCCGGATGATCACGTCGTCGCCGTCGAGGACGAAGTTCACCGGCTGGATCGCCGGCAGCGCACCCTCGGTGAACACGATGCGCCCGATCGGCAGCGACCGCAGCAGCGCATAGCAGGTGCCGCGGTCCAGCCGCTCCAGCCCCGCGGAATCGGCATCGCTCATGAGGTCCACGCGACCATGATCCCGGTGCGCCCGGCAAGGCCGCCAGCGAGGCCGGACGTCACTGTCCGAGGAAATCGATTGCATGGCCTCGGCCGGGTTCATCCGCCTTTTGAGCTGCCCAGACGGCCGGGACGGTGGATGATCACGGCCGGCCGAGGCTATTGACGCGTGATCGGTTCCCCTCTATCGTCCCGTGGAAATCGATTTCCGAGGCGTCGATCAAGGAGGATCCGGTGCCCTTCACCACAGACCATCCGGCCGGTGGGGCCGGACCCCTCTCGCGCCGCCGGTTGCTGCAGCTCATGGGCGCCGCGGCGGCGGTCCCGGTGCTCGGCTCGGCCACCGGCTGCGAGAGCCCCGGCTCGACCAGCGGCGGAGGCGGAGGCGGCGGCAGCGACACGCTGACGTTCGTGTACCGCGGCGACGCCAACCAGCAGGAGGCGTTCAACCAGCTGTTCGCCGAGTTCAACAAGGTCGAGCCGGACATCAAGCTGAAGGCGCAGGGCATCGCCGCGGACACCTGGGGCGACTTCTCCAACACGGTGGCGACGCGGATCGCCGGCGGTCAGGTGCCGGACATCATCCAGATCGCCACCGAGGGCCAGCGGATCTTCGCGTCGAAGGACCTGCTCGAACCGCTCGAGCCGTACATGGAGCGCGACCAGGACGTCGTCGACGACTACTTCGCCGACATCGACCCGAACCTGGTCGAGTGGAACACGAAGTACGCGTCGCACGACGGCAAGACGTACTACATCCCGGGCGGCTACAACACGGTCTGCTTCTGGTACAACACCGAGACCTGGGCGGCCGCCGGCGCCACCCCGCCCGCACCCGGCTGGACGTGGGACGACTTCCTGGTCGCGGCCGAGCAGCTGAAGGCGGCCGGGGTGTACATCCTGCCGATCGGCTCCGACCCGTTCACCGCGATCATGCCGTGGATGCTCACCAACGGCGGCTCGCCTCTGGACGAGGACTGGGCCACGCCGACGTTCGACACCCCGCAGTCGATCGAATCGCTGCAGTTCTGCCGCGACCTCATCGCCAACGGCTACGCGCCGGAGCCGGGCGGCGCGTTCGACGCCGGCGAGGCGCTGACGAAGGGGACGCTGGCCGCGATCGCGGGCGGGCGCTGGCCGGTCATCGACATGCGCCGGCTGGAGCTGGTGGACAAGATGGCGATCGTCCCGATGCCGCAGAAGGCCGGGCCCGGCTCGCCGGTCGGCTGGGACGCCTGGCCGATCACCAAGGCGTCGGAGAAGAAGGACGCCGCCTGGACCTTCATCAAGTTCATGATGTCGAAGGAGGCCGGCGAGTACTACGCCTCCATCGGAGGCACCATCGTCCCGGCCCGGCTGTCCGTCGCGAACAGCCCCGCGTTCACCGACAACGCGCCCGAGGGGACGACGGCGCTGGCGGAGGCCATCTCGTACGCGACGCCGGTGCCGTCGCCGGACCGCGGCGCCGAGGTGCAGACGGCGATGATCAACGCCTGGGACAAGGCGCTCAGCGGCAACGAGACGCCGGAGGCGGCGCTCGCACAGGCGAACGAGGAACTGGCCGGCCTGCTATGACGACCGGCCTCGCGGCGCCGCCCGACGCCGGCGCCGCCGCTCCCCCGCGGCGCCGCGCCAAGCGCCGTCAGACCCTCGCGGGCTGGGCGTTCCTCAGCCCGGCGCTGGTGCTGTTCCTGCTCTTCGTCGCGGGGCCGTTCGCGTTCGCGATCTTCCTCAGCGTCCACTCGTGGGACCTGCTGACGCCGCGCGAGTACGTCGGGCTGGCGAACTTCCGGCAGCTGTTCTCCGACCCGCTGCTGCCGAAGGCGCTGCTGAACACGTTCCTGTTCGCGCTCGCGTCGGTCGTGACGCACGTGTTCGGCGCGCTGCTGCTGGCTCTGGCGGTGAACCGGCCGATGAACCGGTTCGTCTCGTACTTCACCCGAAGCGCGGTGTTCTTCCCGTACCTGCTGTCGTGGGCGGCGGTCGCGCTGCTGTGGAAGTACGTCCTCGACCCGACGTTCGGGCTGGTGGCGTACTACCTGGACAAGATCGGCATCGACGCGCCGAACTGGTTCGTCGACCCGTCGTGGTCGCTGCCGGCGATCATCGGCATCGACTTCTGGTACACCATCGGGTTCACCTTCGTGATCATGCTCGCGGGCCTGCAGACGGTGCCGTCGGAGCTGGTCGAAGCGGCCCGTACGGACGGCGCCAACCGGCGGCAGGTCTTCTGGCACGTGACCGTCCCGATGATGTCGCCGGTGCTGTTCTTCGCCGTGATCATCACGTTCATCGGGGCGTTCCAGATCTTCGACCCGATCCAGATCATCACCAAGGGCGGCCCCGACGACGCCACGATGACCATCGTCATGTTCCTGTACCAGACCGGGTTCCAGGCCTTCCAGATCGGCTACGCGTCGGCCATCGCGATCCTCGTGTTCGTCGTGATCATGGCGGTGACCGGCCTGCAGTTCCTGGTCGCGCGGAAGTGGGTGTACGACCGATGAGCCTGCGCGTCGACGTTGACGCGAACGAGCTGCTGAAGCCGCGCGAGCGCAGGCGGCGACGCCGCCGTCCCGGCGCGATCGCCTTCGACGTCCTGATCCTCGTGATCGGGCTGCTGATGGCCGCGCCGCTGATCTGGCTGTTCGCCGCCAGCGCCACCGAGCCGGGCGAGGCGTTCACACTGCCGCCGAAGTGGCTGCCGTCGCCGTTCTCGACCGAGAACTACTCACGGGTGCTGGAGCTGATGCCGTTCGGCCGGATGGCGCTGAACAGCCTCATCGTGGCCGTCATCAGCGTCGGCGGGTCGCTGCTGGTCGCCGTGCTGGCGGCGTACGCGTTCTCGCGGCTGGCGTTCACCGGGCGCGACCAGGTGCTGGTGGTGCTGCTGAGCGCGCTGATGGTGCCGGCGCAGCTGACGATCATCCCGGTGTTCGTGCTGATGCGGAACCTCAACCTGGTGGACACGCTGACGTCGCTGTGGCTGCCGGCGCTGATCAACGTGTTCGCGATCTTCTTCCTGCGGCAGTACTTCAACTCGATCCCGCGCGAGCTGGACGAGGCGGCGCGCATCGACGGCGCCGGGCACCTGTGGATCCTGTTCCGGATGCTGGTGCCGCTGTCCGGGCCGGCGCTGTCGGCGCTGGCGATCCTCGGCTTCCAGGCGTCGTGGAACAACTACTTCGGACCGCTGATCTTCATCTCCAGCCCGGAGAAGATGACGTTGCCGCTGGGCCTGGTGACGTTGCAGAGCGGGCAGGGCGGCGCGCCGGCGGCGGTGGTCTTCGCGGCCATCGCGATGGTGGTGGCGCCGGTGCTCGTGCTGTTCCTCGCGTTCCAGCGCAACTTCGTCGCGTCGGTGGCGACGGCCGGGCTGCGGGGGTGACGATGCGGACGTTGGCGACCGCTGCCCCCGCCGTGGAGGAGGACTGGCTGCGCCGCGGCGCCCGGGCGCTGTGGTCGCGGGCGCCGTGGGTGCTGGCCGCGTCGGCGCCGGTGCTCGCCGTCGCCGTGGCGACCGGGTGGCTGAGCGGCGGGCGGCTGCTGGTCGCGGTCCCGGCGGCCGGGGTGGCCGGCGCGCCGGTCCTGGTGGCGCTGGCGATCGTCGCGCAGCGGCTGGTGCTGGACGGCGAGGTGCGCGCCCGCGACCTGCGCGGGCCGGGCTGGGCGCCGGCCGTCGGGGCGTTCTGGGCGGCGACGGCGGCGGTCACGCTGACCCTCGCGGCCTTCGAGGTGTACGGGCGGACGGAGTCGGCGGCGGCGCTGGTCCCGGCGCTGGCCGGCTGCGTCGTCGCCGCGTACGCGGTCGCGCTGGCGCCGGCCGCGGTCGCGCTGTTGCTGGACCGGCCGGACGCGCCGTGGCGGCGCGTCTGGGTCGTCGCGCTGCTCGCCGCCGCCCGCCGGCCGGTGCCGGTGCTCGGCGGCTGGGTGGCCGCGGCGCTGCTCGGCTGGCTAGGGCTGCGGCTGCAGGTGCTGCTGCTCGTGGTACCGGGCATCGCCGCGGTGGTGCTGGTCAGCGCCGCGTGGACGGCGCTCGCCGGGCTCGGCGTCACGCCGTCGCGCCACACCTCGCAGGACTGACGGAAGGACCTCGATGCCCCGCACGATCCCCCACGCCGAAGGACGGCAGGTCGCGATGCCGCTCGGCGGCATCGGCACCGGCACGGTGGCGCTCGGCGCCGACGGCGGGCTGCGGCAGTGGCAGCTGCACCACACCGGCAACCACCGCGGCGACCTGCCCGGCTCGTTCCTGGCGCTGCGGGCCACCCAGTGGGAGCCGCCGCTGGACGAGTTGCGCGTGCTGCAGGCGCGGCCGGCGCCGGGCCCGCACGCGCCGACGCCGCTGGTCACCGACGACGCCGTCCCGGAGTGGCAGGCGGAGCTGGCGGCCCGGCACGGCTTCGAGACGGCGGAGTTCAGCGCCACGTACCCGTCGGCGCGGGTCGCGCTGGCCGACGCCGCCGTCCCGCTGGACGTCACGCTCGAGGCGCTCAACCCGCTGGTGCCGATGGACGAGGACACGTCGTCGCTGCCGGTCGTCATGCTGACGATCACGCTGCGCAACACCGGCGCGTACCCCGTGCACGGGCAGCTCGGCGCCGCCCTGCAGAACGCCGTCGGGTACGACGGGGTGTCGCCGATCGACGGCGTCCAAGGCGCCGCGTACGGCGGCAACACCAACCGCGTCACCCGCGGCGGCGGCTGGACCCACGTCGTCATGGAGAACCACACGCTGGCGGCCGACCACCCCGGCGCCGGGCAGCTGGTGCTCGCCGTCGACGATCCCGGGGCGGCAGTGCTGCCGCAGTGGCGGCGGCCGGAGGAGTTCCTGGCGTTCCTGCGCCGCCGCGGCCTCAGCCGGCCCGCGCGGCCGGACCTCACGCCGTCGCGGCCGGACCTGCACCCCGGCGCGCGGGACGGCTTCGGCGCCAGCCCGCCCGGCGCGACCTGGAACGGCGGCGTCGCGGCGGCGTTTCACCTGGAGCCGGGCGCGACCACACGGCTGCGCGTCCTTGTCGCCTGGCACTTCCCGAACCGCTACGTCGACTTCGCCCAGTTCGGCCCGCAGCGCCCGGAGTGGGGCCCGACCCGGTTCTGGCTCGGCAACCACTACGCGCTGGCCCACGCCGACGCCGCCGACGTCGCCCGGACGGTGCGGACGCGGTGGGACGAGCTGGTGGAGCGGACGTCGGCCTGGACCGGCCTGCTGGCCGCCGGCGCGCTGCCCGCCGACGCCGTCGAGCACCTGGCGGCGCAGGCGGCGTTCCTGCGCAGCCCGTCGTGCTTCCGCGCCGCCGACGGCCGGTTCTTCGGCTTCGAGGGGGTGAACGGCGCCTCGACCCTCGGCCACGCCGGCGACACCGGCGGGTCGTGCCCGCTGAACTGCACCCACGTGTGGACGTACGCGCAGGTCGTCGCGGCGCTGTTCCCCGGCCTGGAGCGGTCGATGCGGGAGACCGAGTTCGACGTCATGCAGGCGCCGGACGGGGCGATCCCGCACCGCGTCATCGTCCCCACGTACCTGCCGCAGCTGTGGGACGTGCCGATCGGCGGGCCGGACGAACCGGCGCTGGACGGCATGCTCGGGACCATCCTGAAGACCTACCGCGAGGTGCGCGCCACCGGCGACGTCGACTGGCTGCGACGGTACTGGCCGCGGCTGCGGCGGCTGGGCGAGCACGTCCGCGGCCGCTGGGACCCGTCCGCGTCGGGCGTGCTGCGCGGCGTCCAGCCCAGCACCCACGACATCGACCTGTGCGGCGTCAACCCGTTCATGGGGTCGCTGTGGCTGGCCGCTCTGCGGGCGCTGGAGGAACTGGCGCTGCTGGTCGACGAGCCCGGGTACGCGCGCGAGCACCGCGAGCTGTTCGAGCGCGGCTCGGCCGCCTACGACGAGCTGCTGTGGAACGGCGAGTACTACCAGCAGCTGATCGAGCCCGGCGACGACCCCACGTTCCAGTGGGCCACCGGCTGCCTCACCGACCAGCTGCTCGGGCAGTGGTGGGCGCACCAGCTCGACCTCGGGTACGTGCTGCCGCGCGAGCACGTCGTCAGCGCGCTGCGCTCGATCGTGCGGCACAACCTGCGGCACGGGTTCGACGGCTTCGAGCACCCGTACCGCGTCTTCGCCGACGGCGACGACACCGGCGTGCTCATGTGCACGTGGCCGCGCGGCGGACGCCCGGCCGTGCCGACCCGCTACTGCGACGAGGTGTGGACCGGATCGGAGTACCAGCTCGCCGCGGCGTGCCTGGCCGAAGGGCTGGACGACGAGGGCTGGGCGGTGCTGCGCGGCGTCTGGGGCCGCTACGACGGGCGGCGGCGCAACCCGTACAACGAGATCGAGTGCGGTGACCACTACGTGCGCGCGATGGCCGGCTGGTCGGTGCTGCCCGCGCTGACCGGCGCCCGCTGGAACGCCGTCGACGCGACCCTGCGGCTGCGGCTGCCGGACGACGGCGCGAGCTGGCCGGTCACGCTGGGCACGGCGTGGGGCCGGGTGGCGCGGACCGGCTCGGACGTCGTGCTCGACGTGCTGCACGGTGCGGCGGCGGTGCGGCGCCTCGAGCTGCTGGCGCCGTCCGGCGAGGTCGTCGCGGCCGCGGACGCGGGGCCGGACCTCGCGGCGTCGTCGGCGCCGCTGGTGGTGCGGCTGCCCGGCTGAGCCGCCCGGGCGCGCGGGCGGCTCGGCCGGGGCTCGTCAGGCGACGCCCGCCGGGTCGGTCAGCGAGCCGCTGCCCTGGTCGTCGACCGGGCCGGTCGTGTAGCCGCCGCGCAGGTCGTTGCCGGTGTGCCAGGTGCCGGTGGCGCCCGCGCCGATCGCGATGCCGTACGCCGCGTCGCCGCGCACCACGTTGCCGCGCACCACCACCTCGGCGACCGTGCCGGTGACGCGCACGCCCGCCGCCGTGGGGTCGTCGGCCCGGTTCTGCGCCACCAGGGCGGCGTTGCTGGCGTCGGCGACGACGACGGCCTCCGCGCCCGTGCGGGCCACCGCGTTCGACGTCACCACCGCCCGCGGCGCGTCGTGCAGCCTGATGCCGGCGCCCTCGCAGTCCTCGACCACGTTCCCGCTGACGACGCAGCCGTCGGTGCGGTAGACCGCGATGCCCTCCATCGCGACGCCCTCGACCACGTTGTCCGCGACGGTCAGCCGGTGCGTGCGCGAGTTGTTCAGCCGGCCGACGCAGATCGCGGCGTCCGGCGGCCGGCCGGCCACCTCCTGCACCCCGGCCAGGCCGCGCAGGGTGTTGCCGGAGACGACGACGTTGCCGCCGGTCTGCACCCCGGCCGGGCCGATCTGGATGCCGCCACCGCCGCCGACGATCTGGTTGCCCTGCACGACACCGTCGAGCCAGTCGTAGAGCCGGACCGCCCACTCGGTGCACCCGTCGGCGTAGTTGCCGACGACGCGCAGGCCGGTGTGCTGGTGGCCGTCCGGGCCGCCGTGCGAGCCGACCAGCCGCGGGTAGGACGGGAAGTCCGCCGACGGGCCCGCGTAGCAGCCGCTGACCTCGACGTCCTTGCAGCCGTAGAAGTCCGGCGCGCCGAACAGGGTGAAGTGGCCGGGGCCGCCGGCGTAGTCCATGTGCACGGCCTCGGAGTACTGCCGGTTGCCCTGCGGGTCGGAGAACCCCTCGAACCGGCAGTTCACCACCCGGACCGTCTCGACGGCGTTCAGCTCCATGGCGTGCCAGCCCTGCACGTCGCGGACGCGGACGTCGTACACGCGGATGTTGCGGCCGTGGCTGAAGGAGAAGCCGTTGCCGTTGAGCGCCACGTTCGAGGCGTTGACGTCCCAGACGCCGCCCTGGATGACGATGTCCGACTCGCCGTCGAAGCCGGTCGCGGTCATGTCGCCGAGCACGCCGTTGCCGACGATGCTCGGCCCGTCCGTCCGGCGGATCACGGTGGTCGCGGTGGCCAGCACGGTGGTGCCGCCGAACACCGTCAGCATGGTCGAGACCGGGTACGTGCCGGGCGGGAGGTACACGGTCCGGCCGCGGCCCTCGTCGAGCGCCGCCTGGATCGCCGCGGTGTCGTCGGCGACGCCGTCACCCACGGCGCCGTGGTCGCGCACGTCGACCACGAGGTCGCCGCGCTGCACCGGGTCGGACAACCCGGGTGGCGGCGCTTGTGGCGCCGCCGTGGCGCGTCCCCAGGCCGGCGCCGCGGTGGCGAGGCCGGCCGCCGAGACCGCGCCCGCTGCGGCGACGCGCAGCAGGTTCCTGCGGGCGGGATGGTGCGGTGGTGTCGTCACGGTGTGTTCTCCTCGCAGTAGGAGCTACTTGCCGGAACCCGTGGTGAGGCCACGGATGATGTTGCGCTGGAAGAAGTAGATGAGGATCAGCATCGGGATGATCGCGAGCGTCACGCCGGCCAGGATCAGCCCCGGCTCGCGCGCCTCCAGCGACCGCAGCTGGCTCAGCCCGATCTGCAGCGTCTGCATCTCCGGCGTCCGGGTCACCAGCAGCGGCCAGAAGTACTTGTTGTAGGTGGCGATGAACGCGTAGATGGCCAGCGCCGCCAGGGCCGGCCGCGACAACGGCGTCAGGATGGAGAACATGAACCGCACGTGCGTGCAGCCGTCCATCCGGGCCGCCTCGTAGATCTCCCGCGGGAACGCCGCGAAGAACTGCCGCAGCAGGAACGTCCCGAACCCCATCGCCAGGAACGGCAGCGTCAGCGCGGGGAACGTGTCCAGCAGGCCCAGGTTCGAGACGGTCAGGTAGTTGGGGATGATCAGCGACTCCCCCGGCACCATGATCGTCAGCAGGAACAGCGCGAACAGCGTCCGCTTGAACGGGAAGCGCAGGAACACGAACGCGTACGCCGACAGCAGCGACGTCACCAGCACCCCGGCGACGACCACCAGCGCCACGCCGATGCTGTTCGCGTACTGCCGCACCAGCGGGATCGCGTCCAGCACGTCCACGTAGTTCTGCAGGGTGACGCCGCTCGGGAACAGCGCCGGCGGGAACGTCGTCAGCTCCCGGTCGGTCATCAGCGACCCGGCCACCGCGTAGTAGAGCGGGAAGACGATGACCGCCGTCAGCGCCGTCAGGCCCGCGTAGGTCAGGGCGCGCCGCAGGCCGCTCATCCGTAGAACACCTTGCGCTGCAGGACGCGGAACTGCGCCCACGTCGCGGCCGTTACCACCAGCAGGAGCACCACCGCCTGCACCGACGCCAGCCCGTAGTTGCTGCCGCCGTAGGCGAACGCGCTCTGGTAGATGCCGTACACCAGCGTCGTCGTCGAGCCGTTCGGGCCGCCGCCGGTGAGGATGTGGATCTCGCCGAAGGTCTGCAGCGAGTTGATCGTCATGATCACCACCAGGAAGAACATCGTCGGCGTCAGCAGCGGCAGCACGATCTTGCGCACCACCGTCCACCGCCCCGCGCCGTCGATGCGGGCCGCCTCGTACAGCTCGTCCGGGATGCCCTGCAGGCCGGCCGACGCGACCAGCAGCGTGTAGCCGACGTTGCTCCACACGCACACCATCGCCAGGCTGGGCAGGGCGTACGTGGGGTCGGTCAGCCAGTTCACGCTGTCCAGGCCGACGATCTTCAGGATGCCGTTGAAGACCCCCACCGCCGGGTTGAAGAAGACCGCGAACACCACGGCCGTCGCCGCCGCCGAGAAGCCGAACGGCGTCGACATCAGCGTCCGGAACACGTTGATGCCGCGGATCCGCGCCTGCAGCGTCAACGCCAGGAACACCCCGATGACGACGCTCGGCAGCGCCGTCAGCACCACGAAGATCCCCGTCGTCAGCGTGATGCGGCGCAGCTCCGGGTTGGAGAAGAACTCGATGTACTGGTCCAGCCCCACGAACCGCGTCGGCAGCCCCAGTAGGTCGTTGGCGTGCACGCTCAGCCAGAACGTGCGGACCAGCGGGTAGAAGGCGAACACCGCGAAGATCGCCATCGACGGGAGCAGCAGCAGCGCCGCCGTCGTCACCTCGCGCCGGTCGTAGCGGCGGCGCTTCGGCTGCGGCGCCGCTGCCGGGCCGGCCGCCGTCCCCACCTTCGTCGCGACGCTCATGGCGCCGCCTCCGCCTTGCGCGCCCGCTGCCACGCCGTCCGGATCTCGTCGGCCACGTCCGGGCGGGCCACCCCGAGGCCGCCCATCGGCACGTCGCCCGCGACCCCGTCGGCGTCGAAGACCACACAGCCGGCCTCGGCCGCGATCAGTGCGCCGCCCAGCACGTCCCACGGGTTGTAGTGGCCGCCGAGGACCGCGCCGGTCGCCCGTCCCGCGCCGACCGAGGCCAGGCTCAGCGCGCAGGAGCCGAGGACGCGGGTGGCGGTGAACCTCTCCTGCAGGTCCGTGATCAGGCCGTACATGCCGGGCCACGGCAGCAGCCCGGACCATTCGGTGAGCAGCAGGCCGCCGCGCAGCCCGACCCGCTCCGCCTCGTCGCCGGCCGCCACCGCCACGCCGCCGACGCGGGCGCCGCGGCCGCGGATCGCGGTGAACGCCTCGTCCCGGTACACGTCGTGCACCACGCCGACGGCCACTCCCCGGGTGTCGACCGCGGCGATGCTGACCGACACCCCCGGCAGCCCGTGCACGAAGTTCGTCGTGCCGTCGATCGGGTCGATGTACCACGTCAGCCCGCCGTCGCCGGCCTGAGCGAGCCCCGCCGCGGCCCCGTCCGTGCTGACGCTCGCTTGCGCGGCACCCGCCGCCGGCCCGGCCCTGTCCGGCCCCGCACCCGCCGCCTGCCCGGCACCCGTCTGCCCGGCGCCCGCCGCCGGCCCAGCCCCGTCCGGCCCGGCACCCGTCTGCCCGGCGCCCACCGACCGACCGGCCTCCTCGCCGATCACCACGTCGCCGGGGAAAGCGGCCAGCAGCGCGGCCCGGATGTGCTCCTCGACCTCGCGATCGACCGACGTCACCCAGTCGCCCGGGCCGGCCTTCTCCTCCGGGTCGCCGGGGCCGGGGCGCCGCGACGTGATGTGCCGCTGCGCCCAGCGCGCCGCCTCCTCGGCGACTGCCAGCGCCGCGCCGAGGTCGCGCCCGGTCATCGGCCCGCCGCCGACGCCGCCGCCGCGCCGATCAGCGGCAGGTCGTTGGTGATGATGCCGGTGATGCCCAGCTCCAGCGCCCGCCGCAGCGCGTCGACGTCGTCGATGGTGTACGTCCACCAGGTGGTCAGGCCGGCGGCGCGGTAGGTGTCGAGGCTGGACTCCGCGAGGTCGGCCCAGCGCACGTTCATGATCTCCGGCCGCAGCCGCGCCAGCAGCTCCGGCGGCGGCGTGCTGGCGCCGGACCACGAGAGCGCCAGCCGCGCGTCGGGCAGTTCCGCGCGCACCTCCTCCAGAACGTCGGGCTGGCCGATGAACACGCACCGCGGCAGCGCTCCGGCAGCCCGCAGGACGGGCACCGCTCGGGCGACCGTCCCGGCGCCCTTGCAGTCGACGATCAGCGTGATGGCGATGTCCGCGGCGACGTCGGCCAGCGCCGGGAGCACGTCCGCGACGTCGGCGTGGTCGGTCTCCGCGAGCACGTCCGGCCGGCCCCAGATGCGGGCGAGGTCGGTGTCGTGCAGCAGGACGGGGACGCCGTCGCGGGTGGTCCGCACGTCGAACTCGACGGCGTCGGCGCCGAGCGTCTGCGCGTGCCGCAGCGAGTCGAGCGTGTTCTCGGGATGTTCGCGGGGCGTGCCGCGGTGGGCGATCAGAGTGAGCAAGGTGCTGCCTCTCGTTGTCGTCAGTTCGCGCCGACGGAGTCGTTGTACTGCTCGATGACCGAGGTCAGACCGGCCGCGCCGTCCACGAGCGCCTGCCGCGGTTCCTTCACGCCGAGCAGCGACGCCTCGATGGCGTCGTTCATCTTGTCCCGCGCCTGCGGCATGACCCCCATGAGGCAGCCGGTGGTGTTCAGGCCGTCCGGGGTGGCGGAGAGCTGCTCGCCGGCCAGCGCCAGGCCCGGGTACTGGTCGAGCACCTCGCTGTACTCGGGCAGCTCGACGGCCTTGGTGTTGACGGGGACGTAGCCGGTGCGGGTGGACCACATGGCCTGGCTCTCCGGCGACATCATGAACGCCATGAAGTCGAAGACGGCCTCCTTCGCGGCGTCGGGCTGCCCGGCCAGCGCCCACAGCGAGCCGCCGCCGAGGATCGGCCCACCGGCGTCGCCGGCCCGTGGCATCGGATACGGCGCCACGCCGACCTCGAAGTCCGCGCCGTCGACGATGTCGCGCAGATTGGCCGACGTGAAGGTCATCATGGCCGCGTTGCCCGCCTGGAACGCCGCCGACGCGTTGTTGGCGTCGCGCCCGACGTTGATCGCCAGCCCGTCGTCGACCATGCCGGTCCACCACGTGAGGATCGACTCCGTCACGTCGCTGTCCCATTCGACCGTCGTGGCCAGGCCCTCGCGCCCGTTGCCCTCGTCGCAGTACGGCTCGTCGGCGACGGCCAGGTACTGCTCGACCAGGTAGCCGTCGATGGACGACACGAAGCCGTACTCGGTGCTGCCGCCGCGCAGTTGCTCGGCCGCCGCCCGGATGTCGTCGAGCGTCCGCGGCGGCGCGTCCGGGTCCAGCCCGGCGGCGGCGAACGCGTCCTTGTTGTAGTAGAGCGTCGGCGCCGACACGTTGAACGGCATCGACTGCACCACGCCGTCGACCGTGTAGTAGCCGACCACCCGCTCGTTGAGGTCGTCGAATGAGTAGCCGGCCTGCTCCGCCAGCTCCTGCACCGGCGTCGCCAGCCCGGAGTCGTACATGAACCGCGTGCTCAGCTCGTTGACCTGCACCATGCTCGGCAGGTCGCCCGACTGCGCCGACGCCCGCAGCTTCGTCAGCGTGTCGTTGTAGTTGCCCTGGTAGATCGCCTCGACCGTCACGCCGGCGTCGTTCTCGTCGTTGTAGCGATCGACCAGCTCGGTGATCGCCTCCCCGTTACGGCCGGCCATCGCGTACCAGAACGTGATGGTCCCGTCGAAGTCGCCGTCGCCGCTGCCGCCGCTGCCCCCGCCGGCTGCGCCGCCGTCGTCACCGGCGCTGCAGGCGGTCGTGAGCGCCAGCGCGGTCAGGACGGCGCCGGCGGCGGTGAACACTCTGCGCTGCATGTGATCCTCCGCTTGCTGCTGATGGGTATGCCCGATTTGGTGTGAGGACCGTAACAGAATTAACGCGAGTTTCGATAGAGTTAACGCGAATCGAATCACAACGGTGATGAGCGCGTGGAGGGTCGCCGGTGCGGGACGTGCCCTGCGGGCGGCGTTCGCCCAGGGTGGCGAGCGGCAGCGACCAACCAGCGGAGAGCCACCACCAGCAACGTCGGGCGAGCGGGCAGCCGAGCCCACCACGACGCGGCATCACGACGGCCGAGTCGGCAACGGCCGGGCACGCGGCGAGACGGCAGCAGCCCAGCCAGCACCGAAGCCACCACCAGCAACGCCGGGCGACCAGGCAGCCGCACCCACCACAACGACCGGCAGGCGGTTGAGCGGGCAGCCACCCTCACACTACGACGGCCAGGGCCCACGACCGGCGAGTCGGCAACCGCCGGGCAAGCGGCCTGGACAGCGGCAGCAACAGCCAGCCACCTCGGGCGAGCCGGCCCGCAGCACACCACGACCGCCGGACCCACGACCGCCGAGTCGGCAACCGCCGGAATGCGACCGAGACGGCGGCAGCAACAGCCAGCCACCTCGGGCGAGCCGGCCCGCAGCACACCACGACCGCCGGACCCACGACCGCCGAGTCGGCAACGGACGGGCACGCGGCGAGACGGCGGCAGCAGCCCGACAGCCACCCACCCGCGCCACCACCAGCGGCGGACTCACCCAGGTGGGCGGGCAGCGGCGGTGGGTAGCCGGCCGAACCCGCAGCGGTAGGCAGGCAGTCCGGCGAGGATCAGGCGAGCGTGACGTCGACGTGTTCGCGGAGGCGGTCGACCACGTCGGCGGAGCCACCTTCGCCGTCGATGATGAGGCGGTCGAACTCGGAGGTCGCGGCGAGGCGGTGCAGCGCAGTCCGGCCGAGCTTCGTCCGGTCCATCAGCAGCACCTTGCGCTGGCCCGCGGCCATCATCGCGCGCTTCACCATGACGATGTCCGGCTCCTGGTGGTAGGCGGTGTCGGCAGTCATCGCAGATGTGCTGAGAAAGGCAACATCCACACTGAGAGCCTGGATGGTCTCGATCGCTGACATGCCGAGGAACGCGTCGTGCATGGCGTTGTAGTCACCGCCGACCCCGATGAGGTGCACGTCGGGGACCGCCCGCAGCGTCTGCATGATCGGCAGGTAGTTCGAGACGACCGTCAGCGGGCCGTGGTCGTGTCCACCAAGCATCCGGGCCAGGAACAGGTTGGTCGTCGAGGTGTCGAGCATGATCGACATGCCCGGCTCGATCAGTTCCAGCGCCGTCCTGGCCAGCGCCTCCTTCTCCCGCCCCTGCACCCGGATGCGGTACGCCGAACTGCTCTCGAACGCCGTCGACGGCTGCGCCGACACCCCGCCGTGGAACTTGCGCACCAGCGAGCGGCGGGCGAGTTCGTCGAGGTCGCGGTGGACGGTCATCAGGCTCGCCCCGGTGAGCGTGCTCAACTCGGCCGCCGTCGCGACGCCGTTGGCGACGACGTGGTCGATGATCAACTGCTGCCGAGCCTCTCTGGCCTGCGACCGCTTCGGCGACGCACCGCGCGGCGCCTCGGGAGGTGTCATCCGGGCTCGTCTCCTCGCGCGTCGCCGGAACAGCGGAACGTCAGGCCCGCACCCGGCCGGTACCGGAGGATAACACCGGTTGCGCGATTTTTATCAGAAGTCATCACATCGGCCTGCCGAGCGGCACCAGCATGTGGACGTTGCGGTCCGGCGGCGTGCCGGTGAGGCCCTGCCGCGCTCCCCCGCGCCAGACGTCGTTGGCGGCCAGCTGGCGGTGCAGCGACGCCAGCTCGCCGGGAGTGCGCGGCCGCGGCCCCGGGTCCAGCGGCGCGTTGTGGTCGACGATGGTCGACGTGATCCGCAGGATCCCGCCGGGCTGCCTGACCAGCTCGATCACCCGCGCCTGCGTCGGCCAGTCGACCATCGACGCCGTCGTCACCTCGAAGAGGCCGCCACCGCCCGGACGGTGGTGCGCCACCACCCGGTTCGCGTGGTGATGGCCGTTGAGCCACAGCACCACGTTGGGGCAGCCGAGCGCGACCTCGAGCAGCTCGCCGGCGAACGCCACCGCCGCCTCGTCGTCGGGGCAGACGCCGTAACCGTTGCCCAGCGACGGCGTGGCGTGGTGGGACGCGATGACGACGAGCGGGTCGTCGGCGCCGCCCAGCCCGCGCAGCTCGTCGGCCAGCCACTCGAGCTGGACCCGGTCGACGTTGCCGTCCCACATGCCGCGCCGGTGGTTGGTGTCGAGCACCAGCACACGCACGCCCGGGACCGGGTCGTACCGGTAGTACGCCGTGCCGGCCCGCAGGTTGGCCTCGGTGAACCCGTGCCCGACCGGCCCGGCGCCCGTGGCCGTGGTGGCGCCAGCATCCATGCCCGCGCCGCCACCCGACCCCGTGCCCGGCCCGACGCCGCCACCTGGCCTCGCGCCCGCGCCCCCGTCGCCCGTGGTCTCGCCGACGCGGTAGGTATGACCCGCCCCTCTGGGGAGGGTGCCCACCCTATGGGCGGGCACCGACAGAGTCCCGCCGACGGCGCCGCCGACCTCACCGCCAACCGACCCCGTGCCCGCAGCCTCGCCGCCACCTGGCCCAGCGCCCGCGCCCGATCCGTCGCCCGTGGCCTCGCCGACGCGGTAGGTATGACCCGCCCCTCTAGGGAGGGTGCCCACCCTATGGGCGGGCACCGACAGAGTCCCACCGACGGCGCCGCCGACCTCACCGCCGAGGTCAGCGCCAACGCCACCACCGACGCCACCGCCGAGGTCAACGGCGGCGCCGAGATGGGCCCGGACGATGTCGCGCGTGCGCAGCAGCCGGCGCCCGGGATCGGCCGTCACCCGGACGCCGGGGCCGGAGAACAGCCGCACGGGATCGCGCAGGTACAGCTCCAGTTCGCGCTCGTCGCCGAGGTCGGCGGGCAGCCGCACGGCCTTGCGGTCCCCGACGGCGATCGCGGAGAGCTCGTCGGTGACCGCCGTGGTGCCGCCGACCAGCACGTCGTGGTTGCCCAGGCAGCCGATCCACGGCACGCCGGCACCGGACGCCCGGAACGGCGTCGCGGCGGCGTCGACCAATCCCGGGACGTGGGGATATCCCCACCGATGCTGATAACGATCGCCCGGAACGTCCGGCACCCAGTACCAGGGGTCGCCCCACTCGGCGCTCTGCGGGCCCAGGTACACGCCGCCGGCCGAGACCGGGGCGACGTCGCGGCCGTTCATCAGGGCGAGGAACGTGGCCAGCTCGTTCGCCTGGGCGTTGTCGGTGCTGTCGCCCGTGACGACGCACAGGTCGAGGTCGAGCCCGCGCAGCGTCCGCAGCATCGCGTCGGCCGCGTGCGCCGTGAGCAGCTCGTGCGGGCGGAACGTGTACGTGACGGCGCCGCCCCAGCCCGGGCTGCGCTCGCCCACCTGCATGGCGAAGTCGAGCCGCAGCGGCGACTGGGTGTCGGCGAGGTGCAGGTCGGTGAGGTGCCCGAGCCGCAGGATCGGCTCGCCCGGCTCGATACCGCCCGGGTGCGTCTCGCAGAGGTCGGCGCGGATCCCGTGCGCCTCACCGGGCGCCGCGGCCACCGCGCGGTACGCCGTCTCGGTGCCGGCCGCGACGGCGTCGCCGGCGATCAGGACCCGATCCCAGGTGGTGCGCACGCGGCATCCCCTCACTCAACCAACGATTGATGTTAAAAACACACCTCTGCATGATAGATTAACCACAGTTCGTGATACATCGGTCAAGGTGCCTCGACAAGGTGGTGGACGTGACGATGAAGGCCGCGCGGTTGCGGCCGCGCTGGCCGCGCCGGTTCCGCGGCGGCCGGCAGCACATGTCCGAGGCGCTGAGCGGCCAGGTGCACGCCGCCCGCGACGGCGCCGCCCTGGCCCGGGCGATGGTCAACAAGAAGGTGTCGCCGGCGCAGGCGCGCGAGCGCATCGCCGACATCGAGCACCGCGGCGACGAGATGCGCGCGGCGCTGGTCGACCGGCTGTCCCGCACGCTGGTCGCGCCGCTGGACCGCGAGGACCTGTTCCGGCTGTCGCGCTCCATCGACGACGTCCTCGACACCATCCGCGAGTTCGTCCGCGAGGCCGACCTCTACCAGATCCAGCGGCGCAAGACCTACCGCCCGTTCCTCGACCACGTGGTCGCCGCCGTCGACTCACTCGACGAGGCCGTCGGCACACTGTGGAGCGCGCCGCACGACGTCCCGCTCAAGGCGCTCGACGCGAAGAAGGCAGCGCGCAGCATCAGCCGCGAGTACCAGCAGGAGTTCGCCCGCATCGTCGACGGCGACGTGTCGCCCGAGGCGCTCAAGCACCGCGAGCTGATCAAGCGCCTCGACGGCGTGGGCGCGCGCATCAGTGAGGCGGCCGACGTCCTCACCGACGGTGCGCTCAAGCGCGGCTACTGACGAGCCGCCGCGTGCCCGACCTGATGATCGCGGTGGGAATGGTGTTCGCCCTCGTCACCGGCGCGAACGACGGCGGCGCCCTGATCGCGCCCGGGCTGCGGATCCCGGGGATGCCGGTCGCGGCCGGTCTGGGCCTGATGGTCTCGGCCGTCGTCGCCGTCCCGTTGCTGCTGACGACAGCGGTGGCGCAGACGCTGGCCGGCTCGATCGTGCCGTCCGACCCGGCGCCGCTGGCGATCGGGTTCGTCGTGGCGATCGTCGTCGCCGGCGGGCTGGCCCGGCGCGGGCTCCCGACCAGCCTGACGCTGGCGGTCATCGGCGGCGTCGCGGGCGCCGGAGTGGGCGCCGGCCTGTCCGTCGAGTGGCCGGCCGTGCTGCGGGTGCTCGCGATCGGCCTGGCCGCGCCGGTCGCCGGGCTGCTGCTCGCGCTGGCAGGCGCGACCGCCTGGCGGGCCGCCCGCGGCGCGCGCTACCTCGCCACCGTCCGGCGCACGCACGTGGCGGCGTACCTCGCGCAGTGCCTCGCCTACGGTGCGAACGACGGGCAGAAGGCGTTCGTCCTGTTCATCGCCGCGAGCGTCGCGGCCGGCGGGGACGCGGCGCCGCACTGGTGGGCGTACCCGGTGGTCGGCGGGCTGTTCGCCGCCGGTGCCGTGATCGGCCTCCCGCGGGTCGCCCGCACCGTCGGCACCGGCATCATCAGCACCCGCGCGCCGCAGGCCGTCACCGCCGAGTTCGCCTCCGCCGCCGCCGTGCTCGGCAGCGCCGCGGCGGGCGCGCCGGTCAGCATGACGCAGGCGCTGACCGGCGGGCTGCTCGGCGCCGGCGTCCATGACAGCTACCGACGGGTGCGCTGGCGCGTGGTCGCGAACCTCGGCCTCGCCTGGGCGGTCACGCTGCCGGCCGCCTTCGCCCTGGCCGCGGCCGCCGCGCTCGTCGTCAGCGTCTCGACGCCCTGACCGGCGCGCCGGCGACGCTCAGCCGCCGATCGGGGTGGCCGCGCCGGTGAACGGGTCGAGCTGGATGTACGCGGCCGCCGGAGCGCCGTCGTGGACCAGCGACTCGTGCTGGCCGACGTCGTCGAAGGCGAAGGCGTAGGCCCGGCCGTCGGCCATCTGCGCGTGGATGTGCTTGGCGTAGTGGTTCGTGACGGCGTCCTGGTAGAACGCGCCGCCGTCGGGGTCGGGCTGCTGGGAGTTGACCAGCAGCGTCGACCGGTTCAGCCCGGCGCACAGCGTGCGCGCGATGGCGCCGACGTCGTCGTTCGGTGCGGCGAGGTCGCGGTGGCAGCCGAGGACGGAGTCGCTGGACGGCCGGGTGAACGCGGCCACGACCGCGCCGGCGGCGTCGGTGAACGTCATGACGTCGCCGGACACCCGGCCGAGGAACACCCGGTCCGGTTCGGCGGCGTAGGGCCGGACGGTCAGCGTCTCGGCCGAGTACCGAGCCCACACCCGGTCGACGTAGTCCGCGAGCACGTCCGGCGCGAGCTGCCCGGTCCCGACGGCGTGCCCGGGCGACAGCACGCGCAGCACGGAACCGTCGCCCGCCCGCTGCACCAGTTCGCCCCACCCGGGCGTCGCCTCGAGGGCGGCGACCACCGCGCCGAAGCCGTCCGGCCGCAGCATGCCGGTACGGGCGACGGTGCCGTCGGCGCGGCGCAGGCCGGTCTGGTACGGCGCGGAGAAGAAGTCGACCTGCGTGCTGTTGATCCACAGCCCGCCGTCGTTCAGCGTGTACTCGGTCCAGTTGAACAGGATGCCGCGGTTCGGGTCGCTCGGGTTCTGCACCGCCGGTTGCACCAGCCGCCCGTCGTTGACGATCTTGAAGTCCAACTTGCTGCCATAGGAGAAGTACACCCGGCCGGACAGCCGCGGCAGCGCGATGGTGACCGACTGCCCGTCGGCCGGCCCCGGGATCGACGCGTCCGGAGCGTCGACCGGGACGCCCCCGACGGACGGCCACGGATGGAACGTCCCGCCGGCGTCGGCGTACCCGAGCCGGCCGTCGCGCTCCCCCAGGACGTAGACGTGGACGGGGTCGCCGCGGCCGGAGTCGTTGGTGATCGTGAGCGGGATGGAGTCGGGGACGGCCGCGGCGGCCGGCGCCACGGCGACCGGCGCCGCGACACCCGGCGCCGCGACAGCCGAGCCGGCGGCGGCGACGGCGAGTGCGGCGAGCGTACTGGCGAGCTTCCTCATGGCGGCGAGCCTCCTCCGTGGTGCGACCGTGCCCGGACTTTATTGGAAAGCTTCCTTTCTGTAAAGGCCGGTGTCATGCAGCCGGGAACGAACCCGCCTCCCCGAGTGTTGACCGAGGCATGACCACCACCACTCTGACCAGCCAGACCTTCCAGCAGACCGTGGAAGAGAACGAGATCGTGCTGGTCGACTTCTGGGCCGCCTGGTGCGGACCGTGCCGCAGTTTCGCGCCCGTCTACGAGCAGGCGTCCGAGCAGCACCCGGAGATCGTCTTCGGCAAGGTCGACACCGAAGCCGAGCGCCACCTCGCCGGCTGGGCGCAGATCACCTCGATCCCGACGCTGATGGCGTTCAAGAACGGCTACCTCGTCTTCTCCCAGCCCGGCGCGCTGCCGGCCGCCGCACTCGAGCAGGTCATCGACAGCGTCGTCGCCCTGGACGTCCAGGCCGCTCTGGCCGCGGAGGAGTAACAGCCCTCGCACCCACACCTTTGGGTAGCTTGCGGAACTACTTCGATCGCTTTACGATCGAAGCCCACTTGCTACCAGACGAAGGTGTGCCATGAACGATGCGGCAGCACGAGGACGCGGCGACGGCGGGGCGATCGCCAGCGCGGCCGCCGTGGCCGGCGTCATCCGGGCCGCGGCCGACGGCGCGTCGCGGACGGAGATCGGCGCCGGCACCGGCCTGAGCAAGGCGATCGTCTCCGAGCGGGTCCGCGCGCTCGTCGACGCGGGGCTGCTGGAGGAGGCCGGCGAGTTCGGCAGCACCGGCGGACGGCGGGCCACGCGGGTGCGGTTCCGGTCCGATCTCGTGGTGGTCGCTGCGGAGATCGCGATGACGCACGTCCGCGCCGCCGTCGTCACACTGCCCGGCCGCATCCTGACCGACGAGAAGCTGCCGTTGTCCATGCACGAGGGGCCGGACCGGGTCCTCGCCGAGCTGGAGCGGCTGATCGAGCGGCAGCTCCAGCGCGCCCGGGACGACGCGGCCGCACCGCTCACGCTCTGCGGCGTCGGGGTCGGCATCGCCGGGCCGGTCGAGTTCGCCACCGGCCGCACCGTCCATCCCCCGGTGCACCCCGACTGGCACGACCAGCCGGTCCGCGACCGCCTGGCGGTCCGCTTCGGCGTGCCGGCGTGGGCGGACAACGAGGTCAACCTCATGGCGCTGGCCGAGCAGCACCGCGGCGCCGGCGCGGAGGTCGCCGACTCGCTGGTGGTCAAGATCGGCTCCTGGGTCGGCGCCGGCCTCATCTCCAACCGGCGGCTGCACCGCGGCGCGCAGGGCTGCGCCGGCAGCCTCGTCACCACCGCCGGCGGCGACGACATCGCCGCCCGGGCGGAGTTGCTGGCGATCAGCGGTCAGAGCCCGGCCCTGCAGGCCGCGGCCGCCGCGGGACGGACGGTGACCGCGCAGCTGGTGGCCGAGCTGGCCCAGCTCGGCGACGACGACTGCCGGCGGATCCTCGCCGAGGCCGCCGAGGACATCGGCACCGTGCTGTCCGTGCTCGTCGACTTCTTCAACCCGGCCGTCGTCGTCGTGACCGGCGGCGTGGCGAGCGGCGGCGGCGCGTTCCTGGCCCGCATCCGCGAGACCGTCTACGGCCGGTCGCTGGCGCTGGCCACGCGCGACCTGCGCATCGTCCCGTCCGACCTGGGCGACGACGCCGCCATCCTGGGCGCCGCGGCCATGACGGTCGACGAGCTGACGTCGGCCGGCGGGCTGGGCGACACCCTCGCCCGGCTCGGCGCCGCTGCCACCAGGACGGGCGCCGAGTGATCCGCGTCGGCGTCGCCGGCGCCTCCGGCGTCGGGGCCGCGCACGTCGCCGCGCTGCGCCGCCTCGACGGCGTCGAGGTGGTCGCGGTGAGCGGGTCCACCGAGGAGTCGGCCCGACGGGTCGCGCGCAAGCTCGGCGTCCCCGCCGCGTTCGGCTCCGAGCGCGCGCTGATCGACGCCGGCATCGCCGACGTCCTGCACGTCTGCACGCCCAACGACCGGCACGCGCCCGCGGTGCGCGCCGCGTTCGCCGCCGGCCTGCACGTGGTCTGCGAGAAGCCGCTGGCCACGACGGCGGCCGACGCCGCGGAGCTGGCCGCACTGGCCGCGTCGGCGCCCGCCGCGTCGGCCGTCTGCTATCACTACCGCTACTCGCCGCTGGCGGTCCGGCTGGCCGGGCTGGTCCGCTCGGGCCTGCTCGGCCAGGTCCACTCCGTCCGCGCCAGCTACCTGCAGAACTGGCAGCTCGGCGCGGCGGGGTCGTGGCGCAACGACCCGGCCCGGTCCGGCTCGTCGCGGGTGCTGGCCGACATCGGCAGCCACGCGCTGGACCTCGTCGAGGTGCTCACCGGCCGGACGGTCACGTCACTCGCCGCCGACTTCCACACCCCGCGCCGCGACGCGCTGCGGCCCGGCACCGACGACGTCGCGGTGGCGCGGGCCCGGCTCGACGGCGGCGCCGTCGTCGCGCTGACCGCGTCGCAGGTGTCCCCCGGCCACCTCAACACCATCGCGGTCGAGATCGACGGCGATCAGGGCACCGCCAGCTGGCAGCTCGGCGACCTGGAGACCCTGGAGCTGGTCCGGACGGCGGACGCGCGACGGCTGCGCCTGGACGGGCACGCCGACCCGCATCGCGTGAGCCGCTTCTGGCGCACCCCGGTCGACGCCGAGGCCCGGGTCGTCGCCCTGTTCGACGCGTTCTACCGGCCGCTGACCGGCGGCAACGGCGGCCCGCCGGCCGCGCCTCTCCCCACGTTCGCGGACGCCGCCCGGCACGTCGCGCTCGTCGACGAAGCCGCGCGGCCGCTGCTCACTCCAGGGGGTGTCGCTCGGGTCTCGGCCGTAGCGAGCGGCGTCCAGGTGGATGCCTCGCAAGGCCGAGGAAGGAGACATAGCGGTGCCTATGGCGACTGACGAGAACGCAGCGAGGCGCCGCCTGGGCGTCGCGCAGTAGGCCATGGACCCGAGCGACACCCCTGATTCCCGGAGGCAACGATGCCCAGGACCACCCGCACCCTGCTGCTTCTCGCCCTGGCGGCCACCGCGACCGGTTGCGTCGGCGCCGCCCAGGACGACGGCGACGGCGAGAGCCTCGCCCTCGGCGACGAGGCCACGCTCACCGTCGTCAGCCAGTTCGGCGACACCCCGGCGCTGCAGCCGGTGCTCGAGTCGATCAGCACCGCCTGGGAGCGCGAGCACCCCGAGGTCAGCGTCGACATCCAGTACCTCAGCTACGACGACCTGCAGAAGACGCTGCCGACGACGCTGGCGTCGGGCTCGGCGCCGGACGTGTTCGACTACGACGCGTCCGAGAGCACCCTCGGCGTGCTGGCGACGAACGGCCTGGTGCACCCGCTGACCGACTATGCGGAGCAGTACGGCTGGCTCGACGTGCTGCCGGAGTCGGTCGTCGAGCGGGCCACCTTCGACGACACGTTCTACGCGGTGCCGCGCTCCAGCGAGGCGATCGGCCTGTTCTACGACGAGGCGCTGTTCGCCGAACACGGCGCGCCGGCGCCCACGGACTACGCGTCGTTCCTGGCCGCGGCCGAGACGCTGCGCGACGCCGGCGTCGTGCCGATCGCGTTCGGCAACAAGGACCAGTGGCCGTCGTCGCACCTCGTCGCGGCGGCCGTGCACGCGTCGGTGCCGGTCGACGAGATCGTCGCGGTCGAGTCGCTCGGCGGCGACGGCGTCTACTCGGCGCCCGCGGTCCAGGACGCCTTCGAGGCCGCCCGCGGCTGGGTGGCCGGCGGCTTCGTCACGCCCGACTTCAACGGGGTCAGCTTCGACGACTCGGTGAAGGCGTTCATGAACGGCCAGGCCGGCATGCTGATCGAGGGCACCGGCGTCACGCCCGACCTCATCGCCACCCTCGGGCCCGAGTCCAGCGTGCGGTTCGTGCCGTTCCCGATGATCGACCCGGCGCTGGAGCAGCAGGCCGCGGGCGGCGCCGGCGGCTCCTGGGCGATCTCGGCGTCGTCGCCGGTCGCCGACATCGCGGCCGACTGGATCGACTTCGTGCACTTCTCCGACGAGGCCGAACGGCTCTGGCTGGAGGCCGGCGTGCTGCCGACCACCGGCTACGACGGCGCCGGCGCGGACGTCCCCGCCCTGCTGCGGCAGAACCTCGAGGTCGTCCAGGCGGCGAACGAGGGCGGTGGCATCGGCCGCTGGACGGCGTTCAGCTCCAGCCCGCTGGTGACCGACGCGTGGAACGGCGGCGGCCAGTCCTTCCTCGCCGGCGACCTCGACGTCGCCGCGTTCACCGGCTCGCTCGACGCCGCGCTCGCCGAGGCCCGGAGCGCGACACCGTGACCAGCGCCGCCCCGGCGGTCGTCCGGACGCGCACCCGCGCGCCGGCGCCGCCGCACCGGCAGGGCCGGCCGAGGCGCCGCGGGCGCTCGCTGCGCGGGTACTGGCTGGTGCTGCCCGCGCTCGCCCTCTACGCGGCGTTCCTGCTGTGGCCGATCGGGCAGACCGTCTGGCTCAGCCTGACCGACTGGAACGGCCTCACCGCGTCGCCCACGTGGACCGGCCTGGACAACTACCGCCGCCTCGTCGGCGACGAGCGGTTCTTCGGATCGCTCGGCAACAACCTGGTCTGGGTGGCCGGCAGCTGGCTCGCGCAGGGCCTCGGGCTGCTGCTCGCGGCCATCCTGTCGGCGAGTTGGATCCGCGGCCGGACGCTGTACCGCACGCTGCTGTTCGTCCCCGCGACGATGGCGCTGGTCATCGTCGGCATCGCGTGGGACCAGATCTACCGGCCTGAGTCCGGGCTGCTCAACGTCGCGCTGGAGCACGCCGCACTGGAGTCGCTGACCCGCGGCTGGCTGTCGGAGTCGGGCACCGCGATGGGCGCCGTCATCGCCACCGCGAACTGGACCTACTACGGGTTCGCGATGGTGATCCTGCTCGGCGGGCTGCAGAACATCGACCCGCACCTGTACGAGGCGGCCGCGCTCGACGGCGCCAACGCCCGGCAGCGGTTCCGCCACGTCACCGTCCCGGCCCTGCGCAACCACATCACGCTGCTGGTCGTCGTGTCGTTCATCAACACGCTCAAGACCTTCGACCTCGTCTACGTCATGACGAACGGCGGCCCCGGCCACTCGACGGAGGTGGTCGCGTACTACATCTACGCGCTGGCGTTCGTGACCCACCGGGTCGGCTACGCCGCGGCCGCCGCCGTCGTCCTCACCGTGATCATCCTGGTCATCACCGTGATCTTCCTCCGCGTCCGCGAGCGGGAGCGCCCGTGAACCACACGCTGCAACGGATGAGCGCACACACCGCGCTCGTCGTCATGACCCTGGTGTCCGTCGTCCCGCTGCTGTGGATCTGGCTGCAGTCGCTGCGCACGTCGACCGCGACCGCCGCCGACCCGTTCGGGCTGGAGTGGCCGCTGCGGTTCGCGAACTACGTCACCGCCTGGAACGCCGGCCGGTTCTCCGACTACCTCGTCAACAGCACCGTCGTCGCGGCCGGGACGGTGGCGCTGGTCGTCGCGCTGGCCTTCCCGGCCGCCTACGCGCTCGCGCTGCTGGACCTGCGCTGGGCCGACGCGACGTTCCTGCTGTTCCTGCTCGGCCTGATGATCCCGATCTGGTCGATCGTGATCCCGCTCTTCTACCAGCTGCGCTCGCTCGGGCTGGTGAACACGCTGGCCGGGGCGATCCTCATCGAGGCGACGCTCGGGCTGCCGTTCGCGATCTTCCTGCTCCGGGCCAACCTGCGGGCGCTGCCGCGCGAGCTGATCGAGGCCGGCCGCATCGACGGCGCCGGCGACCTGCGGATGATGTGGTCGATCGTGCGGCCGCTGGCCGTGCCCGCCCTCGGCGCCATCGTCGTCTTCCAGTTCATGACGTCGTGGAACGAGCTGGTCGTCCCGCTGTTCTTCCTGCAGACCGACGACGTCCGCACGCTGCCGATCGGGCTCACGTTCTTCCAGGGCCGGTTCACCACCGACACCGCCGTCCTGGCCGCGGGCACCACCATCGCCTCGCTGCCCGTCGTCATCGTCTACCTGCTGTTCAACCGCCAGTTCGTCAACGGCCTCACCGCTGGAGCGACCAAATGAGAACCCGCGCCTACCAGCTCGTCGCGCCCGGCCGCGGCGAGCTCGTCACCGCCGAGCTGCCCGAGCCCGGACCCGGCCAGCTCGTACTGCGCGTCATCGCGAACGGGGTGTGCGCGAGCGACCTGCCCACGTGGGCGGCGGCGGACGGCCCGCGCCGGCTGGGGCACGAGCCTACCGGCGAGGTCGTCGCCACCGGCCCGGGCGTGACGATCGCGCCCGGCACGCTGGTCGGCGGCCGCATCGCGCCGTCGTTCGCCGAGCACGCGCTGGCCGACCTCGACGACGTCGTCGTGCTGCCCGACGGCGTCGACCCGGCGGTCGCGCTGCCCGAGCCGCTGGGCTGCGTCGCCGAAGGGCTGCGCCGCACGCCGGTCCCGCTGGGCGCGCACGTCGCCGTCGTCGGGCTCGGCTTCATGGGCCTGGTCATGACGCAGCTGCTGCGCACCACCGGCGTGGCCCGGCTGGTCGCCGTCGACCCGCGTGACGACGCCCAGCGCGCGGCGCTGGCGAACGGGGCGGATGTCGCGCACGACCCGTCGCAACTGCCCGCCGCCGCGTTCTCCGGCGAGGACTCGCCCGCACGGCACGGCTTCGACGTCGTCGTCGAGGCGTCCGGGACGCAGGCAGGGCTGGACCTCGCCGGGCGGATGGTCCGGCCGCACGGCGCACTGTCGATCCTCGGCTACCACCAGTCCGTGCGCGAGGTCGACCTGCGCGGCTGGAACTGGAAGGCGCTGGACGTCGTCAACGCGCACGTCCGCGACCGCGCGCTGCTGCGGGCGAGCACGGCGGCGGCGCTGGAGCTGGTCGCCGCCGGCCGGCTCGACCCCGGCCGGCTGATCACCCACCGGTTCCGCCTCGACCAGGCCGACGCGGCGTTCGAGGCGCTGCGGTCCAAGCCGGACGGCTTCGTCAAGGCCGTGATCGAAATGTACTGATGTACATGTACACTTGTACACCATGGACGGAACGACACGGGCGACCCGCGATCCGGTCGGCCGCCGGCAGGCGATCGTCGAGGCCGCCGCCGCGCTGATCGTCGAGAACGGCATCAACGACCTCACCCACCGGAAGGTCGCGGCGCGGGCGGCGGTGCCGCTCGGCTCGACCACCCACTACTTCGCCTCACTGGAGGAGCTCAAGGCGGCCGCACTGGAGTGGCTGGGCCGGCGGACCGAGGAGGGGCTGTCCGAGATCGCCCGCGACCTCGCCACGTCCGGCGACTGGGTGGGCACCCTCGCCCGCCTGTTCCACGAGTACCTGGGCGACCCCGCGCGGGTCCACGCCGACACCGCGTTCTACGTCGCCAGCATGGACAGCCCGCGGCTGCACTCCATCGCCACCCGCTGGTCCGAGGGCCTCCAGGAGATCCTCACGCCCTACACCGACCCCGCCACGGCCCGCGCGATCAGCGCCTACGCCGACGGCGCGACCGTCCAGGCCATGCTGCGCGGCGGCGCGCCCGACGCCGGCGAGCTGCTCGACGTGCTCACCCGCCTGACCCGGCCGAAGGACGCCTGATGCCGAGCCTGACCGCGCCGGCCATGACGTCCAGGCAGCGCTGGGCGGCGCTGACCGTACTGGCCGGCAGCCTGCTCGTCGTCATGATGGACATGACGATCCTCATCATGGCGCTGCCCGACCTCGTCGAGGAGCTGGCGCCGAGCGCGTCCGAGCAGCTGTGGATCATCGACGTCTACTCGCTGATCCTCGCCGGGCTGCTGATCCCGATGAGCGCGCTCGGCGACCGGTGGGGACGCAAGCGGCTGCTGCTGACCGGGTTCACGCTGTTCGGCGTGGTGTCGGTGCTGGTGCTGTTCGCCGAGAGCCCGGCGTTCGTGATCGCGCTGCGGGCGCTGCTCGGCGCGGCCGGCGCGATGATCATGCCGACGACGCTGTCGATGATCCGCACCATCTTCCCGGACCCGAAGGAGCGGGCGAAGGCGCTGGCCGTCTGGTCGATCGTCTCCGGCCTCGGCGCCATCGTCGGCCCGGTCGTCGGCGGCGCCCTGCTCGAGGTGTTCAGCTGGCACTCAGCGTTCCTGATCAACGTCCCGTTCGTGCTCGTCGCCGTCGTCGCCGGAGCCCTGCTGCTGCCCGAGGCCCGCGACCCGCGGCCGCCGCGCTGGGACGTCGTCGCGACGGTGCTGTCCATCGCCGGCATGTCGCTGCTGGTGTGGGGGATCAAGCAGCTGGCCGAGGAGGGCTGGGGCGACGTCGCGTCGTGGACGGCGGTGCTCGCCGCGGCCGCACTGCTGACGTGGTTCGTGCGCCGCTGCCTCGGCCGCCCCGACCCGCTGCTGGACGTCCGCCTGTTCGGCAGTCGGCCCTTCCGCGCCGGCACCATCGCGGCGCTGGCCTCGATGTTCGCGATGGGCGCGATGCTGCTGCTGGTCGCCCAGTGGCTGCAGGTCGTCGCGGACTACTCGCCGCTGGTCGCCGGGCTGGCGCTGCTGCCGATGGCGGCCGGCTCGTTCGCGTTCGCGCCGTTCGCGCCCGCGCTCGCGTTCCGCATCGGGGCCCGGACAGTGCTCGCCGCCGGCCTGGCGACCGCGGGCGCCGGGCTGCTGCTGCTCTACGCGCTCGGCAGCCCGCTGAGCTACCCGGAGCTGATCGCGCCGCTGGCGCTGGTCGGCGCCGGCACCGGGTCGCTCGCCGTCGGGTCCGCGATCATCATGGGCAGCACGCCGCAGGAGAAGGCGGGCAACGCCGCCGCCATCGAGGAGGCGATGTACGACCTCGGCAACGTGCTCGGCATCGCCGTCCTCGGCAGCATCGCCGCCGCCCTCTACCGCGAGCACCTCGGCATCGGCGCGTTCACCGCGGCGGGCCTGCCCGCCGACCTGGGCGCGGCGGCCGACGAGTCGCTGGTCGGCGCGCTCGAGGTGGCCCGTGAGACCGGCCTCCCCGACCTCGCCGCGGCGGCGACCACCGCCTTCGTCGACTCGCTCGGCCAGACCTCCCTCGTCGGCGGCATCATCATGCTCGCCGCCGCGGCCGTCACCTACCTGCTGATCCCGAAGACGTTCGACCTCGCCGCCGACGGGCAGCACTGATCAGGACCGGCCCGCGGCGCCGTCGGCCAGACCAGCCTTGAGGTGTTCGACGTGGTAGAGGGCTTGGTCGAGCAGTTCGGCGACGTGGTCGTCGTAGAGGGCGTAGACGATGGAGCGGCCGGTGCGGGTGCCGGTGACGAGGCCGAGGTTGCGCAGCAGCCGCAGCTGGTGGGAGCAGGCCGACTGCTCCAGCCCGACCTCGGCGGCCAGCTCGGTGGCCGGGAGCGGGCCCTCGCGCAAGCGCGACAGGATGAGCAGCCGCGACGGCGTGGTCAGGGCCTGCAGCGTGGTGGCGACCTCGGCCGCGGCCGCGGCGTCCAGGCGCGCGCGGGGCGCGCCCGAGGCGGCGGGAGGAGTGCGGTGGCCCACGCGCTCATCCTAGCCACGCATGAACACATGAATGATTGTTCATGTGTTCATGCTACGGTCGGCCGGTGCCCACGACCCTCGCTCCGGCGCGGCCTGCGCGCGACGTCCGGGACGCCGCGCCGCGACGGCGGACCCGGATCCTCTCGCTGCCCGAACCGCGCTGGGCCGCCGCCGCGCTGACGCTGTTCCTCGTCGCGCTGCCGCTGGACCTGCTCGGCACGCCCGCCTGGACGTGGGGGCCGCTGTACGCGCTCACGTACGTGGCGGGCGGCTGGGAACCCGGCTGGGCCGGCCTGCGAGCGCTGCGCGACCGGACCCTCGACGTCGACCTGCTCATGGTCGTCGCCGCCCTCGGCGCGGCGGCGATCGGCCAGGTGCTCGACGGCGCCCTGCTCATCGTCATCTTCGCCACCTCCGGCGCGCTCGAGGCCGTCGCCACCGCGCGCACCGCCGACTCCGTCCGCGGCCTGCTCGACCTCGCCCCCGCGACCGCGACCCGGCTCCGTCCCGGCGGCGACGAGGAGACGGTGCCGGCCACGGCGCTCGCGGTCGGCGACGTCGTCCTGGTGCGCCCCGGCGAACGGATCGGCGCCGACGGACGGGTGCTGCACGGCGCCGGCTACGTCGACCAGGCCACCATCACCGGCGAGCCGCTGCCGGTCGCCAAGCAGCCGGGCGACGACGTGTTCGCCGGCACACTCAACGGCACCGGCGCCCTGCGCGTGCGGGTCGAGCGCGAACCTTCGGAGACGGTGATCGCCCGCATCGTCGCCATGGTCGAGGAGGCGTCGCGGACCAAGGCGCCCACGCAGTTGTTCATCGAGAAGGTCGAGCAGCGCTACTCCGTCGGCATGGTCGCCGCGACGGTGCTGATCTTCGCCGTCCCGCTGCTGTTCGGCGCCGACCTGCAGTCCGCGCTGCTGCGCGCGATGACCTTCATGATCGTCGCCTCGCCCTGCGCCGTCGTGCTCGCCACCATGCCGCCGCTGCTGTCCGCCATGGCCAACGCCGGACGCCACGGCGTGCTGGTGAAGTCTGCCGTGGTGATGGAGCGGCTCGGCCAGGTCGATGCCGTCGCGCTGGACAAGACCGGCACCCTCACCGAGGGCAGCCCGCAGGTGACCGACGTCCGGCCGCTCGGCGGTTCCGGCCTGGACGAGGACGACGTGCTGCGGCTGGCCGCGGCCGCCGAGCACCCCAGCGAGCACCCGCTCGCCCGCGCCGTCGTCGAGGCGGCGCGCTCACGCGGCCTCGACCTCCCGGACGCCGACGACTTCGCCGCCACGCCCGGCTCCGGCGTCACCGCGCGCGTCGACGGCCACGTGGTCGCGGTCGGCAGCCCGGGCCGCCTCACCGGCCAGGCCCATCCCGCCGCGGTGGAAGCGACGCGGCTGGAGGCCGAGGGCAGGACGGTCGTCCTCGTCGTGGTCGACGGCGCCCCCGCGGGCGTCCTCGGCATCTCCGACCGGCTGCGCGACGAGGCGTCCGCCGCGGTGCGAGCGCTGCACCGCCTCACCGGCGCCGCGCCCGTCCTCGTCACCGGCGACAACGCCGCCGCGGCGGGACGGCTCGCGGAACGAGTCGGCATCACCGACGTCCGCGCCGGACTGCTACCTCAGGACAAGGTGAGGGCGGTCCGGGAGCTCGAGCGGGCCGGCCGCCGGGTCCTCGTCGTCGGCGACGGCGTCAACGACGCGCCCGCGCTGGCCGCCGCGCACGCCGGCGTCGCCATGGGCCGGGCCGGTTCCGACCTCGCCCTGGAGACCGCCGACGCCGTGGTCGTCCGCGACGAGCTGTCCACCATCCCGGCGGTCGTCGGCTTGTCGCGCCGCGCCCGCCGGCTGGTGATCCAGAACCTCGTCATCGCGGGGACGTTCATCGCCGCCCTCGTGACCTGGGACCTCGTCGGCCACCTGCCGCTACCCCTCGGCGTGGCCGGCCACGAGGGCTCCACCGTGCTCGTCGGCCTCAACGGCCTGCGGCTGCTCAGGGAGTCCGCGTGGCGCGGCGCCCGTCGTCAGGCGTCGGCGAGCTGGTAGCCGGCGGTCTCGACGGCGGCCTTGACCTGGTCGGCGGCGACCGGGGCGTCGCTGGTGACGCCGACGGCGCCGGACTCGACGTCCACGTCCACCGCTCCCACACCGTCGATCTTGACGATCTCGTCGCGCACCTTGTTGGCGCAGCAGCCGCAGGTCATGCCGACGACGGTGAAGGTGGAGGTGCTCATGGGCCGTTCCTCTCGCTGGACGATATCCGGTGCGCCATACCCTACACGGGTATGGTTCGCGCGGCCTGGGCCGGGCGGAAACCGAGCCGGGAGGAGAGCTCGGCGGCGGTGCGGACGGCGGCCGCCGCGAGCCGCTCGCGCTCGGGCTCGTCGACGCGGGCGGACGGGAACGTGACGGCGACGGCGGCGACGGGGTGCCCGTTGTGGTCGCGCACCGCGTCGGCGACCGAGGCGAACCCCGGGGTCACGGTGCCCTCCTCGGTCGCGTAGCCACGACGGCGGACCTCGGCCAGGGCGGAGCGCAGCTCCCGCGCGGACGTGATGCCGGTGTCGTGACGGCGCACGAACGCGTCGCGCGACGGGAACAGCGCCCGCACCTGCGACGCGGGGAGCGCCGCGAGCATGGCCAGCCCGCTCGCCGTCAGCTGGCCGGGCAGCCGGACCCCGACGTCGGTGACCAGCGGCGGTCGGCCGGCGGCGCGGTCCTCGATGACGTAGAGCACGTCGCGCCCGTGCAGCACGGCGAGGTGCGCGTTGTGCGTCGTCTCGTCGACGAGGCGGGCCAGCGACGTCCGCGCCATGCGCTGCAGCGGCGCCTGCCGGCCGTACGCCGAGCCCAGCTCGAACGCCGCGACGCCCAGGCCGTAGCGCCGCTCCTCGCCGAGGTGCGTGACGAAGCCGTCGGCGCGCAGGACGGCGAGCAGGTGGTAGACGCTGGAGCGGGGCAGGCCCAGCTCCCGGGCGATGGCCGCCGCCGGCATCGGCTCGGCGTGCCGGGCCAGGCAGGTCAGGATCGCCAGCGCGTGCGCGGCGGCCGGCGCGTTGGGCATGAGGTCAGTGTCTCAGATCCGAGACGGAAATAGCTCCGTCGGTGCTGCGAGGGGGTGCAAGGGGCGCTGTGATGTCCTCATGGCGATCGAGCTCTCCTCCCCCGGCCGGACCGTCGTGGTCGGCACCGGCCCGGTGTCCTTCGACGACGTCGTGGCGGTGGCCCGCGACGGCGCGGGCGTCGTGCTGGGCGACGACGCGCAGGCGGCGGTCGCGCGCAGCCGCGAGGTCATCGACCAGCTGGCGGTCGCGGACCTGCCCTACTACGGGGTGTCAACCGGGTTCGGCGCGCTGGCCACGAAGCACATACCGGCGGACAAGCGGGCCGCGTTGCAGCGCGGCCTGATCCGCAGCCACGCGGCCGGGTCCGGCCCGGAGGCCGAGCGCGAGGTCGTCCGCGCGCTCATGCTGCTGCGGCTGTCGACGCTGGCCACCGGCCGCACGGGGGTCCGCCCGGCGACGGCGGCGGCGTACGCGCGGCTGCTGGACGCGGGCATCACGCCGGTCGTCTACGAGTACGGCAGCTTGGGCTGCTCCGGCGACCTCGCGCCGCTGGCGCACTGCGCGCTGGCGCTGATGGGCGAGGGGACGGTGCGCGACGCGTCCGGCGCGCCGGTCGACGCGGCCGAGGCGCTGGCGGCGGCCGGCATCGAGCCGGTCGTGCTGGCCGAGAAGGAAGGGCTGGCGCTGATCAACGGCACCGACGGCATGCTCGGCATGCTGGTGCTGGCGCTGCACGACCTGCGTGGCCTGCTCCAGGTGGCCGACGTGGCCGCCGCGATGAGCGTCGAGGCGCTGCTCGGCACCGACCGGGTGTTCGCCGACGACCTGCAGGCGCTGCGCCCGCACCCGGGCCAGCGCGCGTCCGCGGCGAACCTGCGGGCGCTGCTGGCCGGGTCGGAGGTGGTGGCCAGCCACCGCGGGCCCGACTGCACCCGCGTCCAGGACGCCTACTCGCTGCGCTGCTCGCCGCAGGTGCACGGCGCCGCCCGCGACACCGCGGACCACGCGGCGCTGGTCGCCGGGCGGGAGCTGGCCGCGGCGATCGACAACCCCGTCGTGACCCCGGACGGGCGGGTGGAGTCCAACGGCAACTTCCACGGCGCCCCGGTCGCGTACGTGCTGGACTTCCTCGCCATCGCGGCGGCCGACCTCGCGTCCATCAGCGAGCGGCGCACCGACCGCTTCCTCGACGTCGCCCGCAACGCCGGGCTGCCGCCGTTCCTCGCCGACGACCCGGGCGTCGACTCCGGGCACATGATCGCCCAGTACACCCAGGCCGGCATCGTGTCGGAGCTGAAGCGACTCGCCGTCCCCGCGTCGGTCGACTCCATCCCGTCCAGCGCCATGCAGGAGGACCACGTCTCGATGGGCTGGGCCGCGGCCCGCAAGCTGCGCCGCTGCGTCGACGGCGTCGGCCGCGTGCTCGCGGTGGAGCTGCTGACGGCGGCCCGCGCACTGGACCTGCGGGCGCCGCTGGCCCCGGCGGCCGGCACCGGCGCCGTCCGCGACCTCATCCGCGACCACGTCGCCGGCCCCGGGCCGGACCGTCACCTCGCACCGGAGATCGCCGCCGTCCACGACCTCGTCACGACCGGCCGGATCGTCGCCGCCGCGCAGGCGGCCGCCGGCGAGCTGCACTAAGGAGGACCCCATGTCCGGACCCCGACCCGTCCGCGCCCCGCACGGCTCCCGGCTGACCGCCCAGGGCTGGCCGCAGGAGGCCGCGCTGCGGATGCTGCAGAACAACCTCGACCCGGAGGTGGCCGAGCACCCCGACGAGCTGGTCGTCTACGGCGGCACCGGCAAGGCCGCGCGCGACTGGCCGTCGTTCGACGCGCTGGTGCGCACGCTGACCACGCTGCGCGGCGACGAGACGATGCTGGTGCAGTCCGGCCGCCCGGTCGGCGTCATGCAGACACACGAGTGGGCGCCGCGGGTGCTGATCGCGAACTCCAACCTGGTCGGCGACTGGGCGACGTGGGAGGAGTTCCGCCGGCTCGAGGCGCTCGGGCTGACGATGTACGGGCAGATGACCGCCGGGTCGTGGATCTACATCGGCACCCAGGGCATCCTGCAGGGCACCTACGAGACGTTCGCGGCGGTCGCGGCACAATGTGCTCGGAAGGGGCGGGGGTTCGGCGGCTCGCTGGCCGGGACGGTGACGCTGACGGCCGGGCTGGGCGGCATGGGCGGCGCGCAGCCGCTGGCGGTGACGATGAACGGCGGCGTCGCGCTGGTCGTCGAGTGCGACCCGTCGCGCATCACCCGGCGGATCGAGCACGGCTACCTCGACGTCCAGGCGGCGTCGGTGGACGACGCGCTGCGGCTGGCCGCCGACGCCCGCCGCGACCGCCGGGCGCTGTCGGTCGGCGTGCTCGGCAACGCCGCCGAGGTCGTGCCGGACCTGCTCGCGCGCGGGGCCGAGATCGACGTCGTCACCGACCAGACGTCGGCGCACGACCCGCTCGCCTACCTGCCGGTGGACGTCGCGTTCGAGGACTGGGCGGCCGAGCGGGCCAAGGACCCGGCCGGGTTCACGCGGCGGGCGCGCGAGTCGATGGCCCGGCACGTCGAGGCGATGGTCGGCTTCCTCGACGCGGGCGCCGAGGTGTTCGACTACGGCAACTCGATCCGCGGCGAGGCGCAGCTGGCCGGGTTCGAGCGGGCCTTCGACTTCCCCGGGTTCGTCCCCGCGTACATCCGGCCGCTGTTCTGCGAGGGCAGGGGCCCGTTCCGGTGGGCCGCGCTGTCCGGCGACCCCGCCGACATCGCCGCCACCGACCGCGCGATCCTCGAGCTGTTCCCCGACAACGAGCCGCTGGCCCGGTGGATCCGGCTGGCCGGCGAGAAGGTGCACTTCCAGGGGCTGCCGGCGCGCATCTGCTGGCTCGGCTACGGCGAGCGCGACCGCGCCGGGCTGCGGTTCAACGACATGGTCGCATCCGGCGAGCTGTCCGCGCCGGTCGTCATCGGCCGCGACCACCTCGACGCCGGCTCCGTCGCGTCGCCGTACCGCGAGACCGAGGCGATGGCCGACGGCTCCGACGCGATCGCCGACTGGCCGCTGCTGAACGCGCTGGTCAACACCGCGTCGGGGGCCAGCTGGGTGTCCATCCACCACGGCGGCGGCGTCGGCATGGGCCGGTCGATCCACGCCGGGCAGGTCACCGTCGCCGACGGCACCGCGCTGGCCGGCGAGAAGATCGCCCGGGTGCTGTCCAACGACCCCGCGATGGGCGTCATCCGCCACGTCGACGCCGGGTACGACCGCGCCGCCGAGGTGGCGGCCGAGCGCGGCGTCCGCGTCCCGATGCGCGAGGGCTCCGGCGGATGACCGCCTCCTTCGACTCGATGTGGGCCGACCTCGAGCCGGTCGGACGCGACCCGCGCGGCGGCTACCGGCGGTTCGCGTGGACCGACGCCGACGCGACGCTGCGCGAGTGGTTCGCCGCCGAGGCCGCCCGCCGCGGGCTGTCCGCCGTCGCCGACCGGGCCGGGAACCAGTGGGCGTGGTGGGGCGAGCCGTCCGCCGCGGCGAAGGGCGTCGTCACCGGGTCGCACCTGGACTCCGTCCCCAACGGCGGCGCGTTCGACGGCCCGCTCGGCGTGGTGTCCGCGTTCGCCGCCGTCGACCTGCTCCGCTCGCGCGGGCACGTCCCGTCGCGGCCGATCGGCGTCGTCAACTTCGGCGACGAGGAGGGCGCCCGCTTCGGCGTCGCCTGCGCGGGGTCGCGGCTGCTCACCGGCGCGCTGCCGGTGGAGCGCGCGCTGGCGCTCACCGACGCCGACGGCGTCAGCCTCGCCCAGGCGCTGGGCCGGCAGGGCCGGCGCGAACCGGCCGCCGACCCCGAGGCGCTGGCCCGCGTCGGCACGTTCGTCGAGCTGCACGTCGAGCAGGGCCGCGCGCTCGCGCTCGGGCCCCCTTGCAATGAGCACCCAGACGCATCGATGCGTATCGGTGCTCATTGCAAAGGGGGCGCGGACACCGCATCCGCGCCGGTCGGCGTCGCCACGGAGATCTGGCCGCACGGACGCTGGCGGGTCACGCTGGCCGGAGAGGCGAACCACGCCGGCACCACCCCGCTGGACGACCGGCGCGACCCGATGCTCGACCTCGCCGCCCTGGTCACGTCCGCCCGGGCGGCGGCCGCGGCGCACGGCGTGCTGGCGACCGTCGGGAAGATCGAGGTCGACCCCAACGGCGTCAACGCCATCCCGTCCGAGGTGCGGGCCTGGCTGGACTGCCGCGGCGCCGACCCCGATGCCGTCAGCGCCGTCCTCGCCGACCTCGACCGGTTCGCGCCGCGGCAGGAGTCGTGGACCGCCGCCACCGTGTTCGACCCCGCGCTGGCGGCCCGGCTCAGCGCGCTGCTCGGCGATGCGCCGCTGCTGCCGACCGGCGCCGGGCACGACGCCGGCATCCTCAGCGCGGCCGGCGTGCCCACGGCGATGCTGTTCGTCCGCAACCCGACCGGCGTCTCGCACTCGCCGGCCGAGTTCGCCGAGCGGGCCGACTGCCACGCCGGGGTCGAGGCGCTGGCCGACGTGCTGGCGGAGCTGACCCGGTGACGGCCTATTGGGCCGCGCACGCCTGGCTGCCCGGCGGGCTGGCGTCCGACGTGCGGATCTCGGTGGACTCCGGGGTGATCGTCGCCGTCGCGGCCGGGTCGCCCGCCTCGGCCGACGACGTCCGGCTGCCCGGCGTCGTGCTGCCCGGGTTCGCGAACGCCCACTCGCACGCGTTCCACCGGGCGCTGCGCGGGCGCACGCACGACGGGCACGGCTCGTTCTGGACGTGGCGCGAGGCGATGTACGCGCTGGCCGGGCGGCTCACGCCGGACACGTACTACCAGCTGGCGCGGGCGACGTACGCCGAGATGGCGCTGACCGGCGTCACCGCCGTCGGCGAGTTCCACTACCTGCACCACGGCCCCGGCGGTGTGCCGTACGCCGACCCGAACGCGATGGGCGCGGCGCTGCGTGCGGCCGCGAGGGACGCCGGCCTGCGGCTGACGTTGCTGGACACCTGCTACCTGGCCGGCGGCATCGGGCGGCCGCTGGACGGCGTCCAGCTGCGCTTCGGCGACGGCGACGCGGACGGCTGGGCCGAGCGGTTCGCCCTGCTACGGGACGACGCCACCACGCGCGTCGGCGCCGCCGTCCACTCCGTCCGGGCCGTGCCCGCCGAGGCGATCGGCGCCGTCGCCGCCGCGGCGTCCGGCCGCCCGCTGCACGTCCACCTCTCCGAGCAGCCGGCGGAGAACTCGGCGGCGCTGGCGGCGTACGGCCGCACCCCGGCGGAGTTGCTGGACGCGCACGGCGCGCTCGGGCCGCACACCACCGCCGTCCACGCGACGCACCTGACGCCCGGCGACATCGCCCTGCTCGGAGCGTCGCGGACGACCGCGTGCCTCTGCCCGACCACCGAGCGCGACCTCGCCGACGGCATCGGGCCGGCCCGCGCGCTGCTCGACGCCGGCGCGCCGCTGTCACTCGGGACCGACCAGCACGCCGTCATCGACCTGTTCGAGGAGGCCCGGGCGCTGGAGACACACGAGCGGCTGCGGACGCTGGAGCGCGGCCACTTCTCCCCCGCGGACCTGCTCGCCGCGGCGACGGCGCACGCGAGCCTCGGCTGGCCGGACGCGGGCCGGCTGGCGCCCGGCGCCCACGCCGACCTCGTCGCCGTCCGCCTCGACTCCCCCCGCACCGCCGGCGTCGAGCCTGCTCAGGCCCTGTTCGCCGCCACCTCCGCCGACGTCGACACCGTCATCGCCGGTGGCCGCCCCATCGTCACCGGCGGCCACCACCTCCTCGGCGACGTCGGCCCGCTCCTCTCGGCCGCGATCGCCCCGCTCTGGGACTGACCCCGGACCGTCAGCGCGTCAGGCGGTCCATGACGAAGGTGCCCTCGCGCCGGTACGGCTCGCCGAGCACCGCGCCGGAGTGGGAGGCGAGGCCGTTGGTCAGCGCCAGCGCGGTGAAGAACGCCCGCTGCCCCTCCGCGCCGAGCGTCTCCAGTTCGGCGTCGGTCCAGGCGGGGATGACCGAGCGCAGGATCTCCGGCGTGGTGTGCTCCAGCCAGTGCTGCGCGCTGAAGGTGTTCTGTGACGACAGCTCCTGCAGCGCCTTGAGCTTCTTGTCCAGCACGTCGCCGATCTCGACGACGCAGTTGGGGTGCTCGGGCGTCATGTAGTAGATGGTCGGGATCGGGTGGGGGTCGTGGCCGCCGCACTCCTCGACCCGCCAGTCGCGGCCGGCGACGGCGAGGGCCTCGGCGAAGAGGAGGGCGATGACGCGGCGGTCAGGGTCGAGGTCGTGCTGGGCGTGCTGCGGGTCCTGCATGATGATGACGTCGGGCCTGGTGCGGCGGATCAGCTCCACCACCTTGACCTTGGTCGACGACGCGAGGTCCACCTCGCCGAAGGACACGTCGAGGAAGTCGACGTCGCCGGTCACGCCGAGGATGTCCGCCGCCCGCGACACCTGGGGCCGGCTCTCCTCACGGCACATGAGGACGGCCGCGTTGACGGTCTCGCCGGCGGCCACCGCCTTGGCGATCGCGCCGCCGCACTCGACGATCTCCAGGCCGTAGCTCGCGAGCATGAGGACGTTCGTCATGGAGCGGTCCCTTCTGTCGGTGCCGGCGCCGTCACGATCGGCGCAGGCGGGGGTTGATGCGCTGCTCGAGGGCGTAGCCGAGCAGGGCGAATCCGAGGGCGGAGCACATGATCAGCAGGCCGGGCGGGAGCACCCACCACTTCCACGCCGGGGTGAGGAACGCGCCGCGCGCCTGCGCCCAGTAGAGGGTGGAGCCCCAGCTCTCCTGCAGCGGGTCGCCGAGGCCGAGGAAGCTCAGCGACGACTCCAGCAGGATCGCGCCGCTGGTCGCGGCGACGAACTCGCCGATGGCCAGCAGCATGGTCTTCGGCAGCACGTGCCGCCAGAGGACGTAGGCGTGGCCGGCCCCCATCGAGCGGGCGGCGACGATGTAGTCGCGGCCGGCCAGCGACAGCACCTGCGAGCGGATCACCCGGGCGGTGGGCGCCCAGATGAGGATCGCGATGATGATGACGGTGTTGACGATGCTGCGCCCCATGTACGCGGCCAGCACGATGAGCAGCGGCAGGAACGGCAGGATCAGCACCACGTCGACGCCGCGCATGGCGACGGCTCCGAGCCGCGGGAAGTACCCGCCGATCAGCCCGACGACGGTGCCGATGAGCATGGCGGCCGCGGCGGCCACGACGCCGACGGTGAGCGACACCCGGGTGCCGTAGATCATCTCGCTGAGCAGGTCCTGCCCGACGTCGTTGGTGCCGAGCAGGTGGTCCGGCGACGGCGGCGAGAACGGCGTCCCGGCGCGTTCGGCCGGGTCGTACGGCGCCAGCACCGGCGCGAGCACGGCGACGGTGACCAGCGCCAGCACGATGACGCCGCCGACGGCGCCGAGGGCGGTCGTGTGGTCGCGCAGCCGCCGGCCGCGCCGCACGACGGGTGCGGGACCGGACGGGCCGGGCTGCGGATCGGCGGACACGGTGGTGGTCATACGCGGGTCCTCGGGTCGAGGCGGGGGTAGAGCGAGTCGGCGAGCAGGTTGGCCAGCAGCACCGCGATCGTGAACACCAGGAACGTCGCCTGCATGACCGGGTAGTCGCGGGCCGAGACGGCGTCGTACATCAGCCGTCCCAGCCCTGGATAGGAGAAGACCGTCTCGATGACGACGGTGCCGCCGAACGCCCAGCCCAGCCGCAGCGCCAGCACCGTCGTCACCGGCAGCAGCGCCGTGCGCACCACGTGGTGCAGCATGACGGCGCGCGGCCGCAGCCCCTTCGCCTGCGCGGTGCGGATGTAGTCCTCGCCGAGCACGGACAGCGTCGAGTACCGCATCGACAGGTAGACGGCGGGGATGCTGAGGATCGACAGCGTCACCACCGGCAGAACGGCGTGCTCGGCGACGTCGGCGAGCCAGGCGAAGCCGGTGAGGTCGGCGCCGGCCGTGGTGGCGCCGAACGACGGCAGCCAGCCCAGCGACACCGAGAACAGCGCGATGAACAGCATGCCGAGCCAGAACTGCGGCGTCGACTCCAGCGCGATCATCACCGCCAGCGACGACACGTCCCATTTGCCGCCGCGCCGCCAGGCCGCGAACGCCCCCAGCGCGATGCCGATGACCGCCGACACCACCAGCGCGGTGAGCGTCAGCAGCAGCGTCCACGGCACCCGGTCGAGCACCAGCTCCTCGATCGGCGTGCCCTGCCGGAACGAGTAGCCGAAGTCCAGCGTGAGGATGCTCTTCCAGTAGCTGAGGTACTGGACGGCCAGCGGTTCGTCCAGGCCGGCGTCGGCGGTCACGGCGGCCCGCTCCTCCGCCGTCATCTCCCCCACCTCGACGCCGGCGATCAGCGCGAGCGGTGAGCCCGGCATGAGCCGCGGCAGGGCGAAGTTCAGGGAGACGGCGACGACCAGCACGACGGCGTACTGGCCGAGGCGGGCGAGGCCCAGGCGCCGGGCGCGCATCGTCAGGGCTGGCCGTCGTCGGGGATGAAGGACAGCTTCGTCATCGGGCCGCTGCCCGTGATCGGCACCCAGTCACCGAAGACCGACGGGTTGTAGCCGTAGGCGCCGTTCGGGTGCAGCAGCGACACGAACGGGACCTCCTCGGCGATCCGCTGCTGCAGCTGGTCGGCGATCCCCTCGCGGGCGGCCGGGTCCAGCTCGGTGTCCAGCTGGGCGGCGAGCGCGTCGGTCTCCGGGTCGGAGTAGCCGGTGATGTTGAGGTTGCCGAGCACCGGGTCGGTGGCCACCAGCGACGCCATCTGGCCGATGTCGGCCTGGCTGGCCGACGACCAGCCCCACATCGCCAGCTCGTAGCTGCGGCCCTGCGCGACGTCGTAGCCGGGCCAGACCGCGTCGTCCAGCGTCTGCATCTCGACCGAGCTGACGCTGACGCCGATGCCGACCTCGCCGAGCTGCTCGCCGATCAGCTCGGCCAGCCGCATCCGCAGCGCGTTGTTCGACGCGACCAGCAGCTCGAACGAGAGCGGCGCGCCGTCGAGCTCGCGGATGCCGTCGTCGTCGGAGTCGGTCAGCCCGAGGCCGTCGAGCAGCCCGGCCGCCTCGTCCGGGTCGTGGACGGTCTCGACGGAGTCGTCGTACCAAGGCGAGTCGGGGTGCACCCAGCCGGCGTTGCCGACCACGGCGGCGCCGAGGAACACGTCGTCGACCAGCCGCTGCCGGTCGACGGCCAGCCCGACGGCGCGGCGGAACTCGGCCTGGTCGAACGGCGGCACGGCGGTGTTGAACACCAGCAGCGTCGTCGTGTACTCCGGCGCCTCGACGACGTCCAGGGTGCCGGTGCCGCGCAGCACGTCGATCTGCTCCGGCGAGATCGACCGCATCATCGTGTCGATCTCACCCGACCGCAGCGCCGCGGTGGCGCCGGCCTCGTCGGCGAACTGGACGACGACCAGTTCGTCCACCTTCGGCTCGCCGCGGAAGTACTCCGGGTTCGCCTCGAACGAGTAGCTGACGCCCGGTTCGGACTCCACCAGCCGGTACGGCCCGGAGCCGACGTTCGTGGACTCGTCGAACGGCGCGACGTCCGGATCGGCGACCGCGGACCACACGTGCTCGGGCAGGATCGGCACGTCGGCGAGGGTGCGCAGCTCGAACGACGGGTCCGGCGCGGCCAGCGTCAGCACGACGGTCGACTCGTCCTGCGCGACGGCCTGCGTCACGTTGCCGAGCGCGGTGGCGAACCGCCCGGGCGGGCCGGCCTGGTAGTAGCCGACGCTGAACGCGACGTCCTCGGCGGTGAGCGGCTCGCCGTCGTGCCAGCTGACGCCGTCGGCCAGCCCGACCGTGTAGGTGAGGCCGTCCGCCGAGCCCTCGACCGTCTCGGCCAGCCACGGCTGCGGCTGGCCGAGCTCGTCGACCTGCATGAGCGAGTCGTAGCTGAGCATCGTGAGGTTCAGGCCCGGGAAGCCGGTCGCGTACGTGTGCGGCGTCAGGTTGCCCTCCTCGGACATGATCCCGATGCGCAGCGACTCGGCGGTGGTGGCGCCGCCCCCGCCGGCCGGCCCGGCGTCCTCGGTCCCGCCGTCGGAGCCGCATGCTCCGAGCGCCAGAACGGCGGCGAGCGCGGCGGCGGGTGCCGCGGCTCTGCTGATGCGACGGTGGGACATGGCGACCTCCGGGGGCGTTCGGTGGCGTCGGCGGCGGTCAGACCGTCGCCGGCTGGGCCGGATCGGGGGCGGGCGACGCGGCGATCTCGTCGGCGAGATGGCAGGCCGTCCAGTGGCCGGGGCGCTGCTCCTCCAGCGGTGGCGGAGTCGTGTCGCAGAGCCCGGGCCGGGCGAACGCGCAGCGTTCGTGGAACCGGCAGCCCGGCGGGGGCGCCACCGGGCTCGGGGGGTCGCCGGCCAGGGGTGCCGGCCGGGACCGCCGGTGCGGATCGGGGACCGGGACGGCGTCGAGCAGGCCGCGCGTGTACGGGTGCCGCGGCCGGCCGAAGACGTCGTCGCGGCCGCCCAGCTCGACGATCTGGCCGAGGTACATGACGGCGACCCGGTGCGCGATGGTGCGGATGACGGCCAGGTCGTGCGAGATCACCAGCAGCGACAGGCCCAGCTCGACCTGCAGCCGCGACAGCAGCGTGATGATCTGCGCCTGCACCGAGACGTCGAGGGCGGAGACGGGCTCGTCGCAGACCAGCACCTCGGGGTCCAGGGCGAGGCCGCGGGCGATGGCGACGCGTTGTCGCTGTCCGCCGCTGAGCTGGTGCGGGTAGCGCCGGCCCAGCTCGCGCGGCAGCTCGACGACCTCCAGCAGCTCGGCGGCGCGGGCCCGCTGCTCGGCGGCGGTGCCGCGGCGGTTGATCCGCAGCGGTTCCGCGACGACGTCCTCGACCCGCAGCGCCGGGTTCATCGACGCGGCGGGATCCTGGAACACCATCTGCGCGGTGCGGCGCAGCTCGCGCAGCCCGGCGGCGCTCATCGAGTCCAGCACGCGGCCGCCGAACGCGACGGTGCCGCCGCTGGGCTGCTCGAGCCCCAGCAGCGCCCGCGCCAGCGTCGACTTGCCCGACCCGCTCTCACCCACCAGCCCGAGCGTCCGGCCCCGCTCCAGCTCCAGCGAGACCCCGTCGACGGCCCGGACGGGTGCGGCGGGGCGGCGCCACGAGCTCCGGCCCCGGTAGTGCACCCGCAGGTCCTCGAGCGCGACGACGACCGGCGATGGCGCCGCGGCGTCGGCGGGCAGTCCGGCGGCCGCGGGCGCGGGCGCGTCGGCCGCGGGTGCGTCGGCCGCGGACGCGTCGCGCGCGCGAACGTTGTCGGTGCCCGCCCGTAGGGTGGGCCCCACCCGGGCCGGGAGGGGTCCAGCTACCACGGCGCGCGGTCCGCCACCACCAGCGCTCAGTCCGCCACCACCAGCGCTCAGCTCGCCGGAGCGGTGGCAGGACACAGCGTGGCCGCCGCCCGCCGCGAGCGGCAGCAGGGCCGGGCGGGCGGCGGCGCACGGGTCGTGGGCGTGGTCGCAGCGCGGGGCGAACACACAGCCCTCGGGCTGGGTCTCCGGGTCCGGCAGGCCGCCCGGAATCACCTCCAGCTGCGACCCCGCCGGCGCGTCCAGCCGCGGCATCGCGCGCAGCAGGCCGGCCGTGTAGGGGTGGACGGCGGCGGTGAAGAGGTCGGCGCACGGGGCCTGCTCGACGACCCGGCCGGCGTACATGACGGTGACGCGGTCGGCGAGCTGGGCGACGACGCCGAGGTCGTGGCTGATCCAGATGACGGCCATGCCGCGGTCGCGGCGGATCCGGTCCACGAGGTCGACGATCTGGGCCTGGACGGTGACGTCGAGGGCGGTGGTGGGCTCGTCGGCGACCAGCACCCGGGGTCCGCAGGCCAGCGCCATCGCGATCATGACCCGCTGGCGCATGCCGCCGGAGAACTGGTGCGGGTAGTCGTCGGCGCGGGTGCGGGGGTCGGGGATGCCGACCTCGCCGAGCAGCTCGACGGCCCGGGCGTGCGCCGCGCCACGGGAGACGTCGGCGTGGGCGCGGATCGCCTCGGAGATCTGCCGGCTGACGGTGTGTACGGGGTTCAGCGACGACATCGGGTCCTGAAAGATCACCCCGATCTCGGCGCCGCGCACGGACCGCAGCGCGCGCTCGTCCATCGCCAGCAGCTCGCGGCCGCGCAGCCGGATCGACCCCGCCACCTCCGCGTTCTCCGGCAGCAATCCGAGCGCCGCCATCATCGTGACGCTCTTGCCCGAGCCCGACTCACCGACGACGGCGAGCGTCTCACCCTCCGCGACGGAGAGGTCGGCGCCGCGGACGGCGTGGACGTCGCGGCCCACGGCGCGGCCCGCGCGGAAGGTGACCCGCAGATCGCGGATGGCCAGCAGCTCGGCGCCGGCGGGCGCCGAGGCGGTCATCAAGTAGCCTTGCGCCGAAGAGCAGCAACGGGTGGAAGATCGCGGGTCGTCAGCCTCGGGTGGATGCGCATTTCTGGCCCCTTCCGATTGTGATGTGTCAGGTAACATACGAGTGATGCATCACCGTGGCAAGAGCCGCGAGGAGAGGTAACGCGGTTGACACACACACCCGAGGGGGCGGCCGGAGCCACCGCCACAGACCTGGCGTACGAGCGTCTGAAGCGCGCGATCCTCACCTGCGCGCTGGCTCCCGGGAGCGAACTGCGCGAGGCGCTGCTGGCCGCGCAGCTGGGGGTCGGCCGCACGCCGGTGCGCGGCGCGCTCGGCCGGCTGGTGCAGGACGGCTTCGTCGAGGTCCGCCCGCGCAAGGGCTACCGGGTGACGGACCTGAAGATCACCGACGTCAACGAGGTGTTCGAGCTGCGGCTGCTGCTCGAGCCCGCGGCCTGCGAGCTGGCCGCCACTCGGGCGCCGCGGCAGGCCATCACGGCCATGCACTACCTCGCCCACGCCGAGTACGACCACACCGACCCGGAGAGCTACGAGCGGTTCATCGTCGACAACCGCGAGTTCCACGTCCGGCTGGCCGAGGCCGCGGGCAACCACCGGCTGGCCAGGTCGATCCGCACCCTGCTGGAGGAGATGCAGCGGCTGTTCTTCCTCAGCCTGACGAGGGAGGACACCAGCAGCGAGCAGATGCACGAGCACCTCGAGCTGTACGACGCCATCGTCGCCGGCGACGCCGAGCGCGCCCGCCAGCTCAGCGCCGAGCAGATCGAGCAGAGCCGCCGCCGCGTCATCGAGGCGCTGATCACCGGCTTCTCGCCGGCCACCGTCACCGGGTCGGCGAACCTGGGGCTGTGACGGCGGGCCGCGCACGCTCGACGTGGGCGGCGAGCGCGCGGGCGTCGGCGGGCAGTCGGACGGGCGCGGGACGGGCGGCGGCCATGACGGCCGGGTCCTTCACCGCGATCGAGGTCGAGACGGCGACGACGACGCCGTCGGCCCGCCGCGCCACCTCGCGCGCCGCGGCGACCGCGACGGCGGCCGCGGCCTCGACGGCGAGGCCGGTCTCGCGGCCGAGGCGGACCTGTTCGGCCAGGTAGACGGGCTCGTCGACGGCGACGGCCCAGCCGCCGGAGGTGCGCAGCGCCCAGAGCCCCTGCCAGTGCGCGCTGTCGCTGCCGATCGAGAACGCCGCGGACTCCTGCCGCTCGACGGTGACGAGGTCCTGCTCGGCCGGGTCGTCCAGAGCGAGCGCGGCGCTGAACGCGGCGCCGGTGCTCGCCTCGGCCGCGACCATGGCCGGCCGCCGCGCGATCAGCCCGGCCGCGGCGAGCTCCTCGAAGCCGCGGGCGATGCCGGACATGAGGTCGGCGCGGCTGGTCGGCACGACGACGGCGGCGAGGTCGTCGCCGAGGTCGCGGGCCAGCTCGTAGGCGAGGCTCTTGTAGCCGGCGTTGCCGTACGGGTTGCCGCCGACCCGCGGGTCGGTGAACGTCACCGGGTACCAGCCCAGCTCGTCGATGCCGATCCTGGTCATCGCGGAGCGCCCCTCGAAACCGTCGGCGGCGATGAGGACGGCGCCGAAGTGCTCGAGCAGCGCCTGGAAGGCCGGCGGCAGCGGCCCGTAGGTCGGGACGACGGCGCGCAGCCCGGCCCGGGCCGCGTAGGCGGCGGCCGCCAGCCCGGCGTTGCCGCTGGACGGCGCCACCACCGTGGCGGCGCCGGCCTCGGCCGCCTTGGCGGTCGCGGCGCTCATGGCGCGGTCCTTGTGCGACCACGTCGGGTTCGCGCCCTCGTTCTTCAGCCAGATCCGCCCGGACGGGGCCAGCGGGAAGCACGGCGTGTTCCCCTCCCCCAGCGTGACCGGGGTGGCGACGCCGGACAGCGGCAGGGTGTCCGGCCAGCCCCACGGCCCACCGCGGAACGTGCGCAGGTCACGCCCGGCGAGGTCGGCCAGCGGCGAGAGGAGGTTCACGTGACGGCCGTCAGCGGCGCAGTGCTGGCAGCCGCTGGTGCCGGAGCCGGGCGCGGCGCACCGCGGGCAGACGAGGTCGTCGGTCATCGGGCGCCTCCAGCGCTCGTCGGGGCGGTGTCGAGCAGCCACTGGCCGGCGTCGAGGACGCGGTGGCCGTCGACGTCCAGGGTCGGGTCGACGATGACCACGTCGCGGTGGATCGGCACGTAGACCGTGCCGCCGAACGCGTCGCTCGCGCCGAACGCCACGTGCGCGGTGCCCAGCACCTTCTCGTCCTCCAGGACGTTGCCGGTGAAGGCGGCGCCGTCGTTGGTGCCGACGCCCAGCTCGGCCAGGTTGGTGCCGGCCCGTCCGTGCGAGCGCAGCAGCTCCAGGAACGCGCCGCCGTGTGGGCCGGTCGCGTCGGTGAGCTGCCCGTCCTCGACGGTGAGCAGCATCGGCTCGGGCAGGATGCCGGCCGGCGTCACGCTGCTGGCGGCGATGCGGCCGTGCCCGGTCTCCGGCGAGATCGCCGCCTCGCCGCACGGCAGGTTGCCGAACGCCTGCGGCGCGGTCAGGTCGCCGTCGTCGGCGATGCCCTCCCGCCCGCCGATCCGGAACCACATGTCCGTCCCGTTCGGGCAGGTCAGGTGGGCCGTGCCGGCCTGGGTGAACAGCCGCGCGGCGGCGCTGCCGCGGGCCCGCAGCGCCGGCAGGTCCACCGCCATCGCCCGGGTCAGCATCGCCGAGGTCACGCCGGGCAGCGTCGCGCCGCGCGCGCCCCGCGCCGTCGCCTCCTTGCGGGCGTTCATGTGCGACAGCGACTGCCGGGTCGCGACGATGAAGACGTCCGCCGCGGCCATCGCGCCCGCGACCGGCCGGGCCGGCTCGCCGTCGAGGCGCTCCTCGATCAGCAGCAGCACGGCCTCGGCGTCGCGCGCCCGGCTGCCCTGCCAGATCGCCTCGGCGAGGTCGCGGGTCGCGGCGTCGCCGACCACCAGCACGTGCTCGCCCGGCCGGACGGCGAAGCAGTGGTCCAGGACGGTGCCGATCGCGCGGTCCAGTCCGGCGTCGGTGACGGTCATGGCTGCGTCCTCCAGTCCAGGTGCAGGTAGACGGCCGACGGCTCGTAGTCCCGCCAGGTGTCGGAGACCACCGCGGACGCGCGCTTCACCGAGACGACGATCGCGTACGCCTGCCGGGCCATGACGATGTCCTGGATCTGCCGGAGCAGGTCGTACTGCTCCTCCTCTTCGAACGCCAGCGCCAGCTGGTCGGCGAGCGTGTCCAGCTCGGGGTCGGCGATGCCGCCAGCGTTCCGCGAGCCGTCGGAGGTGAGGTAGTCGTGGATCACCCCGACGACGGCGCCGCTGGTGCCGTAGTAGCCGGTCCGGAACAGCGCGATGTGCCAGCCGGTGTCGCCGTCGTAGATCGAGGAGATGTCGTCCAGCTCCTCGATCTGGATGCCGATGCCCGACTCCTCCAGTTGCGAGCGCAGCGCGACGGCGATCGCCGGCAGGTCCGGGTCGGCGCGGTAGGTGTAGAGCGTCAGCTGCAGCGGCACGCCGTCGCGGGCCCGCATGCCGTCCGCGCCGCGCACCCAGCCGGCCTCGTCCAGCAACCGGCCGGCCCGGTCCGGGTCGTACGCCTGGTTCGACACGGCGTACGGCAGCTGCATCGGGTACATGCCCTCGGCGACGTCATGGAAGCCGTTCATGACGGTGTTCGCCATCGTCTCGTAGTCGATGGCCGCGCTCAGCGCCTGCCGCACGGCCGGCTCGTCCATCGGGCTGCGCTGCACGTTGAGGATCAGCCGCGGGCCGAGCGTGCCGTCGCCGGTGACGAAGTGGGCGGCGGACGAGTTCTCCAGCGTGCCGGCCGACTCCGTGGGCGGGTAGAGCGCGACGTCGACCTCGCCGGACTGCACGGCCAGCACCCGCGCCTGCGCGTCGGAGATGAACGACACCTCGACGCCCGGCAGCGCGGGCTCGCCCTGCCAGTAGTCGTCGTAGCGCTCCAGCACCATGCCGGACGACGTCAGTTCGGTCACCCGGTACGGGCCGGTGTGCATGCCCAGCCCGACCAGCGCCTGCGGGTCGCCCGCCGCCGACTCGTACGCGGCGACGTCGTAGATCGGGAACATGTCCTCCTGCGCCAGCAGCGCGGGCAGGAACGACACCGGCGTCGAGGTGGTCAGCACGACGGTGTCCGGCCCGGTGGCCGCGGCCGTCGCGCCGGGCACGATCGGCGGCAGCACCGGGTTGTTCGCCAGTTGGTGGTTGATCGCGGCGGCGACGGCGTCCGCGTCACACGGGCTGCCGTTCTGGAACGTCACGCCGTCGCGCAGCACCAGCTCCCACTCGGTGGGCGTGACCGGCTCCGCCGACTCCAGCAGCCACGGCTCGACGACGCCGTCGGCGGTCGGGCGCATCAGCAGCTCGCCGTAGCCGAACTCGGGCGCCCAGTACGCCTCGGTGATCGGGTCCAGCGACCCGATCGCCCAGGTCGTGGCGATCCGCAGCGGCCGGTCGGTCTCGCCTGCGGGATCGGTGGCCTGGCCTTCGACGGCGCATCCGGACAGGACCGTCACGGCGAGGGCCGCGACTGCCGCCAGCGCCCGCCGTCCAACTCGTCTACTCATCGGTGCCCCTTCGCGCGTGGACGAGCGGCCGCAGCACCTCTTCTGCGACGACGCGGCCGCGGTTCATCCGCAGGATCCGGTCGGCCAGGACGCTCAGGCGGTCCTGGTCGTGACTCACGATCACGAGCGCCGTGCCCTGGTCGGCGGCCTCCCGGAGCACCCGGGTGACGCCGGCCGCGGTGGTGACGTCGAGGCTGGCGGTCGGCTCGTCGGCGACGACGAGCGCCGGACCGGCCACGAGGGCACGGGCGATGGCCACCCGCTGGCACTGCCCGCCCGACAACTGCGTCGGCAGGCAGCGCACGTCGAGGTGGTCGAGACTCAGCCGGGCGAGGTGCTCCCGCGCGGCGGCCATGCGTTCCTGCTTGGACATCCGCGGCCGCCCGACGGTGAGCGGCTCGGTGACGGAGCGCCAGATCGGCCAGCGCCGGTCGAGGCTCGCCACGGGATCCTGGAAGACCGGCATCACGTATCCGGGCCGCGGCGGCCGCGGCGCGCGTCCATCGGCCCAGATGTCGGCGCCGCCGAGCCGGACGGTGCCCGCGTGCGGCTGCTCGAGCCCGGCCAGCAGCCGCAGCGTCGTCGACTTCCCGCAGCCCGACGCCCCGGTGACGCCGACGATCTCGCCCGGGCGCACCGCCACGGTCAGGTCGACGACGGCGTGGTGGACGTGGCCGCGCTGGCCGTAGGTGACCGAGAGCCCGCTGCCCTCGACGACCGGGGCCGTCACGACCGCTCCACCGCGTGGCAGGCGACGCCGTCGGTGAGCAGCGGCAGCAGCTCCCGGCACTGGTCACCGGAGTGGGCGCAGCGCGGCGCGAACGAGCAACCGGGCAGCCGGTCGGCCAGCGACGGTGGCGTGCCGGGCAGCTCGCGCGGCAGGCCGGCGCCCGGCCGCGGGGCGGCCAGCAGCAGCGCCCGCGTGTACGGGTGCCGCGGCGCACCGATGACGTCGCCGGTGCGGCCGGTCTCGACGACCCGCCCGTGGTACATGACGGCGACCCGGTCGGCGTGCTTGGCGACCAGCGCGAGGTCGTGACTGACCAGCAGCAGCGCGTTCGACGCGGCCCGCAGCGCGGACAGCACGCCGTCGCTGAGGTCGGCGTCGAGCGCGCTGGTGGCCTCGTCGGCGACGGTCAGGGCGGGGCCGTGCACCGTCGCGCCGGCGATGGTGGCGCGCTGCAGCATGCCGCCGGACCACTGGTGCGGGCGCAGCCGGGCCCGGTGCTGCGCGTCCTCGATGCCCAGCTCGGCCAGCCGCGCCGTCACCTGCCCGTCCGGTGGCCGCTGCCCCTTCGCCCGCCAGCCCTCTTCGACGTGGTGGGCGACGGTGCGCAGCGGGTCGCAGGCGGCGTACGGGTCCTGGGCGACGTAGGCGACGTCGGTGCCGCGCAGCCGCCGCAGCCGCCGGCTCGAGGCGCCGACCACCTCGGTGCCGCGGATGCGGACCGACCCGGCTACCCGGGTGCGCCGCGGCAGCAGGCCGAGCAGCGCCCGGGCGACGGTGGTCTTGCCGCAGCCGGACTCCCCCACCAGCGCCAGGCACTCGCCGTCGCCGAGGTCCAGGCTCAGCTCCCGGACGGCGCGGGCGCCGTTCGCGTAGGTGACGTCCAGGCCGTCGACGGACAGCACGGGCGCCGTCACGACGCCGTCGGTCTCGTTCATCCGCGCCTCCAAGCCGGGTCGACGACATCGCGCAACGCCTCGCTGATCAGCACGGCCGCGCCGACGGCGAGCATCACGGCGAGGCCGGGCCCGAGCGCGAGCGTCGGCATCTGGGTGAGCGCGAAGCGGCTCTCGGCCAGCATCTGGCCCCATTCGGCGGTCGGCGGCTGCACCCCGAGGCCGAGGAACGACAGCGCCGACAGCCCGAGGATGATCGCGCTGAGCTCCATCGTCGCCGCGATCGCGACCTGCACGGTCACGCCCGGCAGCACGTGCCCGACGGCGATCCGGACCCGGCCGACGCCGGCCATCCGCGCGGCGACGACGTCCGGACGGTCGTGCGCGCCGAGCGCGTGGCTGCGGGCCAGCCGGGCCAGGTAGGCCCACCCGCTGACGGTGAGCGCGATGATGACGTTGCGCAGGCTCGGGCCGAGGGTGCCGACGATCGCCAGCGCCAGCACCAGCGACGGCAGGCCCAGCAGCAGGTCGACGATGCGGGAGATGACGGTGTCGACCCAGCCGCCGGCCAGCGCGGCCACCATCCCGACCACCACCCCGATCACGCCGACCAGCACGAACACCGCGAGCGCCGCGCCGAGCGTCGTCTGCGCGCCGGCCACGACCCGGGCCAGCTGGTCGCGCCCGGCCTGGTCGGTGCCGAGCAGGTGCTCCGAGCTGGGCGGGGCGAGCTGGGTGTCGTAGCTGGTCTGGTTCGGGTCGGCGGTGAGCCACGGGCCGACGAGGGCGACCAGCGCCAGCAGCGCCGCGATGGCGAGCCCGGCCCGCCCGGACGGGTGCCGCAGCAGGCTGGCCCAGACGCCGACCGGCTGGCTGCCGGCCCGGGCGGAGCGGGCGACGAGGACGGGTGCCGCGGTCATCGCGCCGCCTCCCCCGCCATCGATCCGCCCGGCCGGCCGCGTTCGCGCAGCCGCGGGTCGATCGCCGTCGAGAGGAGGTCGACGGCGAGGCTGCTCAGCACGAACAGCAGCACGGCCAGCATCGTGAACGCCTGCACGACTGGCACGTCGCGGGCGATGATCGACTCGACGGTGTAGCGGCCGATGCCCGGCCAGGTGAACACCGTCTCGACCACCGGCGCTCCGGCCAGCAGCCAGCCGACGCTGACCCCGAACACCGCCAGGAACGGCACCGACGCGTTGGGCAGCGCGTGCGTCACGAGCAGCCGCAGCCGCCCGGCGCCGCGCGCCTCGGACACGTGCAGGTAGGTGGCCGACATCGATTCCAGCAGGCCGGCCCGCAGGATGCGCGCCCACGACGCCGCGGGCCACGCCGCCAGCGTGATCGCCGGCAGCCACGCGTTCGACCATGTGCCGTCCGCGACGACGTTGCCGGCGCCCCAGCGCAGCACCACGACGTAGAGCAGCACGACGCCGATGACGAACGCCGGCGTCGACACCATCACCAGCGTCACGACCCGGATGACGGCGTCCGGCCAGCGGCCCGCCGTCGCCGCGCCGAGCAGGCCCAGCGGCAGCGCGACCGCCAGCGCGATCAGCAGGGCCGCGAGCGTGAGGTTGATCGTCGCGGGGAGGTAGACGGCCAGCTCGTCGCTGATCGGCCGCCCGGTCCGCCAGGACTGCCCGAAGTCGCCGCGCACCGCGCCGCCGAGCCAGTCCAGGTACCGCTCCCACGCCGGCCGGTCCAGGCCGAGGGCCAGCCGTTCGGCCGCGAGCTGCGCGTCGGTCGGGTCCACGACGCCGCGCCCGTTCAGCACCCGCCGGGCCGGGTCGCCGGGCGCCAGCGCGAGCAGCGACCACACCAGCAGGCTCGCCACCCACAGCGTCACCAGCATGTGCAGGATCCGGCGCGGCACCCGGCCCATTCGCCGCCGTCGTCTTGGCACAACGCTCATCGGTCCCTCGCCTTCATCCGGCTCTCACATCGAATTGGAGCGGCTGACCTGCATTGGGGCCGAAGAGTAGAGGGCCGGTCGGTCGGCCCGGAAGGCCTCGACCGGGAACCGGCTGACGCCGTCGAGCGCCAGCTCGGTGAGCACCCGGCCGAGCAGCCCGGCGAACTTGCCCGCGTGACCGGCGCCCGCGCAGACCAGCACGCGCTCGTGGCCGGGGACGTAGTCGGCGATGAAGTCGCGGTCCGGCGGGAAGTCGTAGCAGCAGACCCGCGAGTACAGCTCCGGCCCGACGGCGGCCGGCAGGTGCCGGCCCAGGAACCGGCGGACCTCGTCGACCCGGCCCGGGTCGGTCCGGTACGTCCGCGTCTCGCTGGTGACCTCCGGCCCGACGCCGTCCAGCCCGGCCTTCACCGCCACCTCGCCGTATACCGGCAGCCCGTAGTAGAGCCGGCTGTCGTCGTCGATGAAGCCGAACACCGGGAAGCGGTCCGGGGTGAACTCGCGCACCTTGGGGGTCGCGAAGTACGTCACCTGTTCCTCGGTGAGCGTGATCGGCAGCCGGGTGCCCAGCAGCTCCAGCAGCTCCGGGTTCCAGGCGCCGCCGCTGAGCACCAGCCGGTCGGCGGCGAAGCGGCGGCCGTCGGCGATGGCGACCTCGACGCCGCCCGCCGTCTCGGTCAGGCCCGTCACCGGCGCGTTCGGCACGATCGTCACGCCGTTGTCGCGGCTGAGCGCGACGTGCGCGGCGGTGGCCTGGCGGATGTCGAGCACCCCCGCCTCCGGGTCCAGCACGCCGCGGTGGTGCGGCTCCAGCCGCCACTGCGGCCAGCGACGCATGACGTCGGCGGCGCCCAGCTCCTCGTGCGGGAGGTTCGTCGCGGCCATCGCGGCGACGGTGTCGTCGACGAACGAGATCGACGGGGCGTCCTCCGACGCCAGGATCAGCCCGCCGGTCCGCTGCACCAGCCGCAGCCCGGTCGCCTGCTCGACGATGCTCCAGCTCTGGTACGCCGCCGGGGTGAGCGTCGTGTAGGCGGTGCGGGTGTACGTGTGCCGGATGACCCGCGAGTGGTCCTCCGACGCGCCCCGCGAGTGGCCGAGGTCGAACTGCTCCAGCACCAGGACCTCGGCACCGAGACGCCGGCTCAGCCAGTAGGCGGTGGCGGCGCCGATCGCGCCGCATCCCACCACGATCACCCGGTACCGGTCCGCCATCGGCGTCTCCCGTCGGTCGCCGGCGTCGCTGCCGGACTGTCGTGCCGGACAACCTAGGACGCCGGAATCCGTCCGGTCCGCACCCGAACGTCGCAATCTCCCGGCCTTAGACTCGACAGATGTCGAGTCCGCGAGGCACGCATGCTCGATGAGCTGCAGCAGCTCGTCGACGACCTCGCCACCGAGCTGCAGCGCTCGGTGGCGGTCGACGACGTCGCCATCCAGCTGCTGGCGGCCAGCGCCCACTACGGCGCCATCGACCCGCCCCGCATCGACAGCGTCCTCGCCCGCCGGGCCGACGCCGCGATCGTCGCGCACGTGCGCACGTTCGGCATCGACCACGCCGTCGACCCCGTCCACATCCCCGACAGCGCCGAGCTGCGCACGCTGCCGCGCATCGCGGTGCCGCTGCGCGACGGCTCGGACCTCTACGGCTTCCTCTGGCTGATCGACGCCGACCCGCCGGTCACGCCGTCCGAGCTGACCATGGCCACCAAGGGCGCCCGGGCGATCACCGAGCTGCTGCGCCACAACGCCGCCGAGCTCGACGACCTGCAGGCGCAGGACACCCCGCTGCTGGCCGGCCTGTTCGGCGACGACCGCGACCGCCGCGACGCCGCCCTCGCCGCCGTCACCGGGCCGGACCGCCTCGGCGCCGGCGCGTCACTGCGCATCGCGGCCATCCGGTTCCGCGACGGCGACGACGACACCGCCGAGGCCGCCCGGCACGCCGTCACCCGGTCCGTCGCGCTGCGCCAGCTGATCGGGCCGGCGCTGGTCGCGCCGGTCGGCGGGTACCTCGCCGTGGTCAGCCGGGCCGGCCCGCGCCCGCCGTCGGCCGCCTGGCGCGAGCGGTTCTGGAGCACCGCCCGCGCGGCCGAGCCCGCCCTCGCCGTCGGCCTCGCCGACCAGCTGCCGGGCGAGTCGCCGGCCGCGTCGTTCGCCCGCGCCGCCTACGCCGCCGACGTCGCCCAGCGGGTCGGCGAGTTCGACGGGTTCGCCTGCTGGTCCGAGCTGGGCGCCTGGCAGCTGCTCTTCGGGCTGCCGTGGACGCCCGAGACCGCGCTCGAGCTGCACCCGCCGCTGGCGCCGCTGCTGCGCCCGGAGCATCGGCTGCTCGCCACCACGCTGCTCACCTACCTCGACTCCGGCGGCGACGCCGCGGCCACCGTCGCCGCGCTGCACATCCACCGGACCACGCTCTACTACCGGATGGACAAGATCCGCGACCTCGTCGGCAGCTCCTGGTCGACCGGCACCGGGCGGCTGGGCGCGCACGCGGCGCTCGTCCTCGCCACCCGCCTCGCTCCTTCCTCCTGACTCCGTCCGCGGCACTTCCGTCCAGGACCTTCCGCCGGTGTGATGTTTCAAGTAACGTCTCCTGTGATGTATCACAGAGCCGACTCCTGGGGAGCGTCGAAGCGATGAACGACGAGCACGGACACGGCCACGGACATGGGCACGGTCATGGGCATGGCCACGGACACGACGGGGTCCGCCTGCGCGACCGCGTCACCCACCTGTTCAAGCCGCACGCACACGACCACACCGAGGCCATCCAGACCGCCGAGGAGGCCAGCAGGGAGGGCATCCGCGCCGCCTGGATCGGTCTCGGCGGCATGGGCGCCACCGCCGTGCTGCAGATCGTCATCGTCGCCATCAGCGGGTCGATCGCGCTGCTCGCCGACACCCTGCACAACCTCGGCCACCTCGTCACGACCATCCCGCTGGTGATCGCGTTCCGGCTGGGCCGGCGTGCGCCCACCAAGAAATACCCGTTCGGCTACCGCCGCGCCGAGGACCTGGTCGGCCTGCTCATCGCCGCCGTCATCGCGCTGTCCGCCGCCCTGATCATCTGGGAGTCCGTCGACGCGCTGGTGAACCCGCGCGAGCTGACGAACCTCGGCTGGGTGTTCGCCGCAGGCATCGTCGGCGCACTGGGCAACGAGCTGGTGGCGATCTACCGCATCCGCATCGGCCGCAAGATCGGCTCCGCCGCCCTCATCGCCGAGGGCAACCACGCCCGCGCCGACGGCTTCACCTCCATCGCCGTCGTGCTCGGCGTCATCGGCGTCTGGCTCGGCTTCCGCCAGGCCGACGCGATCATCGGGCTGATCATCGCGGTCGCGATCCTGTGGATCCTGGTCGAGTCCTGCAAGTCGGTCATCCGCCGCCTCATGGACGGCGTCGAGCCCGGCCTCGTCGACCAGATCCACGGAGTGGCCTCCGCCGTGCCCGGCGTCCAGTACGTCGACGCGATCCGCGCCCGCTGGAGCGGCCACCGCCTCGAGGCCCAGGTCACCCTCGGCGTCGACGCCACCCTCACCGTCGCCGACGGGCACCAGCTGGCCGAGGAGGCGCACCACGAGCTGCTGCACACCATCGCTCACCTCAACGACGTCAGCGTGCACATCCACCCCGCCTACGACGGCGTCACCCCACCCGAGGCGCACGAGCTGACCCACCATCACAGCTCCCCCGAGGCGCGCCGCGCCTACCAGGAGGCGCGCGGCGCCTAGGCTGACCCGGTGCTCGCCCACCAGCCCGCCGCCGTCGCGGTGACCCCGGCGGCGGGCCGATGAGCACCGGCGGGGCGGTCGCGCTGCTGCTGGTGCTGGTCGCGTTCCTGGTCGCGCTGGCGGTCCTGGTCCCGATCCGGCGGCGGAAGCGGCGCCGGCTGGCGGCCACGGCCACCGTCATGGCCGACTTCGCCGCCGTCAACGGCATGCGGTTCGGCCGCACCGAGCCGAACCTGCCGGCCCGGGCGCCGAGCATCTACGACATCGTCGGCGACCCGCTGGTGTACGTGGACTTCCACCTCGACGGCACCCTGCGCGACGTGCCGTTCCAGGCGTTCCAGGTGCGCCGCCCGCCGCCGCGGCAGCACGCCGAGACGTTCGAGGTGTCGACGCGCACGCCGGAGTACACCGTGCTGCTGGTGCCGCGCCCGGTGCCCGGCCCGGAGCTGCGCCTGGCATCGCAGCGGCTGTCCTGGGCGACGGCGCTGCGGCGCGACGTCGAGGTGGGCGACCCGCGCTTCGACGCCGTCTTCCACGTCAGCACCAGCGCCCCCGACTTTCGCCCGGCTCGTGCTGCGCCCGCCACTGACCACCTGGCTGGCCGCCGACCCCCGCGCCGCCGCCGCGATCGTCGTGTTCGAGCCGGCCGAGCTGATGGCGGTGCTGCCGGGGCCGCTCACGCCGGAGGGCGCGATGGCGCTCGCGGACCTGATGACCGACCTGCGCCGGCGCGTCCCCTGGACGACGCTCGCCTGATCCGGCTCTACGGACGTGTCTGCCGCTCGCGAGGTGACCTTCATCGGCTCGTGCGTCGGGCATACTCCGCAGCGTGATCTCGACGTTCCTGGTGGAGCACTCGTGGGCGGTGCCGATCGTCTTCGCGCTCCTGCTGGCCGGCTGCGTGCTGCTGGGCACCGTTCTGCTCCGGGCCGGTGACCGCGGCGAGCAGGTCACCCGCTGGCTGGCCGCGGCCGCGGTGCTCGCGGCCCTGGCGCTGACGCTGACGCCGGCTGGTGCGCAGCCCGAGCGGACCTGCGCCGTCCAGTTCGCCTGGCCCTCGCTGGGCGGCGTCGAGACGCTGGCGAACATCGCCCTGCTGCTGCCCGTCGCGTACTTCGCCACCCTGCTGACGCGGCGACCGGTGCTGGTCGCCGCGGCGGCGTCGGCCGGGTCGGTGCTGATCGAGACGGTTCAGGCGCTGGTCCCCGCCATCGGCCGGGCCTGCGACACGACCGACTGGGAGATGAACACGATCGGCGCGGTGGCCGGTGCGCTCCTCGCGTGGTCGATCATCCGCGTACGGGCAGGGCTCGCCGCAGCGGCACGGCGTCGTCGAGGGTGAGGCCGAACCCGGGCTCGTCGTTCGGCGCGATCCAGCCGTCCACGGGCAGCACCTCGCCGGAGAACAGCGGTGCGTGCTGGCCGGTGACGGTGCCGCCGTCGTGCGACAGCACCGGGAACTCGGCGAGGTCGCCGTCGGGGCGGGTCGCGACGAAGTGGTAGGCCGGCATGCCGCCGACGTGCGGGATGACGGTGACGCCGAAGGTCTGGGCGACCGCCGAGATCCGCAGCAGCTCGGTCAGGCCGCCGCACCAGGCCGGGTCCGGCTGGACGACGTCGACGCCGGCCTCGCAGAGTAGGCGGAAGCCCTTGGCGGTGTACTCGTGCTCGCCGGTCGCGAGCCGCATGGACGGCGGCATCCGGTCGCGCAGGCGGCGCAGCCCGGCGTAGTCGTCGGGCGGCAGCGGCTCCTCGATCCACGCGACGCCGAGCTCGGCCACCGCGTGCGCGAGCCGGACGGCGTAGTCGACGTCCAGCGACATCCAGCAGTCGTACATGATCGGGAAGTCGTCGGGCAGCGCCGCACGTGCCCGGGCGGCGATCTCGACGTTGGCCCGGAACCCGGCCTCGCCCTCGCACGGCGCGTACGTCAACGGCAGCTTGGCGCCGGCGAAGCCGAGATCGCGGGCGGTGGACGGTTCCGGGCCGGTCGCGTAGACGCGGACCGCGTCGCGGATCGTGCCGCCGAGCAGCGCGTGCACCGGCAGCCCGGTGATCCGGCCGTGCAGGTCCCAGATCGCGATGTCCACGGCGGAGATCGCGTGCAGCACGAGGCCCTTGCGGCCGTAGAGCAGCGTGCTGTTGAACATCCGGTCCCAGATGCGGCTGTGCGCGGACGCCCGCTCCCCCACCACCAGGTACTCGAGGTGCTGCTCGACGATCGCCGCCGTCGGCAGGCCGCCTGACGTCGTGGCGTAGCCGACGTTGCCGTCGGCGCTCTCGACCTCGACGAGGACTCGCTCGTTCGCCAGCGGCCCGATCGCCGCCGACCGGTTGTCCCGGAACTCCGCGTACTTCGTCATCGGGTTGGCGACCTTGCCCTGCAGCCAGTGCACCGGCCGCTCGCCGGACGCCTCCTCCCGCGGCTGCGGCCGCTCCTCGTCCAGGTAGGTCCGGACGGCGACGATGCGCTCGCCGCTCATCGGAGGAAGGCGGCGGCGACGCCGGCGTCGACGGGGATGTGCAGGCCGGTGGTGTGGGAGAGGTCGCCGGCGGTGAGGGCGTAGACGGCGTTGGCGACGTGTTCGGGGAGGACCTCGCGCTTGAGCAGGGTGCGTTGGGCGTAGAAGGCGCCGAGTTGGTCCTCGGCGACGCCGTAGACGGCGGCGCGTTGGGCGCCCCAGCCGGCGGCGAAGATGCCGGAGCCTTGGACGACGCCGTCGGGGTTGATGCCGTTGACGCGGATGCCGTGCTCGCCGAGTTCGGCGGCGAGCAGGCGGACCTGGTGGGCCTGGTCGGCTTTGGTGGCGCCGTAGGCGATGTTGTTGGGCCCGGCGAACACGCCGTTCTTACTGGCGATGTAGACGATGTCGCCGCCCAGGCCCTGCCCGGTCATGACGCGGGCGGCTTCGCGGGAGACGAGGAACGAGCCGCGGGCCATCACGTCGTGCTGCAGGTCCCACTCCGCCGCGGTGGTGTCCAGCAGGGGTTTGGAGATGGACAGGCCGGCGTTGTTGACGACCAGGTCGACCCCGCCGAACGCCAGCACCGCCTGCCGGAACGCGGCGGCGATCTGTTCCTCGCTGGTGACGTCCACCGTCACCGCCACCGCGGTGTCGCTGGTCCCGATCCCCGCGGCGACCTCGGCGGCCGCGTCGGCGTTGAGGTCGGCGACGACGACGCAGGCGCCCTCGGCGGCCAGGCGCTGCGCGATGGCCTTCCCGATCCCGGACCCCGCGCCGGTGACCAGCGCCACCCGCGTGGCCAGCGGCTTGGGCTTGGGCATGCGCTGGAGTTTGGCCTCTTCCAGCGCCCAGTACTCGATCCGGAACTTCTCCGACTCCGCGATCGGCTGGTACGTGGAGACCGCTTCGGCGCCGCGCATCACGTTGATCGCGTTGACGTAGAACTCGCCGGCCACCCGGGCGGTCTGCTTGTCCTTGCCGAACGAGAACATCCCCACCCCGGGGATCAGCACGATCGCCGGGTCCGCACCCCGCATCGCCGGACTGTCCGCGGTGGCGTGGCGCTGATAGTAGGCGGCGTACTCGTCGCGGTAGGCCGCATGCAGCACCCGCAACCGTTCCACCACCTCGTCCAGGGGTGCGGTGGGCGGGAGGTCGAGCACCAGCGGGCGGACCTTGGTGCGCAGGAAATGGTCCGGACACGACGTGCCCAACGCCGCCAGCGCGGGGTGCTTGTCCCGGGCCAGGAAGTCCAGCACCACGTCGGTGTCGGTGAAGTGCCCCACCTGCGCCTTGTCCGTCGACGCCAGCCCCCGGATCACCGGCGCCAGCGCCGCCGCCCGGGCCCGCCGCTCACCCTCGGGCAACGCCGCGAACCCGTCGACCAGCGGCCCGAACGGGTCGGCCCGGCCGCGCTCGACCAGGAACGACTCCGCCGTCCGGATCATCCACAACGAATTCGCCTCACACTCCTCGCTGGTGGCGCCCCACGCGGTGATCCCGTGCCCACCCAGCACACACCCCACCGCGTCCGGGTGCGCGGCCTTGATCGCGGCGATATCCAGCCCGAGCTGGAACCCGGGCCGCCGCCACGGCACCCACACCACCCGATCGCCGAAACACTGCTTCGTCAACGCCTCCCCGTCGGCCGCGGTGGCCAACGCGATCCCGGAATCGGGGTGCAGATGATCCACGTGCGCCGCGTCCACCAGCCCATGCATCGCGGTATCGATCGACGGGGCCGCGCCGCCCTTGCCGTGCAAGCAGAAATCGAACGCGCCGACCAGCTCGTCCTCCCGCTCCACCCCGGGGTAGACGTCGACGAGCGCGCGCATGCGGTCCAGCCGCAGGACGGCCAGCCCGGACTCCGTCAGCGTGCCCAGATCACCACCGGAGCCCTTCACCCACAACAACTCCACCGCACCACCGGTCACCGGATCCACCCCGACACCCTTCGCCGACGTGTTCCCACCCGCAAAATTCGTGTTCCGCGGATCCGAACCCAGCCGGTTGCTGCGCTCGATCAACTCCGTCACGACAGCGTTGCTCATCGATGCCTCTCGGTCAGTGCGAGCCGGGCAGTCCACCCTGGACCCCGGCGAGGAAGTACTTGGACAAGAACGTGAACAGCAGGAGCAGCGGGAGGCTGGCGAGCAGGTAGCCGGCGAACATCGGGCCGTAGTCGGTGCCGGCCTGGCCCTGGAAGAACATCAGCCCGACCGACACCGTCCGCAGCTCGTTCTCGGTGATGGTGAGCAGCGGCCAGAAGAAGTCGTTCCACACCCCGTTGATGGTGATCAGCCCGACGGTGCCGATGACGGGCATCGACAGCGGCAGCGCGATCGAGAGGAACAGCCGGGGCGCACCTGCGCCGTCGACCCGCGCGGCGTCGAACAGCTCCTGCGGAATGCCCTCGATGAAGGTCTTCATCAGGATCGTCCCGAGCACCACCCCGCCGGCCACGTGCGGGATGATCAGCACCGGGTAGGTGTTGAGCAGGTCGAAGTCGCGCATCATCACGAACAGCGGGATCAGGCTGGAGATGCTCGGCACCATCATCAGCACCGCGATCGCGGCGAAGAAGAAGCCGCGGCCGGGGAACCGGTACCGCGCCAGCACGAACCCGGCCAGCAGCGACAGCAGCACGATCGCGACGATCGACGCCGCGGCCACCACGATGGACGCCACCATGTACGGCTGGATCTGCCGCCAGGCGGTGGCGTAGTTCTCCCAGTGCAGCGGCAGCACCGGCGCCCAGTAGCTCTCGGCGAACTGCAGGTTGTCCTTGAGCGACGTGCTCAGCATGAACAGGTACGGGAACAGGCTCACCGCCACCAGCACGCTCAGCGCCGTCTTGATCCCCCACTGGCGGCCGCGCCGGCGGGGCCGCCGCCCCGCCGGCGGCGCCGTGACGGTCTCGGTCCTGGTCTCGACGACTGTGCTCATCACAGGCCCTTCACGTTCGTGGACGGCTCCGAGCGGCGCACGAACATGACCACCGCGCTCAGTACCAGCGTCACCAGGAACAACGTCGTCGACAGCGTGGCCGCGTAGCCCCAGTCCTGGCCCTGGAAGGCGACGTTGATCATCCGCAGGACCGGCACCATCGTGGCGTCGTCCGGCCCGCCCGCGGTGACGATGTAGGCCATGAAGCCGTACTGCAGCGTCCCGATGACCGCCAGGAAGAACAGCAGCCGCACCTGACGGGCCATCAGCGGCAGGTCGACCGCCCAGAACCGGCGGACCCGCCCCACCCCGTCCAGCGCCGCGGCCTCGAAGATCTCGCGAGGGACGTTGCGCAGCGTCGAGTAGAAGATCAGGAACGGCAGCCCGGCGATGAACGGGAAGCCCACGAACAGCAGCGACCACAGCGCGAACGACGGGTCGCCCACCCAGTTCTGCGCCCACCCGCCCAACCCGACCGCGGTCAGCGCCCGGTTGATCACGCCGTTGTTCGGGTGGTACATGAACGACCACACCAGGGCCGTCACCACGCCGGGGAACGCCATCGGCACGATGAGCAGCGTGCGGAACACGAACTGCTCCCGCTCGCCGCGCAGCGTGATCAGCAGTTCCGCCGCGATCAGCGGGATCACCCACGCCACCACGCCGAACACGAAGATGTAGCCGAGGTTGCGGAACGAGCGCCACCAGATCTCGTCGCCGAGCATCGTCGCGTAGTTGTCCAGCCCCACGAACGTCGACACCTGGCCGGGGTTCCAGTCCCAGAACGAGCGCGCGATGCCGCTGACCGCCGGGTAGTACTGGAACAGCGCCAGGACGACGAGCAGCGGCACCAGCGCCACGTAGGCGAACCAGGGCACGCCGCCGCGCCGCTGCTCCGTCCGGGCCGCGTGGACGGTCCTCACGTCAGCCCTGCGTCCAGTCGTCGGTCCAGCCGCCGTCCTCGACCTGCTCGTTCGCCCACTGGATCCAGTCCTCGCGCAGCCCGGCCAGGGTGTCCTCCAGCGAGGTGGACTCCAGCAGGTAGCCGTCGTAGATCGGCGTCCAGAACTTGGCCTTGGGCACCAGCGACGACAGCGACTGCACCGGCAGCGGCTCGGCCCAGACGCCGGTCATCAGCGGCTCCAGCCCGGGAGCGGGGGTGGCGCCCTCCAGCGACGGGATGCCGCCGGACCCGTCCAGCCACGGCTGGCCGCCCTCGGGGCTGGTGATGAACTGGAGGAACTTGACGGCCGCCTCCAGCTCCTCGCCGGTCGTGGTCGACGGGATCATGTAGCTGGTGCCCTCGGTGTTGGCGCCGTGCCGCGCGGGCTCGCCGGTGCTCAGCGGCGAGTCCTGCTCCGTCAGGTCCGGGAACGGCATGGCGCCCCACTCGAAGTCGACGTCGTCGAGCAGCGGGGCGTAGAAGTTCGACGCGTACGCCATCGCGGCCTTGCCGGACAGCAGGTCCTCGAAGCCGCCGCCGGTGGTGATGCCGGACCAGTTCTCGGTGGCGCACTCGTCGTAGAACTCCTTGGTCAGCCGCAGCGTCTCGCCGACCTCCGGGATCGTCGTCGGGTCGAGCTCGCCGGTGAGGATCGCGCGGGCCATGCTCTTGATCGAGACGGTGGCCGACGTGCCGGGCTCGTTGTCGGGGCCGTACTTGTTCCAGTCGTCGGCGTAGTGCGCCATCAGCATCGAGCTGATGTTCTGCACGGTCCAGCCCTGGTTGAGGAAGCCGGACGTGATCGCGAACGGGTCGTACCCGGCGGCGCGGAGGTCGCCGCAGGCGGAGATGAGCTCGCCGAACGTCTCCGGCGGACCGTCCAGCCCGGCGTCGGCCAGCGCGTCGGCGTTGTAGAAGAGCCCGAGGATCACCAGGTTGAACGGGATGAACTCGTAGTTGCCGGCCGCGTTGCGCGCGCTGACCGCGTCGGGGCCGAAGTAGTCCTGGTTGAACAGGTCGATCCAGCGCTCGTTGCCCTCCACGTACGGGTTGGGCTGCTGCAGGTAGTCGTCCAGCGCGACGACCTGGTCGGCCGTGTGCGAGACGCTGCGGAAGATCAGCTCCGGCGCCGTGCCCGCGGCCAGCTGGGTGGAGAGAGTGTCGCCGAAGTCGGCCGGCAGCACGTTCGTCTCGACGTTGATGCCGGGCTCCTCCTCCTCGAACCGGGCGACGAGGTCCTCCCAGGCCGGGCCGAAGGTGTCCGGGTCGGTGGTCCACTGGTTGGGCCCGGCGATCGCGATGGTCACCTGGCCGCCGCTCTCGCCGCCGCCGTCGTCGCCGCCGCACGCGCTCGCCGTCAGCGCCGCGGCGACGACGAGCACGCCGGCTCGGACCGCTGTTCTCCCGCTCATCAGGGATGTCATCGAAGGGCTCCTGTCTGCTGCGCGCTCGGCGCGGCGAAGAGGTCGAGGTCGATGGCCGCGGCCATCGCCGCGTACCCGGCCGCGTTGGGATGGGTGCCGTCGGCGTCGTAGTCCGCCCGGATGTGGCCGGGGGCGGCGGGGTCGTCGACGACGACGTCGAAGTCGATCACCGCGTCGAACACGGTGTTCGAACGGATCCACTCGTTCACGGCGAGCCGTCGCTCCTCCCGGTCGGGGGTCCAGCCCACGCCGTTGCCGCGCGGGATGAGCGTGGCGACGACGGCCCGCGCGCCCGCGTCGTGGATGCGCTGGGCCGCGGTCTGCAGCGACGCGATGACGTCCGCCGCGGACTCGCCGACGTAGATGTCGTTGGTGCCATGGAACACCACGACGTCGGTCACGCCGGTCTGGGTGAGCACGTCGCGGTCCAGCCGGGCCAGGCCGTTGACGCCGACCTGGGGGTTCTCGACGGAGTTCAGCGTGTTGCCGCCGATCCCCGCGTTGACCACCGTGCGCCGCCGGGGGTCGTCCGGCGCCAGCGCGTTCAGCCGGTCGGCCAGCACGTCCGGCCAGCGGTTGTCCGCGTCGAGGTCGGCGCCGGCGCCGTCGGTGATGGAGTCGCCGAGCGCCACGACCGTTCCCCGCGCCTGCGTGCCCAGCACGTCGACCGCGTCCAGCCAGTAGGTGCTGGTGCTCACCGGCGCGAAGGCCGCGCCGCCGGCGTCGCCGGTGTGGTCGCCGGCCCCCTCCGCCGTCGCGTACTGGGTCTTCAGCGCCCAGTCGTGCGACAGCAGCGGCAGCGACTGAGTGGCGTGGGTGCTGACGACGAGGTCGTCGCCGGCGGCGACCGGTAGCGCCACGGGGTCGGTGTAGACCGTCTCGCCCGGCCGCACCCGGATCTCGCTCGACCCGAGGACGCTCAGCGGCCGCGGCGCGCCGGCGACGTCCGCGCCGGTGCCGGAGCGCACGCCCACCGTGGCGGCGTCGAACACGAGGTCCTGGTCGGAGAACGGGTTGACGAAGCGGACCCGCACGGCGTTGCCACCGGTGGACAGCTCCATCGTCTGCCGGTACGTGGCGTCCGGGCGGCTGTCGCCGCCGAAGTGGCCGCCGATCGACGCGCCCCAGGCGGCCCGCCAGGCCGGCCGCGAGGCCGCGTTCTCGGTGATCCCGACGTCGTCCACCTGCAGGCGCGGGCCGCCGACCCAGTCGAAGTCGGTGCCCAGCACCCGGTACGAGACGTCGATGCCGGTGACGGCGTCGCGGTACGGCCAGGCGGACACGTCGACGGCGATGCGGTTCCAGGAGTCCGGCACGAACGTGGGCAGCGCCTGCGAGATCGACTCGTCGCCGCTGTGCAGCGTCAGCGTCGCCTCGTAGCCGGTCGCGCCGGGCACGCCGCCGTAGGCGTCGACCCACGCGTAGACCTCGTCGGCCGCGCCGAGGTCGAGCGGCGTCTCCGGCCGCACGGACAGCGTCTTGGGCTGCGAGACGTCGCCGTCGGCCATGACCGCGTCGAGGGCGTACGTGCCGCCGTGCGGGCGCTGCGGGCCGTTCGGGAACGACGACGCCGTCGCCACGGACACGATGTTCTGGCCGGCGGTCCACCCCTGGGTGCCGTCCTCGAAGTCGTAGAGCAGCGTCGGCGGCGGGGGCGGCACCTCGATCGTCACGGCGTAGCGGTGCTCGCCGAGCGTGAGGCACAACAGCGGATGGTCCGGGTCGGCCGGCGCGATCGTCTCCAGCGTGGCGGTGACGGTCGTCGCGCCGCCGGCAGCGGCCAGCCCGTCGACCGGCAGGCTCGGCTCGGCCGTCGTGATGCCGTCGCAGCTGCCGACGACGAGGTCGCCGGCCAGCGCCGCCGTGCCGTTGTTGACGACGTCGACGGTGACCTCCGAGCCGGGACCGCCGCGGTCGGCGGCGCGGGCCCGCAGGTCCAGGTTGGGCCGCACGCCGGCGTCATCGGCGTCGGCCGCGAGCACGACGTCGTCGACGTCGAACGTGCCGGCCCAGTCGTCACCGCTGCTGCCCTTGGCCCAGACCTTGATCCGGGTGATCTCGTCGCGGCCGGGCCACGACGACAGATCCAGCTGGACCCGCTGCCACGTCCCGTCCGCCTCGGCCGCGACGACGCCGGACGCCACCGTGCCGTCGGCGCCGTACGCGCGGACCTGTACCGAGAACCGGTTGACCGGCGAGAACGCGCCCGGCTCCGGCTCCGGGATGCGGACCTGCAGGGCCAGGTGCGGCGTCGCGGACGCGTCCAGCGGCGCGGCGAGCGGGACGTCGACCCCGCGCCAGGTCTTGGAGTTCGTCCCGTTGGACTGGACGACGTCGGGGTCGTCGAAGAAGGCGCGCAGCACGTGACCGCCCTCGGCCGCGGCGTCGTCGGCGACCGCCTCGACCCGGCCGACGTGGTCCGACGCCTGCCAGCCGCCGGCGCCGTCCTCGAAGCCGGACACCGCGACGGCACCGGAGAGGCCGGCGTGGCCGCTCGCACCGACCTGCTGGGTGGTGCGGCGCTGGTCGATCATCGACGGGTCGAAGCCCGGGATGACGTCGGTCCAGTCGTCGATGCCGATGACGTCCTTGGCGAACTCGGTCCGCTGCAGCGACTCCGGCGTGTCGATGTGCGCGAAGACGTCGTAGATCTGCTTCTTCTCACCGGGCGACGCCGGGAAGTCAGTGCGGTTCTCGTCCCACGTCCAGAGGCCGATCCGCAGGCCGCCGGCCTGCCGGTTGTCCACCTGCGGGTCCCAGATGAACGCGTCGATGCCGTCGGCGGCGAGGATCTTGTAGTACGCGTAGGCGAAGCAGGCCGCCTGCAGCTCCTGGTCGGCGGCGCCGTTGGTCGGGCTCTGGCAGCCCTGCTCGGACAGGATGACCCGCCGCGGCTCGCCGTCGTAGTGCAGCTCCGGGCGGTCGAGGTACGCGGGCAGCGTGGCGATGTTCTTGAAGGTGATCTTCGGCGTGTCCGCGTCGTCGGTGACGGGGTCGTCCCAGACCCGCGGGTCCAGCATGTTCGCCGGGTAGGGGTGGTAGGCGAGGTCCCACGGGAAGTCGCCGCGGTCCTTCGTCAGCGCCGCCAGGCCGTCGAGCACGTCGCGCCCGTCGTAGAACCGCAGCGGGTCGGACGGGTTCGCGTTGGTCGTCCAGAAGTGGTCCAGCGAGGTGTAGACGCGCGCGTCGGCGTGGTACTTGCGGGCCGCGTTGTACCCGATCCGCAGCGCCGGCTCGTAGTGCTCCAGGAACTCCGGCAGCGTCTTCTCGCCCATCTGCTGCCAGATGCCGGCGGAGTCGATCTCGTTGCCGACGATGTAGTCCATCGCCCGGCCGTAGGCCTCATCGTCGCGGGTGTACCGGGCGGCCAGGAACTCCATCGCCGCGGTGTAGTGCGCGATCCCCTCCGGCGTGACGGTGTTGAACGCGTACGTCATGAACGCGGCGGGCGCGCCGGTGGGCGCGTCCGGGTGCACCAGGATCGGGAACGACGAGTTCGGCTCCTGGTCGTAGACCAGCACCAGCACGAGGTAGACGAGCATCTCGTTGTCGGACAGCGGCTTGATGGTGTGGTCCAGCCAGTCGATGTAGGACTTGTCGAAGTAGTAGGTCTCGCCGCCGTACTCGAACTCGACGGTCTCGCCCGGCGCGCCCGGCCCGGCCTTCATCAGGTAGTTGACGCCGACGGTGACGGCCGCGTGCCCCGCTCCGACCACCTCGGCGTCGCTGGTCATCGTCACCGCCACGCCCTTCTGCGTGGTCGGCTCCGGGCGCGGCGCGGAGTTCGGCGCGTCGAAGGCCCAGTCGTCGGCGTAGTGGACGCCGCCGAGCGCGGTGCGGACGTCGCCGCGGACGCCGACGGCGGTGAAGCCGCTGTACAGCAGGTCCACGCCGCCGGCCGTGCGCTCGACGGTGGCGCTGAAGCTGCCGTCGCGGGCCGGCCGGACGACCTCCAGCGCGCTGGCCGCGGCCGGCGCGTCCGCGGCGGTGGCGTCGGCGGCCGGGGCCACCGCGTGGATCTCGACCGACTGCGGGCACCGTTCCGGCACCGACCCGGTGACGGTGATGGTGTCGGCGCCGACGCTCACCTCGGTGATGCCGTCGGCCGGTTCCGCGCAGGCGCGCGGCGCGGCGGCCGGGGCGGCGCCGCTCGCCGTCGCCGGAACGCCGGCCACCGCCAGCGTCACCGCGGCCAGGGCCGCCGCCAGCGCGCGGCCGGCTGTCATCGCTCTGCCCATGCTTGCTGCTCCTTCGTCGGGGCCGGCACGAGCCGGCGTCAGGACGTGCTCAGCAGACGGCGGCGGTAGGCCTCGTCCTCGCGAGACCCGATCCGCTCCACCTCGGACGGCGCCAGCGGTGTGACGCCACCGATCGACGCGGCCGCGATGGTGATCCGCGCGATCTTCTCGGTCATGATCGTCGTGTCGAGGGCCTGCCTCGGCGTGGCGCCGAAGGCGAAGACCCCGTGGTGGCCGGCGAACAGCAGCCGCGGCCAGCGACCGGTGCTCGCCCGGAACCGATGCAGCTCCACGCCGGCCGCCCGGGCCAGCTCCTGCCCGGGATCGACGTACGGGAGCCAGCACGCCGCCTCGCCGAGCATGACGACGTGGTCGGGGTACAGCCGCTGGGTCGCGAGGTCGGCGCCGCGCTCGCCGCACAGCAGCGCGAGCACGTGCACCGGATGGGTGTGCGCCACGTAGACCGGCCCCATCGCGGCGGCGACGACGGCGTGCAGCCCGGCCTCGACCGTCGGCCGCGCCGCGGTGTCGTCGACGCGGCTGGCCAGCAGCGCCGTCAGCCACTCCTCGTCGCTCCCGTCGCGGTCCAGCGCCGCGACCAGCGCGTCCGGCCGGATCCGCACCAGCGACCGCTCGTCGGCCTCGGCCAGCCGGCTCCCGCTCGCGGTGACGTGGATGGTGCCGTCCGGCCCGGGGCCCGAGGCGTTGCCCTCGCCCGCCACCACGAGGCCCGCGGCGGGGTCGCCCAGCGCCCGGCAGAGGCCGGCCAGCTCCGCGACCGGATCGGCGTCGCTCACCATCCGGCCGGTGTCCCGACGCGCTCGGCGTTGCGCCGCTCCTGCTCGCCGGACGCGCGGTAGGCGCCGAGCGGGTCGGCCGGCACGCCGAGGCGCTCGCGCACCCGCGCCAGCAGCGGCCGGACGTCGGTCTCGAAGGCGTCGTTGACGACCTCGTTCGCGCCGACGACGTCGCCCTCGGCCCGGCGCCGGTCCAGCTCGTCGCGGTCGACCAGCAGCGCCTTCGCGAACGCCGTCTGCATGGCCGTGACGCTGCGGATCATCGCCGGGATCTTGTCCTCGATCATCGCGCACTGGTCGATCTTGTAGAGGATGGACCGGGCCCCCGCGGCGACCGCCTCGTCCGCGTCGTCCTCGGCGCTGACCAGCTCCAGCGCGATGAGGAAGGTCTCCTGCGGGTTGATCGCGCCGACGAACAGGTCGTCGTCGCCGTACTTCTTGCTGTTGAGGTCGAACCCGCCGAGTCGGCCGCGGTCCAGCAGCGTGGCCACGATGTGCTCGATGTTGACGCCCAGCGCGTGGTGCCCGATGTCGACCAGCACCCGCGCGCGCTCGCCGAGGGTCTCGCACAGGGTGAGCGACTGACCCCAGTCGGCGATGTCGGTGTGGTAGAACGCCGGCTCGAAGAACTTGTACTCGAGGATCATCTCGGCCTGCTCGGGCAGCGCCTCGTACGCCTCGCGCAGGCCGTCCTCCAGGTGCCGGCGGCGCCGCCGGAAGTTGCCCTGCCCCGGGTAGTTGGTGCCGTCGGCCACCCACATCGACAGCCGGTCCGAGCCCACCTCGCGGAGGATGGCGGCGCACTCGCGGACGTGGGCGACGGCCTGCTTGCGCACCGTCGCGTCCTCGTTGGTCAGCGAGCCGAGCCGGTAGGCGTCGTCCTGGAACAGGTTCGGGCTGATCGAGCCGATCCGCACTCCCTGGTCCTGGGCGTAGCGGGCCAGCTCGGCGTAGTCGTCGACCCGGTCCCAGGGGATGTGCAGGGCGACGGTCGGCGCGACGCCGGTGAGACGGTGGACGAGAGCGGCATCGTCGATCTTCTCGCGCACGTCGCGCGCGGTGCCCGGCGTGTCATAGACCTTGAACCGCGTCCCGGTGCTCACGTAGCCCCAGGACTGGGTCTCGATGTGCTGGCGGCTCAGCCGATCGACGATGTGCTCGGCGTCGGTCATCGTGTCTCCTCGTGTCGTGTGTGACGGCGTCAGATGAGCTGGCGGCGGGCGGCCCAGGCCACGGCCTCGATCGCGGTGTCCACCCCGATCAGCTCGCAGATCGACCGGACCCGCCGGCGGATGGTGCGGTCGCTGACCGCCAGCGTGCGGGCCACTCGCGGAGCCGGCATGCCGGTGGCGAGCAGCGCCAGCAGCTCCAGATCGGCGCCCGAGATCGTGGGCCACGGGCGGACCAGCCGCATCCCGCCGCGGCGGTCGGCGGCGGCCCGGGACGACGCGGTCGGGTGCGGCCACGACGACCGCCGGTCGGCGATGGCGACCTCGGCCATGCGAACCACCTCCGTTTTGAAGCGCTTCAATTTCGGTGTTGCGTGCACGTTACGGGGGTGTTCGGGGCCGGTCAAGAGCTGCGCCGGGGTCCTGTCCGAACCCGGTCAGGACCCCGGACGCGTGGTCAGTGCGGCGTCGCCGCGCGGAACTCGTAGCGGCCGGAACCGGTCACGAGCCGGGTGCTCGCGCCGTCCTCGACCACGGACGTGACGCCCGGTGCGTCCGCGACGGGCACGCCGCCCTCCGTCACCGCCAGGCCCGGGACGACGACCTCGGCGGTCACGTTCGCGGGCACCTCGACGTCGAGCGTGACCTCGCGGCCCGTCACCGACCACCGCACGTCGACCCGGCCGTGCACGGTGTCGTGCCAGGTGTGGGCGTGGTCGATGCCGGCGCCCGGCAGCGGCGCGACGCGCACGCGGGCGTACCCGGGCGCGGCCGGCGCGATGCCGCCGACGTGCCGGTAGACCCACTCCCCGACCGAGCCCAGCGCGAAGTGGTTGAACGAGTTCATCCACGGGTCCTGGAAGCCGGTCTCCGGCCGCCAGCCGTCCCAGCGCTCCCAGATCGTCGTGGCGCCGTGCTTGATGTGGTGGCCCCACGACGGGTAGTCCTCGTTGAGCAGCAGCCGGTAGGCGAGGTCGGTGCGCCCGATGGCGGTCAGAGTGGGCAGCAGGTGGCTGACGGCGAGGAAGCCGGTGGTCACGTGGCCGCGCTGCTCCACGTCCTCGGCCAGCGCCTTCGCCGCGGTGTCCCGCTGCTCCGGCAGCAGCAGGCCGAACGCCAGCGCCAGGACGTACGCGGTCTGGGTGCCGGCCGGGATCGTGCCGTCGGGCTGGACGAACGCCTCGCGGAAGGCGGCTGCCACCGCGTCGGCCAGCGACCGCGCCGCCACGGCGTCGTCGGCGCGTCCGGCCACCTCCGCCTGCTCGGCGACCAGCGCCGCGGACCGGGCGAAGTACGCCGTCGCCACGAGGTCCTTGGGCGTCTCGACCGGGGCCAGCCAGTCGCCGTAGTCGTTGTTGCGGCCCTCGCGCCAGACCAGGCCCGGGTTGCGCGAGCGGATGTACTCCAGCCAGGCCAGCCCGGCGTCGAGGTGCCGTTCGACGAGGCGGCGGTCGGCGTACTCGTGGTACGTCGCCCACGGCACGACGACACCGGCGTCGGCGTAGCCGGGCGAGCCCTCGCGGGCCCACTCCAGCACCACGCACGGCGCGATGTCGGGCAGCGCGCCGTTCTCCATGCGGGTGTCGTCGATGTCGTCCATCCACTTGGTCATGAAGCCGGCGAGGTCGGCGTTGAACAGCGCCGTCGGGGTGAAGATCTGCGCGTCGCCGGTCCAGCCCAGGCGCTCGTCGCGCTGCGGGCAGTCGGTGGGCACCTCGATGAAGTTGCTCAGCATGCCCCACTGGATGTTGTGCTGCAGCTGGTCGACCAGTGCGTTCCCGGTCTCGATGCCGCCGGTGAACCCCGTCAGCGACGACAGCGCGACGCCCGTGACGGCGTCGGCGACGAGCGGGCCGGGGAGGCCGGTGACCTCCGCGTAGCGGAAGCCGTGGAAGGTGAAGGACGGCTCGAGCACGTCATCGCCGCCGGACAGCACGTAGGTGTCCGTCGCCCGGGCGCCACGCAGGTTGTCGGTGTAGAGGGTGCCGTCGGGGTTGAGCACCTCGGCGTGCCGGACGCGGACGATGGTGCCGGCCGGCCCGCCGGCGCGCAGCCTGATCCAGCCGGCCAGATTCTGGCCCAGGTCGACGACGTACGACCCCGGCACGGGCTCGGTGACGGCGACCGGCGCGAGCTCGGTGTACGGCCCGGCCGGGTCGATCAACGCCGCGACCAGCCGGCCCGCCGGGCCCTTCTCGACGGCTGCCGGCCGCCAGTCGCCGGCCGTCCCCGCCGGGCCGCACCAGTCGCCCAGGTCGAGGCGCGCGTCGTAGTACTCGCCCTGCAGCAGGTCCGACGCCTGGATCGGCCCGAACGAGCCCTCCCAGCTCCCGTCGGTGCCGGTGACCGTGCGGGAGCCGTCGGCGTGGTCGAGCACGACCAGCGCGCGGAACACCGGCACCTCGCCCCAGAACTCGCGCTTGTGGAACGGCCCGACGTTGCCGCTGTACCAGCCGTCGGACAGCACGGCGCCCAGCACGTTCGTCTCGCCGAGCGCGTCGGTGACGTCGTACACGTGGTACGGCACCCGGAAGCGGTAGTCGGTCCAGCCCGGCGCCAGCGTGGCGGCGCCGACCGGTGACCCGTTGAGCCACAGCCGGAACACGCCGCCGGCGGTCGCGTAGACGCGGGCGCGGCGCACCGGCCGGTCGACGTCGAGCGTGCGCCGCAGGTACGGCGCCGGGCGGTGGTCGTCGTGGTAGTACTTCGTCCGCGGCAGCGTGATCCACTGGGCGGCGTCCCAGGCGCCGGCGTCCGGGGCGGTGTCGAACGTCGCCGGGTCCGAGCGCACCTCCTCGCCGCTGTCCAGTGTCACGACGACGCTCCACGTGTAGCTGCTCAGCGGCTCCAGCGCGGGGCCCGCGTACTCGATGCCGACCGTCTCGGCCGAGGCCACCAGGCCCGAGTCCCAGAGCGGCGCACCGTCGGTCCCCGGCCCGGACGACACGGTGACGCGGTAGGCGGCCTGGCGCACCCCGCGGCCGGTGCTGCTCAGCTGCCAGCTCAGCCGCGGCCGTTCGGTCTCGACGGCCGGCGGCGCGTCGCGGTACTCGACGCGGAGACGGTTCACGACGGTCACGTTGCTCTCCTCACAGGTGGACGTGCGTCCGAGCCTGATCGCTGCGGCGCCGTGGGTCCACCGTTGTGACCGGTGTCGGACTCGCCGCGCCGGTCCGGTGTCCAGGTTCGGCCAGCTCCTTGCCCGCCGGACGGCGGCTGCCGAAGACTCACGGCACCGGATTCCCGATGGGTGAGGACTCTTGAGCACGGACACGTACCTGGCGATCGACCTCGGCGCCACCAGCGGGCGCGTCATCCTGGGCCGCGTCGGCGAGCGGTCGGTGCGCACGGCCACGGTCGCCCGGTTCGCGAACGAGCCGCTGGCCTGGCCCGACGGCCTGCACTGGAACCTCCCGGCGATCTACCGCGGCGTCCTCGACGGCATCCGGCAGGCGGTGGCCGACGCCGGCGAGGTGCGCGGCATCGGCGTCGACTCGTGGGGCGTCGACTACGGGCTGGTCGGCCCCGGCGGGCGGCTGCTCGGGCTGCCCTACCACTACCGCGACGCCCGCACCCGCGGCCTCGCCGCCGAGCTCGACGAGGCCGCCCTGTACCGCCGCACCGGGGTCCCGAACCAGGAGATCAACACGCTCACGCAGCTGGTCGCCGAGCAGCGTGCCGGCACGCTGGACCCGTCCGCCCGGCTCGGCTTCGTCGCCGACCTGCTGGCCCACCTGCTGACCGGGCGGCTCGCCGCCGAGCGGACGCTGGCCAGCACGTCGCAGCTGTTCGACCCGGCCGGGCACTGGTCGGACGAGGCCATCGCCGCGCACGGCCTGCCGCGGGCGCTGTTCCCCGACCCGCTCGGCCCGGGCGACGTCGTCGGCGAGCTGCGGGCCGGCGTCGTCGACGAGCTCGGCCTCGACGCCCCCGTGCCGGTGACGGCGGTCGCCGCCCACGACACCGCCTCCGCCGTCGCCGCGATCCCGGCGGCCGGCCCCGGTTTCGCGTACGTCTCGTGCGGCACCTGGGCGCTGGTCGGCGTCGAGGTGGACCGGCCGATCCGGACCGAGGCCAGCCGCGTCGCGGGGTTCACCAACGAGCTGGGCGCCGGCGGCGCCGTGCGCTACCAGAAGAACGTCACCGCGCTGTGGATCCTGTCCGAGTGCCTGCGCGCCTGGTCGCACGGTGGCGAGCGGCCCGACCTCACCGAACTGCTGGCCGCGGCGGCCGAACAGCCGGGATACGTCAGCCTCGTCGATCCGGACGCGCCCGAGCTGACCCGGCCGGGCGACATGCCCGCGAAGGTCGCGCGGTTCTGCCGGCGCACCGGCCAGCCGGTCCCCGTCACCCGGGCACAGATCGTGCGCTGCGTCGTCGACAGCCTCGCGCTGGCCTTCGCCCACTACGCCGACCAGGCCGGCCGGCTGTCCGGCTCGCCCGCCGACGTGGTCCACCTCGTCGGCGGGGGCGCGAACAACACGCTGCTGTGCCGGCTCACCGCCGACGCCGCCGGCCGGCCCGTCGTCGCGGGCCCGGCCGAGGCGACCGCGCTGGGCAACCTGCTGGTCCAGGCGCGCGGCGGGCGCACCGCCGGCGAGCTGGCGGCCGTGCGCGCCCTGAGCGCCGCGTCGTCGCCGACCGTGCGGTACGAGCCGCGCGCCGACCCCGCCGTCGCGGCGGCGCGGGAGCGGTTCGCGGCCCTGCTCGGCGCGGCGGCCTGACCGTGCGCTGGATCGACGACGTGCGCGCCCGGGCCGGGCGGGACCGGCCGCCGGCCGTCGCCGCCGGCTCCCCCGGCTTCCCCGGCGATATGACGCGGGTCGTGCTCCGCTGCCCGGACGGCCTCGGCCCGGAGCGCGACGTGGCCGGCGTGCTGGCGCGGCCGGACGGGCCCGCCGCTCCCGCCGTCGTGCTGCTGCACGGTGGCGGCGGCCGGGCCGAACCGCGGTGGGCGCTCGACTGGGCCGCACGCGGACACGTCGCGCTCGCGCTCGACCTCGGCGCGCCCCGCGCCGCCGACGGTGGCCGGCGCCCGGCCCGGCTCGACCACGACGACATCTTCGCCGCGGTCGCCGACGGCGCCGGGCACACCTGGCTCGCCCAGGCCGCCGAGGCGGCCGCCGACGCGGTGAGCCTGCTGCGCGCGCTGCCCGGGGTGGACCCGCGCGCCGTCGGCGTGTGCGGCGTCTCCTGGGGCGGCTACCTGGCGTTCCTGCTGGCCGCGGCGGATCCGCGGCTGCGCTACGCGGCCGGCGTGTACGCCGCGGGCCACCTCGCCCGCGACAGCGCGTGGAGCGCGCTGCTGCGCGACCTGCCGGCGGCGGCGTCGCAGCACTGGACCGACGCGTTCGACCTCGCCCGTCACGCGCCGCGCATCGCGGCGCCATCGCTCTGGCTGACCGGGACCGCCGACCCGTGCTTCCCCCTCGAAGCGTTCGACGCCACCTCCGCGCTGCCCGCGGGCCCGGTCACCCGGCGGATCGTGCCCGGGCTCGAGCACGGCCACGAGCCGGCCCGGCGGCTCACCGAGCCGTTCGCGTTCGCCGCGTCGGTCCTCGGCCGCGGGCCCGCGCTGCCCGCCGTCGGCGCCACTTCCGTCACCGCCGGAGGGGTGCGGGCCGAGCTCGGCGCGGCGGCGCCCGTCCTCGGCGCCGAGCTGCACCACACCGGCGACACCGGCGCGTGGACGTCGCGTCGGTGGCAACGCTCCGCCGCGATGATCGACGGCACTACTGTGAGAGCGGACGTCCCGGCCGGCGGCTTCTCCGCGGCGTTCCTCGCCGTACAGGGCCCGGCCGGAACGAGTACCACCGGCCTGCTCACCGGGTGTGACGCCGGGACGGGCCGCGGAACGAAGGGCGAGCCGCTGTGCAGCGTGGCAGGGAACCGAACATGGTGAGCATCGCCGACGTCGCGGCGCGCGCCGGCGTGTCCCAGGGCACGGTGTCGAACACGCTGAACCGTCCCGAGATCGTGTCGCACAAGACCCGCGAACGCGTGCTCGCCGCCATCGCCGCGCTCGGCTACGTCGCCAACCAGCACGCCCGGCAGCTCGGCGGCGCGATGAGCCGCGTCATCGGGCTGGTCGTCATCGACGTCTCCAACCCGTTCTTCACCGAGGCCTCCCGCGGCGTCGAGGACGCCGCCACCGAGGCCGATCACGCCGTCATCCTGTGTAACTCCGACGACTCCGTCGACCGCGAGGAGCGGCACCTGCGCACGCTCGCGTCCGAGCGGGTCCGCGGCGTGCTCATCACGCCGTCGCGCGGCACCCGCTCGGCGCACCGCATCCTCGCCGAGCACGACATCCCGTTCGTCTACCTGGACCGGCAGGGGTCGAGCCGCGAGTGCTCCGTCGCCGTCGACGACGTCCAGGGCGGCGACATGGCGATGACGCACCTGCTCGAGCTCGGCCACCGCCACGTCGCCTACGTCGCCGGGCCGACGTCGGTCCGGCAGCACTCCGACCGTCTCGACGGCGCCCGCCAGGCCGTCACCCGGTTCGGGCTCGACCCGGCCGAAGCGATCGTCGTCAGCCACAACGAGGGCATGGACATCCGGTCCGGCTCGGCCGCGATCGACCGGCTGCTGCAGCGACGGCGCCGGCCCACCGCCGTCTTCTGCGCCAACGACGTGCTCGCCTTCGGCGCCTACCGCGCGCTGGCCCGGCACGGCGTGCGGGTGCCCGACGACCTCGCCCTCATCGGCTACGACGACGTCGACTTCGCCGCCGACTGGATCGTGCCGCTGAGCTCGGTCCGGCAGCCGACCCGGCGCCTGGGCTACGAGGCCGCCCGGCTGCTGCTCGACCACTCGTCGGGCCGCCCCGACCACGAACACCAGCAGATCGTCTTCCAGCCCGAGCTCGTCGTGCGGCAGTCCACCGCCGGCTGAGCCGCCCGCTCAGGAGGCGGCGCGGGTGAACGTCACGTGCGTGACGTTGCTCGATGACGAGGTGGCCTCGACCCGGTAGTCCTTCTCCAGGCCCTCCAACCCGTCCCAGAGACGCACACCGCGACCGAGCAGGATCGGGACGACCACCACGTGCAGGTGGTCGATCAGCCCGGCGGCGAGGAACTCGTTGACCACCGTCGGGCCGCCGCCGATGCGCACGTCCTTGCCGTCTGCGGCCTCGCGGGCCGCCGCCAGCGCCTCGTCCGGTGTCGCGTCGAGGAAGTGGAAGGTGGTGCCGCCCTCCATCTCGATGATCTCGGCGCCGATGCCGGGGTCGTGCCGCTGGACGAACGCGTCGTCGACGCCGCCGCTGCCGGCCGGGTCCCACCAGCGGGTGGCGAACATCCACTGGTGCAGCCGGTCGCCGGCGTGGCCGAAGTGCGCGTCGGCGCTCTGCCCCTCACCGGTGCCGTAGCCGTCGAGGGAGATGGCGAAGTTGTGAACGCGAGTGAGTGCCATGGACCGAGGGTGCGCCGACTCGACTCATCCGTCTAATGTCAATGGTCTCGCTCTCTCATCGAAGGGATCGATGCATGCTCGACGTCACCCGGCTGCGGGTCATCGACGCGCTGGCACGGCTCGGCTCGGTCACGGCCGTGGCGAAGGAACTGCACTACACGCAGCCGACGGTCAGCCACCACCTCGCCCGGCTGGAGGCCGAGACCGGCGCGCAGCTGCTGCAACGCGCCGGCCGCGGGGTCCGGCTCACACCGGCCGGCCGGTTGCTGGCGTCGCGGGCCGCGGAGATCCTCGGGCGCATCGACGCCGCCGACGCCGAGCTGTCCGCGCACGTCGGGCTGAGCGCCGGGCGGGTGCGCCTGGCCAGCTTCTCGTCCGTCATCGGCTCACTCATCCCGCGGGCCGTGGCGGCGCTGGCCGACCAGCATCCCGGCCTGCGCATCGGCCTCACCGACACCCAGCCGCCGGAGGCGCTGGAGCTGCTGCGCACCGGCGCCATCGACGTCGCGATCATCTTCCGCTACGACGACACCGAGCCCGAGCCGCCGAACGTCCGCCTGCACCACCTGCTCGACGACCCGCTGTACCTGCTGTCGACCAAGCCCGGGCAGACGCTCTCGTCGCTGCGCGACGCCACCTGGATCGCCGGCTGCGACCGCTGCCGCATCCACCTGCTGTCCATCTGCGCCGACGAGGGATTCGAGCCGCGCATCGGCTACACCTCCGACGACATGGTCGTCATGCAGGCCCTCGTCGTCGCCGGCCTGGGCGTCACGACCAGCCCCGGGCTGGCCCTGCGCGCCCACCGCGCCGACGGCATCGAGGCCAGCGAGCTGCCCGGCTCGCGTCAGCACATCTACGCCGCCACCTACGGCGAGCCGCCCGACCCGCCCGCCACCGCGGCCCTACTGGCGGCGCTGGCCGGCGCGGCCGCCACCATCACGCCCGCGCCGGCCTGACCGCACCCCTCAGTCCGGTGCGCAGCGCAGCCAGGCGCCGGCCCAGTCGGCGTGGTCCTGCCCGTTGCCGTTGCCCGCGTCGTCGACGACGAGCGCCAGCGTCCGCACGCCGGTCACGTCGACGTCGACCCAGCGGGCGGCGGCCGAGCCGGTCATGACCGGGGAGGCGTAGAGCTCGCGGCCGTCGCCATCCACCCGGAACCGGACGCTGCCGCCGGCGACCTCGTCGTCGACGCCGATGTCGGTCTGGAACCGGCTGCACCGCCCGGCGAGGTCGAGGACGATCCGGGAGGCCGCGTGGGCGCCGATGCCCTTGCCGTACTGGCGGCCGCCGATCGTCATCCGGGCGCCGTCGCCGGGCTGGTCCTCGCCGTTGCTGGCGTCGCGTTCGGCCGGGCCCCAGCCGTTGGCCTCGGACACCCAGTCCCAATCGGACACGTGCCGGCCACCTGAGACGATGTCGACCCGCCCGCCGCCGACCGCGGCGCCGCCGTGGCGCACCTCGACGTCGACGGTGGTCCAGCCCGCCCGGCCGCCCGGACTGAGCTGCACCGAGAGGTCGGCCGTGCCGCCGGGCGGCAGCGTCACCGGCGCCGGCGCCGTGACGACCTGCCAGAAGCCCAGGCCGGCGACCGCCAGCTCGACCGTCTGCTCGCGGCTCGACGCGTTGGCGACGGGCACCGCGATGGTCACCGGGCTGGTCGCGTCGGGCGAGCTGGCCGGCGCGGCGGCCGGCGGCGCGGTCAGCTCGACCGGCGGCCGGACGGTGACGTCGGTCGCGAACCCGGCCAGGAACCGGCCGGCCGGGTCCGTCACCGCGCCGCCGAGGTAGAGGTAGGCGCCGGCGTCGTCGTGCACGCTCACCTCGAGCTCCCACGTCGCCTGCTCGCCCGGCAGCAGCGCACCCGGCCGCGGCCCGGACACCACGCGCGCGGACCACCCCGGCTGAGCGGGCAGGTCCAGCCGCGGCGCCGGCACCGGCCGGTCGCCGGTGGCCACGGCGGTCACGGTCACGTCGACGACGTCGCCGGGCGTCACCTCGGCGTCTGTCCTCGACACGGTGACCTCGAGCCCGCCGTCCGGCCGCAGCCCGTCCAGCACGGCGCGCCGGCCCAGCAGCATGGCCGACCACGCCGCCGGCGTGCTCTCGGCCCGCGGGTCGATCGCGTCGAGGACCTCGGTGAAGACGGCGTCGTCGCGGCCGTGCTTCTCGGCGTAGAGCCGCAGCAGCTCGGCGTCGTCGAGGCCGTCGGCGAACGCCTCCCAGCGGATCGACGACACCGGCCCGTCGGCGCCGGGGTAGACGATGTACTCGTCGCCCTGGCCGTACCGGAAGCTGGGGTCGTCGTACACGTCCTGCGGCCACGAGTTGTACGTCCACCGCAGGAAGCCGTCGAGGTCGCGCTGCGCGACCACCCAGCCGAGCACGCGGGCCGAGACCGGCGGCGACGCGGTGACGGTGTTGGGCCGCAGCGGGTTCATGTAGGTGTAGAACAGCGTCGGCTTGCCCTCGGCCTTGCGCCGGGCGATGTCCTCGTCGGGCACGCTGTCGAGGAACGAGTAGTTGTAGCTGACGTAGTCGGCGTAGTCCTGCACGTCGAGGCTGTTCGCGGCCACGGCGATCTTGCCCAGCCACTGCGGCGCCTCGTCCTCGAGCACGTCGAAGACCATCGCCATCTCGTTGGCCGGCCGCTCGTCGAAGCCGAGCGAGGCGTCGTCGAACCAGCCCTTCTCGGTCAGGTGCTCGGAGAACGCGCCGAGGAACTGGCCCCAGCCCTCGCGGTAGCGCGGGTCGCCGAGGTCGACCTCCTCGACCACCCGCTCGCCGGTGCGGGTGTCGGTGTAGACGAACCGCTCGCGGTGGTCGAACTGGAGCATCGCGAAGGCGTGGATCCGCTCGCCGATGCCGGCCGCCCGCGACTCCTCGACGTAGCGGTCGAAGACGGCGAAGTCGAAGTCGAAGCGCTCGCCGTCCCACCGCCACTCGACCGTCGACGCGAAGCGGCTCCACGTCTGCGGCCGCCACTCGCCGTCGTGGGTCACCATCCAGGGGTCCTCGGTGACGGCGACGTTGACGACGCGCTGCCCGTGCTCGGCGAGGTCGCTCAGGTACGGCCGCATGGCCGCCCAGTGCTCCTCGCTCCACAGCTCGGTGCCGGTCTGGTCGGCGACCGCGTCGGGATGCGCCCAGAGGTCCAGGATGAACGGCCGGTCCGCCATCGCGTCGAGGGCGACGTCGGCGACGACGACCTGCAGCGTCCACGTGCCGATGCCGCCCGTGGCCGCGCCGATCTCCACCGCCGCGGTGTAGACGCCGGGCGCCGCGTCGGCCGGGACGTCGACGCTGAACCACACCGGCTGGTTCGTGCCGCTGTCGACGTCGACGGCGGGGACCTCGCGCAGCGGGTCGGCGATGACGCCGCCGGAGTCGAACGGGATGAACTCCGGGTAGCGCACCTGGACGGCGCCGGCCGGCAGCGTGCCGCCGTGCCGGGACCGTGGCGCGCCCACCGACACCGTCAGGTCGTCCAGCCCGGCCGGTGCGTGCACCGCGAGCTGCGCCGACCCGCGTCCGCCGGCCGGGGTCTCGAGCCGCAGCACCCGGTCGCCGTCGAGGGCGGTCCCCGGCGCCGCGTCGCGGCCGACCCGGACGAGCGAGGAGCTGGCGAACGAGCCGGTCGGCAGCCAGACGACGGCGCCGGCGTCGGCGTCCGCGCCGGCCGGTTCCTGGCTGCTGGCCGGCGCGGCCGCCAGCAACGCGGCGATCAGAGCGGCCGTACCCGACAGAGCGAGAAGGCGAGAGCGCATCTGCATACTCCTGACCGAATAGGAGAGATGTCGCTCAGATTCGCGCATGTCTTCCCGCCCCGTCAAGACCCCGGCTACACGGCGGACGAGACGGCGGCCGGCGGCATCCGCGCAGGCGTAGGCGGCCCGCACGAGGCGCCGACGCTGACCGGGCGTCAGCCGCCGATGACGTGCTCGGCGAGTTGGCGGGCGGCGGCGGCCGGGTGGGTACTCGACCGGGTGGCGCCGACGGCGAGGGCGCCGTCGATGAGGAGGAGCAGCTGGGCGGCCGCCGGGTCCGGCCGCGGGTGGCCGAGGGCGCGCAGCTCGGTCGCCAGGAGGTCGTGCACCCGCTCGCGGTACCGCAGCGTCACCGCGTGCGCCGGGTGGTCCGGAGCCAGGGCGAGTTCGGCCGCGAGGTACCGGCAACCGCGGAAGTCGGGGCCGGCGATGACGCCGTCGAGCCAGTCGAAGATCGCCAGCAGGCGGCCGCGCGGGTCGTCGCCCGCGGCCAGCATGGCCTGCCGGTACGCGGCCTCGTCCTCGTCGGCGCTCACTCGCAGCACCTCGGTGATCAGCCCGTCCTTGCCGCCGAAGTGCTCGTAGAGCGAACGCCGGGCCACGTTCGCCCGTTTGAGCAGGGCGTCGACGCCCACGGAGACGCCCTGCTCGTAGGTCAGCTCCTTGGCCGCGGCCAGCAGGCGCTCACGCGGTCCCGGCATCGTGCGTGTGGTCACGGAGCCCACTCTACTTGACGAGTAGATCGACCGGTCTATATGGTTCGTAGACCGAATGGTCTATCTACCGACTGGGAGCCCACCATGCCGACCACGACGCGCACGACGGCCGACGCCGTCGACCGCTTCACCAAGGCCTTCCTGGACCACGACGCCGAGGCGCTCACCGAGCTGGTCGGCGACGACTGCGTGATGGACGCCATCCAGCCGGCTCCCGACGGCGCCCGCTACGTGGGACGCGAGGCCTGCCTGGCGTTCTGGCGCGAGCTCGCCTCCGACCGCACCACCCGATTCGAGCCCGAGGACGTCGCCGTCGCCGGCGAGCGGGCGACCATCCGCTGGCGCTACCGCTTCGGCGCCGGCCCGGCCGAATCGGTCCGCGGCGTCACGCTGCTGCGGGTGCGCGACGGCCTGATCGTCGAGGCGCTCGCCTACAGCAAGACCGGCGGGGTCCCGCTGGCCCCCGAGGCCCCGGGAACGAGCGCCGAACGCACCACCCGCCAGGTCCTCGACCGGTACAACGAGGCCTTCCGCGCACACGACCCCGCACTCCTCACCGGCCTGATCGCCGACGACTGCGTCATCGAGGACTCCGGCCCCGCACCCGACGGCGTGCGGCGCGAGGGCGGCGCGGCGTGCCTCGCGCGGTGGTCCGAGCTGGCGTCGAACCCTGCGCTGCGGTTCACACCGGAACCGGCCGAGATCCACGGCGACCTCGCCGTCCAGCCGTGGCTGCTGCAGTGGGGCGACGGCGAGCAGGACCGCGTCCGCGGCGTGAACCTGCTGCGTATCCGCGCCGGCCGCATCGCCGAAGCACGCGGCTACGTCAAGGCGTGACGACCCCGGAGGAGTGGACATGATCATCATCGCCGGACACGAACTGGTCGACGCCGACGAGCGCGACGCCTTCGTCGCGGCGTTCCGCGGCCTCGTCGCGCGCGCCCGCGCCACCGACGGCTGCCTCCACGTCGCCATCACGGCCGACTCCGTCGACCCCGAGCGGGTGAACGTGGTCGAGGTGTGGCGCGACGCCGACGCGCTGAACGCCTGGCGCCGGCGGGCCAGGGGCCCGAAGTCCGCGAGGCCCACCCGCGTCGACATCAAGCGCTACGACGCCACCGCCGGCGCACCGCTGTCCTGAGCCTCGGCACATATCGCGGACGTATCGAATTCCCCATACGCGACGGCAACACGGCTCCGCCTTGACTTGACGGCGTGAGCCAGCGCGAACCGGCCCGGACGGGCATCACGGTCTACGGCTGCGGCCCGGACGAGGCCGCGCTGTTCCGGCGGCTGGCGCCGGGCTTCGGCGTCGTGCCGACGATCACGGCGGAACCGCCCGCCGAGGCCACCGCCGGCCTGGCCCGCGGCAACCGCTGCGTCAGCGTCGGCCACCAGCACCGCGTCACCAACGCCACGCTGCGCGCGCTCGGCCGGGCCGGCGTGCGGTACGTCTCCACCCGGAGCATCGGCTACGACCACATCGACGTCGGCTACGCGCGGAGCGTGGGCATCGCCGTCGGCAACGTCGCCTACTCCCCCGACAGCGTCGCCGACTACACGCTGATGCTCATGCTGATGGCGGTGCGCGGCGCCAAGTCGGTCCTGCGCCGCGCCGACGCCCACGACTACCGGCTCAACGACGTGCGCGGGCGGGAGCTGCGCGACCTCACCGTCGGGGTGGTCGGGACGGGACGCATCGGCGCCGCGGTCGTCGACCGGCTGCGGGGCTTCGGCTGCCGGGTGCTGGCCCGCGACCGCGGGCCCGCCGACGTCCCGCTCGACCGGTTGCTGCGGCACAGCGACGTCGTCACGCTGCACACCCCGCTCACCGCGGACACCCATCACCTGCTGGACGAGCGGCGGATCGAGCTGCTGAAGGACGGCGCGATCGTCGTCAACACCGGACGCGGCCCGCTGGTCGACACCGAGGCGCTGCTGCGAGCGCTGGAGAGCGGCCGGCTGGGCGGCGCGGCGCTGGACGTCCTCGAGGGCGAGGAAGGCATCTTCTACGCCGACCGCCGGCACCGCCCGATCGAGAGCAAGACCTGGCAGCGGCTGCAGGAGCTGCCGAACGTGCTGATCAGCCCGCACACCGCCTACTACACCGACCGCGCCCTGAGCGACACGGTCGAGAACAGTCTCAGCAACTGCGTGAACTTCGAGAGTGGGGAACGGCATGAATAGGTTGAAGGTCGGCGTCGTGTTCGGTGGCGTGTCCGAGGAGCACCCGATCTCTGTCAAGTCCGCCCGGGAAGTTGCGGCGAATCTCGATCCGCGCCGGTACGAAACGTATTGGATCGGCATCACGACGACCGGCGCCTGGACGCTCTGCGACGGGCCCGCCGAAGGCTGGGAGGACGGGGCGCGCCCGGCGGTGCTGTCGCCGGACCGCGGCGTCCACGGGCTGCTCGTCCTGGACGAGGGACGCTACGAGACCATCCGCCTGGACGTCGTGCTGCCGGTGCTGCACGGCAAGCTCGGCGAGGACGGCGCGATGCAGGGCCTGCTGGAGCTCGCCGGCCTCCCCTACGCCGGCTGCGACGTCCAGAGCTCCGCCGTCTGCATGGACAAGTCCCTCGCCTACGTCGTCGCCGCGAGCGCGGGCATCGCGACGCCCAGGTTCTGGACCGTCCTGGCGGACGAGAAGCCCGACGGCGGCGAGTTCGGCTACCCCGTCTTCGTGAAGCCGGCCCGGTCCGGGTCGTCGTTCGGGGTCAGCAAGGTGACGAGCGAGGCGGACCTGGCCGGCGCGGTGGAGGCGGCGCGGCGGTACGACTCGAAGGTGGTGATCGAGGAGGCCGTCGCCGGCAGCGAGATCGGCTGCGCCGTCCTCGGGAACGGGGCCGACCTCACGGTGGGCGAGGTCGACCACATCGCGCTGTCCCACGGCTTCTTCCGGATCCACCAGGAGAGCACGCCCGAGTCCGGGTCCGACAACTCGACCCCGATCGTGCCCGCCGACATCCCGGCGGCGTCGCGCACGCTCGTCCAGGAGACCGCCAAGGCCATCTACCGCGCCCTCGGCTGCCGCGGGCTCGCGCGGGTGGACCTGTTCCTCCGCGACGACGGGACGGTGGTCCTCAACGAGGTCAACACGTTCCCCGGCATGACGTCGTACAGCCGCTACCCGCGGATGATGGCGGCCGCTGGACGGCCGCTCGCCGACGTGCTCGACCGCGTCGTGTCGCTGGCGCTGGAGGACCACGCCGATGCCCGCTGACTTCGTCGTCGTGGACGAGCACGTGCCCGGCATCCGCTGGGACGCCAAGTACGCCACCTGGGACAACTTCACCGGCAAACCGGTGGACGGCTACCTGGCCAACCGCATCGTCGGCACGACGGCGCTGTGCGCGGCGCTGGCCCGGGCCCGGGTCCGGGCCGAGGCGCTCGGCTTCGGCCTGGTCCTCTGGGACGCCTACCGCCCACAGCGGGCCGTCGACAGCTTCCTGCGCTGGGCGAAGCAGCCCGAGGACGGACGGACGAAGCTGCGGCACTACCCGAACCTCGACCGTCCCGAGATGGTCGAGCAGGGCTACGTGTCGGCGCGGTCCGGCCACAGTCGCGGCAGCAGCGTCGACCTCACGCTGTACCAGCTGGCCACCGGTGAGCTCGCCCCCATGGGCGGCGACCACGACCTGATGGACTCGGTCTCCCACCACGGCGCCACGGGCATCACGCCGGCCGAGGCGCGGAACCGCCGCTACCTCTGCTCCGTCATGGAGGCCAGCGGCTTCGTCCGCTACGACGTCGAGTGGTGGCACTACACGCTGCGCGACGAGCCCTACCCCGACACCTACTTCGACTTCCCCATCACCTGAAGTCAGCCGGCGTCCGGCGGTGCGGCGGGCAGCCGCACCGTGACACGCAGTCCTCCGGTGTCGCGCGGGGTGAGGGTGAGGGTGCCGTCGTGTGCCTGGGCGATGCTCGTGACGATGGCCAGGCCGAGGCCCGCGCCCTCGTGGTCGCCGCGGACGCGGTCGACGCCGCGCTGGAACGGTTCGGTGAGCGTCGAGACCTGCCGCGGCGAGAGCGGCGCGCCGGTGTTCTCGACGGTGAGCGTGACGGCGCCGTCGTGCGCGCCGGTCGTGATCCACACCGTGCCGTCGTCGGGAAGGTTGTGCACGATCGCGTTGTGCACGAGGTTCGTGGTCAGCTGCAGCAGCAGCGGGTGCGAGCCGACGGCGGCCGCGACGTCGCCGGACGTCTCGATGGTGCGGCCGCGCTCCTCGGCGAGCGGCAGCAGCGATTCGGCCGCCTCCTCCGCGAGCAGCGACAGGTCGACCCGCTCGCGGGCGAAGGAGCGCTGGCCGGCCCGGCTGAACAGGATCAGCGCCTCGGTGAGGTCGATGGCGCGGAGGTTGACGGCGTGCAGGCGCTCGACCAGCCGGTCGGTGTCGTGGTCGGGGTCGCTGCGCGCGACGTCGAGCAGGATCTGACTGACCGCCAGCGGGGTGCGCAGCTCGTGCGAGGCGTTGGCGGCGAAGCGTTGCTGCTCGGCGACGTGCGCCTCGAGCCGCTCGAGCATGCGGTCGAACGCGTCGGCCAGCTCGCGGAACTCGTCGTTGCGGCCCTCCAGCTCGATGCGGTGCGCGAGCGACCCCGTCGCCGCCTTGCGGGTGGCGTCGGTGATGCGGGTCAGCGGGGCCAGCATGCGACCGGCCAGGATCCAGCCGCCGACCAGCCCGAACACCAGCAGGAACAGCAGCATCGCGGCCGCCACCGGGCCGAAGACGGCCGGGCCGCGGTTGCGCGGGTTGAGGGCGAGCGGGAGGTTGGAGAAGTCGGGGACGAGGGTGCGCAGGGGCGCGTCGCGCATGAGGTACACCCACGACGCGGCGAGCAGCAGCACACCGGCGATCATGAGGAAGCCGGCGTAGCTGAGCGTGAGCCTGACGCGCACGCTCAGGCCGGGCGGCCTAGCCACGCCCGTCGCGGTCGCCGGCGTCGATGCGGTAGCCGACGCCGGGCACGGTGGCGATCAGCCAGGGCTCGCCGAGCCGCTTGCGCAGCGCCGACACCGTGATGCGCACGGCGTTCGTGAACGGGTCGGCGTTCTCGTCCCAGGCCCGCTCCAGCAACTGCTCGGCGCTGACGACGCCGCCCTCGGCGCCGACGAGCACCTCGAGCACGGCGAACTGCTTCCTGGTCAGCGCGACGTAGCGGCCGTCGCGGTAGACCTCGCGGCGAAAGGGGTCCAGCCGCAGGCCGGCGAGCTCGCGCACCGGCGGCCGGTTGTACGCGCGCCGGCGGTCCAGCGCCCTGAGCCTGAGCACGAGTTCCTGCAGCTCGAACGGTTTGGTGAGGTAGTCGTCGGCGCCGAGCTCGAACCCGGAGGCCTTGTCGTCGAGCCGGTCGGCGGCGGTGAGCATGAGGATCGGCATGCCGCTGCCGGACGCGACGATGCGGCGGGCGATCTCGTCGCCGGACGGCCCGGGGATGTCGCGGTCGAGGACGGCGATGTCGTAGGCGTTGACGCTGAGCAGTTCCAGCGCGGCGTCGCCCTCTCCGGCGAGGTCGGCGGCGATGGCCTCGAGCCGCAGACCGTCGCGGATGGCCTCCGCCAGGAAGGGTTCGTCCTCGACCACCAGCACACGCATGGTCCCGATGCTATGAGCCGGGTGCTATCGCCCGCGTATGGAAAACCGCATACGCGCCGGCAACACCGCGCTGCCTTGACTGGGGCCATGACCTCCACCGAACCGGCCCTGACGACGACCCGGCCCGCCGACGCCGGCGCCCTCCCCAGCGGCGTGACGGTGTTCGACGACCGGTATCCCGGCGTCGCGAACCTCGACCCCGAGCTGCTCCGGGCCCTGCGCCGGGCGGCGGCGGATGCCGCGCGCGACGGCGTCCGGTTCACCGTCAACAGCGGCTGGCGGTCGCCGGAGTACCAGGAGCGGCTGCTGCGCCGGGCGGTCGCGGAGCACGGCTCGGCCGAGGCGGCCGCCCGCTGGGTCGCCACGCCCGACACGTCGCCGCACGTGGCGGGCGTCGCGATCGATCTCGGGCGGGCGGCCAGGGCGTGGCTGTCCGAGCACGGCGCCCGCTACGGGCTGTGCCAGATCTACCGCAACGAGCCGTGGCACTTCGAGCTGCGCCCCGAGGCCGCCGTCCACGGACCCCCGGCGATGTACCCCGACCCCTCCCACGATCCGCGGATGGGCGGTGACGGGCGCCGGGCGGGCGCATGATGGCAGCATGCGGATCGCGCTCGCGACCGGCGCCGAGCTGGCCGTCCACCTGTACGGCGACGGCGACGGCGACGGCGAGCCTGTGCTGCTGCTGCACGCGTGGGGCGAGACGCACCGGGTGTTCGACCGTCTCGTGCCGCTGCTCCCCCGCTCGCTGCGTCTCGTCGTCCCCGACCAGCGCGGCACCGGCGACAGCACGAAGCCGGCCGGCGGCTATGCCCTGGCCGACGCCGCGGCGGACGTCGTCGCGCTGCTCGACGCACTGGAGCTGGACGCCTGCTGGCTGGCCGGGACGTCCAGCGGCGGGTACGTCGCGCAGGAGGTCGCGGCCGGCCACCCCGGCCGGGTACGCGGCCTGGCGCTGATCGGGGCGCCCAGCGATCTGCGGCGGCCGCTGCCGGCCGCGCTCGCCGGGCTGCTGGCGTCGATGCACGACCCGGTGACCCGCGCCGACGTCGAGGTCCTCACCGGCGCCCTCCCACTGCACGTCCCCGTACCGGCCGGGTTCCTCGACGACCAGCTGGCCGCCGCGCAGACCATCCCCCGGCGAGTCTGGCGCGCGGTCGCGGAAGGCCTGGTCAGCGCCGTGCCGCCGATCCGGCGCGGCCCGATCACCGTCCCCACACTCATCCTGTGGGGCGCCGAGGAGGACGTGCTGCCCGCCGGCCAGGGCCGCGAGCTGGCGGCCGCGATCGAGGGCAGCCGCCTGGTGACGTACGAGGGCACCGGCCACCTCGTGCTCTGGGAGCGGCCGGAGCGCGTCGCCGCCGACCTCGCCGCGTTCGTGACGGGCGTCAGGCGCTGACGACGCCCCCCATCAGCCGGGTGACGGCGGTGACCGCGGCGCCATCAGCCACGATGGCGGTTCAGGCGGACCTCGTCGCCCACCTCGACGGGAGGCTCCTCGCCGAGCCGGCGCCGGAAGACGTAGCGGAGCACGACGGTCGCGGCGGCCGTGACCGGGAGGGCGAGGATCGCGCCGACGAACCCGGCCAGCGCGCCGCCGGCGAGCACCGCGAGGAACACCGTCATCGGCGTCAGCGACACCGCCGACGCGAACACCCGCGGGGCGATGACGAAGTTCTCCAGCTGCTGGTAGGCGATGAAGAACACCGCCACGGCGACGGCTGTGCCGAAGCCGACGGTCAGCGCGACGAGCACCGCGACGACGGCCGCCAGGGTGGCGCCGACCTGGGGCACCGCGTCGAGGACCGCGACGACCAGCGCCAGCAGCGCCGCGTACGGCACGCCGACGATCACGAAGAAGATCGCCGACGAGATGCCGGCGCACGCGCAGATGCCCAGCTGGCCGGTCACGTAGCCACCGACCCGGCGGAACACCTCGGCCACGACGGCGACGCGTTCCGGGTCGCCCGCCGCTCGGCCGGCGAACGCCCTGATCCGCGGTAGCGCCAGCATCGCGTAGACCGTCGTCGCGGCGACGGTGAAGCCGGTGAGGACGACGCCGACGACGCTGCCCAGGACCCCGAACGCCGCGCCCAGCGAGTTCGCGGCGAACGCCACGACGTCGTCGAGGGCCCCGCGCACCTGCTGCTCGAACTCCGGGCTGGCGAGGTGGTCGGCGAGGGCCGAGCCGCCGAACCGCTCGGACAGCCGGTCGAGCAGCTCGGGCAGGTCGTCGACGAGCTCCGCGGCCTGGTCGACGGCCGGGCGCAGCGCCAGCGTCACGAACAGCACGAGCCCGGCGAGGATCGCGGCGACGACGACGAGCACGGCGGTCCCGCGCCGGCCGACCCGCCGCTGCACGGCCCGGACCTGCGGCTCCAGGCCCGCGGCGAGCAGCAGGGCGGCCGCCACGGTGATGAGCACGCCGCGCACCATCCACGTCGCCGCCGCCAGCGCGAGCACACCGAGCGCGACCGCCGTCGCCGCGGCGACGAAGACCAGCGACGGGCGGCCGGCCGGGCGAACCGTGCTGTCCAGCTCGTTCGACATGGTGTCTGCGCTTCCTCGGCGGGCGGCCGATTCGACGTCGGGGTATCTCACAGCATCGGCGAGCCCGGCGCCGCGGCCCTCACCCCGCCGGGGTGACGTGCGGACCGGCCCGCCTGACGCAGCCTGGCGACACGGACCAGCCGAGGAGGCGCCGTGACCAGGGATGCGAACCGCGCGAATCGGGACGAAGGCGACGCAGGCGCATGAGGGACTTCCTCTCCGGCATGTCGTTCACCGCCTGGGACGTGGTCCTGGCCCTCGCCGTCATCGTGGCGGCGTGGCTCTGCGCCCGGTACGCGCGCCGTGCGGCCGACCGCATCCTCGCCGGCGTGCGGGTGCCGGACGATCTGCGGCGCGCGGGCGTCCGGCTCACCGGCTACGTCGTCATCTTCCTCGGCGTGGGGATCGCACTGAGCCTGCTCGGCGCCTCGATCCAGCCGGTGCTGGCGGTGGCGATCCTGCTGGCGGTGGTCGCCTTCCTGGCCCTGCGCGGCATCGCCGACAACGTCGCCGCCGGCATCGTCATCCAGACCCGCCGGCCGGTCCGGATCGACGACACGATCGAGGCGCTCGGGTACACCGGCCGCGTCCGCGAGCTCAACAGCAGGTCCGTCATCATCGAGACGACGGACGGGCGGGTCGTGCACCTGCCCAACCAGAAGCTCCTCGACAACCCGTTCGTCAACCACAGCGCGACCGGCCGCAACGCCTCCGAGCTGCAGGTACGGATCGGCGGTGACGCGGAGGAAGGGACGGCGGAGCTGATCGCCGGCCTGCTGGCGCAGACGCCGGGGGTGCTCGCCGACCCGCCGCCACGGGTCCTGGTCCGCGCCGTCGAACCGCGCCGGACCACGCTGTCGGTCACCTGCTGGCACCGGCCGTCCGACGGCGCGGCGGTGGTGTCGGCGGCGGTGACGGCGATCGGCCGGCGGCTGGCCGCGCCGGGCCGCGCGGTCTCCGTCGTCGCGCCGCCGCCCGCGCCAGCACTGGTGCCGCCGCCGGAGGTGTAGCCGACGCGACAACCACCCCTGACTGCGCGCAAAGGCGTGGTCGGGCACACTCTTGGGCACGATGTCCGACTCGCCGGCCTCTTTCGCCCAGGTGCTCGCCGTGCCGCAGTTCCGCCGGCTGTGGCTGGCGCACGTGTTCTCCGTCGTCGGGGACCAGCTGGCGCGGGTGGCCCTGACCGTGCTGGTCTACGAGCGGACGAACTCGGCCGGGCTCACCGCGTTGACCTACGCGCTGACCTACCTGCCCGACTTCCTCGGCGGCGCCACCCTGGCCGGGCTGGCGGACCGGTTCCCGCGGCGCAGCGTCATGGTTCACACCGACCTCGCCCGGGCCGCGCTGGTGGCGCTCATGGCGGTCCCCGGGATGCCGCTGCTGGCCCAGGCCGCGCTGCTGTTCGTCGTCCAGGCCGTGGCGAGCCCGTTCGCCAGCGCGCGGCAGTCGGTGCTCGCCGACATGCTGCCGGGCGACCAGCTCACCGCCGGGTTCGCCCTGGTGTCGATGACGTCACAGGCGTCGTTCGCGATCGGGTTCGGCGCCGGCGCCGCCCTGGTGGCCGAGTTCGGCACGAGCGCGGCCCTGCTCGTCGACGTCGTCACGTTCGTGGCGTCGGCGGCGATCATCCGACTGGGCATCGACCTCTACCGGCCGGCCCTCGGCGCGGGACCGCGGGGCGCCGCGACCGGGCCGCCGGAGCTCGGCTACTGGGCGACGGTACGGGCCGGATGGGCCGTCGTCGCCGGTGACGCGCGTCTGCGCACACTGCTGGCCGTCGCCTGCTGCGCCGGCTTCTACGCCGTCCCCGAGGGTCTGGCGGTGCCGTTCGGCGACGAGCTGGGTGGCGGCACCGCGGCGGTGGCCTGGCTACTGGCGGCCAACCCGGTCGGAACCGTGCTCGGCATGATCGGGCTGCGCTTCCTCGGCCCGCGGCGGCGGCTGGCGCTGCTCGGGCCGATGGCCATCGGCAGCAGCCTGATCCTGCTGCCCACCGGATGGGCGCCCGGCCTCGCCGTGACGGTGGTCCTCTGGACGCTGAGCGGGGTGCTGTCGGCGCATGACATCGTCGCCCAGTCGACCTATGTGCGCCTGGCGCCCGCGCAGAGCCGTGGGCAGGCGATCGGGGTCGCCGTCGCCGCGCTGCGGGCAGCCCAAGGCCTGGCGATCGTCGCCGCAGGTCTGCTGGCGCAATTCGCCGATGCCGCCGTGATCGTCGGCGTGGCCGCCGCGGCAGGCACGGTGGTGACCGCCGTCGCCGTCCACCGGTGGCGGCGTGCGGCCGCGGCCGGTCCGGAGCCACTGGCGCCGTAGCCGATTCACGTCGGCGGGACCGTCGGGCGGGGTCAGTCCCAGGAGTTGCCGCGCATCGTGGTCACCTCTCCCTGTGCGTCGTGGGGGTGGGGTGCTCGTTTCGGTCAGTCCCAGGAGTTGCCGCGCATCGTCGTCACCTCTCTCTTCGCGTCGTCCGGTCGGGGGTCGCTCGCCTGAGGTCAGTCCCAGCTGTTGCCGCGCATCGTCGTCACCTCTCTCTTCGCGTCGTCCGGTCGGGGGTCGCTCGCCTGAGGTCAGTCCCAGGAGTTACCGCGCACCGTGCTCACCTCCGTCTTCGCCGTCAGTTGGATCGGGATCGCCGCCCGTTTCGTCAGTCCCAGCTGTTTCCACGCATGGCGAGGCCTCCCCTCGTTCGTCGAGACCGGCCGGCGGCCGGCCGGGCCGCGGCGGAACCCGTCGCGCGGTGACGCGTGCTGGTCGGTTGTCCCACCTTCGCTCCCACCTGTGGTCGTCAAGAGCGGTTACGGCTGGTGCGCCATCCATGTCTATTTTGCGTCCTACGTCATGGTTATACTGTGCCGCACGTCCTCACATGGGGCTGACGGAGCCCGCCGGGCGGAGGAATCGTGCACCGATTGCGATCGTGGCTCCGGGGCTGGGCGCTGTGGCGCACGCCCCGGCCGAGCCAGATCCTGATCATGGTGGTCAACGCGCTGGCCGTCGCCGTCGCCGCCGTGACCGTCGTCCTGGTGCCGGTGTCCATCGGGCAGAACGACCTGGTCCGGTTCGGTGTGCTGGCCGGATGCGCCTGGGCGGCCACCGAGCTGACCCGGCACGTCGAGCAACGACGAGCGGTGGCGCACTCACCCGCCGTCGCGCACATCGACTCCGCCGCCGTGTGGGTCATGGCCACCACCATCGTGCTGCCGCCGGCGCTCGCCCTGAGCATGGTGGTGCTGACGAACGTGCTGCTCTGGGACCGTGTCAAGCGCCGCCGGACGCCGCCGTACCGCGCCGTCTACACGACGTCAACCATCCTGCTCGGCACCAGTCTCGCCGTCCTCATCCTGGCCACCGGCCTGAACGGCTACCCCGGCCTGCCGGCCACGGCCGTCGAGTTCGGCGTCATCGCCCTCGCCGCCGCCGTCGCCTGGGCGGTCAACTTCGGCCTCATCGTGGCCGCCATCGCCTCCCACAATCCCACGACGTCGGCCCGCGAGCTGTTCTCCGACCTCTCCGGGCAGATCCTCGAAGCGGGCGCGGCCGCGCTCGGCGTGCTCGTCGCCATCACCATCGTCACCACGCCGGTGGCGCTGCCGGCCGTCCTGGTCGTCATCGTGGCGCTGCACCGCGGCAGCCTGGTCACCGGCCTCGAGAAGGCGGCCAGCATCGACGCCAAGACCGGCCTGGCGACGTCCGCGCGCTGGCACCACCACGCCGAGCAGCTGCTGGTCCGCGCCCAAGAGGCCGGCACCGGGCTCGGCCTGCTCATGATCGACCTCGACCACTTCAAGAAGATCAACGACACCTACGGCCACCTGTTCGGCGACCGCGTCCTCCGCGCCGTCGCCGACGAGCTGCGCGGCGAGGTCCGCGAGCTCGACGCGTGCGGCCGCTGGGGCGGCGAGGAGTTCGCCATCGTCGTCGCCGACATCGACAGCGACCAGAGCCTGCGGCGCATCGCCGAACGCGTCCGGCTGCGCATCCAGGGCATCGTCCTCGACGCCCCGGTCGGCGAGGCCACCGAGACGGTGACCATCACCGCCTCCGTCGGCGGCGTCCACCACGTCCCCGACGCCTCCACCACCGTCGACGACCTCGTCGCCGCCGCCGACTCCGCCCTGTACGAGGCGAAGCGCGACCGCAACACCGTCCGGGTCCACCTCACCGCGCCGCCGCTGCCCATCGCCCTGGCGCCGGAACGCGCCGAGGCGCCTGACTGACCCGGACGATGCCGGACGAGCACGTTCTCGCCCAGGTGGCGAGCATCCACGGCGTCGTCGAGTTCTGGGTCGAGCGGCCGGACGGTGAGCGCGGCGCCGCGGCGCTCGCCGACGCCGGCGCCGTCGTCCTTGACACCCAGCCACCCGAGGAGTCGCACGAGTTCAGCTGGGACGGAATCACCTTCAGCACCGCCTGCTTCGACGCCCATGCCGACGGCACGTTCCGCCCGCGCGGCCGCTGGTCCGACTGGGTGTTCCCGGCCGGCTCATTCGGCGAGGCCCCCGGCCACCTCGGCGGCCGTCCCGTCCCGGCGATGAGCGCACCCGGGATGCTGGCCATGAAACTGCAGTTCCCCACGCTGCGAAACGGCGGACGGTGGCGGGCGAAGGACGTCCGGGACATCGCCACACTGCGCGACCTGGTCGCGCGTCCGCCGCAGCCGGGGTGACGCTCAGCCGAACAAGAGGTCGCGGCTCAGCTTCACGTTCGGCAGGTACTCGCGGCTCGTCATGTCCACCCGGCCGGAGCGGACGAGGGCGCGGTACTGCTTCGGCGTCGTCTGCTTCACCTGGCGGAACCTGCGGTTGAAGTTCGAGAGGTTGCCGAACCCGCTGTCGGACGCGATGGTGGCGATCGGCAGGTCGGTGTCGCGCAGCAGGCGGCACGCGGCGTTGAGGCGCACGACCGTGATGTAGCGGGTGAGGGTCTGGCCGGTCGACCGGGCGAAGAGGCGGCTCGCGGCGCTCGCGTTCATGTGCACCGCGACGGCGACGTCCTGCAGGGTGATGGCGGAGCGGTAGTGCTCGTGCACGTGGGCCACGATGGCCTCGATGCGCCGGGCGCTCGAGCTGTCGGCGCCGGACGACGACTGGCCGGTCGTGAGCGAGGTGTAGGGCTGACGGCTGAGCGTGACGAGCAGGTGCAGCAGCGCGACCGTCTTCTCCGCCGCCGCGAGCTCGCCGAGCGTCGCCAGCGTGTCCGGCGGCTGGGCGAACCGCAGGCCGTTGGCCGACGCCGCCAGCATGGTGCTGACGCTGGCGAAGGCCGGCAGGTCGAAGAACGTCTCACCGAGGAACGACTTCGCGAAGTGGACGACGATCGCCTCGCTCATGCCGCCGTCGGGGATCGACGCGTAGGTGTGGGCGAGCTGCGGGCCGATGAGGACGAGATCGCCCGGCTGGTACTCCTCGATCGAATCGCCGATGAGACGGGTGCCCACGCCGCTGACGATCTGCACCAGCTCGAATTCCGGATGCGCGTGCATCCGTGGCGGTAGAACGGGCGACTTGAACCGGAAATAGCGCCATCCGAGCGGGTAGAGCGGCTCGAGATGCTCGTACGCGACCGGCATCGCATCCTCCTCGTGGGCAAAAATCGTACCAGTTCCGAGCGAGCACGGCGTTGTTGCGCCCGCCGCCGATCCCCGACGCTGAACCCATGGTCTTCTCCATCGAAACAGTGAGGCGGGCTCCATGAGGATCGACGTGAACGAGCCGGCCTGTGTGGGCTCCGGTCAGTGCGCCCTCGTCGCGGAGGACCTGTTCGACCAGGACGACGACGGCATCGTCGTCGTCCTCGCCGACCACGTCGCGCCCGAGCTCGAGGACGCGGCCCGGCGGGCGGCGGCGCTGTGCCCCGCCCGGGCGATCGCGCTGACGGAGTGAGCGCCGCATGACCACGCGGCCCGGAACCGTGATCGTCGGCGCCTCGATCGCCGGCATCACGACGGCGGAGTCGTTGCGCCGCGCCGGCTACGACGGGGCGATCACCGTCGTCGGGGAGGAACCGCACCACCCCTACACCCGCCCGCCGCTGTCCAAGCAGGTCCTGACGGGTCAGTGGGCGCCCGCGGACGCGTCGGCCACGACCACCACCGACGGGGTCGAGCTCATCCTCGGCACGCGCGCCACCGGTCTCGACACCGGCCGGCGGCTCCTGCTGACCGCGGACGGCGAGCTGCCCTACGACTCGCTGGTGATCGCCACCGGCGTCTCCGCCCGCCGGCCCGCGGTCGCCGGCGTGCACACGCTGCGCACCCTCGACGACGCGACCGCGCTCACCGGCGCCCTCGACGGCGCATCCCGTGCGCTGGTGATCGGCGCCGGCATCCTCGGCGCCGAGATCGCCGCGGGCCTGTCGAAGCGCGGACTGGCGGTGACGCTCGCCGGCCGGCACCGGGAGCTGCGGTTCGGCACGGTCGGATCGTTGCTCTCGCCCCAGGTGGTGCGCCTGCACCGGGCGAACGGCGTGCGGTTGCGGCTCGGCCTCGACGTCGTCGTGCTGCGCGGCGACGGCGCCGTGCTGTCGGACGGATCCGAGCTGGCCGCCGACGTCGTCGTGACGGCGACCGGGAGCCGGCCGAACGTCGGCTGGCTGGCCGGGTCGGCGCTGCGGATCGGCGACGGGGTCGTCTGCGACCCGGCCGGCCGGGCGGCCCCGGACGTCTACGCCGTCGGCGACGTCGCGCGCTGGGCGGACGCGTCCGGCGGCACGTCGACCCGGGTCGAGCACCAGCAGCACGCGATCGAGCAGGCGCACGCCGTGGCCGCCACGATCGCCACCGGCGTCGCCACGGCGCCCGGCATCGTGCCGTTCTTCTGGTCCGAACTGCACGGCACGCGCATCCAGGCCTACGGGCGCTTCGACGGCGCGAACTCCCTCGCGGTGGTCGCGGGCGACGCGGCGGACGGCCGCTTCGTCGCGCTCGCCGCCCGCGACGACGTCCCCGTGGGCGTCGTCGGCTGGAACCTGCCACGCGCCTTCCGCGACGTGCGCGCCCGGTTCACCTCCACCTCGGCAGAAAGGCAGCTCGTCCCATGAGTACCGCACCACAGACCCAGAGCACGGGGTGCCCCTACCACGCGGCCGTCATGCCCACCGACGGCACGCCGTTCCGTCCGTCGCCTCGGTTCGCGGCGTGGCGGGCGGAGGCGCCCGCGACCCGGCTGACGGCCGACGACGGGAACGTCGGGTGGTTCGTCACCGGGTACGACCTCGCCCGGCAGGTCCTCGAGGACACCCGCTTCAGCATGACTCACCAACGACACCCGGTCGGGCATCACGTGTTCTCCGACCACGTGATGCCCGACAGCGACCTGGTGCACGCCTTCATGGCGGGCAACGTCCTCAGCCTCGACCCGCCCCAGCACACCAGGATCCGCCGGACCGTCGTCGGCCGGTTCTCCGTCCGTTCGGTGCGCGGCCGGCTGCCGGCCCTGCGCGCCTTCATCGAACGACGGCTCGACGAGATCGTCGCCGCCGGGAGCACCGCCGACCTGTTCTGGGACTTCGGTGTCCCCGTCTCCGTGTTCGCCCACTGCCGGGTGCTGGGCATCCCGGAGCACAGGTCCGGTGAGTTCGCCGACATCTTCGCCGCCGAGGAGCTGCGGCCGGGCGAGATGGTCGAGTTCGCCCGCGCGATGCTCGAGCTCAAGCGCGACGACCTCGGCGAGGACACCATCAGCGACATCCTGCGCTCGGAGCTCACCGACGCGGAACGCCTCGGGATCACCGCGGTGCTCATGGGCTCCGGACGCGACGCGATCGCCTTCATGATCCCGACGACCACGGTCTCGCTGCTCACGAACCCCGAGCAGCTGGAGGTGCTGCGGCGCGACCCCTCGCTGATCCGCCCGGCCGTCGAGGAGTTCGTCCGGTTCCACGCGATGTTCGTCTCGGCACATCCGCGCACCGTCGCCGAGGACGTGACCCTGCAGGGGATCGACTTCCGTGCGGGCGAGTCGGTCTGGGTGTCGACGGTCGCGCCGAACCGCGACGGCGACCGGTTCGCCGACCCGGACACCTTCGACGTCACCCGCGACGCCTACGGGCACATCGCGTTCGGTCACGGCATCCACGGCTGCATCGGCCAGCAGCTCGCCCGCGTCGTCATCGCCGAGGCGATCACCCAGCTGCTGGACCGGCTGCCGTCGTTGCGGCTGGTCGATGCCGAGCAGTTGGAGCCGCTGCCGTTCGCCGGTCCGCTGCCCACCTATTCGCCGGGGAGGGTCCATGTCGCGTGGTAATAGTCTGAGCTGGGCGACGCTGTCGCCGAGCGGACGGGACAGCGCCGAGTGGTCGCACGCCGGCATCGCCGCCGACGCCGGCGGGACGGTGTACTGGACCGACCCGGCCGGCGGCGCGATCATCGCCCGGCACCTGCCGACCGAGCACGTCGAGCGGATCCCCGTCCCGCTGCTCGAGGTGCACGACATCACCCTCGGCCCGAGCGGTGACCGGCTGTGGCTGGTCGACCCCGGCTGGAAGCAGCGGCCGCCGGCGTACGAGCCGGAGGTGCGCGAGGGACGTGCGGGCGTGCTGGACCTCGCCTCGGGTACCTTCACCGACCTCGTCCGCCCGGACCACCCTCACTACGCGCAGCACGGCTGGTATCCGACCTCCATCGCAGTCGACGGCACCGAGTCGCTGGTCGTGGTGGCCGACGGCTACGGGGAGAGCCTGGTGCACCTGTTCCGTGACGGTGCGGTGACGACCGTGCAGGGCGCCGGCGGAGCGCGGTTCCGGTGCCCGCACGGTGTGCTCCTCCTCGCCGGCGCGAGTGGCGCCGAGCTGGTCGTCGCCGACCGCGGCAACAGCCGGCTGGTCCGCCTCGACCTGGACGGGCACTTCGTGGACGCGTTCACCCATCCGGACCTGCGCAGCCCGAGCGGCCTCGCGGCGCTGGGCGAGCGGCTCGTCGTCACCGACCTCGACGGCGCGCTGCACAGCGTCGACCTCGATCGTGGCCTGCTCGACGTGCTGGTGCCGTTCCCGGACGGCGAGAAGCGGCCGGGCTGGCCGAACCACCAGTCCGACGGCGCGATGGTGCGCCCGCCGCTGCGCGACGGCCTGCTGAACAGCCCGCACGGCGTCGCGACCGGCCCGGACGGATCGATCTTCCTCACCGAGTGGGTCATCGGCGGGCGCGAGCTGCACCTGCGTCCCGGCCCGGCGACCGAGAACGGAGCAGTCCGATGAGCGCGCAGACCCGCCCGTACCGCCCGACCGACCGCGACGACGTCGCCCGCGTGTGCCTGCGCACCGGGGCGGCCGGCGGCGACGCGACCGGGTGGTACTCGGACGACACGCTCGTGCCCGACGTGGCCGTGCTGCCGTATCTGGAGTACGCCCCCGACCTCGCCCTCGTCGTCGACGACGGCGAGCGGGCGGCCGGCTACCTGGTCGGCGTCGCGGACACCGCCGCGTTCATCGAGTGGTGGCGGCGCGAGTGGGCGCCCGGCTTCGCCGCGAGGCATCCCGCACCGGGCGCTCCCACGGCACACACGCCTCAGATCAGCGAGGCGCTGCTGGTGGAGGTGGGAGGGCGGCCCGAGGTGATGCGGGGCATTCCCGAGCTCGACGCCTACCCCGCGCAACTGCACATGAACCTGCTGCCCGAGCTGCGGGGGCAGGGGTTCGGCCGGCGCCTCGTCGACGAGTTCCGGGCGGCGCTCGCGGCCCGCGGCGTACCCGCCCTGCACCTCGGCATCGACCCGAGCAACGTCGGCGCCCGCGCGTTCTACAACCGCCTCGGATTCCACGAGCTGCCGTCGAGCACCCCGGAACATCCCCTGTTCGGCATCGCGACCACCCCGTAGCCGCGGTTTCCATCCATTGATCAGCGCTCGAGGAGGAGTTCTGATGAACAAGCTCGTCGCAGGCATCGCCATCACGTCAGGCATGGTGCTCGGAGTCGCCGCCTGCTCCGGCAGCGATGGATCGGCCACCGCGGATCCCGGCGAGGTGTCGGGAGAGATCACCTACGCGCACTGGGACCCGAACCTGGAGCCGACGCTCGACGCGATCATCGAGGCGTTCCAGGAGGAGTACCCGGACGTGACGGTCACCCCGATCGTCCGGCCGTTCGCACAGTACTGGACCACCCTCCAGACCGAGGCGTCGTCGGACACCCTTCCCGACGTGTTCTGGATGGACATGGCGTACTTCGAGCTCTACGCGGCCAACGACCAGCTGGCTCCGATCGACGACCTGGTCGAGTCCGGCGCCATCGACCTGTCGAAGTACCCGGACCACCTCACCGAGTTCTTCCAGGTCGACGGGGCGCAGTACGCGGTTCCGAAGGACGTGGACACGAACGCCGTGTGGATCAACAAGGCGCTGTTCGAGCAGGCCGGGGTTCCACTCCCGTCGCCGGACTGGACCTACGACGACTTCCGGGCCACGTCCAAGGCCATCCACGACGCCCTGGGCGACCAGGGCATCTACGGCACCGCGTTCTATCCGGCCGGCCAGACGACCTACTGGAGCTCCGTCTTCGCCTACGGCGGCTCGGTGGTCACCGACGACGGCCAGAGCGGCTGGGAGGAGCCGGGAGGCGCCGAAGGCCTGCAGATCTGGGCCGACATCGTCGCGGACGGGTCGTCGCCGACGATGCAGCAGCTGTCGGAGACGTTGGCCGACCAGTGGTTCCTGAGCGGCAAGGCCGCGATGTTCCCCTCGGTCGGTGGCGCGAGCATCGCCCTGGTCGCGTCCTCGCCCAACGCCGCCGACTTCGTCGCGGTGCCGCTGCCCCAGGCCGAGCGCAAGGCGACCGTCAGCCACGCGTTGGCGAACGTCGTCAGCGCACAGTCGGACAACCTGGCCGCCGCGCAGGCGTTCCAGGCCTTCTTCGCCGGCGAGGAGGCCCAGCGGATCCAGGCGGAGAGCGGCATCATCCTCTCCGCCTACGAGGGGACGAGCGACGCGTTTGTCCAGAGCCACCCGGACCTCGGCCTGCAGACCTTCGTGGACGCGATCGACTACTCCTTCCCGTACCCCACCACGAGGAACTCAGAGGCGTGGTTCTCCGAGGAGGCGGTGATCGCCGGACAGGCGCTCGCGGGCGAGATCACCGCCGAGGAGGCGACTCGACAGCTGAGCGACCTGATCGACAGGGCGGTGGCGTCCGAATGAGCCTCACCACGCACGACCATCCGCCGGCCACGACCAGTACTGCGGCCGGCCGGGCGGGTGCGCCGAACGCCGGCGGCCGGCGCCGCCGGTCGGACTCGGGGTGGTGGCCGCTGCTGTTCGCCGGGCCGTTCTTCGCCGGCATCGTGGTCTTCTACTTGTTCCCCATCGTCCAGACCGCGTACTTCAGCCTCACCGACTGGGGACCGTTCGGGGGGACGACCTTCGTCGGCGCCGACAACTGGCGCTCGCTCCTCGACGACGACGAGTTCCTGCGCGCCCTGCTCAACACCGTCGTCTACGTCCTCGTGGTGCTGCTCGGCGTGCCCATCGCCGTCGGCCTCGCCGCGCTGCTGAACCGGCCGACGCTGCGCGGGACGATGGTGTACCGCACGATGTTCTTCCTGCCGTACCTGGCCATGCCGGTGGCCATCGCTCTGGTGTGGCGGCTCATGTTCAACGGCGACTACGGCGTGATCAACGCCTTTCTCGGGCTGTTCGGCATCGACGGGCCCTACTGGCTCTCGACGCAGGGATTCGCGCTCGTCGCCGTCGCCATCGTGGGCCTCTGGATGTCGGTGGGGTTCAACATCATCATCCTCTCGGCCGGCCTGCGCTCGATCCCGCCCGAGCTGTACGAGGCGGCGTCGCTCGACGGAGCCGGCCGGTGGGCGCAGTTCGTCCGCATCACTGTCCCGCTGCTGACCCCGTCCATCTTCTTCGTGCTCGTCATGAACGTGATCGGCGGCTTCCAGCTGTTCGACCTGATCTACGCCATCCTCGGCAACAGCCCGGTCATCGCGGACACCAAGTCGCTGGTCTACCTCTTCTACGACGAGTCGTTCGTGCAGAACAACCGCGGGTACGGAGCGGTGATCGCGTTCGTCATCCTGCTGATCATCGCGATCGTCACGGCGATCCAGTTCCGGCTGCAGCGGAGGTGGGTCCACTATGCCTGAGCTCGCTCCCACTCATGCGCGCCGGACCGGCCGGAACGGCTTCGCCCACCTCGTCCTGGTCATCGGCAGCATCGTGATGCTCTTCCCGTTCGCCTGGCAGATCGTCACCTCGCTCTCGACGAACGCCGAGGTGACGTCGATCCCGCCGAAGCTGTGGCCGTCGTCGTTGCACTTCGAGAACTACTCGGAGGTCTTCGCCGAGCTCTCGTTCGCCTCCCAGCTCACCGTCTCGGTGACCGTCACGGTCATCAGGGTGCTCGGGCATCTCGTGCTCGGAGCGCTGGCCGGCTACGCCTTCGCCCGGATGCGATTCCCGGGTCGTGGCGCGATGTTCGCGCTCGTGCTCGCCATCATGATGGTTCCGCCGCAGGTCTTCCTCATCTCGCAGTACCAGATCATCGAAGGGCTCGGCTGGCTGAACACCGTCGCGGGGATCGTGGCGCCGGGCATCTTCACGGCGTTCTCCGCCTTCCTCATGCGGCAGTTCTTCCTCGGGCTGCCCGACGAGCTGGAGGAGGCCGCGCGGCTCGACGGCGCGAACCCGTTCCAGGTCTTCTGGAAGGTGATGCTGCCGCTGGCCCGGCCCGGCCTGTCCGCCCTGGCCGTGGTCGGTGTGCTCGTGTCGTGGAACGACCTGCTCTGGCCGCTCATCGTTGCGACCGAACCGGGCACGCAGCCGCTGTCCGTCGGCCTCGCGACGCTGCAGGGGCAGTTCGTGACCGACTACCCCGTCCTGATGGCGGCGGCGCTGCTCGCGTGCGCCCCCATCCTGATCGTCTTCCTGGTCATGCAGCGCCGGGTGATCGACGGTCTCGCCGTGTCCGGCATGAAATGACGCCGACCCACTGGAGGAAAGAAGCATGACCGACCACCGAGCCGCCGCCGCCCTCGCCGGAATCCGGCGCCTCAGCGGCCTGCCCGCCGACCGCATCGACGTCACCGTCCGCCCGGCCGGCACGGCGGATGCCGACGCCTTCGAGGCGACGACGTCGGACGGCACGCTGCGGATCGACGCCACCACCCCGGGGGTCGCGCTGGCCGCGTACGCCCAGTTCGCGCGGCGCACCCGCGTCGGCAGCGTCTCGCGCTCCGGCGTCCGCCGGCCGGCCGAGCTGCCCGACGGGGCGAGCGTCGCCGCCTCGTCGCCCTACCAGCGGCGGGTCGCCTACAACCTCACCGTCGGCGGCTACACCACCCCGTTCTTCGGCTGGGACGAATGGGAGCAGGAGCTGGATCTGCTGGCCGCGAGCGGGATCAACGCTGCGCACGTCACCCTCGGCCAGGAGGCGGTCTGGCTGCAGGCGTTCCAGCAGTTCGGCTACACCGAGTCCGAGCTGCTGCGGTGGATCGTGCCGCCGTCGCACCAGGCCTGGCAGTGGCTGAACAACATCGAGCACTTCGGCAACGGCACCACCCGGGGGATCGTCGAGCGGCGGGTGGAGCTGGCCCGCCAGGTGTTCGCCCGCATGGCCGAGCTGGAGATCACCCCGATCCTGCCCGGCTTCAGCGGCACCGTCCCGCCGGGCTTCGCCGAGCGGAACGCCGGTGCGGCCATCGTCCCCCAGGGGCTGTGGTTCATCGACCTCGCCGGACCGCGCCGGCCCGACTGGCTGCGCACCGACACCGCGGAGTACGCGAAGACCGCGGAGGTCTTCTACCAGGTCCAGCGGGAGCTCTTCGGGCTCTCCGGCTGGTGGGCGGTCGACCTCCTGCACGAAGGCGGCAAGATCGGCGACACCACGCTGGCCGCCGCGGCCAAGGGCGTCGAGGACGCGATGCGCTCGGCCGACGCCGGCTACACGTGGGTGGTGCAGGGCTGGGGCGGGAACCCGCGGCCGGAGCTGCTCGACGCGCTCGACGCCAGTCGCCTGCTCGTCCTCGACCTGGTCGGCGAGCACTGGCGGACGATGAACGGCTACGACGGGACGCCGTGGGCGTACGGCATCCTGCCGAACTACGGCGGGCGCACCGGCCTCTACGGCGACCTCGAGGCGATCGCGGCGACGCCGTCGACGCTGTTCGGCGGGACCGAGGCGGTCGGCAACCTCGTCGGGCTCACCGACATGGCCGAGGGCGTCGCGAACAACCCCGTCGTCTGGGATCTCTTCCACGACCTCGCCTGGACGACGGCGCCGATCGGCCTCGACGCGTGGATCGAGGAGTGGATCGAGGCGCGCTACGGGCAGACGTCGGAGGCGGCCGCCGACGCCTGGCGGGTGCTGCGCGCGCACGCGTACGGCCCGTGGCGGATCGCCGAGACGGCGCCGACGCCGAAGGAGTCCGCCCTCGTCGCCGCCGGGGAGGCCGTCGACCTCGCCACCCTCGACGACGCGCGGCCGCCGGCCGTCTTCGGTGCGCCGCTGGAGGAGGCCGGCGACGGCTTCGACGCGTTCATGGTCTACGCCGGCACCGACTCCGTCGTGGCGGCCGTCCCGAGCCTCGGCGCGAACCAGGCCAGCATGGTGGGACCGCGAGTGCTCCCCTACCCGGCCGGCGCGCTGCGTCCCGCGCTGGCCGGGCTGATCGCGGCGGCCGAGGCCGGGCGCTCGCCGTCGCTCGACTACGACCTCGTCGACGTCGCGCGCCAGGTGCTCGCCGACCACGCCCGGCTCGTCCTCGCCCGGATCGGCGCGGCCCACGAGGCCGGGGACGTCGCCGCCTTCGACGCCGCGACCGCCACCTTCCTCGAGCTCGTCGACCTGCAGGACGCGACGCTGGACGCGCATCCGGCGTTCAGGCTCGAGACTTGGCTGGCCGGGGCCCGCGCCCTCGGCGCGACGGCGCGGGAACGGGCGGAGCTGGTCGAGTGGGGCAAGCGGCTGCTCACGTCGTGGGGCGCCCGGGAGTCGACCATGCTCACGGAGTACGGCAACCGGGACTGGTCCGGGCTCGTCGGCGGCTACTACCGGCAGCGCTGGGCGCTCTGGTTCGAACAGCTGCGCAACGCGCTCACCGGTGCGCCCACCACACCGGTCGACTGGTACGCCGTCACCGACGCCTGGGTGACCGCCGACGAGCCGCTCCTCGAGCGCCCCGTCGCGGACGTGCTGGAGCAGGCCCGGGCCGCGCTCACGTTCGTGACGAGCCGCCCCGACGGGACATGACGACGTTGTAGCGGAAGCGGCCGTTCACCGAGCCCGTCATCACCGAGTCGCGGATGACGCAGCTGAGACCGAGGGTGGCGGCCAGCGAGGTGAAGAAGGCCCGGTCGAGGTAGAGCTGCCGCAGCCCGCCCGTCGCCGCGTCCGCACCGTACGCCGCCCGGCGCGCCGCCTGGTGCTCTTCACGTCTGGCCAGGTCGTTGACGTCGAAAACGCCGACAGCGCGCCGGGCCTTGGCCGCCATCAGCACGACGACGTCCCGGGCGTACTCGGCGTCCGGGAAGTAGATGAAGACGCCGTTGCTGACGACGACGTCGTACCGCGGCAGCGGCCGCACCTCGCTCGCCTCGCGCACCTCGACGTCGCCGGAGTCGAGGACGCCGCGCGCGACGTCGACGAGCGCCGGCGCGTAGTCGGAGCCGCCGACCCCGGCGCAGAGCGGCTCCAGGGCGTGCAGCAGCGCGCCGGCGCCGCAGCCGACCTCGTAGACGGTGTCGTTCGCGCCGATCCCCAGCGAGGCGGCGATGTGGTCGCGCTGCCGGTCGAACTCGCCGAGGTCGAGCGCCGAGGTCAGCGAGTCGTAGCCGGACAGCGCGGCCAGCTCGGCCCTGCCGGGCACGACACGGCCGGACGCGGCGAAGCGCTCGCCCTTGCGCTGCCACACGTCGTACCAGGTACGCGCGCCGTTCATGCGCTCACCGGACAGCCGACGCGGTCCACCTGGCGCCGCTCGCGTCGCTCTCGTTTCGCCTGGCCGCGCGGGCCGGTCTTCGCCACGACCACCTCCTCAGCTACTAACACGGATAGTAGATGAGGAGGTGGCCGCGTCGTCAGGTGGTCCCGGCCAGTGCGACCGCAGATGATGTCGTACAGCCGTCGCGCGTGCTGCCGCAGCGGCCGGGCGGTCGGCTCCATGCCGAGGTCGCTCACCAGCGTGACCGGGTCACGCGACGACGCCGGCTCGCGGAACGGCCGATGCGAATCGCCTATGCTGAGGCCACCCGGTCGGCCTCGGCGCCGGCACGACGATGGTCCCGGCGTACCGATGAAACGTCGCCCAGATGACCCACGCACGCCAGACCGCACGACACGGTCGCTCGGTCCTCTCCCTTCGATTCCAGGTCCTCGACGATCGCCCGGACCGGCCCGTGGTCCAGGTCCTGATCGACGGCACGGACCCGTTCGCCGACACCGCCCCGGGGTGGCGCGGCTTCGACCCGGCGGACGTCCTCGGGCCCCGCTCTCCACTGCTGCCGGCTGACGGCATCGGACGACGCGTTGCGGTGTACCGGTGTTCGTGCGGGATCGCGGGGTGCGGCGTGATCGCTCCGGTCATCGTCGCGTCGCCGGACGGCACCGGCGTCTCGTGGATCGACTTCCGCGACTATGTGGGCGTCTTCATCGGTCCGGTCGAACCGTCCGCCGCTCAGCACGAGGGCACGCCGTGGGACCTGCCAGACCTGCACTTCGACCGGGAGCAGTACGTCGCGGAGGTCGAACGCGCCTCCTGGACGACTCATGGGAGACGCGCCGCTTCGCGGTGACTACTACCATGCCGCCCAGGCGATGAGGGGAGGCGGGATGCGGCCGTTCGGCGCACTGGAGGCGGCGATCATGAAGGTCGTCTGGTCCGCCGCGGAACCGATCACCATCCGCGAGATCAAGGAGCAGCTGCCCCAGCAGCCGGAGCGGGCCTACACGACCGTCCAGACGGTCGTCGACATCCTGTACCGCAAGGGCTGGCTCGGGCGGGCGCGCGACGGCAAGGCGCATCGGTACGTGCCCAGCCGGACGCGGGACGACTACACGGCCGCCCTGCTCGGGGCGGCGCTGACCACGACGACGGACCGCACCGGGGCGTTGCTTCGCTTGGTCGGGACGATGAACGACGCCGAGGTGGCGGCGCTGCGTGCGGCGCTCGACGCGGCCACGACGGACCGGGGGTCGCCGGCACCATGACGAGGCCTGCTCGTCGCCGGCGCCGCCGCCCACGTCGTCACCGCGGACGGGTGCGGACGGTGACGATCGCGGTGAGCACGAGGACGCCGACGACGGTCCAGATCGCGGCCGGCATCGCGTCGGTGTAGCCGTCGGCGCTGCCGGCCCGCAGGACGGCGCCGATGACGGCCGCGCCGAGCAGGGTGCCGACCTGGCGCAGGGTGCTGATCACGCCGGCGGCGGCGCCGGCCAGGGCGGGCGGGACGTCGCGCAGGGCGAGCGCGTTGGCGGGCGCGAACACGATGCCCGCGCCGACGCCGCAGAGGAGCATGCCCGGCAGCAGCCAGAGCACGTCGGTGTCGTCGCCGGACGCGGCGAGGAGCAGGAGAAGGCCCGCGGCGAACAGCGCGAGCCCGGGCGGGAAGACGAGTCGGGGGTCGACCCGGTCGGCGAGGCGGCCCATGACCGGCGAGATGAGCAGCGTCGCCACGGCCGGCGGCGCGAGGATCAGTCCCGCCTCGGCCGGCGTCAGGTCCCGCACCGACTGCAGGTAGAGCGTATAGATCAGCAGCAGCGCGACGGTGGCGAACAGGGCCGCCATCAGCACCGCGTTCATGAGGGTGAAGTTCCGCCGGCCGAACAGCTCGAACGGCACCAGCGGCGAGCCGGTCTGCCTCCTGCGCTGGTGCAGCGCGAACCCGGCCAGCAGGACGAGGCCCAGGACGCCGGCGTACCACTCCTTCTCGAGCAGGGCGAACACGGCGAGGAACAGGCCGCCGGTCGACAGCAGCATGCCGACGACGTCGAGGCCGGACGCGTGGTCCCGCCGTGGCGCCTGCCTGGGGATCAGCGCGTGCCCGGCCGCGAGCGCGATCAGCCCGAGCGGGAGGTTGAGCAGGAAGACCGACCGCCAGGTGAGTGTGTCGACCAGCAGCCCGCCCGCGGCCGGGCCGGCGACCGTCGCCAGCCCGGCGACCCCGCTCCACACGCCGAAGGCGAAGCCGCGCCGCTCGGCGGGGAACGTCGTCGTGATCAGCGTCAGCGTCTGCGGCATCAGCATCGCGGCGCCGGCGCCCTGCAGCCCGCGGGCCGCGATCAGCTGGACGGGGTCCTGCGCCAGGCCGCACCACGCGGACGCGACGGTGAACGTCGCCAGGCCGGCGAGGAACACCGTCCGCGGCGTGTACCGGTCACCGAGCCGGCCGAAGGTCAGCAGCAGCGCCGCGAAGACCAGCGTGTAGCCGTTCACCACCCACAGCGCCTGCGTCAGCGACGCGTCGAGCCGGTGCTGGATGTCCGGGAGCGCGATGGTGACGATGGTGGTGTCGAGCATCGTCATGAGGAAGGCCACGCACAGCGTGGCGAGCACCGGCCCCGACCGCTCGCGGGTCATGACACGTCGCAGTGGTGCACGATGGAGCAACAGCCTGTCATGAACGCACTATATTCATTAGAAGATACGTAAAGTCAATGGGGGTGGGTATGCCCGAGGAGCCCAAGAAACGCCGCTACGACTCGCTGCGACGCGAGACGCAGGCGCTGCAGACGCGGGCCGAGATCGCCCGGGCGGCGCGCCGGCTCTTCCTCGCGCAGGGCTGGGCCGCCACCACGGTCCGTGACGTCGCCCGCGAGGCCGGCGTCTCGGTGCCGACGGTCTACGCCGCCTACCAGAACAAGACCGGCCTCACCCGCGCGCTCGTCGACGCCGCCGGCCTCTCGGCCGATCCCGCGCAGCAGCTGGCGGAGCTGGAGGACCCCGCCGCCGACCCGGCGGACCAGCTCGCCGCCATGGCGTCCTTCGACCGCCGCCTCTACGAACGCGCCGGCGACATCATCGTCATGATCCGCGACGCCGGGCGCAGCGAGCCCGAGCTCGCCGCCCTCTACACCAACGGCCGCAAGGCCGCGGACCGCACCCGGCGGCAGGTGTTCGAGTCGTGGCCGCCGGGATCGCTGCGCGACGGCATCGACCTGCCCACCGCGGTCGACATCTACGCCGCCCTCTGCAACATCGACGCCTACACCACTCTCACCGACGAGCGCGGATGGACGCCCGGCCGGATCGAGCAGTGGTGGCGCGAAGCACTCCCCCGCGAACTGCTCGATCCCGGCCGGACGTCGCCACGCCGCTAGGCGTCGAGGCGGCGGCGCCACCGCCGCACCACCCCATCACCCAGGAGGACGATCACGCATGAGCCAGCACGACGCGGAAGCGGCGGTCATCGGCGTCGGGTCGATCGGCAGCATGGCGCTGTGGCGCCTGGCCGGCCGGGGCGTCACCGTCCACGGCTTCGACCAGTTCGGCGTGCCGCACGACCGCAGCGCGATGGGCGGCGAGACCCGCATGTTCCGCAGCACCAGCCCACGCGAGCCCGTCTACGTGCCGTTCGGCTCGGCCGCCCTGGCGCTGTGGCGCGAGCTGGAGGCGCAGACCGGCCGTGAGCTGCTGCGTCTCAACGGCGAGCTGGTGCTCGGCCCGGCGAACGCGGAGCACATCGTCAACGTCCTCGAGTCCGTCCGCGCCTACGGGCTCGAGCACGAGCTCCTCGACACCGGCGACGTCGCCGCGCGCTACCCGCAGCACCGGCTGTGGCCCGGCGACATCGGCATCCTCGACCCGAACGCGGGCTACCTGCGTCCCGAGCTGGCGGTCCTCTCGGCGGCTCAGCGGGCGCGCGAGCTCGGCGCCGTCGTCCACACGTACACACCGGTGCTGCGCGTCGAGATCGACGGCGACGGCGTCAGCGTCGTGACCGAGGACCGGACCTTCCGCTACGGCCGGGTCATCGTGGCCGGCGGGCCGTGGGTCGACCGCCTCGCCCCCCAGCTGGCCGGCAAGATCCAGGTCCGCCGGCCGATCCAGGTCTGGTACGCCGCCGACGATCCGGCCGCGTATACGCCTGAGCGGTTCCCCATCGCCTTGCGGCCCGAGGACGACGGCTTCTACGCCTTCCCGAGCCTGGACGGCGCCACGGTCAAGGTCGGCCCGACGGGCCCGTTCAAAGAGGTGGTCCCCGACCCCGACCTGCTCGAGCGGACGGTCGGCGTCGACGAGGTCAGGACGCTCGACGCCATCGTCGCGCGGTGCCTGCCGGGCCTGCACCCCGACCCCGTCCGCGTCTCGGCGCACATGGACGGCTACACGTCGGACAACCGGCCCATCGCGGGCTTCGCCGCCGGGACCGACCGCGTCGTACTGCTCGGCGGGTTCTCCGGGCTGGGCTTCAAGTACGCGCCCGCCTTCGGCGAGGCCGGCACGGAGCTGCTGCTGGACGGGTCGACGACGTTCGATCTCAAGCCGTTCGCGCCCGGCCGCGACCTCGCGGACTGGACGACCCCGCCGGCGTCCGGGTGAAGAACGAGGGCGCCAACCCACCCACACGCACAAGGACCGCTACATGGCGGCCGCCGTCGCGACGGCCCGCGCCAGCAGCAGCACGACGGTCATCGCCGCGTCCAGCGGCAACGCCGGCGCCTCGGCCGCGGCCTATGCGGCCCGGGCGGGGCTGCGCTGCATCGTCGTGACGACGTCGAGCCTGCCGCCGGTCATCCATGCCCAGATCCTCGCCGCCGGCGCCGGCGGCCACCCGTACGCCGTCGAGGGGTTGAAGAGCGTGGCGTACGAAGTGGCCCGCGACCTCGGCGACACCCTCGGCGCCGTCGTGGTGCCGACGTCGCGGGCCGACCTGCTGGCCGGGACCGGCAGCGACGTCGCGAACTGGCAGGGGCTGCAGGCGCTCTGGAACTCCGGCTCGGCCGCCGCCGTCGACGAGGCCGACTTCCTCGCCGAGCAGCGCCGCGCGGCCGCCCAGGGCCTCTTCCTCGAGGCGTCGTCCGCGGTGGCCCTCGCCGCCGCCCGGCGCCTCCCGTCCGACGGCGCCGTCGTCGCCATCGGCACCGCCTCCGGCATCAAGGACATCGACCTCGTCCTGCGCGAGGCTCCGCCACTGCACGTCATCGGCGAGAGCCTCGCGGAGCTGCGCGACCTCGTCAGGTCGTCGCCGTCCTGGGCGAACGCGGGCGGGAAGGGCGGCTAGATCTCGCGCTGGTAGCGGAGGAAGCGGACCTTCCGGCCCGAGGGCGCGACACCGGTGTCCTCGCCCATCTCGGTGAAGCCCGCTCTGGTGAGCACCCGCTGGGAGGCGGCGTTCCCGGTCGCGGTGCGCGCCGTGAGCCGGACGAGCCCGCTGCGGCCGGCGAACCGAGCGGCCAGGTCGAGGGCGGCCACGGCCACGCCGCCACCGCGCCGCTTCGGGTGCACCCAGAACCCGACCTCGGCCTCGCGGTCGGTGACGCCGAACAGCACGAGGCTCCCGGTGAACTCGTCGTGGACGTCGGCGATGGCGAGCACCGCCAGATCGCCGCGCTCCAGGCCGGGACGCGCCTCCCTGTCGATCATGGCGACGACCGAGTCGGGCGTGTACTGCGGCTCGGGCAGGTGCCCGTACGTCCGGACGTCCGGGTCGTCGGTGCCCTCGGCGAAGGCGGGAGCGTCGTCGGGGTGGAGCGCGCGCAGGCGAGCGCGGCCGGTCTGGAGCGGAAGCAGTGAGGCGTCGAGCATCGATCCACCCTACCGGGGCCCGGCCGGCTGGACGTCGGGGCGAACGCCCAGCCGGCCGGCGCGTCAGCGGACGGTGAAGCCGGCGTCGACCTTGAGGACCTCACCGGTGACGTAGCGCGCGTGGTCGGAGCTGATCCAGAGCACGGCGTCGGTGACGTCGCGCGGTTCGATCAGGCCGACCGGCAGCAGGTTCGACATGTTCGAGCCGCGGCCCTCCTGGTAGCGGACGCACTCGGCCATCGCCGGGTTGGTCGCCATCGTGGTGTCGGCCGCCGTCGGCGAGATCATGTTCGACCTGATGCCCTCCGGGGCCAACTCGATCGCGAGCGTCTTCATCAGCCCGACGACGCCGTGCTTGGCGGCGACGTAGTGGCCGGTGGCGGCGATGCCCTTGTGCGCCGACACCGACCCCACGAAGACGAGGTTGGCGCCGGCGCGGCCGAGCATGTGCGGGATCGCCGCCCGGGCCAGCGTCCACGAGCCGTAGAGGATGGTGTCGCTGCATTCCTTCCACGTCTCGGGCGACAGCTCCCAGGTGGACGGCGCGAAACTGAAGATCCCCGCGTTGGCGACGGCGACGTCGATGCCGCCGAGGCGGCCGGCGGCGTCGGCCAGCACTTCGGCGACCCGGCCGGCGTCGCGGACGTCGGCGGCGTAGCTGAGGACGGTGCCCGGCCCGGCCGCGTCGACCTCCGCGTGCGCCGCGGCGAGGTCGTCCTCGTTCGCGAGGGGGTACGGGACGGTGGTCAGCCCCGACGGCGCGTCCAGCAGGACGACGTGCGCGCCGTCGGCGGCGAACGCCTTCGCGTGGCTCAGGCCCTGGCCGCGGGCCGCCCCGCTGACCACCACGACCCAGCCGTCAGTGCTCAGTACCATGGCCCGACCGGCTCCCCGTCGCGCTCGACGACCTCGTGGTTGAAGCCCTGCAGCTGCAGGTGCCCGGCGTCCACCGGCAGCTCCACGCCGGTGATGTAGCGGGCCTCGTCCGACGCCAGCCAGACGATCGCGTCGGCGATCGCGCTCGGCGGCAGGCCGGGCCGGCCCGGCAGCAGGTGCCAGTGCTTCGTCGCCTCGATGTAGTCCTGGGTGGTGGCGTCGTCGCGGCCGAAGATCCACTTGCGGGTCTCCGGGTTCTCCCCCATCGCGGTGTGCACGACGCTGGGCAGGACGGCGTTGCAGCGGATGCCGTAGCGGCCCAGCTCGTAGGCGATGCTCTTCATCAGCCCGAGCACGCCGTGCTTGGACGCCGCGTAGTGGGCGAGGTCCTTGCCGGTCTCGTGGCCCATGACCGACGACGTGATGATGATCGCGCCGCTGGACCGCTCGATCATCCGCGGCGCGACCGCCCGGGCGCCGTGCCAGACGCCGGTGAGGTTGATGTCGAGCACGGTGTGCCACTGCTCCGCGGTCATCTCCCAGAACGGCACGAAGCTGTGCACGCCGGCGCTGGCGCAGAACACGTCGACGGCGCCGTACTCCTCGACGGTGGCGGCGACCGCGCGGTCCATGTCGTCCTGGGAACGGACGTCGCCGGCCAGCGTCAGGCAGGACGAGCCGAGCTCCTCCACCAGCCGCTTCGTCTCGGCGAGGTCGTCCTTCGTGCCCAGCGCGTACGGGACGGTGTCGACGTCGTGGCAGACGTCGACGACGGCGACCCGCGCGCCGAGTGACGCCGCCTTCAGGGCGATCGCGCGGCCCTGGCCGCGGGCTCCCCCGGTGATCAGGAAGGTCTTGCCGGACAGGCTCATCTCTCTCCTCGGGTTGACGGGGTCAGGCCACCAGCGCTCGGGCGGCGGCCTCGATACGGGCGACGCCCGGTCGAACGGCGTCGTCCAGCGGCAGTGAGTACGGGATCGGCACGTGCGCCCGGGCGACCCGCGCCGGCGGCACGGCCAGTGACACGCCCGCTTCCAGGACGGACGCGACGATCTGTGCGCTCAGCCCGGCGAAGGCGTAGTCCTCGTCGACGACCAGCAGCCGGCCGGTGCGCCGCACCGAGGCGACGATGTGGTCGACGTCGAGCGGGACGATGGTGCGCAGGTCGACGACGTCGCAGGAGATGCCGTCGCCGGCCAGCCGCCGGGCGGCCCGGAGGCAGTCGTGCACCGTGTGCGACATCGACACGACGGTGACGTCGTCGCCCAGGCGGATGGTGCGCGCGACGCCGAGCGGGATCTCGTAGTCGTCCTCGGCCACCGGCACCGCGGTCCACTCCTCGACGCCCACGCCATAGGGGATGGCCAGCAGGCTGGAGTGGAAGAAGAACACGACCGGGTCGTCGCAGCGGATCGCCGCCCGCAGCAGCCCCTTCGCGTCATGGCTGGTCGCGGGCGCGACGAGGCGCAGGCCGGGGATGTGCGCGAAGGTGCCGTAGAGCGTCTGCGCGTGCACCGCGCCCTGCCGCAGCGGGTTGCCGACCTGCGTCATGATCGTCATCGGCACCCGGCGCCGGCCGCCGGTGCAGTAGCCGATCTTGGCGATGTAGTTGTAGATCTGGTCCATCACGACGCCGGCGAAGTCGACCCGCATCAGTTCGACCACCGGCCGCAGCCCGCGCTGGGCGGCGCCCGCGGCCAGCCCGAAGAAGGCCGCCTCGGAGATCGGGGTGTCGAGGATGCGCTCGTCGCCGTAGCGGGCGTGCAGGCCGCGGGTCTGGCCCGCCACCCCGCCCATGACGCCGACGTCCTCGCCCATCAGGAAGACGCCGTCGTCCTCGGCGAAGGCGAACTCCAGCGCCTCGACCATCGCCTCGGTGAAGGTGAGCTGCCTGCCCTTCATGCGAACAGTCCTTCCAGCGCGTGCTCGGCATCGGGGAACGGCGACGACTCGGCGAACCGCAGCGCGTCGTCGAAGGCGGCGGCCGCCGCGGCCCGGGTCTCGTCCAGCCACTCCTCGGTGACGACGCCCGCGGCCAGCAGCCGCGCCGCGTAGGCCGGCAGGCTGTCCGCCGCGGTCTCGTCGTCGAGCTCGCCGGCCGGGCGGTACGACTGGTTGTCGCCCTCGAACGCGCCGCGCAGCCGGTGGGTGCGGACGACGACGAGGCTGGGCCCGTCGCCGGCGCGGGCCCGGGCCACCGCCGTGCCGAACGTCTCGATCAGCGCGTCGACGTCGGAGTCGTCGACCGAGGCGCCGGGCATGCCGTAGGCCGTGGCCCGGACGCTGAGGTCGCCGACCGGGCTCGACCGGCGCCGCGGCGTGCTGATGGCGTAGCCGTTGTCCTCGATGACGAACAGCACCGGCAGCCGCCAGAGCGCGGCGAGGTTCATCGACTCGTGCACGACGCCCTGGTTGCTGGCGCCGTCGCCGATGACCGCCGCGGCCACCCCGCCGGTGCCGCTGCGCCGGTGCGCGAACGCGTGCCCCAGGGCGACGGCGGTCAGCTGCGCCATGATCGCGCTGTTCTCGAAGTTCACCGACGGGTCGTTGAGCATGAAGTCGCCGCCGCGGCCACCGCACAGCCCGGTGGCGCGACCGTAGATCTCGGCCAGCATCGGCCGCCACGCCACGCCCTTGGCGACCGCCAGCGAGTGCGACCGGTGCGTCCCGGCCGCGTAGTCGTCGGCGGTGAGCCAGCTGCACAGCGCGGCCGGCCCCGCCTCCTGTCCGGTGGACAGCTCGATGTTGCCCTGGATGGGGATGCGGAACTCCAGGCTGTGGTCCTCGAAGGCACCGTTGCGCCCGCCGAAGGCGCCCTTGGCGTGGGCGCGCTGCTTCGCGAACTCGGCGCCGAGCCCGTCCTCGAACGCGCGCGCGGCGATCATGGTCGCCAGGACGCCACGGCGCCGGTCGTCGTCGATCGTCACCTCTACCTCTTTTCCTCGGCGGGATCCCCCGCCGAACGTCAGTCCCTGCTCCAGGCGGTCGTACGCCGGATCGCCCAGCGGAACACCGCGTCGGTGACCATCGCGATCACGGAGATCCAGACCAGCCCGGCCATCACGTAGTCGGTGCGGAACAGCCGCGCCGCCGACGACATCACCCGGCCCACGCCGACCTGCGCGCCCAGCAGCTCCGCCACGACGGCCAGGCCCCAGGCCAGCTGCAGGGTCACCCGCAGCGAGCCCAGCAGGCCGGGCAGCGCACCGGGCAGCAGGACGGTGCGCGCTACGGCCCACCGGTTCGCGCCCATGGTCCGCGCGTAGTCGCGGACGTGCGGCGGGAAGTCGCGGACCGCGGTGTACGCCGCGACCTGCATGACCAGCACCGTGTAGCCGACGATCAGGGCGAACTGCGGCACCGGCCCGATGCCGAACCACAGCACGAAGAACGGCACCGCGACCAGGCTGGGCACCAGCCGCAGGATCTCCAGCGGCGGCTGCAGGAGCCACCGCACGCCCTGCACGGTGGCCAGCGCCCAGCCGAGCGCACAGCCCAGGAGCGCACCGGCGGCCACCGCGACCACGGTGTGCCAGAGCGTCGCCCAGATGTGCGGGAGGAACCCGCCGGAGCCGCCGCCCTGCGCCGCGATGACCGGCGACGACGTCAGGCTCTCGGCCATCACCCGCAGGACGGCGTCGGGCCCCGGCAGCCGCGTCGGCACCGTCCGCGTGCTCAGCCACGCCCAGAGCGCGAGCAGCAGCAGCGCACCGGCCAGGCCGGCCAGCCGGCCGCCGGCCCGCCGCGTCCCGGACACCACGATGGACACCGCGCGCTCCCGGGTCAGGCGTTGAGCTTCGCGGCGTTGGCGAAGCGGAACGCGTCGAGATAGTTGCGGGCGGCGAAGAACTCCTCCGCCCGGGCGAGCTGCTCGGCCGCCTGGCCGGTGAGCCCGCCCGCCGCCGTCAGCTCGTCGATGAGCTCGCCGCTCTGCTCGCGCAGCGAGTCCAGCGTCAGCCAGGTGCTGTCGGCCCACGAGACGTCCGACGCCTCGTGCTCGCCGGTGAGCAGGCCCGCGTCGCGCAGGCTCTCGACCGTCGCGTCGATCGGCTTGGACCAGTAGAACGGCGACGACTCGTCCTGGAAGAACTCGGCCTGCTCCTCGAACGAGTAGAACGGGTCGATCCGCTGGTCCAGCGTCTCCGCGTCGGCCATGGTGAACGACGTCCCGGCGATGCTGTTGATGAACGGGATCTGGATGCCCGCGGCCGCCTCGGGGTCGGTCTTCTTGAGGTCGACGATGCGGTAGCCGACCGACGCCAGCCGCAGCGCCGTCTCCGGGTTCGCCTGCAGCCAGGAGACCTCGGCCGCCAGGCCGGTGTTGACGACGACGGTGAGCAGCTGCTCGGCGTTGCCGTGCTCGACGATGTCGCTGGTGCTGACCAGCGGGATCCAGCCCTCGGCGATGAGCGAGACGATGTTCGGCCCGGACGCCGGCGCGACGAAGTCGGCCCGGCCGCTGATGGCCAGCTGCTGCATGGTGGTGTCGTCGAGCACGTTGGACTCGAAGTCGTCCGTGGTCAGCCCGGCCGCCTCCAGCGCCACCTCGCGGAAGGAGCGCGGGCTGGCCTCGTCGGTGACGTACACCGTCTGGCCGACGATCTGCTCGAGCGCGGCGACGACGGCGTCGTCCCAGCTCATGCCGTCGTCCATGAAGTCGCCGACGGAGCGCGCCCCGGTGCCCGGAGCGGCCAGGAACGCGTGCCCCATGAAGATGTCGCGCGACGTGAACACCCGCGCGGTGACGCCCTGGTCCAGCGATGACGTCCAGATCTGCGGGACCATCGTGCCGACGTCGATCTGCCCGGCCAGCAGCTGGGGCGCGATCTGGTCCATCCCGAGGATGGTCCCCGACGGCTGCGGCGTCACGGTGATGCCGGCGTCGGTGAAGTAGCCCAGCTCGATGCCGATCTGCTCGGTGCTGTGGTCCCAGAACGGGGCCTGCGCCAGCCGGACCTCGACGTCGGGGACGGCGGGGTCGGCGTCGGTGAGGTCGACGCCGAGAACACCGTCCCACGCGCCGACGCCGACGTTGGTCAGGCTCTCGTCCAGAGCGGGGGCGGTGCCGTCGCCGGACGAGTCGTCGCCGCACGCGCCCAGCGCGCCGAACGACAATCCGGCGAGCGCGGCCAGTGCCGCGGTGCGCCTGGAGATCATCGGTGAACTCCTGTCTGTCGGAGGGTCAGCCGTTCTCGCGCGGGACCCAGCGGGTAAGCCGGGCGAGAACCTGCGTCAGGACCAGCTGGGAGGCGACCGCGAGCACGGTCAGGACGCCCGCGACCACGACCATCCGGTCGGTCAGCTGGAACATCTGGAAGAAGAGGATGAGCCGCCCGAGACCCTGCTGGGTGCCGAGGAACTCGGCGGCCATGACCATGGCCCAGGCCAGCCCGACGACGACGAGGGTGGTCGCCGCCAGCTGCGGGACGATGGCCGGAGCCACGACGGTGCGCAGCACGTCGGCGCGGGTGGCGCCGAGGGTGCGTGCGTAGGTGACGTGGACGGCGGGGACGGACGCGATGGCCTCCTGCGTCGCGACCATCATCATCAGCCCGGTCCCGAACGCGACGAAGACCACGATCCCGGTGGTCGTGCCGCCGAACCAGATGACGAAGAGCAGGGTGAGCGCGAACAGCGGGACCTGCCGCAGCGTCTGCAGCACCGGCGAGAACGCGCGCCGGAACCAGCCCGTCGTGGCGAGCAGGAATCCGAGCGCGACGCCGGCGACCATGCCCAGCGCGGTCCCGCCGACCACCCGCAGCGTCGTGACCAGCGCCTGCTCACCGAGCACGCGGGCCGCGCCGCTCAGGCTGGGCTCCGCGACGCCGGTCAGTTGCTGGCCGCCGGTGGTGTCGACACCGGCCAGCGCGGGCAGCGCCTCGCCGAGCACGTCGGACAGGTGCGGCCAGACGATGTCCGGGTTGGCGCTGCGCCCGCCGACCACGTAGGCGCCGACCTCCCACGCGGCGACCAGCGCGAGGCAGCCCAGGGCGCTGACGGCGAGCCGGTGCACCCTCACAGGTAGCCCCAGAGGTGGCTCCGGGCCTGCTGGATCTGGGCGCCCATGCGCAGTTCCGGGTCGCGCGGGCGGCCGAACGGGACGGCGAAGTCCTCGGCCAGACGCCCGCCGGCCAGCACCAGGATGCGGTCGGAGAGGTAGAGCGCCTCCTCGATGTCGTGGGTGACGAACACCGTGGTGACGCGGCGCCGCTCCCAGATCCGCAGCAGCTCGTCCTGCAGGTGCACGCGGGTCGAGTAGTCGAGCGCGCCGAACGGCTCGTCCATCAGCAGCACGGCCGGGTCGTTGGCCAGCACGGCGGCGATCGCCACCCGCTTCTTCATGCCGCCGGACAGCTGCTTGGGCAGGTAGTCGGCGAACTTCGTCAGCCCGACCAGCTCGATGAACTCTGCCGCGCGCTCGGCCCGCTCGGCGCGCGGCAGGCCGGCCCGCTCGAGGCCGTACTCGACGTTGCGGCGCACGGTGCGCCACGGCAGGATCGCGTCCTGCTGGAACACGACCCCGCGGTCGGCGCCCGGACCGGTGACCGTCCGCCCGCCGGCGACGATGCGCCCGCCGGTGGGCGTGGCGAGACCGGCGATCAGGCTGAGCAGGGTGGTCTTGCCGCCGCCGGACGGTCCGATGACGGACACGAACTCGCCGGCACGGATGCCGAAGCTCACGTCCTCGAGCACCCGGTGCTCCTCGGCCCGGCGGCCGCGGCCGGTCCGGAACGCCATGTCGACGCCGCCGGCCTCGATCAACGGCCGGCCGTCCTCGACCGCCGTCACCGGTGGGGTCGTGGCGGGGCTGTTCGTCGTGCCGGTCATGGCAGGCTCCCTTCACGGGCCGGACGGTCGCGTCGCACGGTCACCGGTCCCGGCTCGCCGCCGAAGGCGAAGATCATCGAGGCCGGCTCCATGCCGGGGTTGGTGAAGCCGTGCCAGCAGCCGGCCGGGACGGTGAAGTGGTCGCCGCGCCCGACCCGGCGGACGTCGCCGTCCAGCTCGGCGTCGAGGACGCCGTCGTGCACCAGCACGAACTCGGCGACGTCGTGCCTGATCAGCGGCGTCGAGCCACCAGGAAGCAGGTGCGTGACGCCGGCGTGCAGCCCGTATCCGGGGTGGCCGGACGGCGCCGGCTCGGCGGCGAGCACGGCCTGCTGGACGGGCGCGGCGGACGGGTCCGGCGCCGGCAGGGCCGTCACGGGACGCCCTGCTCGTCGAAGTCCGTCGCGTCGCGCCGCAGCCAGGCGTCGGCGATCTCCTCGCGGGTCGCGAACCAGACGCCGTCGTGGCCGAGCGCGTACTCGATGAAGTCGCGCAGCGCACGGATGCGCCCGGGCCGGCCGATGATGCGCGGGTGCAGGCCGAACGAGAGCATGCGCGGCGTGCGCTCGGACTCGCGGTACAGCTCGTCGAAGCTGTCGGTGAGGTACTCCGTCAGCAGCGCCGCGGTGGCCGGCCCGTTGGCCTGCCAGAACCGGAAGTCGTTGACGTCGGGCGAGTACGGCACGACCAGCCGGCGCTCGCCGCCGGCCAGCACGAAGTACGGCACGTCGTCGGCGTAGGAGTCGCTGTCGTAGCGGAAGCCGCCCTCGGCGACCAGCAGCTCGCGGGTGCGGGTGCTCGGGCCGTAGCGGCAGTACCAGCCGGCCGGGCGGCGGCCGACGGTCTTCTCCAGGCTGGCGACGGCGAGCCGGATGTGCTCGGCCTCCTCCTGCGCCGTCAGCCGGAAGACCTCCTCCCAGCGGTACCCGTGGCTGCACACCTCGTGCGCGCTGTCGCGGACGTACGCGGCGACGTCGGGGTTGAGCTCGAACGCCTGGGCGCAGGCGAAGATCGTCAGCGGCACCTCGAAGGAGTCGGCGACGTCGAAGACGCGCCAGACGCCGACCCGCGAGCCGTACTCGTACATCGACTCCATCGCGAGGTTCGCGATGTCGGCGGGGTACGGGTACTGCCCCCACTCGGTGCCGGTCTCCTGGTCGGGGTCGCCCATGGCGAAGCTGCGCTCGGAGCCCTCCTCGTAGTTGAGCACGAGCGAGACGGCCAGCCGCGCGCCGTTGGGCCAACGCCCCACCGGCAGCCGGCGTCCGTACCCGACCAGGTCACGAGTCCTCACGTCATCAGTCCTTCCGCGGTGCGTGGCTGCTGGAACCGGCCTGCCAGACACCCCGCTCGGTGGTGATCCAGAGCACCTCCGCCTCGACGTCGCCGCGGTTGGCCCACGAGTGCGGCACCTGGCTGTCGAAGTGGACGGAGTCGCGCGGCGTGAGCACCCGCACGGCCTCGCCCAGGGTGAGCTCGAAGCTGCCGGACAGGACGACGAGGAACTCCTCGCCGTCGTGCTGGTACGTGTTGTCGCTGTGCGCGCCGGGCTGGACGACGGCCAGCTGCGGCTCGAGCAGGCCCTGGTGGCCGGAGAGCCACTCGTAGGTGATGCCGGGCGCGATGTCGACGCGCTTGCCCGAGCCGAGACGGTGCACCGGCGACTCCTGCTGCGCATCGACGCGGACGTCGCCGTGCAGCGCCGCCGTCAGCCGGGCCGCCGCCGTCGGCGAGGGCGCGCTCACCCCCCGCTCGACCGCGCTGAGGAACGACACACTCAGCCCGGAGCGCTCGCTGAGCTGCTTGAGCGTCAGCCCGGCCCGGCGGCGCGACGTGCGCAGCTGGAGGTCCTGCCCCGGCCGCGCCGGGGGCGTCGGCTGGGCGTCGCCGAGGCGCTCGTACTCCTCGCGCTCCAGCTCCCGCCGGATGGCCGGCGCGTTGAGCCCGCGGACCCGGCGCCACCACTGGATCTTGCGCAGCCGCTCGAGGTCGGCCTCGCTGTAGCGGCGCCGGCCGCCCGGACCGCGCTGCGGCTGGACCAGCCCCTGCGCCTCCCACAGCCGGAGCGTGCCGCTGCTGACACCGACGAGCTGGGCCGCCTCGGTCACCGTGTACACCCGGCCTCCTCCACTAGAACTACATGGTTACTGTAGCGGCGAATCTGGTGTTGTACAGGGGTGCGTTGCACTTTAATTCAAGCGTTACTGCAACTTAATCTGACGGGCCAGCAGCCGCTCTGACGCGGCGGCGAACGCCGCCGGCAGCGGGCTCTGGGGCAGGTCCCCGGCGAGCACGCGGCGGACGCTGCCCTCGCCGTGCAGCTGCAGCACCGATGGGCCGGTCCCGGGCAGCCGCCAGCCCAGCGCCGTCATCGTGTCCATGCAGCGCCGGCCGCCGAGCACGATCGGCGACGCGCGGGCCGGCCGGCTCAGGTCCAGCTCCTCGACCAGCGCGGGCCGGTCCGCCACCCGGGCCCGGCAGCGCGTCACGACGTCGCCGCCGACCTCGCCGGACCGCCCGAACAGCAGCGGCTCGCGCAGCAGCGCCCGGCCGCCGGCCGCGACGTCGACGACGGCGTCCAGCGCGACCCGCGCGCCGTCGGCGACCACCAGCGGCTGCGCCTCCCAGACCAGCGTCGCGTCCGGGCCTACCTCGGCCACGATCGACCGCGCCGCCGAGCCGCCGCGCATGGCATAGGCGACGGTCCCGGCCGGCTCCACGATCCGCAGCCGGCAGCCGGCCCCGACGCGCACGTGGATGCGCACGTCGTCGCCCGCCAGCAGCATGGCCACCGCCGGGACCAGTGCGACGCGCGTGACGCCGTCGTCGTCGGGCAGCACGAACGGCCGCAGCGCGCCGGCCTCGAGGTCGAGGCGGCGTCGCCCGCCGGACCGGCTCAGGTCAATGCGCATGGACGGTGCCGTCGACGTGCGCGTGCGGCGCCATCGGTCCCGGGTCCACCGGCTCGTGCGCGCCGGAGCGGACCCGCGCCACCAGCGTCCGGACCCACTCGACCAGGGCCGTGACGGACTCCGTATCGTCGCGGGACAGCCCATGCACCGGCGCGCCGGCCCTCGCGGCGGCCGCGTCGGCGAGCATGGCCGCGACGTCCACGCCCACATGCGGGGCGAGGTCGGTCTTGTTCACCACGAGCAGGTCGGCCCGCTCGATGCCCGGTCCGCCCTTGCGGGCGACGTCGCCGCCGCCGGCCGTGTCGAGGACGAAGATCTGCGCGTCGGCCAGCGCGGGCGAGAACGTCGCGGTGAGGTTGTCGCCGCCGGACTCGACCAGCACCAGCTCCAGCGGCGCGAACCGCTGCTCCAGCTCCTCGACGGCGAGCAGGTTCGCCGTGACGTCGTCGCGGATCGCCGTGTGCGGGCAGGCCCCGGTCTGCACGGCGACGACGCGGTCGGCGGCGATCACCCCGGCGGCACGCAGCATCCGGGCGTCCTCGTCGGTGTAGATGTCGTTGGTGACGACCGCCATCGCCAGGTGCGCCGCCAGCTCGCGGCACAGCAGGGCGATCAGCGAGGTCTTGCCGGTCCCGACGGGTCCGGCGACGCCGAGGCGGACCGCTCTCGGTGGGATGTCAGGCATGGAAGAGCCTCCTCTGCCAGGACCGGTGCCGCTCGGCCAGCTCGTCCGCGCGGGGCGCGCCGGCACTGGGCAGGTCCTCGGTGGATGTGACGGCGGCGCAGCGGCGGGCCACCTCGTCGATGCGGGCATGCAGGCCGGCCGTCCACGCGACGGTCTCGACCGGATCGCCCGGCAACAGCTTCAGCGCGGCCGATGCCACGGACTGGACGTCCTCGAACAGCAGGGCGCGGGCCAGACTCAGCGGCTCGACGCCGGCGAGGCCGGCCATGACCCCGGCGACGACGGCACGCGGCGCCCCGTCCAGCGTGTCGTCGACGGCGTCCGGCCACAGCCGGCGGGCCAGCCGCAGGTAGCCCCGGCCGAGCCGGACCGACGCGTCGCGGACGGCGGGGCTCGGCGTGCGAGCCGCCCACGCGTCGACCAGGCCGGCGACGTCGTCACCCCGCGTCGCCAGCACCGCCGTCGCGGCCTCGACCGCCGCGACGGTGCGCAGCCGGTCGGCGGCGAAGGCGGCCAGCTCGTCGGTGGTCAGTCCGTCGGGGCTCGCCAGCAGCAGCGGCTCCAGTCCGGCCGAGTGCGCGTGCGCGCCGGTCGGCAGCCGGGCGTCGACGAGCAGCAGCACGAACAGCTCGGCCGTCCCCGCCCCGGCCATGTCAGAACAGGGAGTAGAGCTGGGCCAGCGGCAGCCGGTCGGCCGGCGCCGGCTCGATCCGCTCGCCGTCGACGTCGATGGCGAACGTCTCCGGGTCGATGTCGATCCGCGGCAGCGCCGAGTTGTGGATCATCTGTTCCTTGCCGACGTCGCGGGTGGGCCGGACGGCGTGCAGCTCGCGGCGCAGCTCCAGCCGCTCGGCGAGCCCGTCGTCGAGCGCGGCCGGCGCCACGAACGAGACCGCCAGCCGCGACCCGATCGCGTCGCCGAACGACGGGCGCAGCAGCACCGGCTGCGGCGTCGGGATCGACGCGTTCGGGTCGCCGAGCGCGGCCCAGGCGATGGCGCCGCCCTTGATCACCAGCGCCGGGCGGACGGCGAACAGCGCGGGCTCCCACAGCACGAGGTCGGCCAGCTTGCCCACCTCGACCGATCCGACCAGGTGGTCGATGCCGTGCGCGATCGCCGGGTTGATCGTGTACTTGGCGACGTAGCGCCTGGCCCGCTCGTTGTCGGCCGGGCCCGCGCCCAGCCGGCTGCGCCGCGCCTTCATCGCGTGGGCGACCTGCCAGGTCCGGGTGACGACCTCGCCGATCCGGCCCATCGCCTGGGCATCGGACGACGTGATCGAGATCGCGCCGATGTCGTGCAGCACGTCCTCGGCCGCGATGGTGGTGGCCCGGATCCGCGACTCGGCGAACGCGAGGTCCTCCGGGATCGCCGGGTTGAGGTGGTGGCAGACCATCAGCATGTCGAGGTGCTCGGCGACGGTGTTGACGGTGTGCGGCAGCGTCGGGTTGGTCGACCCGGGGATCACGTGCGGCAGTCCGGCGAGGGTCAGGATGTCCGGCGCGTGCCCGCCGCCCGCGCCCTCGACGTGGAAGGCGTGGATCGAGCGGCCGTCGATCGCCGCGATGGTCGAGTCGACGAAGCCCGCCTCGTTGAGGCTGTCCGAGTGCAGCGCCACCTGCACGCCCCAGGCGTCGGCCGCCCGTAGCGCCGCGTCGATCGCTGCCGGGGTGGAGCCCCAGTCCTCGTGCACCTTGAACCCGGCCGCGCCGGCCAGCACCTGTTCGGCCAGCCCGTCGTCGCTGACGGTGTTGCCCTTCCCCAGCAGCAGGACGTTCAACGGCACGTCGTCGAGGGCGCGGTGCAGCGCGGCCAGGTGCCACGCGCCCGGTGTGACAGTGGTGGCCCGCGAGCCCTCGCTCGGCCCGGTGCCGCCGCCGGCGATCGTGGTGACGCCGGTGGCCAGCGCCTCGTGCAGCTGCGACGGGGAGAGCAGATGGACGTGCGGGTCGATGCCGCCGGCGGTGAGGATGCGGCCCTCGCCGGAGATCACGTCCGTCGACGGGCCGATCCGCAGGCCCGGGTCGACGCCGTCGGCGATGTCGGGGTTGCCGGACCGGCCGATGGCGACGATGCGCCCGTCGCGCAGGCCGACGTCGGCCTTCACGATCCCCCACCAGTCCAGGATCAGGGCGTTGGTGATGACGGTGTCCGGCGCGCCGCCGGCCCGCGTCGTCGTGCCCTGCGCCATCGACTCCCGGACCGACTTGCCGCCGCCGAACACGGCCTCCTCGCCGCCGGCCGTGAGGTCGCGCTCGACCTCCAGCCACAGGTCGGTGTCGGCCAGCCGCACCTGGTCGCCGGTGGTCGGGCCGTACATGGCCGCGTACGCGGCCCGGCTCAGCTCGGCCATCATCCAGCCCGTCCGGCCGGGCGATCGCGGCGCCGGATGCCGGGGACGTGCCGCCGCCCCCGCAGCGCGACCAGGTCCACCGTCCGGGAGACGCCCGGCTCGAACCGCAGCGACGTGCCCGCGGGCACGTCGAGCCGGAACCCGCGGGCCCGGTCACGGTCGAACGCCAGCGCCTCGTTCGCGTCCGGGAGGTGCAGGTGCGAGCCGACCTGCACCGGGCGGTCGCCGGTGTTGACGACGGTCAGCGTGAGCCGCTCGGCGTCGCCACGGTCGCCGTTGAGCACGACCGTGCCGGGCCCGGTGCGCACCGCGCCCGGCGCCACGGCGTCGTCGCCGGTCCCGCCGATCGGGTGGTGCAGCGTGACCAGCTTGCGGCCGTCGGGGAACGTCGCCTCCACCTGGACGTCGTGGATCATCTCCGCGACCCCGTCCATCACCTGCTCGGCGGTCAGGACCCGGCGGCCCGCGCTCATCAGCTCGGTGACGCTTGCGCCGTCGCGGGCCCGCTCGACCACCCAGCAGCTCAGGTACGCGATCGCCTCCGGGCGGTTCAGCCGGACGCCGCGCTCGAGGCGGTCCCGCGCCACCATCCCGGCGACGGCCAGCAGCAGCTTCTCGGTGTCGCCCGGTGTCAGGTCCATGTCGCCGCCCCGGTGGCGACGTCGCAGGCCAGAGCCGCCTCCAGGGTGAGCACGTCGCAGTGGAAGGGGACCACCACCGACCGGCCGGACGCCGTCACCGCGGAGGCGTCGACCAGCGCGTCCGCCGAGCCGAGCGCGTCGGCGCCGCCGGCCGGGCCGGAGCGGACGTCGAGGCGGGTGCGGCGGGCGGTGGAGGTGATGCGGCGGACCACGGCGGCCGACTCCACCGGCTCCTCGACGGCGAGGTGGAGCACGGCGGTCGCGACCGCCCGCACCGCGCCGTCGGCCACGGTCGCACCCGCGACTCCGTCGGCGGCGGGCCACGGGGAGACGACGGCCCCGGCGGCGCCACCACGCGCGGCCAGCGCCGAGTCGCGGTCCGGGTCCCCCGCGGGATCAGCGGCTCCGACGGCGACGACGGCGGCCGCGGTGACGGCCGACAGCGGCCGAACCGCCGCGGCGATCTCCCCCGCCACCCACCCCACCGCCGCCGGCACGACGACCGCCTCCGGCGCGACCGCCGCCGCAACCGGCGTGGGCCGGCCGAACCGGACCACCCGGGGCGCCGACGACGTCAGCCACTCCGGCAGCGGCCGGTCCCAGTCCGCCGCGAGCACCACGACGTCCGGCGCCACCGGCTCACCGGGGGCGGCGCCCAGAACGTCGAGGAACGGGATGGTGTCGTGCCGCAGCCCGCCGCGGCCGTACCGTCCGGCCAGCACCACGGCGTCGGCGCCGACCTCGACGGTGCCCTTGAACCGGCTCGCGGCCGAGCCGTACTCGAAACCGTAGGCCAGCCGTTCCCGGTCCGGCCCGGTGGCCAGCCCGACGAACTCCAGCTGCTGGATGCTCAGCCCCTGCCGCAGGAAGTACCGGGTCGCGGCAGTGTCACCCAGGACGACGACGCGCGTCATGGACGGCGCTCCTCTCTCAGTCGACGATGATCGGGCCGGACGGCAGCAGCCGCCCGGCCGGCGGGTCGGCGGCGGCGCCGTCGCCGATGACGACGACGCCGGCCCGGACGACCGCGGTGATGCGGCCGTGCACCCGCAGTCCCTCGAACGGCGTGTAGTCGCTGGCCTGCTCCAGTCCGGCGGCGGAGATCTCCGTCTCGCCGTCGCGGGACCACAGCACGAGGTCGGCGTCGGACCCGGCCCGTATGACGCCCTTGCGCGGGTACAGGCCGCTGAGGCGGGCCGGCCCGGCGGAAAGCAGCTCGACGGCGGCCGACACCGGCAGCCCCCGGTGCACGACCAGCTCGGACAGCACGACCGGCAGCCGGGTCTGCACGCCCGGCATCCCGAACGGCATCTGCCGCAGTTCGTGCGCGTTGGCCGACTTGTGCTCGCGCCGGAACGCGCAGTGGTCGCTGGCGATGGTGTCCACCTGCCCGGCGAGCGTCCGCGCCAGCAGCGCGTCGACCGTCGGGCGGGCCCGCAGCGGCGGGCAGCAGGTGAAGCACTCCCCCGACCGGCCGTCGTAGGCGGACTCGTCCAGCAGCAGGTAGTGCGGGCAGACCTCGGAGAACGCCTGGACGCCGGCGGCCCGCGCGGCGCGGGTCAGCTCGGTGGCGGCCGGCGTGGACTGGTGCACGAAGTAGACCGGCGCGCGCTGCTCCCGCGCCAGCGCCAGCACGTGGGCGACGGCCTTCTCCTCCGCCGACTCCGGCCGCGCCTCGACGATCTTCTCGTACGGGATCGGCCCGGCGTCGGCCAGCTCGGCCAGCAGCCGCTCGATGGTCGTGTTGTCCTCGGCGTGCACGTAGGTCAGGCCCTGGTGCGGACGCAGCGCGCTCATCACCGCGGCGATGAGCTTGTCGCCGGCCATCAGCTCGTCGCGGTAGGTCGTGTAGACCTTGATGCTGCGGACGCCGAGCCGCACCAGCTCGTCGATCTGGTCGAGGTTCCCGACGTGCTCGTCGGTGAAGCAGCCGTGCAGCGCGTAGTCGGTGACGGCGCCGCGGCGGGCCCCCTCCTGCCGCTCCAGCACCGCCGTGAGCGGGTCCTGGCCGGGCCGCGGGATGGCGAAGTCGACGATCGTCGTGGTGCCGCCGGCCAGCGCCGCGCGGGTGCAGGCCTCGTGCCCCTCGGACGTGACGACGTCGCCGAAGGTGATGCCGACGTGCACGTGCGGGTCGACGCCGCCGGGCAGGATCCACTGGCCGGTGCAGTCGCGCACCTCGCCGGCCGTGTACGCCGGCGCGGCGCCGGCCGGCCACACGGCGGCGACGCGCCCGCCGGCGACGGCGACGTCGGCGCGGAAGTCGCCGTCGGCGTTGGCCACCGTCCCGCCAGTGAGGACGAGGTCAAACTCCGGCACGGACATCGCTGCTCCTCAGGTCCCGGACACAGATCGCCACGGCGCTGACCAGCCCGCCGGTCACGGTGAACGACTCGAACGTCTCGACGTGCACCGTCCCGGCGCCGGCCAGGTCGGCCTCGACGAACCACCGCTGGGTGAACACGCCGCCATCGGCGCTGACGCACACCGGGCCGTGCCGCCGGACGGCCAGCCGGGCGCACCGCGACGCGAGGTCGGCGGTGAGCCGCAGCAGGTCCGCCTTCGACCCCACCCCGCCGGGCAGCTGCGGGTCCTCCAGCCGGAGGCCGGGGGCGAGCAGGCCGGAGAGGGCCTCGACGTCGCCGGTGCCGCGGGCTGCCTCGTAGACGGCGAGGAAGCGCTCGCGCCAGGCGTCGGTCACGAGACCAGTCCCTCGGAGCTGCTGCCGTCCAGGCGCATGGCCGCGTCGCGGGCGTTGAACGGGCCCTTGATCATGAAGCCGAGGTCCAGCGGCAGCACGATGCCGGTGATCGCGCGGGTCTCGTCGCCGGACAGCCACACCACGGCGTTGCTGACCTCCTCCGGCTCCAGCCACGGCCGCTCGATCAGGTTGAGGCTCTGGAAGATCGGCGCGGCGTCCTCGGCCGTGGCGTCCGCCTTCCCGGTGAACAGCTTGAACAGCACCGGGTTGAGCGCGAGGTCGGTCCCGACGGCCGACGGCGCCAGCGCGTTGACGCGGATGCGGTGCGCGGCCAGCTCCAGCGCCAGGCACTGGGTGACGCCGATGACGCCGTACTTCGCCGCGCCGTAGTGCACGTGGTTGGGGTACGGCGTGAGGCCCGCGCAGGACGACGTGACGATGATGGATCCGCCGCGGCCGGCCTCGATCATCGGCCGCAGCGCCGGGCGGATGGTGCGGAACACGCCGGTGAGATTGACGTCGATGACGGCGTCCCAGGCCTCGTCGGGCATGTCGATGGTGGCGTCGATGGAGTCGATGCCGGCGTTGGCGACGACGATGTCGATACGGCCGAACCGGTCCATCGCCTGGTCGACGACGGCGCTGGTCTGAGCAGAGTCGCGGACGTCGGCCCGGACGGCCAGCATCTCGCCTCCGGCGGCCTCGACCAGCTTCCTCGTCTCCTCCAGATCGGCCGGCGACGACATCGGGATCTTCGTCGCGGGGATCTGCTCGCAGAGGTCGAAGCCGACGATCCGGGCGCCGGCGCGGCTGAGCGCCAGCGCGTGCGAGCGCCCCTGGCCCCGGGCCGCGCCGCTGATCAGGGCGACCTTGCCGGAGAGATCGGTCATCAGGGGGTCTCCTTCCTGAGGGTGGACGTCAGTTGCCGGTCGCGGCTGCGGGTCCGCTGACGGATGCAGGCCACGTGGTGCCCGGCGACGGCGTCGTCGATGAGCGGCGGGACCGCCGTGCGGCAGTCGTCGCCGGCGATGGCACACCGCGAGGCGAAGGCGCAGCCAGGCGGCAGGTCGATCGGGCTGGGGATCTCGCCGCGCAGCACCCCGAACCCGTCCAGCCGGTCCGGGTCGGGGAAGAGCACCGAGCCGAGCAGCGCCTCGGTGTAGGGGTGCAGCCGGCGAGCGAACACGTCGCCGGAGGCGGCCGCCTCGACGACGCGGCCGAGGTACATCACCGCGACCCGGTGCGCCAGCGACTCGACGACGGCGAGGTCGTGCGTGATGAACAGGTACGAGACGCCGGTGGACTGCTGCACGTCGTGCAGCGACCGCATCACCTCGGCCCGGGCGATCGGGCTGAGCGCCGACGTCGGCTCGTCCAGCACGATGAACCGCGGCCGCGTCACCAGCGCGCGGGCGATCCCGACCCGCTGGCAGGCGCTGCCGCTGAGGTCGTGCGGCCGGGTCTTCGGCGTGATGCCGGCCAGCCCCACCGCCTCGAGCGCCGCCATCGCGCGCCGCGTGCCGTCGCGCGACGACTCCTCCAGTTCCAGCCGCCGCAGCGGCTCGCGGACGCTGGCCAGCACCGGGCGGCGCGGGTCGAGCGAGTCGTAGGGGTCCTGGAACACCGCCTGGACGCCGGCGCGGTAGTCGCGCCGCTGCCGGCGGTCCATCTCGTCCAGCGCCGTGCCCTGGTAGACGATCCGCCCGGACGTCGGCGCCAGCAGGCCGAGGATCATCCGGCCGACTGTCGTCTTGCCCGAGCCGCTCTCGCCGACCAGCGCCACCGTCTCGCCCGCGCCGAACGTCAGCGACACGTCGTTGACGGCCTGCACGACCTTGTCGCTGCCCTTGACCGGGAAGTGCCGGACCAGCTCGGCGCACTCCAGCACCGTCTCGTCGTGGGTCATCGCCGCCTCCTAGAATCCCCGCGCCGCGGTGAGCAGCTCGCGGCTGATCGCGGCCTCCGGTGTGCGGAACAGGTCGCGCACCGGGCCCTGCTCGGCCACCCGGCCGTCGTCCAGGACGACGACGCGGTCGCAGAACCGCGCGACGATGCCGAGGTCGCGGGTGGCCAGCAGCAGCGCCCGGTTCTCCCGCGACCGCACCAGCGCCTCGATCAGCTCCAGCACCTGCGCCTGGATGGTGACGTCCAGGCCGGCGGTCGGCTCGTCGGCGACGATGAGGTCCGGGTCGCAGATCAGCCCGACGGCGATGACGACGCGCTGCGCCATCCCGCCGCTGAGCTCGTGCGGGTACGCGTCCAGGCGGCGGGATGGGTCCGGGATGCCGACCGCGCTGAACATGTCCAGCACCCGGGCCCGGGCCTCGGTCCTGGAGACCGCCTCGTGTGCCCGCAGCACGTTCGCCACCTGCCGGCCGACCGGCAGCATCGGGTGCAGCAGCCCGTGCGGGTTCGACCCGATGAACCCGATCCGGGCGCCGCGGATGCGCTGCTGGCGCCGGTGGTCCAGCGTCAGCAGGTCGGCGTCCTCGAACCGCACCTGCCCGCTGACGACGGTGGCCGACGGGCGCAGCGTCTGGGTGAGCGTCGAGACGAGCAGCGACTTGCCGGCGCCGGAGTCGCCGACGACGCCGACGATCTCGCGCGCCGCCAGGGCGAGGTCCAGCGGGCCGAGGGTGAACGGGCGGTCCGCGTCGTTGCCGACCTCCAGGCCGGCGACGTCGAGCACAGGGGTGTCAGCCACGACGGCTCCTCTGCTGGTTGGCGACGGTGATGCCGTTGGAGACGAGCGCGAACGCGACGACGGTCAGCGCCAGCGCGATGCCGGGGAAGACCACCGGCCACCACTGCCCGGTGAACATGCCGCCGGAGCCGTCGCCGATCATCACGCCCCACTCCGCCGTCGGCGGCTCGACGCCCGCGCCGACGAAGCTCACACCGGCGACCAGGATGATCGACATGCCGAGGGTCACCGACATCTGCGCGAGGATCGGGCTCAGCGAGTTCGGCACGATGTGGCCGAGGATCACCTGGCGCGGCCGGCAGCCGGAGACGCGGGCGGCGTCGATGAACATCCGGCCGCGCAGCGTACGGGTCTGGCTGTGCATGAGCCGGGCGTAGATCGGGGCGTTGACGATCGCCAGCACCGCGATGATGTTCGGCAGCGAGCCGCCCACGATCCCGAGCAGGCACATCGCCAGGATGAAGAACGGGAACGCCTGCACGACGTCGAGCGTCCGGCTGATCGCCTCGCCGACGACGCCCGGCGCGTACCCGGCCAGCGCGCCCAGCGGCACGCCGAGCAGCGCCGCCAGCAGCGTGCCGACGCCGGCCAGCAGCAGGTCGACGCGGGGCGCGTAGACGACCCGGGAGTAGATGTCCAGGCCGGACCGGTCGGTGCCGAGCCAGTGCTCGCCCGACGGCGGCTGCAGCACCGGCCCCGACACCCGCAGCGGGTCGTGGGTGGCCAGCAGCGGCGCGAGCAGCGCCACCAGCAGGATCACCGCGACGGCGATCAGCCCGATCAGCAGCTGCGGGTTGCGCCGCCGGGCCGGCGTGGACGTGGGCGTGGGGGCGACGGTGGTCATCGGGTCCCTCCGGTGGCGCGGACCCGCGGGTCGATCCAGGCGTGCACGAGGTCGATCGCCAGGTAGACGAGCAGCGAGAGCAGGGCGGCCAGCAGGACGACGCCCTGCAGTGCGGCCCAGTCGGCGCTCTGCACCGCCTGGACGGCGTACTGGCCGACACCACCCCAGCTGAAGATGGTCTCGGTGAGCACCGCGCCGGCGATCAGCATCGTGTACCAGACGCCGGCCAGCGTGACGATCGGCGGCAGCGCGCTGCGCAGCGCGTACCCGACGATGCGCCGCTGCGGCAGCCCGTTCGCGCGGGCGAGGGTGATGTAGCCCGACGTCAGCGCCTCGCCGACGCTGCTGCGGACCATCCGCAGGATCGGCGCGGTGTTGATGAAGACCAGCGTGAGCACCGGCAGGATCAGGTGGTCGAGGTGGCTCACGAGCACGTCGACGTCGCCGGTGACGACGGTGTCGATCAGCACCGAGCCGGTGATCACGTCCGGTGAGCCGAACGCCTCGTCGTACTGGCCGACCGGCGCGACCGCGATCGGGAACGTGTAGTAGAAGACGAACACCATGATCATGGCGAACCAGAAGTCCGGCACCGCGCCCGCCATCAGCGAGTACACGTAGCTGATCTTGTCGCCGATGCGGCCCAGCAGGTTCCGGGCGAACCCGCCGGCCAGCCCCAGCAGCAGCGCCAGCACGATGATCACCGCGAACGACACGGTGATCAGCTCCAGCGTGGCCGGGGCCCGGCGGGCGATGTCGTCGAGCACCGGCTGGCCGGTCGTCCACGACGTGCCGAGGTCGCCGCGCAGCAGCCCGCCGAGGTAGCGGACGAACTGCGCCGGCCACGGGTCGTTCAGCCCCAGCTCGTCCTCCAGCGCCGCCACCGCCTCGTCCGACGCGCTGCTGCCCAGCCGAGCCCGGGCCTGGCTGCCCGGGGTCAGCTGGATCAGCAGGAAGCTGACGAAGCAGATCAGCAGCAGCTGCGGGACGAGCAGCGCCAGGCGCCGGCCGATCAGCCTGCTCATGGCGCCGCGTTCATCGCGCCAGCTCGATCTCGTCGAACCGGATCGTGCGCGACGGGTAGGCGGTGATGCCCTTGACGTGGTCGCGGCGGGCCACGACGTAGTGCGGCTGGGCCAGGAAGACCGCCGGCGAGTCCGCCACGATCTGGCGCTGGAACTCCTTCGCCACCGCCTCGCGCTCAGGCCCGTCCATCGTCGTGAGCAGCACATCGATGAGCTGGTCGGTGGAGTCCGACGCGTACCCTGCGACGTTGGCGAACGCCGTCGAGCGGTAGTAGAGGAAGCAGTTGTAGCCGATGTCCGGGGTGAGGGCGAGGTCCTGCCAGATGGCGGCACCCTCGTACTGCTTGCCGGTGAGCCGCTCGGTGAACGCCGCCGCGGACAGCTTGTTCAGCCGGAAGTCGATGCCGATCTCGCTCAGCGCCGACTGCGCCAGGATCGCGACCTGCTCCGAGACCGGCTCGCTGGAGTTGCACAGCAGCTCGCAGCTGAACCCGTTCGCGTAGCCGGCCTGCGCCAGCAGCTCGCGCGCCTTGTCCGGGTTCGCGCCGTCGCCGTAGATCCAGGCGTCGGGGTCGAAGTACGGGTAGTCGCGGCTGATGACGCCCTTCCACGGCGAGGCGTAGCCCTGGTACACGTCGTCGACGATCTGCTGGTAGGGCATCGCGTAGGCGACGGCCTGCCGCACGAGCGGGTCGTCGAACGGCGCCACGTTGTTGTTCATCATCATGAAGAGCAGCAGGAACAGCGACTCGTCGAAGTTGTCGACGACGACGCCGTCGGCCCCCTCCAGCGACTTCAGCTCCGTCGGCAGCAGGTCGCGGACGATGTCGACCTCACCGGACCTCAGCAGCGCCACCCGGGTGCTGGACGAGTCGACCTGACGGTGCACGACGGTCTTCACCGCCGGCGCGCCGCCGTGGTAGTCGTCGAAGGCGGTGAACACCGTCTGCTGGCCCGGCTGGTGGCTGGTGATCGTGTACGGGCCGTGGCCGGCGTCGGAGCCGTTGGCCTTCATCCACTCCGTGGCCCACGGGTCGGCGTCGGTGCCCGCCGCCCGGGAGGCGACGGCGTCGAACAGGCCGAACGCGAAGTTGTTCTGCAGCAGGATCTTGAACAGCGGGCTCGGCTGCTCGGTCGTGACCTCGAGGGTCTGCGCGTCGACGACGTTCCAGCTGATCCGCTCGCGCGGCAGCAGCCCGGCGACGAAGTTGTAGAACGAGCCGAGCACCCAGACCTGCTGGTGCCGCTCGATCGCGTACGCGAAGTCCTCCGCCGTCAGCGGGTTGCCGGAGTGGCTGGTGACGTCGTCGCGGAAGACCAGCGTCCAGGTGAGCCCGTCGTCGGACACGGCGGGCTCCTCGGCCAGCAGCCGCAGCTCCCAGGTGCTGGAGTCGAAGTCCGGCACCTGCGAGCCGCCGTCGCCGAACGGCCGGCGGGAGAACTCGACCAGCGGCTCGAAGAGGTTGTTCATCGCCTCCATCGAGGCCGCGCCGATCTCGTACTCACGGTCGAGCGAGGCCATCAGGGCGCTGACGGCGATGGTGAGCTGAGCGCCGTCGCCGCCGGAGGACGGTGCTCCGGACGGCGCCGGCCGGCGGCTGCAGGCCACCGTGCCGAGCAGGGGCAGGGTGACGGCGGCGCCGCCGAGTTTGAGCAGACTGCGTCGCGAGATCATCCCGTGGTCGTTCACGGGACCACCTCCTCACGGGTCGGGCCGACGGACGCGGGCGCGCGTCAGTCGAACAGTGGCTTGTGGTTGAAGCCGGGGAGCACCAGGTGACCGGCGTCGACGGGGACCGCCGTCCCGGTGATGAAGCGGGCGTCGTGGCCGCACAGCCACGACACGACGTCGGCCACCGCGGACGGGTGCAGCGCGGGCCGGTTACGGAGGACGTGCCACTGCCGCGTCGCGGCCAGGTAGTCGTCCTCCGTCGCGTCGTCGCGTCCGAAGATCCACTTCAGGTTCGTGCTGTTGTTGCCCATGACGGTGTTGACCGCGCTGGGCATGACCGCGTTCACCCGGATGTTGGCCGGGCCGAACTCGAGGGCGAGGTTCTTCGTCAGTCCGAGGACCGCGTGCTTGGACGCGGTGTAGTGGGCGATGCTCTCGCCGGGCTCGACGCCGTTGACCGACGACGTGAGCACCACGCTGCCCTGCTGCCGGGCGACCATGTGCCGCAGCACCGGCTGGACGGTGTTGAACACGCCGGTGACGTTGATGTCCATGACGTCGGCCCACTGCTGCGGGCTGAGGTCGAGGAACGGCACCCACGTCACCAGGCCGGCGTTGGCGCAGACGACGTCGATCTTCCCGGCCCACGCGACGGCGTCGTCGACGAACGCGTCGACGGCGGCGTGGTCGCGGGCGTCCACGACGGCGGACAGCACCTTCCGGCCGGTCTCCTCGACCAGCGCGACCGTCTCGGCCAGGTCGTCCGTGGTCGCGCCCGGGTACTGCGACGTCGCCGGCTGCTCGCACAGGTCGAACATGGCGATGTCGGCGCCCTCGCGGGCCAGCCTGACGGCGATCTCGCGGCCCTGACCGCGGGCTCCGCCGCTGATCAACGCCACCTTGCCGGCATGCCGACCGGCCTCGAAGCCCTGGTCCGCGCTCATGCCGCCACCTCCTGTCCGGCCGTCGCCAGCACCGCCTCGACCACGCGTTCCGGACTCGGGATGTAGGCGTCCTCCAGCACCGGCGCGAACGGCACCGGGGTGTGCGGCGGGGTGACCATCCGCGGCGCGGCGGTGAGCCAGTCGAACGCCCGGCTGCTGACCAGCGCGACGATGTCGGAGGCGACCGAGCAGCGCGGGGTGTCCTCGTCGACGACGACGAGCCGGCCGGTGCGCTCGACGGACTCGAGGATCGTGGTGAGGTCCAGCGGCGCCACCGTGCGCACGTCGATGATCTCGGCCTCGATGCCGCGCTCGGACAGCTCCTTGGCCGCCTTCTCGGCGACCGAGAGCATGCGGGCGATCGTCACGATCGTGACGTCGCCGCCCTCGCGGGCCACCCGGGCCCGGCCGATCGGCACCGGCTCGTCGCCCTCCGGCACCGGTCCCTTGGTCTCGTAGAGCGCCTTGTTCTCCAGGAACAGCACCGGGTCCTCGTCGCGGATGGCCGCGATCATCAGGCCCTTGGCGTCGGCCGGCGTGGCCGGGACGACGACCTTGAGGCCCGGGAAGTGCGCGACCGACGAGTAGTGGCTCTGCGACTGCGTGCTGCCGGCGCGCGAGCCGGCGCCGATCATCGCGCGGATGACGATGGGGACGCCCGGCGCGCGGTCGCCGCGGGCGTAGCGCAGCTTCGCCGCCTGGTTGATGATCTGGTCCAGGCAGACGCCCATGAAGTCGAGGAACTGCAGCTCGGTCACGGTGCGGTAGCCCGCGGCGGCGGCGCCGATGGCGGCGCCGATGAACGCGGACTCGGAGATCGGCGTGTCGATGACGCGGTCCCGGCCGAACTCGGCGACCAGGCCGCGGGTGACGCCGAAGACGCCGCCCCACGCGTCGGCCCGCTCGAATCCCGGGATCGTGGCGCCACCGGACACGTCCTCGCCGGTCACCAGCACCCGCGGGTCGCGGGTCATCTCCAGCCGCAGCGCCTCGTTGATCGCGTCGGCGAACGACAGGGTCTTCATCCTCGGTCCTCTCTGCTGACGATCAGCGGACGGCCAGGCCGTCGCGGTCGATGACGACGTTCGGGTCGGCGTACACGCCGGTGAGCACCGTCGACGGGTCGGGGTAGGGCGCGGCGCGACCGGCCTCGACGGCGCCGTCCACCTGCTCGGCGACCTCGTCGTCGACCCGGTCCCGGACGTCGAGCCAGTCAGGCTGGGCCGCGGTGAGCACGTCGTCGAGCAGCCGGAGCGGGTCGCGGCGGCGGAAGTCGGACTCCACCTCGGGCCGGCGGTAGGACCGCTTCGGCTCGCCCTCCCAGGCGCCGTGGTAGCTGTAGGTCAGGCACTCCAGGTAGGACGGGCCGTCGCCGGCGCGGGCGCGCTCGACGGCGCGGCCGGCCGCCTGGTGCACCGCCACCACGTCCTGCCCGTCGACCCGCTCGGATGGCAGGCCGAACCCCTCGGCCCGCGCGAACGGCGCGGCCGCGGAGGCGTACTCGACGGTGGTGGCCTGGCCGAACAGGTTGTTCTCGCAGACGAAGACGACCGGCAGCCGCCACACGGCGGCGAGGTTCATCGCCTCCAGCACCGTGCCCTGCTGTGCCCCGCCGTCGCCGAAGAACGCGACCGCGACCGCTCCGGTGCCGGCCAGCTTGGCCGCCTGCGCCGGGCCGAGCGCGAGCGGCGCGCTGGCCCCGACGATGCCGCCGCTGGCGAGGTGGCCGACGGCGGGGTCGGCGAGGTGCATCGAGCCGCCCTTGCCGGAGTTCGAGCCGCCGGCGCGGCCGTACAGCTCGATCATCATGGCCGTCACATCGACGCCCTTGGCCAGCGCGTGCCCGTGGTTGCGGTGCGCCGAGGTGATCATGTCCGCGCGCTCCAGGTGCGCGATCACACCGGCGGCGACCGCCTCCTGGCCGGAGCACAGGTGCAGGAAGCCGGGCAGCTCACCCTCGGTGAACAGCTCGTGCACGCGCTCTTCGAACGCTCTGATCAGGGCCATCGTGCGGTAGAGGCCGACCAGGGTGTCGCCCGGCAACGGAAGCGTCCGGTCGGGCGTGGCTTGCTGGGTCATCGCGTCTGCCTCTCTTCTACTGGCGGGGCTGGGACTGTGGCGCGAACGTGGAGCTGAGCCGGTACACCTGGTCGCGCAGGTGCTCCAGGTGGGTGGTGATCAGCGCCGACGCGCGGTCGGCGTCGTGCTCGCGGACGGCGCGCAGGATCTCGCGGTGCTCGTCGACCTGCTGGTGGCGGGCCTCGACGGACTGCACGGCCTGGGCGTTGAGCAGCGTCCACAGCGGGTGCTCGTCGAGGTCGACGAGCGCGGTCGTGAACGCCGCGAGGTGGGCGTTGCGGCAGCGCTGGAGCAGCAGCGCGTGGAACTCCAGGCCGAGGCTGACGAAGTCACCGAGACCGTCGACGTCCTCGGCCAGGCCGGCGGCGCGGTCGATCAGCTCCTCGATCTCGGCCGCCTCCGCCTCGGTGATCCGCTGCGCCGTGAACGCGACCGCCACCGGCTCGACCGCGAGCCGCGCCTCGAGCACTTCCGCCGTCGGCACCTGGAACGAGGCGCCGGTGAGCAGCTCGCCCATCGCCGAGGAGCGGGTGCCGTCGTGTGCGACGTAGGTGCCGTCGCCGGAGCGCACCTGCAGGATGCCGACGACCTCGAGCGCCAGCACCGCCTCCCGGACGGTCAGCCGGCTGACGCCCATCAGCTCGGCGAGGTCGCGGTCGGAGGGCAGCCGCGAGCCGAGCGGCGTCTGGCCGGAGCCGATGGCCTGGAGGATCTGGAACGCCACTTGCAGATAGCGCCGATGGACGCCGCGCACTGGCCTGAAGGTCTGCTGGTCTGACCGCATGACCGGTGATGCTGCCAGAGCCCCAGCGGGTCGTCAAGGTTTCGGCACGGAGTGCCGAAAAAGATCAGCCCTGGGGCGCTCGGCGGAACAGCCAGGGCATCGGCAACACCGGGCTGCGTGCGTAGAGGTACGTCGACACCGCGCTGACCGCGGGCAGCTCGCTCACCCGGTCGGCGAGTGCGACCAGCTCAGCGGGGGTGTCGCAGACCACTTCGAGGGTGGCCGAGAAGCGGCCGACGGCGCGTACGGCGATGCTGATCTTCGGCTGCGCGACAGCGAACTCCAGTGCCGCGCCGATGTGCGGGCCGGTGAGCGTCAGGCCCAGCATGCCCATGGTGCCGGCGTGCGCGGAGCTTCGGTCGAGCACCGCGGACGCCCGGATGACGCCGTCGTCGAACAGCGTCTGGGCGCGCCGGCGCACCAGCGAGTACGGCTGGCCGATCTGCTCGGCGAGGGTGCGGAACGTCATCCGCGGGTCGCGCACCAGCAGCCGCAGCAGGTCGCCGTCGAGGCCGTCGTAGCTGCGCCGGGCGCCGGCCTGGGTGGACTCCGGCCGCCCCTCGCCCTCCCACTTGAGGACGTCGACCAGGCGCCACATCTCCAGCCCGCGCACACCGGGGATCCGGCCGACGACCGAGGTCGCGTGCTCCAGCAGCTCGGCGTCGTCGGTGGCGGCGATCTCACAGATGACGTTGTGCTCACCGAGCGTGAGGGCGACGAACGTGACGAAGCTCAGCGACCGCAGCGTCTCGACCAGCTCGGCGACGTCGCCGCGGTAGTCCAGCCCGAGCGTGCCGAGGCAGAAGTACCCCAGGCTGCTCGGATCGACGACGCCGATGATGCGCAGCACGCCGTCGTCGGTCAGCTTCGCGATGCGGGCACGGACGGCGTCGGCCGACAGCCCGACCTCCTCGCCGATGCGCGCGGCGGGGCTGCGCCCGTCGTCACGCAGGCACTGGAAGATCTCGTGGTCCTTCTCGTCCATCAGAGCGAAGTCACCCCTCGGCACGCCACGCATGATCACGTGTCACTTCAAGAAAATCAGCAAACATCCCTTGCATCCTAGCGTCAGGACGTCAATACTCCGTGCCATTAGGTCGGTCGATGTCAATCGGCCCAAGGAGGCAGCCATCATGACGGTGACCCGCATCCAGCCCGGCGCCGGCGTCGCGACGCCCGAGAGTACCGAGCCGCGGCGGTCGCCGGGCCGGGCCGCTCCGAGCTGCCGGGAGTGACGTGACCATCTCCGCCCTCCCGCTGACGCGGCCGCACGCAGCGGCGCCGCACACCCGCTCCTGCACCGCGTCGGACCTTGCCGCCGCCGGGCTAGGCCTGCGGCTGCTCGGCCCGGACGACACCGACGCGAGCGTCACCTGGGTCACCGAGACCGAGCAGGCCGACCCCACGCCGCACGTGGTGCGGGGCTCGCTGGTGCTGACCCGCGGCCGCCGGCTGCGCACCGTCGCCGACCAGGTCACCTTCGTCCACCGCGTCGGGAGCGCCGGCGCCTCGTGCGTCGGCTTCGGGCTGGACGGCCCGCTCCGCGCCGTGCCTCCCCCGGTCGTGTCCGCCGCCGCCGACGCCGGCCTGGCCGTGCTCACCGTCGCCGCCGGCACGCCGTTCGCGGCCATCAGCCGGTACGTCGCCGACCAGGTGATCCACCGCGCCGACTGCCTGACCGCCAGCCGGCAGGCCCAGGCGCAGACCGTCCTGCTGGAGACCGTGCTGTCGACCGGCAGCGTCCAGGCGACCGTCGCCGCGCTGTCGCGCAGCCTCGGCCAGCACGTCCGCGTCGTCGACCCGCAGGGCGGGATCATCGCGCAGTACCCGCCCGCGCACGCCGTCGCCACCCCGTACGACGCGCACCACCTGGGTGCCCGGCCGCGCGGCGGCGAGACCCGGACGCCGATCACGGCCGGCGGCGTGCCGGCCGGCTACCTGATCACGCCCGAGCCGCCGGATTCCGCCGACATGCTGCACTTCGCCGTCGGGCTGATCGGCCTGGAGCTGGCCCGGCACGCGGCCGAGCTGAGCGGCCGGCGCGAGCTGGCCGGCCAGGTCATCGAGGACATCGTCCGGCGTGCGCTGTCGCAGCCGGAGGCGGAGCGGCGGCTGGCCCGGCACGGCGTGGTGGCCGCCGAGCCGCACGCCGTCGTGCTGGGCCGGTTCGCCGACCCGCGGCGCGACCTGTCCCGTCAGGTGCTCCCGCTGCCCATCGACCGCGCCGAGAACGTCGGCCTGTCCGCCCACGTCGACGGCGCGCTGTGCCTGGTGGTGCCGGAGAGCGGCGACCCGGACGAGTACGCCCGCATGCTGCACGCCCACCTCGTCGCCCTAGGCGGCACGCCCCACGTCGGCGCCGGCACCACGCTGCCCGGCGCCGACGGGCTGCGCACCAGCTACCTCGAGGCCCGCGAGGGCCTCAGCCGCGGCCCTGGCGTCAACCCGCGCCGCGCGCTGAGCCTGTCCGGGCTGCTCATGGCGCAGGAGCAGCCGGCGATGGCGGAGCTGGCCCGGGAGTGCCTGCAGCCGCTGATCGAGGCCGACCAGCGCACCCCGGCCAACCTCATGGGGACCGTGCGGGTGCTGATCGACGAGGACTTCTCCATCGCGCGCGCCGCCGAGACGCTGGTCGTGCACCGCAACACCGTGAAATACCGGGTGGCGCAGATCGAGCGGCTCACCGGCCTCGACCTGTCCGCCACCGCGGGGCGGATGCAGCTGTGGCTCGCGGTGGCCACTCACCCGGCGGGCGAGGCGGGCGGCTGACGAGCCCCGGCCACCAGCCGCCCGGCGGCCGCCGCGCCGGCGAGCACCGTCGCCGCCGCCGTCAGCACCAGTGCCGTCGTCGCGCCGAGGCCGTCCAGCGCCACCACCAGGAGGATCGACGCGGCCGTGATCGGCAGGCCGGTGAGGTACTGGCTCGCCGCCAGCCGCACCGGGATCCGCTCCGGCGCCGCCCACGACGCGCTGGTCGCGACCACGTTCGCGCAGGCGATGCCGACGGCGACCGCGGCGCCCGACAGCACCGACGCGGCGGCCAGGCCGGCGATGCCGAACCCGCCGGCCAGCATCACCACCACGGCGGCCACCTGCAGCGCCGTCGCCCCGGCGACGATGGCGGCGACCGGCAGCCGGCGCACGAGCGGCCAGCAGGTCGCGCCGGCCGCCGCGGACGTCAGGTCGCGCAGCAGCACCAGCACGACGATGCCGGCCCCGGTCGACCCGGCGGACCAGCCGCGGTCCAGCAGCGCGACCGGCACCAGCGAGTTGCCGACGATCACGCACAGCCACACGAGCAGGTTGACCAGGCTGGCCGCCTGCACCGCGCGGTCGCGGCGCAGCAGCGCGCCGGTCTCGGCGAAGCGCCGCCGCAGCGGCACGGAAACCGCCGGAGGCGCACCGGCCGGCCCGGACGTGCTCCACCGGCTCAGCAGCACGACCACGCCCGCGCCGGCGGCGAGCAGCGCCGCGCCCGCCGCGTACCGCTCACCGGCGACGACCCAGCCGGCGGCCAGCCCACCCAGGCCGGACCCCAGCCGTTGCGCGGCGCTGTTGAGGCCCTGGCCGGGCGATGCCGGGCCGAGCCGGCCCACCTCGGTGAGCAGCGCGAGCATCGCGACGGCCCGGGCCACCCCGAAGACCAGCGCGGTCCCGACGACGGCGGCCACCGGCAGCCCCGCCGGGGTCAGCGACAGCGCGCCGGACACCAGCAGGCCGGCCGCGCACCAGGCCACCACCGCGCGTCCGGCGCCGCGCCCCAGCCGCGCGGTCGCCGCCGGCGTGGCCAGCAGGCCGAGCCCGAGCGCCGCCCCTATGACGACGCCCACCAGGTACTGCGCGCCGGCCAGCCGGGTGAGCAAGAGCGCCGGGACGGCCGCCGCGAACAGCGTCTCCAGCGCGCACACGAGCGCCAGCGAGCCGAACAGCGGCAGCCGCGGCGGACGCCCGCCGGTCACCTCCAGTAGACCGGCGGGCGCCGCCTACCGGCCGGAGCACACCGGCCGACCGGCGCACGCCGCCGGTCGCACGCCGGCGGGCGCCGGTCGCTCACGCGATGCGCTCGCCGTAGTCGCGGCTGGTCGGCAGGGTCCACTCGAAGCCGCGGCTGGTCTGGATGTACTCCGGCCAGGGCAGCTCGTGCGGCGCGGCGAAGTCGGCCGGCAGCAGCGGGCTCACCAGGCGCGGGTCGGCCTGGCCGCGGCGCCGGTCGTACTCGTCCTTGGCCGCCGCCAGCATCGCCTCGTCGTCGATCACCTGCAGCGCCGTGGCGGCGATGGTCTGGCCGCCCTTGATCCAGCACGGGTCGATGGCGGCCGGGTAGCCGTTCATCGCGTTGTTCGCCCAGTGCCACAGGTCGATGCCGAGCTGGCCGAGGAACGGCTTGGACGTGAAGAAGCGCACCGTCGGCGCGTGCCAGGAGTACTCGGTGTAGTCGTCGGCGCCGGTGCAGTCCTGCCAGGGCACGAGGTGCTCGCGGATGCTGCGGTCGGTCTCCTGCGGGCTGATCAGCACCTCGTTCTCGGGCAGGAACGGCGCCTCCGACGGCTCCAGCCCGACGGCCTTCTCCAGCTGCGCGGCGAACGCCCGCGCGTCCGGCCCGAACGTCGTCGGGCCTAGCTCGGTGAGGTTCTCGTACAGCGCGGTCGTCAGCGCGTGGTTCGGCAGGCCAGGGCGGGTCCGGGTGACCCAGCGCATGGACACCTGCGTGTTGGTGATGGCGGCGACGTGGCGGGCGTTGCGGACGAGGATGTCCTGGATCTGCTCCTGGATATCGTACAGCGGCGAGCGCCAGCTGAACTGCAGCTGCGAGATGCGCGGCGGCAGGTTGTCGGCGGTCGCGTGGCTGGCCCCCAGCACCGCCTCGTTGAGCGTCCACGAGCCCGTGCTCGGGAACATGTTCTCTTTGGTGTACTTGGTCGTCGTGACCATGAGGCTGAGCGCGTCCAGCGCCCCCGGCGAGCGCACGAGGTTGTGGCTGCCGACGGAGTTGCTGCGGAACAGCTCCTTGCCCCACGGCTCCTCCTCCACGCACTCGAACGTGAAGACCACCGACCAGTAGAGGCAGTTGGTGATGTCCCACAGCGCGGTGTTGTGCCAGTACGGGTGGTAGCTGATGGCCGCGTCGAGGTCGTCGTAGTAGCCCTTCGCCGCGTGCACGGCCTTGGACCCGCAGACCTTCTCGGCCGGCTCGCCGAACAGGTGGATCGTGCCGGGCCCGCCGGTCTCCTCCAGCGCCCGCTTGGCCGCTATCGCGCCGGCCAGCGCGCCGACGCCGAGGGCGCTGTGCGCGTCGGTGAAGCCCGGCGCCCAGTGGTGCAGCCCCGGCTGCGGGCCCCGCTCGGCGACGGCATCCTGGCTGTAGCCGGGCGTGGCGTCGTACTCGGCGTAGGCCGCCACCTGCGGGCCGCCGCTCCCCCACGTCGCGTGGAACGCCGTCGGCATGCCGCCGGAGCCCTCCTCGACCTCGAAGCCCTCCGCCCGCAGCCGGTCCACGTACAGCTTGGCCGACCGGTACTCGCGCCAGGCGCTCTCGGAGTACGACCAGATCTGACGGTGGAACTCGGACAGCTCGGGGGCGAGGTCCTCGACGAGCTCGACGGCCAACGACTGCCGGCTGGTGAACGTCATGAACGGATGTCCTTTCTGGAGAACACGAACGGGTACGGCGGCTCAGCCGGCCGTGGTGACGACGGCGTCGCGGGACGACCAGGTCAGCAGGACCTCCTCTCCCGGCTCGGCCTCGAACTGGCCGTCCATCGAGCGACGCACGACCACCTCGGAGCCGTCGGGACGCTCGACGATGAGCTTCTGCGAGTCGCCGGCGTAGATGACGGCGCCCAGCCGGCCACGCAGCCAGCACGGGGCGTCCGGCTCGCCGCCACCCACCGCCCGCGAGACGCCGACCGACCACGGCCGCACCACGACGACCACCTCGTCGCCGGCGTCGGGCTCGGACCGGACCGCCGTCGCGGCGTCGACCTCGACGTGGCCGTCCTCGGCCGGCAGCGTCAGCCGCCCGTCCACGGTGCGGGTCAGCACGCCGCGCAGCAGGTTGGACTCGCCGAGGAAGCCGGCGGCGACGTCGGAGACCGGGCGGGTGTAGATCTCCTCCGGCGAGGCGTACTGGACCAGCTTGCCGTCGGCCAGCAGGGCGATCCGGTCGCTCATCGTGAACGCCTCCTCCTGGTCGTGCGTGACGTTGACGACCGTCAGCCCGAGCTCCCGGCTGAGCTTGAGGATTTCCACCTGCAGGACCTCGCGCAGCCGGCGGTCCAGCGCGCCCAGCGGCTCGTCCATCAGCAGCAGGCTGGGCCGCGAGACGATCGCCCGGGCCAGCGCCACCCGCTGCCGCTGCCCGCCGGACAACTGGGCCGGCATCCGGTCCTCGTAGCCGGGCAGGTGCACCGACTCCAGCGCCTGCGTCACCAGCGCACGCCGCTCCGGCTTACGCATGCCGCGCATGGCCAGCGGGAACGCGATGTTCCGCGCGACCGACAGGTGCGGGAAGAGCGCGTAGCTCTGGAACACCATGCCGATGTTGCGGCGGTGCACCGGCACCGCGGTGACGTCGCGGCCGTCGATCAGCACGCGGCCGGCGGACGGCTCCAGGAACCCGGCGATCACGCGCAGCAGCGTGGTCTTGCCGGAGCCGGAGGCTCCGAGCAGCGTGACGAACTGGCCGGGCTCGATGGTCAGCGAGACGTCGTCGACGGCGCGGACCGAGCCGTAGTGCTTGGCGATGCCCTCCAGGGACAGGCCGGCACCGGGCGCGTCGTTCGATGGGGACTTGTCAGTGAACACGGCGACTCCGGGATCGACGAGAGCTGATGGCGGCCGTGAGGGCGAAGACGACCAGCGAGACGACGGTGAGGATGGTGGCGACGGCCGACGTGGACGGCTCCAGGCCGGAGCGCACCTGCCCCCAGATCACGACCGGCAGGGTGCGCAGCGTGGGCGTGTTGAGGAAGATCGCCACGACCACCTCGTCCCACGACGTGATGAAGGCGAACAGGCCGCCGATCAGCGCCGCCGGCAGGATCTGCGGGACGGTGACGCGCAGCAGCGTCCGCACCGGTCCGGCGCCGCAGGCCCGCGCCGCCTCCTCGACGTGCGGGTCCAGCGAGCGCAGCGCCGCCAGCACGTTGACGAGGACGAACGGGACGCCCAGCACCGCGTGTGCCAGGGCCAGCGACAGGATGCCGCCGTACAGCCCGATGCGCACGTACACGAAGTAGACGCCGATGGCGACGACGACCAGCGGCACCACCATCGGCGCCATGCCGACGGCGACGACAAGGCTGCTCGGCAGCAGCCCGCTGCGCGCCGCGGCCAGCGCCAGCGACGTCCCCACCACGACGGCGATGGCCGCGGCGAGCACGCCGACGATCAGGCTGGTGCGGATCGCCCCGGTCCAGGCCGGGTCGGTCAGCACCTCCTCGAACCATCGCCACGACATCCCCTGCGGCGGGAACGTGATGATGCTGCCCTCGGTGAACGCCGTCGCGGTCACGACCACCGTCGGGATGATCAGGATCGCGGCGAACACCAGGCCGAACACCCGCACGAACAGGCCGGCCCTCATGACGTCCCCTCCTTGCCGGTCACGCCGAGGATGCGCCCGAGGCCGACCACCTTCGACGCGATGGCCAGGAACGCCAGCACGAGCGCGAGCAGCACGACGGCCATCGCCGACCCGGCGCCGGGGTCGAGGTACTGCTGCACCTGCAGCACGATCGACTGGCTGACGAGGATGTCGGCCGGCCCGCCGAGCAGCGCCGGCGTCAGGTAGAACCCGAGCGAGAGCACGAACACCAGCACCGCGCCGGCCGCCACCCCGGGCAGCGAGAGCGGCAGCGTCACGTGCCAGAACGCCCGCGCCGGACGCGCCCCCATGACCTGCGCCGCCTGCTCCAGCTCGGCGTCGACGCCGCGCAGCGACGCGTAGATCGCCAGGATCGCGAACGGCACCAGCACGTGCACCATGCCGACCAGCACGGCGAACAGGTTCCGGATCAGCGGCAGCGGCTGGTCGATGATCCCGAGATCGAGCAGCAGGTCGTTGACGACGCCGGTGTTGCTGAGCAGGACGCCCCAGGCGAACGTACGCACCAGCAGGCTGGTCCAGAACGACAGCAGCAGCGCGCCCATCAGCCACGTCCGCAGCACCGGCCCGCTGCGCGCCATCGCGTACGCGTACGGGTAGCCCAGCAGCACGCTGAGCCCCGTCACCAGCAGCGCCACGTACACCGTGCGCAGCAGCGAGCGACGGAACAGCTCGTCGGTGAAGAGGAACTGGAAGTTCTCCGGCGACGGGTCGGTGAGGCTGCGCACGACGATCGTCACCATCGGGACGCCGAAGGCCAGCAGCACGAACAGCAGCCCGGGCAGGCCGGCCAGCGTCCAGAAGTCGGGCCGGCGCAGGCGCCGGCCCGTCTCTGGCGAGGTCACTGGGCCTTCCACTCCGCCCAGCGCTGGTTGACGGCCTCGAGGTTCTCGACCCACCACGCGTCGTCGATGCGGATCGGGGCGTCGGCGCCGGACAGCTCGTTCGACGTCGGCAGCGTGTCCGCGACCTCCGGGTCCGGCGACGCCTGCGGGTTCGGCGAGCCGTAGGCGATGAAGTTGCCCAGCTGGGCGCTGGTGTCCTTGTCGACCATGTAGGCGATCAGCCGCATGGCGTTCTCCTCGGCCGGAGCGCCCTTCGGCACGACCATGTAGTCGGCGTACTGGACCTGGTTCGACCACACGAGGCCGACCGGCAGCCCCTCCTCCTCGGCCAGCGCGATGCGGCCGTTGTAGCAGTTGGCCATGACGGCCTCGCCGGTCGCGAGCAGGTTCGTGCACTCGGCGAAGTCGTTGTAGAAGATCAGGTGGTCCTTGATCGTCTCCAGCTTGGCCAGTGCCCGCTCGACGTCCAGCGGGTACAGCTCGTCGATGGGCACGCCGTCCTGGATGAGCGCGAGGTCGAGCAGGCCCTGCAGGCCGCCGGAGGCGTCCTTGGCGTAGATGGCCCGCTTGCCGGGGAACGCCTCGACGTCGAAGAAGTCGGCCCACGACGTCGGCGCCTCGTCGAACGCCTCGGTGTTGTAGCCGAGCACGACGCTGAACACCAGTGCCGGGATGCCGTACTTCTCCGCCCCGAACAGGCCGTTCAGCTCGTCGCAGGGCACCACCGTGCAGTCGATCTCGGTGAGGATGCCGTTGGGGTCGTCGACCACGCCGATGTCTGAGCCGGACTGGACGACGTCCCAGATGACATTGCCGCTCTCGACCATCTGCTGGAACTTCGCGTAGTCGTTGGGGCTGTCCTGGACCACCTGGATGCCGGTCTCCTCGGAGAACGGCTCGAGCCAGCCCTTGGTCGCGGCCTCCTGGGCGTTGCCGCCCCAGGCGACGAACGTGACCGAGCCGCCGTCACCGCCGCCCGTCTGCGCGGTGTCGCCACCGCCTCCGCAGGCGGCCAGCAGCAGCGCGGCGGCGCCGGCGATGCTCGCGACGGCCAGGTTTCTGCTCTTCATGCCAATCGACCTCATTCTCTGGTTGTCAGGACCGGGCCAGGATCAACGTCGGCCCCGGATGGTCGAGCGCGGCGGCGAGGGCGTCGGCGAGCGTCGCCACGTCCGTCACGGCCGCGTAGGCCGCGCCCATGGCGGCGGCCAGTGCCGGATAGTCCGGCGGTGGCAGGTCGACACCGAGCCGCGGGATCCCCGTGGCGTCCATCTCCTCGGCGATCTCGGCGTAGCCGCCGTTGTCGGCGACGACGACCGGCAGCGGGCGTCCGAGGTCGGCGGCGGTCCGCAGCTCCTGGACGCTGAACATCAGGGCGCCGTCACCGAGGACGGCGACGACCGGCACGCCGGGGCCGGCCAGGGTCGCGCCGACGGCGGCCGGTACGGCGTAGCCGAGGGTGGCGAACCCGGACGGCGCCAGGACGCGGTCCGGCGCCGGCGCGGGCCACAGGTGGATGGTCCCCTTGTAGGTCACCTGTGAGCTGTCGCCGGTGAGCACGGCGCCGGCCGGCAGCACCTTCACCAGCGCGTCGTGGATCCAGCGGTGCGGCGCCAGCACGTCGTCCAGCTCCGCGGCGACGGCGTCCGCGGCCTGGCGCGCGCGGGTGGCGCCGCTGTCGTCGCCGGCCGGCTGGACGAGCGCGGCCAGCCGGTCCAGCACCCGCCCGGCGTCGCCCAGCAGCGGCAGGTTGGCGGGCAGGTTCTTGTGCAGCTGGGCCGGGCTGACGTCCACCCGGATGACGGTGCCGGTGCAGGCCAGCGGCTCGCCGCCGGCCTCGGCGTCGCTCAGCTCGGTGCCGACGACGAGGACGGCGTCCGCGGCCCGCACGAGCGCCCGTCCGGCCGTGGTGCCCAGCGACGGCCCGACGGCGAGCTCGTGGCCGGCCGGCAGGACGCCCTTGCCGCGCTGGGTCTCGACGACCGGCGCGCCCAGCCGCTCGGCCAGCGCGCGGACCGACGCCGTGGCGCGGATCGCCCCGCCACCGGCGACGACGACCGGTGTCGCGGCGGCGTCGAGCACGCCGGCCGCCCGGACCAGCGCGTCGTCCGGCGCGATCGGCGCGGCCGGCGCCGGCCGCACGCCGATGGGGCCGACCGGGCCGGCCTCGGCGAGCACGTCGACCGGGATCTCCAGCACGACCGGGCGGGTCCGGGTGGCGGCCCAGCCGGCGAAGACGTCGCCGACCGCGTCGGCCACCGCCTGCGGGCTCTCGCAGCGCACGGCACGGTCGACGATCGCGTCCAGCGCGGCACGCTGGTCCTTCACCTCGTGCATCCAGCCGCGGTCCAGCCGCTCGGTACCGCGCGGCGGCCCCGGCGTGATGGCCAGCACGGGCACGGAGTCGCCGTAGGCGCTGGCCAGCGCTGCCGCCGCGTTGAGGATGCCCGGCCCGCTGGTCGTGACGATCACCCCGGGCCGACCGGCGACCCGCGCGTACCCGTCGGCCGCGTAACCGGCGCCTTGCTCGTGCCGGCAGACGACGTGCCGGATGCCGGCCGCCGTCAGGTGCCGGTAGATCTCCAGGTTGTGGCTGCCGGGGATCCCGAAGACCACCTCGACGCCGTGGGCGGCCAGCGCCGTCACCGCCGCCTGGCCGCCTGTCATCCAGTCCATTCGCACACCGCTCCCCCTCGCGCTCCGGGGCCCGAGGTGCCCGGCATGCTCGTCAATCTAGGCAGCAGGTCACGACGCCGGCCATGTCCCCGTGACCAACCTCGGCCCGGGGGATCCTGGCCCGGCTGACAACGCCGGTGGTGAGGGGGAGGGTCTCACCAGCACGAACACACCGCGGTCAGCGGCTGGCGACTCCGGCCGGGACGGGTCCGGTGGAGGCGCGCAGCGACAGCGTGCCGTCGAGGCGGACCTCGCGGGCGTCGTCGCCGCGCATGGCGGCGCGGAGCAGGCCGATGGCCGTCGACCCGAGCTCGCCGACCGGCGCGGTGACCGTGGTGAGGCTGGGGGTCACCGTCTGGGCCAGGAGGACGTCGTCGCAGCCGACCAGGCTGTGGTCGTCGGGGACGGAGCGGCCGGCCTCGGCCAGGCCGGCGAGCACGCCGCAGGCCATGAGGTCGTCGAACGCGAACGCCGCCGTGGCGTCGCTGCCGAGCAGCGCCGGCGCCGCCTCGCGGCCGCCCTCGTAGGACGCGGCGAAATCGCCGAGCTCGACCAGCTCGACCCCGGCCGCGAGCGCCCAGCCGCGGATGGCCTCGGCCCGCTGCCGCGCCGCCCAGGACGCCTCGGGGCCGCGCAGCAGCGCGAACCGCCGGTGCCCGAGCTGGTGCAGGTGCTGCCCGGCGGCCGTCAGCGCCGCCGAGTTGTCGCAGACGACGCTCGGGCGGCCGGGGACGACGCGGTTGACGATGACGGCGGGGAGGTCGCCGAGGGTGGCCTCGAGGTCGGCGTCGGGCGAGCGCGGCGACGCGACGATCAGGCCGTCGACCTGGGCCTTGACCTGCTCGACGAGCTCGGTCTCCTCGTGCGCCACCTCGTCGGCGTCGAGCAGCAGGACGGACCAGTCCTGGACCGACGCGGCCTGCTGGATGGCGCGGACGAGCGGCGGGAAGAACGGGTTGGTGATGTCGGGGACGAGCAGGCCCACCATGCCCGCGCGGCCGGTGGCAAGTCCGCGCGCGGCCTTGTTCGGCTGGTAGCCCAGGCGCCTCGCGACGGCGTGGATGCGCTCGCGGACGTCGTCGTTCACGATGTCGGGGCGGGTGAAGGCCCGGGACACGGTGGACGCCGAGACGCCGCATTCCTGGGCGATCGAGTAGATCGTCACCCGTTTCGATCGTTCGCCTGTCACTGGTCTCCTTCCCACGCGCTACTGTAGCCGCGAAAATCCACTGCAAGCGATTGCTACCTGAGGAAAGCGATGCGATCCAAGGCGCGGACCGAACTGGAGAAGGTCATCCTGCCGTTCTGGCTGGAGCACGGGATCGACCCCGGGCACGGCGGTTTCCACACGTGTTTCGACAACCGCGGCCGCACGCTGGCGTCGACCGACAAGTACACGTGGTCGCAGGGCCGCTTCGTCTGGCTGCTCGCCCGTGCGGCCGGGCTGGCCGACCGTGGCCGGCTCGACGTCGACGCCGCCGCCCTCGTCCGGCACGCCGAGGCCGGCGCGGCGTTCCTCGCCCGCCACGCCATCCGCGACGACGCGGCGTGCCACTTCGTCACGGCCACCGACGGCACGCCGGCGACCGGGCCGAACGGCGAGACGCGCAGTGTGTACGCCGACTGCTTCGTGGTCATGGGGCTGGCCGAGCTGGCCGCCGTCACCGCGGAGCCGGGCTGGCTGGAGCTCGCCGAGCCGATCCTGGCGCGGGCCGCGCACGACATCGGCGACGGCACCGCCCCGACGCCGCCGTACGACGTCCCGCCCGGTTTCGTCGCGTTCGGCCCGCGGATGATCCTGCTCAACACGCTGCTCGTGCACGCGGAGGCGCGGCAGCGGCTCGGCGCCCTGCCGGAGCCGGACCGGGACCGGCTGAGCGCCGCGCTGGACGTCATGCTCACCCACCGGCTGCCCGACGGCACCTTCGTGGAGATGCGGCCCGACGACCCGGACCTCGACGAGACGCTGGTGGCCCGGCACCGGGTACCCGGCCACGCGCTGGAGGGCCTCTGGGTCGCGCTGCACACGGCCGAGCTGATCGGCCGCCCCGACGTCGTACCGGACCTGCTGGCCAGCGTGGCGCCGCTGTGCGCGTCGGCCTGGGACGAGACCCACGGCGGCCTGTTCCGCTACGTCGACCGCGCCGCCCCCGCCGCGCCCCGCGGCCGCGACTCGGGCACGCCGTACGAGCGGCTGCTCGCCCGCACCTGGGACACCAAGCTCTGGTGGGTGCACACCGAGGCCGCCTACACCACGGCGCTCGCCGCGCACCGCTACGACGACGGCGGCGCGCGCGAGTGGTTCGACCGCATCTGGGGCTACACGCTGCACACCTTCCCCGGCGGCGCCGACGGCGCGGAGTGGATCCAGATCCGCGACCGCGCCGGCCGGCCGCTCGACGAGGTCGTGGCGCTGCCGGTGAAGGACCCGTTCCACATCGCCCGCAATCTGCTGCAGCTCGTCGAACTGGAGGCCCAGCCGTGACGGAGATCGACACCGACGTCGAGGTGCTCGACGCCCGGGTGGCGTTCACGCAGACCGACCTCGCCCACCCGTTCGTCATCAGCGGGCGGACCATCGCCTGGTTCACGGTGGCCGTCGTCGAGGTGGACGTCCGCAACCGCGCGGGCGCGACGGCCACGGGCCGCGGCGCGTCGATCCTCTCCGTCCCCTGGGCCTGGCCGCGCTCGGCCCTCACGGTCGAGCAGCGCGACGCGGTCCTGCGCGACCTGACCCGGCGGCTGGCCGACGGGGCGTGCGGCCTGCCGCCGGCCGACCCGATCCGCCGCTGGCTCGACGCCCACGAGGCCGTCGGCGACGCCGCCGCTGCCGCCGCCGCGGCCGCCGGGCTCGGTGAGCCGGTGCCGCCGCTGGCCGCGTTGCTGTCGCTCGGCGCCGTCGACAACGCGCTGCACGACGCCTGGGCCCGGGCCGCCGGGCTGCCCGCCCACACGATGTACACCGGGCGGCACCTGCGCGACGACCTCGGCGTCCGGCTCGGCCCGGCCCTGGACGGCCGCTGGCCGGGCGACTTCCTCGCCGCCCGGCGGACGCGGCTGGAGGTCCAGCACCTGGCCGGCGCGACCGATCCGCTCGAACCGGACGACGCCGCGGACGGGCGGCGATCCCTGCGCGAGTGGCTGACGGCCGACGGCGTGCGGCACGTGAAGATCAAGGTCCACGCGCGCGACGCCGCCAAGGACGCCCGGCGGGTGGCCGACGTGCACCGGCTGGGCCGGGACCTCGGCCTCGACCTCGCGCTGGCGATCGACCCGAACGAGGGCTACCAGCGGCCCGACGACGTCGGGGACCTACTCGACCACCTCGACCGGATCGATCCGGCGGCCGGCCGGGCCGTCGCCTACGTCGAGCAGCCGGTGCCGCGCGACACGACGCCCGACCCGGCCGCGCTGGCCCGCATCGGCCGCCGCCTCCCCGTCGTCATGGACGAAGGGCTGACCGACCCGCACACCGTGCCGGCTCTGCGCGACGCCGGCTGGGGCGGAATCGTCGTCAAGGCGGGCAAGGGGCACAGCGCGGCGCTGCTCGCGCACGCCGCCGCCAAGGCGGCCGGCCTCTACGTGACGGTCCAGGACCTCACCGCGGTCGACCTGGCGCTGGTGCACTCGGCCCGGCTGGTCAGCCTGTTCGACCTGCCGTCACCACACCTCGAGTACAACAGCCGCCAGTACGCACCGGCGGCCAACGCGCGGCTCGGCGGCGACCGGCCGGACCTCACGACCGTGCGCGACGGCGCCGTGACGATCTCCGCTCCGGCCGAGCCCGGCCTCTACTGACCCCTTCCGGAAGGTGCCCGACGTGACCCGCATCGCCCTGCTCCCGCCCGACGAGCGGCCGAACACCCGCGGCTACGCGGCGACGATCGGCCGCTGCGCCGGCGTCGACGTCCTGACCCCGCCGAAGGAGTTGATGCCGTCGTTCCGGACGCCCGCCGACACCGCCGGCCTCGCCGGCTGGCTGCGCGGCGTCGCGCCGGACGTCGACCACGTGCTGGTCTCGCTCGAGCTGCTCGTGCACGGCGGGCTGATCCCGTCGCGCAACACCGAGGACCGGATGGCCGACGTCGTCCCGCGACTCTCCGTGCTGCGCGAGCTCGGCACGCCGGTGACCGCCTACGGCGTCGTGACGCGGCTGCCCACCTACGACAACCGCGCCCGCTCCCGGCAGGAACCGGAGTACTGGGCCACCCACGGGGCCCGGCTCGGGACGCTCTCCCGGCTGTGGGACGAGGCGTCCCTCGGCGAGACGGACGAGGCGACCGTCGCCGCCGCCCGCGCGAGCGTCCCCGACGAGTACGTGCGCGACCTCGTGCGGCGGCGCGCCCGCAACCACGCGGTCAACCTCGCCGCGCTGGAGCTGGCGGCGGACGGCGTCCTCGACACGCTGGTGATCTCCTCGGACGACACCGCGCCGCGCGGCCTGCCGGCGGCCGAGCGCCGCCTGCTCGGGCACTGGGCGGACCGCCTCGGCGCCGACGTGCTGATGTACCCGGGCGCCGACGAAGTGCCCAGCGTCCTGGTGGCACGCGTCGCGGCGAGCGCCGCCGGGGTGCGGCCGCGCATCACGGTCGTCTGCCCGGACGAGGCCGGGCTCGAGCGCATCGCGCCGTACGAGGATCGGCCGCTGCGGATCGGCCTGGCGAACCAGATCCGGGCCGTCGGCGGCGTCCAGGTGGCCGATCCGGCTGACGCGGACCTGGTGCTCGCCGTCCACCCGCCGGCGGTCGAGCCCGGCGACTGGGTGTCCTCGCCGCCGGACCTCACCGCCGCGGCGCCGGTGGACCCGCTCGTCGACGCCGTCGAACGGCTGCTCGACGACGGCCGCGTGGTGGCGCTGGCCGACGTGCACTACGCCAACGGCGGCGACCCGCGGCTGGTCGAGGCGCTGGACGCGCGGCGCGTGCTGGGGCGCCTGGCCGCCTACGGCGGCTGGAACACCGCCGGCAACTCGATCGGCACCACCCTCTCCGCCGGCGTCGCGGCCGTCCTGGCCGGCACCGAGGCCGCGGCCGCCGAACGTCGCCGGTTCCTCGCCCGCAAGATCATCGAGGACGCCCACTACCTGCCGGTCGTGCGGCGCCGCATCCAGGACGAGGCCGCCGCCCGCGGGCTGCTCGACCCGCCGCTCGACGAGTTGCCCGCGGTCCACGACCGGATCACCCGGGACCTTCGCGCCTGGGCCGCCGGTGTCGACGCACTCGCCGGCTGGCGCATCGACGACGCGCGACTGCCCTGGTCGTACACGTTCACCGTCGACTTCGAGCTGACGCGGGCGGCGCCCACGACCTCTTGACGGCTCGCGGCCGGACCGCTAGCTTGCCTTGCAACCGCTTGCATGCATCCGGTTGCACAACTCGTCGGCCGCTCTGGCCGCTCCCTTTGCATGCGCGGCGCTCGGTTCCATTCCGGCAAGGAAAGGGAGCTAGTCGCGATGACTTCCCGGCACGCGAACGGACACCACGGCCCGCGGCGGCGCGGTCGCCTCACGGCCCGCGCCGCCGCGCTTCTCGGCGCCACCGCCCTGCTGGCCTCGGGGGCGGTTCCGGCATCGGGCGCGCCGGTCGCCACGGCGGCGGATCCGGTCCTGGCCAACCCGTCGTTCGAGGAGCCTGTCACCGACGGCGTCATCCCGGGCTGGCAGCTGGTGGGCTCGGCGCGGCCGGACACCTCGTACGCCGTCACCGAGGACGCGGCGCACGAGGGCACCCACAGCCTGTCGATCACCGACGACTCCGGCGTCTACGGCGTCGCCATCGAGAGCGATCCCTTCGACGTCGAGGTGCGGCGGGCCTACACGGCTGCGGCGATGACCCGCGTGGACCGCGACCAGCTCGCCGTCTACCTGCGCTTCTACGACGCCGAGGGCACCCGCCTCACGAACGTCGCCACCCCGCAGGGCGAGACCGGCGGCGCGTGGACGACGACGTCGATCACCGCCACCGCCCCCGAGGGCGCGGTCACCGGCACCGTCCTGCTCTACTCGGCCACCACCCCGCGCGGCGCCGGCTACTTCGACACCGTCACAGTCACCGCCGGTGCCCTCGAGCCGCCCCGGCTGACCGACCCCACGCCGGCGGACGTCGTCGCGCAGAACCCGGCGATCTCGCACCTGGGGACGCCGGTCACCAGCAAGATCACCACGAACGCGGTGTTCGGCGAGGAGGACGGCACGGCCGTCACGTACGGCGTCTACCGTGGCCACCCCGACACCGATCACCCGGCGACGTTCGTGGTGGCGAACGCCGACACCGGCGAGGTCATCCGCGCCCTCCCGGCCGCCGGCGCCGAGGGGACGTTCGAGACGCGGGCCTCGACCGACGGCACCGTCTACTTCGCCACCACCCCCGACTTCCACCTGTGGTCCTACGACCCCGGCACCAAGGAGCTCCGGGACATCGGGCCGCTCAACCCGGAGAATCCCAGGGACGGCCACGCCTTCACCATGACCGCCGGGCCCGACGGCACCATGTTCATCGGCACGTACCCCAAGGGCTACCTGTACCGGTACGACCCGGCCGACGACTCCATCGCCAACCTCGGCGCGGTCGACCCGACCCAGGCCTACATCAAGGGCCTGGCCTACGACTTCGAGCGCGACACGCTCTACGTCGGCACCGGCGGCACCCGGGCCCAGATCTTCAAGGTGGCGCCCGACGGCACCACGACGGAGCTGCTCAGCGACGCGGCCACGCCCGGCGCCATGGACGAGTCGTTCGTCAGCACGTTCACCTTCGTCGACGACCGCCTCTTCGCCCGGGTCTCCAACCAGCTGCTGGTCATCCGGGCCGACGACACGGTGGAGTACTGGAAGGGCCAGGGCAACGAGGCGCACGGGTACCACGTCGCGGCCCGCCCGGACGCCCCCGGGACGTACGTCTTCACGTTCGGCCGGACGTTCTGGGAGTACGACTCGGCCACCGCGACCACCCGCGACCTGGGCATCGAGACGAACGGATACCTCAACGACAGCCGGTGGGTGCAGCTGGACGATCCCGAGTGGCCCGGCTACAGCCTGCTCGCCGCCACCCAGGACGGCACCGTGCTGATGAACCCGGCGACCGGCCGGTCCGAGCCGCGCACCATCGACTTCGCCAACCCCGTCACGGTGCAGAAGATCCTCACCGGGCCGGACTCGATGTACGCCTCCGGCTACATGGTCGGGCTCGCGCCGTTCGACTCGGTGACCGGCGAGGCCGGCGAGACGCTGCAGTCGGGCCAGTACGAGTCGTCGGCGGTCCGGGGCGACACCATGCTCCTCGGCGCGTACGGCAACGGCCGGGTGCTGGAGTACGACCCGGCCGCCGACGCCGCGCCGCGACTGCTGTTCGACCTCAAGGCCGAGGACCAGGACCGGCCGTTCGGCATGGACTACGACGAGGAGAACGACCGGCTGTTCGTCGGCACCGTCGCCTACTACGGCTCCAACCAGGGCGCGCTCACCCAGTACGACTTCGCCACGGGCGAGAAGAGCGTCTACACGACCGAGATCGTCACCGACCAGTCGGTGATCTCGGTGCTCTACCACGACGGGCTCGTGTACGCCGGCACGACCGTCGACGGCAGCCTCGGCGCGCCGCCGTCCGGCCAGACCGACGGCCACTTCGTCGTCTTCGACCCCGAGACCGGCCAGAAGGTGCACGACATCGTCCCGGTCGCCGGCGACGAGGGCGTGACCGGTTTGATGGCGGGCCCGGACGGGCTGATCTGGGGCGTGTCGGAGGACACGGTCTTCACGTACGACCCCGCGACCGAGGAGATCGTCTTCTCCGAGAAGCTGCTGCGCCACCGCTACGGCACCAGCACCGTCTGGGCCTACGCCTACCTGGTGACCGGCGCCGACGGCAACGTCTACGGCACGAACCGGTTCTCGGCGTTCCGGATCGACCCGGCGACGATGGAGTACACGCTGCTGGTCAACGGCGTCGGCAACTACGCCAACGTCGACGCGAACGGCGACCTCCTCTTCTCCCACGGCGTTGACGTGTACAAGTACGACGTCCCCGACGCGCTCCGGTGCGACCAGGAGATCACCGGCGCCCACACCGGGCCGGTGGCCGTCACCGCGGGCACGCTGTGCGTCACCGACGCCACCGTCAGCGGCCCCATCACCGCCAGCGGCGCCGACGCGGTCGTCATCACCGACTCCCGGATCACCGGGCCGATCCACGTCACCGGCACCACCGGCACGCTCACCCTGACCGGCAACCAGCTCACCGGGCCGGTCGCCCTCACCGGCAACACCACCGAGGCGCCACCCGTCGTCGGCGGCAACACCATCACGGGCGCCCTCGCCTGCACCGGCAACGACCCCGCGCCGGTCGACGGCGGCGACCCCAACACCGTCACCGGACCCCGCGCCGGCCAGTGCGCCGGCCTCTGACCACGCGCCTCCCGACCCGACGACAAGCGAGGTAGCCCATGCACCGAATCCTGTCCCTGGTCACCGCCGCGGGGCTCGCGCTGACCGGCGCGGCACTCGCCGGGCCGCCGTCCGCCGCCGCGACGCCTCCGCCCCTGCCGTCCAGCCCGACCCCTGAGGACGTGCTGGCCCAGGACCCGGCGATCAGCTACCTGGGCACGCCCGTGACCAGCAAGATCACCACCAACTCGGTGCTCGGCGAGGAGGACGGCAGGGCCGTCACCTACGGCGCCTACCGCGGCCACGCCGACACCGACAACCCGTGCACGCTCGTCGTCGCGGACGCCAACACCGGCGAGGTCATCCGCGCGCTGCCGCTGCCCGGCGCCGAGGGGAACTTCGAGATCCGCACGTCCACCGACGGCAAGGTCTACATCGGCACCAACCACGACTACAAGCTGTGGGAGTACGACCCCGCCACCCGGCAGGTGACCGATCTCGGCTTCATCAACGCCGACAAGCCCGGCGACGGCTACCCCATCACGATGACCGCCGGCCCCGGCGGCACCATGTTCATCGGCACGTACCCGAAGGGCTACCTGTTCGAGTACGACCCCGCCGACGGGTCGTTCACGAACCTGGGCGCGGTGGACCCGACTCAGGCGTACGTGCGGGCGCTGGCCTACGACTTCGGCCGCGACACCCTCTACGTCGGCGTCGGCGGCACCCGGGCGCAGGTCTACAAGATCACGGCCGACGGGACGAAGACCGCCCTCATCACCGAGGAGAACGCGCCCGGCCTGATGGACGAGACGTTCATCAACACGTTCACCTTCACCGGTGACCGGCTGTTCGCCCGCACCGTGTCCAGCCAACTGCTGGTCATGCGGCCGGACGACACGGTGGAGTACTGGAAGGGCGGCGCCAAGGAGGCGTTCGGCTATCACGTCTCCGCCCGCCCGGACGCGCCCGGGAAGTTCATCTTCGGCTACGGCACCAACTTCTGGGAGTACGACTCCGCCACCGCGACCACGCGCGACCTCGGCATCAAGACGAACACCTACCTCAACGACAGCCGCTGGATCGAGCTCGACGACCCCGAGTGGCCGGGCTACAGCATGCTCGCCGCCACCCAGGGCGGCAGCGTCCTGATGAACCCGACGACCGGCCGCTCGGAGCTGCACACGGTCGACTTCGCCAACCCGGTGACCGTGCAGAAGATCCTGACCGGGCCGGACTCGATGTACGCCTCCGGCTACATGATCGGGCTCACGCCGTTCGACTCGGTCACCGGCGAGATCGGGGCGACGCTGCAGTCCGGCCAGTACGAGTCGTCAGCCGTCCGCGACGGGACGATGCTGCTCGGCGCGTACGGCAACGGGAAACTGCTGGAGTACGACCCGGCCTCGGGCGCGGCGCCGAAGCTGCTGTTCGACCTCAAGGCCGAGGACCAGGACCGGCCGTTCGCCATGGACTACGACGAGCAGAACGACCGCGTCTTCATGGGCACCGTCCCCTACTACGGCACCCATCAGGGCGCCGTCGCGATGTACGACTTCGCGACCAAGGAGAAGACCGTCTTCACCACGCAGATCGTGTCGGAGCAGTCGGTGATCTCGGTGCTCTACCACGACGGCCTGCTCTACGTCGGCACCACGCTCGACGGCGGGCTGGGCGCTCCCCCGTCGACCCAGACCGAGGCGCACTTCGTCGTCTTCGACCCCGACACCGGCCAGAAGGTGCACGACTTCGTACCGGTCGCCGGCGACGAGGGCGTCACCGGCCTCACCGTCGGCCCCGACGGCCTGATCTGGGGCGTCTCCGAGGACACGGTCTTCAAGTACGACCCCGCGCAGGAGCAGATCGTCTACTCCGAGAAGCTGCTGGGCCACCGCTACGGCAGCGGCACCGTCTGGGCCTGGGCCTACCTCGTGACCGGCGCCGACGGCAACGTCTACGGCACCAACCGCGGCTCGCTGTTCCGCATCGACGCCGACACCATGGAGTACACCCGCCTGGTCAACGGCGCCGGCAACTACGCCAACGTCGACGCCAACGGCGACATCCTGTTCTCCACCGGCGTCCACCTGTTCAAGTACGACGTCCCCGAACCGATCGTGTGTGACCAGGAGATCACCGGCACCCACGCCGGACCGCTCGTCGTCACCGACGGCACGCTCTGCGTCACCGGCGCCACCGTCAGCGGCCCCATCACGGCCACCGGCGCCGACGCGGTCGTCATCACCGACTCCCGGATCACCGGGGCGATCCACCTCACCGGCACCACGGGCACGCTCACCCTCACCGGCAACCGGCTCACCGGGCCGGTCGCCCTCACCGGCAACACCACCACGGCGCCACCGGTCGTCGGCGGCAACACCGTCGTCGGGCCGCTCGCCTGCACCGGCAACGACCCCGCACCCGTCGACGGCGGCGACCCCAACGACGTCACCGGACCCCGCACCGGCCAGTGCGCCGGCCTCTGAACCCGAGCCCACCCGACCCATGACCTGCGAGGTAGCGATGTACCGTCTCCTGAACCGCGCCCGGACGCGACTCTTCGCTCTCGCGGCGACCGGCGCGCTCGTCCTGACGGGCGCCGCCACCGCCGAGCCGCTGAACGGCGCGGCCACCGAGCCGGTCGCCGGTGCCACGGCCACTCCTCCTCGCCTGCCACCGAACCCGGCCCCGGACGAGGTCGTCGCGCAGAACCCGCGGCTGTCCCATCTCGGCGCACCGGTCACGACGAAGATCATCACCAACATGGTGATGGGCGAGGAGGACGGCCGGCAGGTGGTCTACGGGGTGTACCGGGGTGCGGGCGAGACCGACAGCCCGGCGGCGTTCGTCGTCTCCGACGCCCTGACCGGCGAGCTCGTTCGCTCCCTTCACCTGCCAGGTGCTTCGCACGCGACCGAGGTGCGAGCCGCGACGGACGGCAAGGTCTATTTCGGCACGACCTACGACTACAACTTCTGGGTCTACGACCCGGTGACGAAGGACGTCACCAACCTCGGCCCACTCAACGAGGAGACCCCGACGGACGGCTACGTCTGGTCGCTGGCCGCCGCCGAGGACGGCAAGATGTACGTCGGCACCTACCCCAAGGGTCACCTCTACCTGTACGACCCGGCGGACGGCACAGTCACGAACCTCGGTCAGGTCGACCCCAGCCAGTCGTACATCCGCGCCATGGCGTACGACCTCGAACGGCAGAACCTGTACGTGGGTGTCGGCGGCAGCCGGGCGCAGATCTACAAGGTCTCGTCCGACGGCACGACGACCGCTCTGATCACCGACGAGAACGCGCCCGGGCTGCAGGACGAGTCGTTCGTGTTCTCGTTCACCTTCACCGGGGACCGGCTGTTCGCCCGCGGCGGGTCCAGCCAGCTGCTCGTGATCGGCGCCGACGACCAGGTCGAGTACTGGACGGACTCGGGCAAGGAGATGTTCGGCTACCACGTGTCCGAACGCCCGGACGCGCCCGGCAGGTACGTCTTCACCTACGGCTCGACCTTCTGGGAGTACGACGCCGCCACCGGGACCAAGCGGGACCTCGGCATCCCGAACAACGGTTACCTGAACGATGCCTATTGGACCGATCTCGGCGACCCGGACTGGCCGGGGCCGACGATGGTGGCTGCCACCAGCGAGGGCGTCGCGCGCATCAACCTCACCACGGGTGAATCGGTCGCGCACGAGATCGAGTTCAGCAATCCGGTGGCGATCCAGAAGATCCTCACCGGGCCGGACTCGATGTACGCCTCCGGCTACATGGAGGGGCTCACCCCGTTCGACTCCGTCACCGGCGACGCCGGAGCGACGCTCAAGAGCGGTCAGTACGAGTCGTCGGCCGTCCGGGACGGGAAGATGCTGCTCGGCGCGTACGGCAACGGCAGGGTGCTGGAGTACGACCCGGCCGCCGGCACGGCGCCGCGCCAGCTGTTCGACCTCAAGGCCGAGGACCAGGACCGGCCCTTCGCCATGGACTACGACGAGGAGAACGACCGGCTGTTCGTCGGCACCGTGCCCTACTACGGCAACAACCAAGGCGCACTCGCCGTCTACGACTTCGCCACGCGGAAGAAGAGCGTCTACACCGCGGAGGTGGTCGCCGACCAGTCGGTCATCTCCGTCCTGCACCACGACGGGCTGCTGTACGTCGGCACGACGCTCGACGGCGGCCTGGGCGCTCCCCCGTCCGGCCAGACCGAGGCGCACTTCGTCGTGTTCGACCCCGACACCGGCCAGAAGGTGCACGACTTCGTGCCCGTCGCCGGTGACGAGGGCGTCACCGGACTGATGGTGGGCCCGGACGGGCTCATCTGGGGCGTGTCGGAGGACACCGTCTTCAAGTACGACCCCGCGCAGCAGAAGATCGTGTTCTCCAAGAAACTGCTGGTCAACCGGTACGGCACCAGCACCGTCTGGGCCTGGGCCTACCTCGTGACCGGCGCCGACGGCAACGTCTACGGCACCAACCGCGGCTCGCTGTTCCGCATCGACGCCGAGACGATGGAGTACACCCGGCTGGTCAACGGCGTCGGCAACTACGCCAACGTCGACGCCAACGGCGACATCCTGTTCTCCAGCGGCATCAACATCTTCAGGTACGACGTGCCCGGCCCCGTCGTCTGCGACCAGGAGATCACCGGCACCCAAACCGGCCCGCTGGCCGTCACCGAGGGCACCACGTGCGTCACCGACGCCACGGTGGTGGGACCGGTCACCGTCGGCGCGGCCGCCGGCCTCGTCCTGACCGGCTCCGAGGTGACCGGACCCGTCCGGGCGCATACGGCGGCCACCGTCACCATCACCGGCAGCACCATCAGCGGCCCGACCCACGTCACCGGCACCACCGGCACGCTCACCGTCACCGGCAACGACATCACCGGCCCGGTCGAGCTCACCGGCAACACCACCACCGCGCCACCCGTCGTCGGCGGCAACACCATCACCGGCCCGCTCGCCTGCTCCGGCAACGACCCGGCACCCGTCAGCGACGGCGACGCCAACACCGTCACCGGACCCCGAACCGGCCAGTGCGCCGACCTCTGAACCCGAGCCCACCCGACCCATGACCTGCGAGGTAGCGATGTACGAAACCTCTGTGTCCAGGCCGCCGACGCGGCTGCTCGCCCTGGCGGTCGCCGTCATGCTGGTGCTCGCGGGTGCGGCGCTCGCCCTCCCCCGGGCGAGCGCCGCAGACCCGGGCGCCGCGGCGACGGCCGCGCCGCCCGCGTTGCCACCGAACCCGGAACCTGAGGACGTCCTCGCCCAGGACCCGCGGCTGTCCTACACCGGCACCCCGGTGACCAGCCGCCACGTCCAGAACACCCTCATCGGGCTCGAGGACGGCGCACCCAGGTTCTACGCGATCTTCCGGGGCGCGGGTGACTCCGAGGCTCCGGCCACGTTCGTCGTCGCCGACGCCACGACCGGCGAGATCGTCCGGACCTTCGGCCTGCCGGGGGCGGACTTCTCCATGGAGCTGCGCGCATCGACGGACGGCCGGATCTACTTCGTCACGACGACCGACAACAACCTGTGGGTGTACGACCCGGCGACCACCCAGCTGCGCAAGATCGGGCTGGTGAATCCGGAGTCGCCGCGCGACGGGAACGTGTGGAGTCTCGCCGCCGCGGAGGACGGGCGCATGTACCTGGGGTCGTACCCGAACGGCTATCTCTACCGCTACGACCCCGCCGACGACTCGATCACCAACCTGGGCGCGGTCGATCCCAGCCAGCCGTACATCAAGGCGCTGGCCTACGACCTGGAGCGGGGCAACCTGTACGTCGGCGTCGGCGGCAACCGCGCCCAGCTCTACAAGGTCGCGCCCGACGGCACGAAGACGGCCCTGCTGAGCGACGAGACCACGCCCGGCGCCATGGACGAGTCGTTCATCAGCACGTTCACGTTCGTCGATGGCCGGCTGTTCGCCCGCGGCGGGTCCAGCCAGCTGCTCGTCATCAACGCCGACGACGAGGTGGAGTACTGGACCGGGACCGGCCGGGAAGCCTTCGGCTACCACGTCGCCGCCGTTCCCGGCGCACCCGCCAGGTACGTGTTCTCCTCGGCGAGCGGGACGTTCGCCGAATACGACGCCGCCACGCGAAGCGTCCGGGATCTCGGTGTGCGCAATCACGGAGTGCTGAACGACTCGTGGTGGACGCAGCTCGACGACCCGGCCTGGCCGGGCTGGACCATGGTCGCGGCGACCAACAACGGCACGACGCTGTACAACCCGCAGACCGCCACCTCGGCCGCGCACCCCGTCGAGTACCGGAACCCGGTGCTCGTCCAGAAGATCCTCACCGGGCCGGACTCGTTGTACGCCTCCGGCTACCCGACAGGCCTCACGCCGTTCTCGGCGGACGGCGAGATCGGTGACACGCTGCAGTCCGGCCAGTACGAGTCCTCCGCGGTTCGCGACGGGAAGATGCTGCTCGGCGCGTACGGGAACGGGAAGCTGCTGGAGTACGACCCGGCCTCGGGCGCGGCGCCGAAGCTGCTGTTCGATCTCAAGGCCGAGAACCAGGACCGGCCGTTCGGCATGGCCTACGACGAACAGAACGACCGGGTGTTCGTCGGCACGGTGGCCTACTACGGACACCATCAGGGCGCGCTCACCCAGTACGACTTCGGCACCGGGACGAAGACCGTCCACACCACCGAGGTGGTCACCGACCAGTCGGTCATCTCGGTGCTCTACCACGACGGGCTGGTCTATGCCGGCACGACGATCGACGGCGGCCTCGGCGCGCCCCCGTCGACCCAGACCGAGGCGCACTTCGTCGTCTTCGACCCCGACACCGGCCAGAAGGTGCACGACTTCGTGCCCGTCGCCGGCGACGAGGGCGTCACCGGCCTCATGCTCGGCCCGGACGGGCTCATCTGGGGCGTGTCGGAAGACACCGTCTTCAAGTACGACCCCGCACAGGAGCAGATCGTCTACTCCGAGAAGCTGCTGGGCCACCGCTACGGCAGCAGCACCGTCTGGGCCTACGCCTACCTGCGGACCGGCGCCGACGGCAACGTCTACGGCACCAACCGCAACTCGCTGTTCCGCATCGACCCCGAGACCATGGAGTACACCCTTCTCGTGAACGGCGTCGGCAACTACGCCAACGTCGACGCCGACGGCGACATCGTCTTCTCCAGCGGCATCCACGTGTACGAGTACGACGTCCCGGATCCGGTGGTGTGCGACACGACCATCGCCGACGGCCACGACGGGCCACTCACCGTCACCGAGGGCACCACCTGCGTCACCGGCGCCACGGTGGCGGGACCGGTCTCCGTCGGCGCCGGCGCCGGCCTCGTCGTGACCGATGCCGAGGTGACCGGCTCCGTCCGTGCCGATGCCGCGGCCCTCGTCACGATCACGGACAGCTCGATCGGCGGGCTCGTCAGCATCACCGGCACCACTTCGGTCGTCACCCTCAGCGGCAACGACATCACCGGACCGGTGCGGCTCGTCGACAACACCGCCGCCGAGCCCCCGGTCGTCGCCGGCAACACCATCACCGGCGCTCTCGTATGCGTCGGCAACGAGCCCCCTCCCACCGACGACGGCACCCCCAACACCGTCACCGGGCTCGCCACCCGCCAGTGCGCGAATCTCTGAGCACAACCGTGAGCCGGTCCAGCCGCTGAGCAGGTCCGCCCCTCGGCCGGATCCTCGAGAAACGACCCGCACGCGCACTGCTACCCGCTCGTCACCGACGCAGTCCGGCAGGTGACGAGCGGGTAGCTGCGTCCTCGGCTGGTATCGGACGTCGCAGCTGCGCCCGGCCATGAGCGCCGAGCTCACCGGCGGCACGCTCGAAGAGGGCCACCGAGGAACTGCGGCCGCCGTACCAGCCAGGCGAACCGCGAGCCGAGCCGAGCGACGTTGTCGGTGCCCACCAGTAGTGTGGGCACCCTCCCTGAAGGGGCGGGTCATACCTACCCCCACGGCGCGGTGCGGGCAAGGGAGCCGAAACGGCAGCGGCCGGGGCCGACGCCCCCTGCCACGTGGTGCCCGGACGCCGGCTGGGAACCGTGGGCGCGCAACCTCGCGCTGTCGCCGTCGGAGCCGCTCGCCGTCGTGGCGCCGTGTGCTGTTCGTCCAGGAAGGCGGCCGGCTCGGCTACGGCGACAGGGTGACCGGCTCCCCGGACCCAGCCGACGCGTACGCCGCCTCGACGATCTCCACTGTGCGCAGGCCCACGTAGCCGTCGGGCTGCGGCGTCCGGCCCTCGCGGATCGCGTCGACGAACTCGGCCAGCAGCAGGGCGTCGGCGTCGACTCCGTAGGAGAGGTTCACAGCCGCGCCTCGCGACTGGGAGAAGCCGGTCACCAGTTGGGCGAACGCGTCCAGGTCGGCCGCACCCGCCGTCCCCACGACCTGCAGCGTGAGACCGCCCCAGATCGGGTAGCCGTCCGGCTTGGACCAGCTGCAGTCGATGGTGGCGACGATACCGCCCGGGTACTCGATGGAGACCAGACCGGCCGTCTCGACCCGGAGTTCGGGGTGCAGGACGTTGCTGGCCTGGGCGTAGACGCTGCGCGGCCGCGCGCCACCGAGGAGCGCGTCCATCAGATCGGCCACGTGCACCGTGTGGTCGGTGAGCGCGCCTCCACCGGCGAGGTCCGGATAGGTGAACCAGGCCCGGCCACCCGGCACCCGGCCGTTGTTGGTCCCGGTCACGGCGCAGATCCGGCCCAACTGACCGTCGTCGAGCCGCTGGCGCAGCGCGGCGAACACCGGGGAGAACCGCACCGGGAAGGCGACCATCAGGTGCACGCCCGCGGCCTCGCACGCCTTGACCATCGCCGTCGCGTCCTCGACGGAGGTCGCCAGCGGCTTCTCGCACAGCACGTGCACACCGGCCGCGGCGAGCAGCTCGACGTGTTCGCGATGGCGGACGTTCTCGGAGCACACGACCACCGCGTCGGGCCGCCACGCCAGCAGCGCGTCGATGTCGTCGGCGTACGGCACGCCGAAGCGTTCCGCGGCCGCCGCGCCGCCGATCTCGCCGTCCGGACGCGCCTCGTGGCCGGGGTCCGTGGACAGCACCTCCACGTCGGGCATACCGGCCAGCACTCTGGCGTAGGAGGCGGCGTGCAGATGCGCGAAGGACAACAGGCCGATACGCAGTGGGGGGCGGTTCATGCCACGCTCCTGTGGTCGCCGGCGGTGATGCGGACCGCGGTGCCGGTGCGCATCGAAAGATTCGCTGCTTCGGCAAGGCGGACGGCCTCGAGTCCGTCCGCGGCGCTGACCCGGGGCGCCGGTCCGCCGGTGCAGGCGGCCAGGAACTCCCGCAGCTCCGTCGTGTACGGGCTCTCGGTGAACGACCGCGGCGGCAGCAGCCCCCGGCCGTCGTTGCCGGCACCGCCGTCGAACGTCAGCGACGCCTGCCGGGCGGAGTCATGATGGACGAGGCCGTCGCTACCGGCCACCTCGAACCAGGTGCGGAACCTGCTGCCCGGCGGCATCCACGCCCCGCTGACGTAGCTCAGGGCCTCGTTCTCGTGGGTGAGGACGACCTGGGCGCTGACCACCTCGTCGGTCTCGACGGACCGGGCGAAGACCTGCCGCACGGGGCCGGCGGTCCAGCGAGCGAGGTCGAGGTCGTGGATCATCTGGTCCATGACGATGCCGCCGCTGAGCGCCGCGTCGGCGAACCAGGCCGCCCTCGGCCTCGCGCCGGACCGCGAGAACCGCTGCACCGCGATGCGGCCCACGCCACCCGCGGCGACATGTCGCTGCATGACGGCGTACTCCGGGAAGTACCGCACGACGTGGGCCGGATACAGCCCGACGCCGGCGCTCTCGCAGTCGGCGATCAGCTGCGTCGCCAGCTCCGAGGTCAGCGCCAGCGGCTTCTCGCAGACGACGTCGCAGCCGGCGGCCGCAGCGGCCCGCACGATCTCCGCGTGCGTGTGCGTCGGCGTGCAGACATCGACGACGTCGGCGCCGTCGAGCGCCTCGGCGAGGCTCCCCGCGATGACGTCCGGACCCAACCGGTCCCGCAGCCCGTCGCCGTACTGCTCGGAGAACACCCGCAGCCGCACGCCGAGCTCCTGCCACGCGGGCACGTGCACCTGTGCGACGCCGCCGGCGCCGATGACCGCCACCGTAGGTGGTGTGGACACGCTTCTCTCCTTCGCTCCGCGCCGGACCGCCTGCTGCACGGACCGCCATCGTCATCGTCGTGCAAGCGGTTGCAAACCTAGCGACCCGGCGAACGACGCGTCAAGGGAGACCCGGAGCGCCGTGGCTGACGCTCGCGCACCCGGGCGAAGTACTCGTCGAGCCGTTCGAGCTCGAATCGCTCGATGACGTCTGTGGCGGACAGCCCCTCGCGTTCCGAGCTCAGGGCCACGACGCCGATCAGTCCGGGATCGTGGATACGGACGTCCGGCCCGTACTCGCGCCGGATCGCGTCGAACTTCGGTCCGTTGTGGTCGATATGGATCAGCACCGTGTCGAGGTTCACCGTCCCCACGGCTTCATGGCGATAGTTCGTGCTGGACGCGATCACCTCGCCGAACGGGCTCAGCACCGCGCTCCTCGCCGGCGGGTAGACGGCGCCGGCGAAGTGGGCCCGAGCCGTATATGCCCAGTGGGTCTGGAGGGAGCCGCCGTGGAACGCCGAGCTGAACGCCACCAGGTCCGGCCCCAGCCCGGCCACGTCACGTAGCAACTCGTCGAAGTTCAGGTCGAAGCAGATCGCCGGCGCGACCAGACCGAAGTCGAGCTGGATGCCCCGAGCGCCGGTGCCGGGTGTCAGCGTGACGGCCTCGCCATCGGTCAGGAAGGTCTTGTCGTAGACGCCGGCGATCTCGCCGCGACGGTCGATGAGCTGCGTCGAGTTGAACCGGCCGTCGGGGGTCACCCGGAGACCGGAGTAGGCGATGTTGGCGCCGATCTCCGCGGCCAGCTCGACGAACGCGTCCCGGACCCGGTCGCCGCGGACCTGGAAGTACTCCTCGAGCAGGTCCGCCGGGTAGCTCGCCGCCGGCCGGTCGCAGTGCTCGGGCAGCACCACGAGGTCCGGCCGCGCGTACCGCACCGTCTCCAGCCGGTCCCGCCAGTGCGCGATCATCCGCTGACCCGCGTCGGCCGGCCGCACCTCCGCGCCCAGCCGCAGCGGCTCCGCCGACACGGTCGCCACCGTCACCCGGTTCACCACGAACGATTCGCCTCACCCATCCGGCCTACTTCAGGCCGCTCAGGACGACGCCGCGGACGAAGTGGCGCTGGAGGACGACGAAGATGATCAGGGTCGGGATGAACATGATCACCGCACCGGCCATGGTCGTGGCGAGGGGCGCCTGTTCTTCGAGGAGGCTGTTCATGCCCACCGTCAAGGTGTAGTGCTCCGGCGATCGCTGCGACACCAACGGCCAGAGGAAGTCGTTCCAGTGCCACAGGAACACGAACGTGCCGAGCGTGACCATGATCGGTTTGGTCTGTGGCAGGACGATCGACCAGTAGATGCGGAACTCGCCTGCGCCGTCGATGCGGGCAGCCTCGATCAGCTCGTCGGGGATGTCCTGGATGAACTGACGCATGAGGAACATCGCTTGGACGTTCGCGATGGTCGGGGCGATGAGTCCCCACATCGTGTTCAGGCCGCCCATCTCCGACACGATGATGAACTGCGGAATGAGCGTCAGGTGACCCGGCACCATCAGCATCGCCACGAACGACCAGAAGATCAGCTCCTTGCCGAAGAACCGCTTCTTGGCGAACGCGTAGCCGGCCATCGAGGCGCAGACCAGCACGAGCACGACGGAGACGACGGAGTAGATCGTCGAGTTCAGCGCCCACGTCGCCATGCGCGAACCGCTCAGAGCCGCCTGGTACCCGTCGAAGGAGATGACCGACGGAATGAGCGAATCGGGCAGCCTGATGGCCTCGCCGGGCTGCAGGGAGATCGCGATCATCGCGTAGAACGGGAAGGCCGTGGCCACCGCGGCGAGAATCAGCAGGAGGTGCACCGGGCTGGGGCGCCTGCGCCGCGACCGGCGACGCGGCATAGCCGCGCTCCGGTCCGCGGCCGGGGGCGCGCCGGTGGGTGGCGCCGTTGTCGTCGTCATGCCTTGTTCCTCCCCATCATCCGGCGCTGCACGAGTGAGGTGATCAAGGTGATGACCAGCAGCACGACGCCCGCTGCGCTGGCGTAGCCGAAGTCGAAGTAGGCGAAGCCCTGGTCGTAGATCATGTAGGTCAGGCTGTAGCTGGAACGGACCGGACCGCCGCCGGTCATGACGAAGATCGTGTCGAACACCTGGAACGATTTGATGATCTCCAGGACGATCACGAAGAACAGGGCCGGTTTGAGCAGAGGCACGGTCACGTGCCGGAAGCGCTGCCATGCGTTGGCGCCGTCGAGGCTCGCGGCCTCGTAGTAGTCCTTCGGAATCGCCAGCATGCCGGCGAGCAGGATCAGCATGTCGTAGCCGAAGTTCTGCCAGGCGCTCACGATCGCCAGCGACGGCAGCACCAGGGTGTCACTCTGGAGCCAGCCGAACGGCCCGAGTCCCACCAGGCCGAGGAGCCAGTTCAGCGGGCCTTCCTGACCGAAGATCCACACCCAGATGATGCCGGACATCACCGCGCTGGTGACAACGGGCAGGAAGAAGATCGAGCGATAGATGCTCATGCCACGCAGGCTGCGGTCGCACAGCGCCGCCATCGCGAGCGAGATCCCCACCGTCAACGGGATGGCGATGACCGTGTACACCGCGGTGACCCGCAGTGCGTTCCAGAAGACCGGGTCCTGGAACAGCCTGGTGAAGTTGTCCAGGCCGATGATCTCGTACGCGCCGGAGATCTTCCAGTCCGTGAAGCTCAGGAAGATCGCGAAGAACGTCGGCGCGATACGGAAGACCAGGAACAGGACGACGTACGGCAGGATGAAGACGTAGGCGATCACCGCCTTGTCCGACTTCCACCAGGCCTTCCGGCGCTGCTCCGGAGGCGCTTGCGCAGCTACGGCCATCGGCCTCTCCTCGTGAATTGGGGTGCCGGGTGAGGCCACGGTGACCTCACCCGGCACAGGATGACGTCGCTCAGCCCCGGTCCAGGAGGCCATTGACCTCGTCGGCGGCGGCGTCGAGAGCGGCCTGCGGCTCGACGCGGCCAAGGATCGCGGCTTGGACGTGCGGCGAGATCAGGTCCATGATCTCCCGGGCCTGCGGGTGCAAGAGCCCTGGCCACACGAGGTCGAGGTATTCCTCCTGCGCGGCGAGCTTCGGGTTGTCGGCGAACAGGCCGGTGATCGACGCACGAGGCGAGTGGTAGCCGCCCGCCGTCGTCAAGAACGACTCCATCTCCGCCTCGGAGGTCAGGAAGTCGATCCATGCTTTGGCGGCCGGGATGTTCTCGCTGGTGTTGAAGATCGACAGACCGCCGACCGTGCCGTTGGTCGACTGCGCGGCGTCCTCGATGGGGGGACCGACCTCAAGAGTGGCCGGGTCGACGATGTTCGACACCGCCGCCAGCCCGCTGTACGGCATGAACGCGACCTCACCGAGGCCCGCGGCGGTCTGCTCGAACGGCTCGAGCACCGTCAGGCTCTGCTGCGGCACGTACTCGTTCTCGGCGAGCTCACGCAGGATCTCCAGCGCCCGGACGCCCTCGGGCCCGTTGAACGCTGCCTCGGTCATGTCCTCGTTCAGCACCTCGCCACCGGCTGTGCGCAACTGCTGGTAGAAGGTCCCGTTGAGGGTCACCTCGATGGCGCCCTCGTACTGCGTCAGGTAGTACCCCGCACCCTTGACCGCCGGCGCGATGGCCAGAGCGTCGTCCCACGTTTTCGGGCACTCAACGCCGGCCGCCTCGAGGACGGTGGTGATGCAGATCATCGAGTTGACGCCCATCAGCCACGGCACGCCGTAGAGCTCACCGTCGTACGTCATCGCGTCCAGACCCGCCTGCCGGAAGTCGTCGACGTCGTCCTCGATCACGTCGGCGACCGGCTCCAGGAATCCCTCCTCCACGAAGCGTGGAATGAAGTCCGGGTTGAAGTACACGACGTCCGGCGCCTCACCACCGGCCAGCGACGTCGTGAGCTGCTCCTCGCGGCCCTGGAACGGCTGGACGATGACCTCGACCTCGACGTCCGGGTACTCCTCGTTGAACCGGTCGACGACTGGAGCCCAGTAGCTGTCTTCCCCGGTCGTGCCGATGGGATAGGTCCAGAAGACGACCTTCCCCTCGACCGAGTCAGGGTCGCCGGACGCCGCCTCGTTCGCGTCGTCGCCGCCGCAGCCGGCCAGGAACAGCGTCAGGCCGGCAACCACTGCCGCATACCGTGTGACCTTCGTCTTTCCCATGATGTCCCTTTCCGGGCCTGGGTTCTGTGTCCGCTTGCACGCCCTCGAGGGCCGCTGCGGCCGGCCGAGCCTGGCGCCACTGCAAGCGGTTGCAATAACCTAGCCGGGCCGTTGCGGCCCGTCAAGCATTCGAATTCGGCCGAGACCGCTCTGTGACGTCAGGCGAGGCGGTCGTAGGCGTCGACGGTCACTTCGTGCTGCAGCGGCGCACCGGCGGCGAAGCGGCCGAGCTCGTCGACGACGATGTCGCCCTGCTGGTGGCGGGCCTCGACGGTGCCGCCGGCGACGTGCGGGGTGACGATGACGTTCGGCAGCCCGAGGAAGCCACTGTCCGCCGTCAGCGGCTCCTCGTCGAAGACGTCGAGGCCGGCGAGGAGCCGGCCGGACGCGACCTCGCGCAGCAGCGCGTCCTGGTCGACGCTCCAGGAGCGCGCGGTGTTGACGACGACCGCGCCGTCCGGCAGCGCCGCCAGCTGGCGTGCGCCGACCAGGTGCCGGGTCTCGTCCGTCGACGGCGCGTGGACGCTGATGACGTCGCACGTCGCAAAGAGCTCGTCGAGCCCCACCAGCTCGACGCCGTCGGCCGACGCGGGGTCGGCGTACGGGTCGAACGCGGCGACCGTCGCCACCCCCAGTCCGCGCGCCATCGACGCGAAGTGGCGGCCGACGCGGCTCAGGCCCACGACGCCCACCCGGCGGGCCGCGAACGACCGGCCGAGCTCCGGTTCGCGCGCCGCCGCCCAGTCGCGGTTCGTCCACAGCTCGCGGTCGTGGCGGTGCAGGTTGCGCAGCAGCGCGAGCACCAGCGTGATGGCCAGCTCGGCGACCGCCGGCGCCATCGCGGCGGCGCCGCCCTGGGTGAGCCGGAGCCCGTTCTCGAGAGTGGTGCGCGGGAACAGCCCGCGGACGGAACCGGCGGTGTGCGCCGCCAGGCGCAGCCGCGGGCCGCGCACCACTCCAGGCAGGAACGGCGCGGTGCTCCAGGACGTGAGGATGGCGTCGTAGCCGCTCGCGACGTCGTCCGGCAGCACCGCCCTGCCGTCGCCGGCGGCGACGTCGATCTGCGCGAGCGAGCGAAGTCGCTGCTGCGCCTCCGGCGTGTACAGCCGGTCGAACTCGTCCGGGCGGATGGCGACGTAGACCTTCAGGTCGGTCATGTGCGTGCGTTCCTCTTCTGCCGTGATGGGTCGGGTCGATCGAGCTCCGCGGCCAGCCAGGCATAGCAGGCGGCCAGGACGTGATCGGGCGGGGCGTGCCCGTTGTCGTGGTAGAGCGTCCGCACCCCAGCCGCTCCCGCCCGGCCGACCAGGTCCTCGTTGTGCCGGCCGTCGGAGTCGCCTCCGCCGGCCAGCAGGAACGGCCGCCGCCCCACCAGCCGCAGCAGCTGGTCCTGGTCCCGTTCGGCAGGGACGTGCGCGCCGAGGTACCAGGGATCGGACCAATTGGAGTGGGCGAAGCCCAGACCGGCCTCGTGGGCGACCGCCGCCCCGATGCGCACGTCGAGGGCGGCCAGGTGCAGGACGAGCTTGGCGCCGAGCGAATGCCCGAAGGCGCCGATGCGGGCGGGGTCGATCCACGGCACCGACGTCAGCGCGTCGACGGCCAGCAGCAGGTCGGCGACGCCGCGGCCGAGACCCGTCATGGGCAGCGACGCCCGGTGCCGGGCCGCGGGCGGCCCGTAGCGCTCGTGCAGCGACGCCGTCGCGTCCGCCGGACCGGCCACCCGCTCGAACCACCACGGGACGGCGAGCACCGCGAAGCCGCGGTCCACCAGGTGACGGCCGTACGAGTACGACCGCAGCCGGGCGTCGGACCAGCCGCGGGTGCGCTCGGTGCGCTCGCCCAGCACCGTCGCGACCTCGTAGAACGGCACCACCACCGCGGGCAGGCGGCCCGGCTGGTCCGGCGCCACGAGCGCCGCCTCCAGCACCGAGCCGTAGGAGGTCAGACGGACGGTGTGGCGCCGCACACCGGAAGCGTCCGGCACTTGGGCGTCGACGGCGAAGGTCCCCTCGGGATCGCGCACCGCGCCGAGCCAGGTCGTCCACCAGGCGCGGAGCGCGGTCTCCTCCCCCGCACCGCCGGCCGCCGTCACTCATGCCCCGCAGCCGACCACGGCAGCGGCGAACCGCCGGAGTCGGCACTAGCCTGGGCGAGCAACGCGACGCGGGTGGCGAGCAGGCTCGCGGCGGTCGAGATCTCCGGCTCGGCGCCGGCGGCCACGGCGTCGAAGAAGTACGCGGCTGGCGGGCGGCCGGGCGGCAGGGGCTCGGACCACGGGGCACGGTCGTGCGTGGCCACCTGCACCGTGCCATAGGCCCAGTCCAGCTCGGCGGTCCCGCGACTGCCGGTGAGCCGCATCCGATAGTGACCATGCAGGTCGGCTGCCTCCGGCGAGAGCCAGCTCGCCTCGAGCGTCGCCGCGGCGGAGCCCGCTCGCAGCAGCACCGCCACGTGGTCGTCGAAATCAGCGCCACCGGCGGCGCCGGTGGTGCCGGTCAGCGCCGCCACCGTTCCCGACGTCGCACCGGACAGCGCGAGCACGAGGTCGATGTCGTGCACGGGAAGGTCGGCGGCGATGCCGCCGTAGCCGTCGCGGCGCAGGAACCACGGCGGCCGGTCCGCCAGCCGCAGCTTGTGCGGGCCTGTGCTGGCGACCAGGGCGAGGTCCCCGAGCGTGCCGTCGTCCAGCAGCCGGCGCGCGGCCAGCGTCGCCGGGTAGAACCGCTTCTCGAACATCACCGAGACGTGCCGGCCGGTCCGCGCCGCCGCGGCGGCGACGGCGTCGAGCTGCTCAAGCGACGTGCAGAGCGGCTTGTCGGCCAGGACGTGAGCGCCTGCCTCCAGCGCCGCTACGGCGGCGGCGCCGCGCTGGGCGTAGACCCCGGCGACGACGGCGACGTCCACCTCGTGCCGGTCCAGCAGCGTCGCGACGTCGTCGTACAGCGGCACGTCGCCCAGGCCAGCCAGGAAGGCCGACCGCGACGCGGCGTCCGACTCGGCCGCCGCCACCAGGACGACGTCGTCGCGCCGCGCGGCCTCGTCCAGGGCGAAGCCGACGTGCCCATGTGCGGCGCCGAGGACCGCGAGCCGGACAGCCGCGCCCGTCTGCCGAATGACCATGCGTCTCCCGTCGCCGTTCCGCCCGATCGCGGCTCAGCGTAGATGCTGCGGACGGTGTTTGCAACCGCTTGCAGGCGCGTTACCGCCGGCCCGGGCTGGCCACCGAGGAGCGCATGATCAGGTGGGTCCCGATCAGCAGCCGTGCTCCACCCGGCCGTACCGCCTCTTCACCCAGGGCGATCCGGGCCGCTCGCCGACCGAGCTCGGCGAACGGCATGTGCACGGTGGTGAGCGCCGGCACGAGATAGCCGGCGTTGTGCTGGTCGTCGAAACCCACGACCGACAGCGTGTCGGGCACGGGCCGCCCGATGGAATGCGCCGCCTGCAGGACACCCATGGCGAGCTCGTCGCTCTCTGCGAAGATGGCCGTGACGTCGGCACGCTCGGCCAGCAGCGAGATGGTCGCCGCGTGGCCGTGACTCGCTTCCCGATCCCCGGTCCGGACCAACCCGCCGTCGAAGGGCAGACCGAAGTGGTCGAGTGCCTCGCGGTACCCGGCGCTGCGGGCGTCACTCGTGGTGTTGCCGGTGGGGCCACGCACGAGGGCGATCGTCCGGTGCCCACGGGAGGCCAGCAGCCCCACGGCCGCCGACGCGCCGCCGACGTTGTCGTAGTCGAGCACCACCACGCCCGGCACATCCAGGTCACGCTCCATGGTGGTCGCGCGGCCGCTCAGGACCAGCGGCTTGCCCCGATCACGGAATTCGCGGGTGATCCGCATGAATCGGCGGGCGTAGTCGGCCGTGAGCTGGAAGCCACCGGCGAGGATGACGCTGCCGATCCGGTCGTCGTTGACGAACGCCGCCAGCTGGGCGAGTTCACGATCGGGGTCGGCGTGGCTGACCGCGCAGACGCAGTACCGTCCCGCGTCGGACGTAGCCTCCTCGACTCCGGCGACGATCTCGGCGATCACCTGGTGCCTCATCACCGGAACGATCACCCCGACCATCGGGCGAGGCCGCCAGGAGCGCGCGTCCACCGCGTAGCCGAGCTCCTTGACCGCGGCGAGCACCCGTTCCCGCGTCGCGGACGCGACCGGACGGCCGGTGTTCAGCGCGCGCGACGCGGTCGCCACCGAGACGCCGGCGCGTGCGGCGACCGCTCGCAGGTTCGGACGCTTGTCCACTGACCCACCCTCCGGGTTGTAACAGAATTGGAACATCTTGCAGGACTTCTCCACGGCTGGCCAGCATGGTGCGCGACCTCATCCGTCGAGTCGCACCAGAGGAGTTGCGCCATGAATCGAAGGTTGCGCTGGCGAGCAGCCCTAGCCACCGCGGCGCTGTCCGTCTCGTTCCTGACGGCACCACACGCCGCCGCGGACGGGCAGCCGGCCAGCAATGACCCCGTCGTCCGGGAGATCCTCGACGGTGACCCGGCGATCTCTTATCTGGGCGCCCCGGTCAAGTCGCAGATCCCCGGCGTGCCCGTCGTGGGAATCGAGGACGGCCGGGCGGTCGGGTACCAGATGTTCAAAGGCATCGGCGACACCGACCAGCCCGGGACGTTCGTCGTCTTCGACCTCGAGACCGGGCAGACCCTGCGCACCTTCCCGATTCCTGGCGCCGACAACACCTGGGGCTCGGTGGTGGCGGCGGACGGCCGGGTGTACTTCTCCACGTACCACGACTACGCCCTGCACCGTTACGACCCCGCCACGAAGACGGTCGAGGACCTCGGCCCGATCGATCCCGCCGCTCCGAAAAACGCCTATCCATGGCAGATCTCGCGCGGGCCGGGCGATTCGGTGTTCATCGGGACCTATCCGAAGGGTGACCTGTGGCAGTTCCATCCCGACACGGGCACGTTGGAGAACTGGGGTCACCAACCCTGGGGGCCGGCCGATCCCGCCCAGTCCCAGTATGTCCGCTACGTCTCCTACGATGCCGAACGCAACGATCTGTTCGTCTCGACCGGCTCGGCCGACCCTGCCGTGTGGAGGCTGGACGTCGACACCCGTGCCGCTGTCCGGATCACCAACGAGCTCGAGCAGCCCGGAATCTCGACTGAGAGCTTCATCTCCTCGGTGACCGTCATCGGTGATCGAGTGTTCGCCCGCGGCTACACGTCGAAGAAGCTCCTCGTCATGGACCTCGACGGAAACACCGAGTACTGGGGCAACGCAGGAGGGAGGCTCAGCGTCCAGGGGCACACCTTCGTCGCGCACCCGACCGACGCCGACAAGGTGCTGTTCTCCAACGGAAAGCAGCTGTGGAGCTACAGCCTCAGCGGCCGGAGCGTCGCCGCCACCGGTGCCGACATCGGCAGCTACCTCAGTGACGCGGTCGCCGACCCGGACGACTCGACTCGGTTGCTCGGACTGTCAGGCACCGGCTCCTTCGCGCTGGACCTGGACACTCCGGCCAGTCCGTCCCTGCACCCGTTCTCCTTCGCCCAGCCGACGGTGCTCGAGACCGTCCTGCCGGGCCCGGACAACACGATGTGGGCGGCCGGCTACATGAGCTCACTCGCCCGGGTGGACACCACCGGCACCGGCATCGAGTACCCGACCCTGCAGGTCTCCCGGCAGTACGAGTCCTCGATCGTCCGCGACGGCTTGATGTATCTCGGCGCCTACACCGGCAGCTCGTTCCAGGTCTACGATCCAAAGGCGCCGTCGGTGGCGCCGCGCACCCTGTTCACCGGCACGGCGCAGGGCTTCGACCGGCCGATCACCATGACCTACGACCCGGTCGAGGATAAGGCCTACATGGGCTCGATTCCGGGGTACGGCCTCAACCAGGGCGGTATCTCGGTATGGGACTTCGCCACCTCGACGGTCGAGCACTACCGCACCGAAGTCGCCGTCGATCAGGGTGTGTCCTCAGCCGTGTACAACCCCGGCGACGGGATGGTCTACCTCGGCACCAACGTCGACGGCGGCAACGGCCACCCCGACAGCGGACAGACCGAGGCGTACCTGATCACCTGGGACCCGAAGACCGACACCAAGGTCCGCGAGATCATCCCGGTGCCGGACCGACGCGGCGTCACCGGCCTCACGGTCGGGCCTGACGGCAAGATCTGGGGAGTCGCCGAGGACATCCTGTTCATCTACGACCCAGCGACCCGGCAGGTGGAACGGAAGGTCACGATCCTCGGGAGCGGATACGGCACCGGCAGCTACTGGTCCTGGGGATACCTCTCCTACTCCAGCAAGGACCACCGGATGTACGCCTCTCTGGGCAATCGGTTGGTGCGCATCGACCCGGCGACCCTCGAAGTCAGCAACGTGGGCGTCGGCAAGGGCTCCCGGCTGCACGCCGATGACGAGGGCAACCTGTACTTCCTCGCCTACTACGGATCGCAGCACCTCTTCCGGTACACCCCCGACAGCCCGCCCCCGCCGGAGGACGACGTGCGGCCGACGGTGTCGTTGGCGTCACCCACGACCGGTGGCCCGTTCCGGGAGCTGGCCGTTCAGGTCGATGCGGCCGACGACGCCGGCCTGGAGAAGATCGTGGCGAACGTCTATCGCGACGGCTCGCTCGTCACAAGCACGCAGAGCCCTGCCGACGGCGCGACGTCCGCGTCGCACACCGCCACGGTTCGGTTGCCCGACGGGCGGTACACCGTCAAGTACAACGCGCACGACCTGGCTGGCAACGTGTCGAGGACGGGTTCGTTCACGGTCACGATCGACGGCACGGCACCGAGGGCGACGATCAAGAGCGGACCCTCGTACACGGTCGCCACCGGCGAGACGTACGACCTGATCAGCTTCAAGCTGCATGATGCCGGGAAGATCGACAAGGTCACGTTGAACGGCACCGAGAAGGACCTGACCGACAACGTGTGGTCCGACGTCAACTTCATCGCGCCGCCGCGGTTCGGCGCGATCCACGGGGAGAACGTCCTGGTGGTCCACGACGTCGCCGGCAACACCACCACCGTCGAGTTCACGCTGAACTGAACCGGCGAGCAGCCCTGCGCCTTCCGTGACCCGGGAGGCGCAGGGCTGCTCGCGATCGAACGCTCCGCGGTCGCTACCCCGCTGGTGAAGACGTCACGCGAGATCCTTCAGGCGCACGCGCGTGCCGGACCGGGCCGCTTCGTAGATGCCGCAGAGCAGGCGGACGGTGTCGACGGCGTCCTCGGCGTCGGCGCCGTAGCGCTCCCCCGACCCGATCGCCTCGACGATCGCCCGCCACATGCGGGCGTGCCCGGCGGCGCCGATCGCCAGCGGGTCGGCGGCGCCGCTGGCCACCTGGTCGTCCGACGAGGGCGCGGGCACCCCCTGCACGTCCCATCGCAGCACCTCGCCCTGGCCCAGCTCGACGACGCCGGACGAGCCGTGCAGGGCCAGTGTGGCCGGCGCACCGGGCGGCGTCGCCGTAGACGTGCTGACCAGCCCGAGCGCGCCCGAGGCGAACCGCAGCGTCGCGACCGTCGTGTCCTCGGCGTCCATGTCGCGGCCGAGCGTCGCGTACTGGGCCGTGATCTCCTCGACCGGCCCGCACAGCCAGCGCAGTAGGTCGACGTTGTGCACGCCCTGGTTCAGCAGTGAACCGCCGCCACCGGCCATGGACGTCCGCCACGGCGCCGCCGCGTAGTAGGCGTCGTCGCGGTGCCAATGCACGTGGGTGGCGCCCAGCCGGATCGCGCCCAGCCGCCCGGCGTCGGCCAGTGATTTCAGGGCGGCGTACTCGGGTTCGAAGCGGCGCTGCGCGACCATGGCCACCAGCCGCCCGCGCTCACGCTGCAGCGCGGCCAGCCGGACGGCGTCGGCCACGGTGGTGGTCAGCGGCTTCTCGACGACCACGTGCCGACCGGCCTCGACGGCGGCCACGGAGAGCGGGGCGTGCCACTGCGTCGGCGCGCACACGGCGACGACGTCGACGCCCGGGTGGCGCAGGACCGCGTCCGGCGACAGCCTGACGGCCTCCGGCCACCCGGCCGCCGCTGCCGCGTCCGGCCGTCCGCCGCTGACGGCGCGGACCTCGACCCCCTCGACGTCGCGCAGGGCTCGCGCGTGGGTCACCCCGATGCTGCCCAGGCCGACGATGCCGACGCCGAGTGTCGCTGCTGCCACGGTCGCTCCTCTTCCGCGCGGACGGTCCGACGTGCTGGCCGGGGCCGGATTCGGGGCCACTCTACGGGCCGCGAGACTTGACCTGCAACCGCTTGCAAGGCAAGCTGGCCGCACCCCCCGACCCGACGCAGGGAGCCACCCGACCGTGAGACGTATCGGCTTCATCGGCACCGAGAACTCCCACACCGATCACTTCCTCCGCTTCCTCAACAGCGAGCAGCGCCACCCCGGGTTCCGGGCCGTCGCCCTCGCCGGCGGCAGCACCGCGCGCAACGAGACACTGCGCGCCCAGGGCGGCATCGAGCAGCTGGTCGACGATGCCGCCGACCTCGTACAGCTCGTCGACGCCGCGATCATCTCCACCCGCGACGGCGCCCGGCACCGCGAGCAGGCCGAGCCGCTGCTCGCCGCCGGCCTGCCCGTGCTGGTCGACAAGCCGTTCGCGACCACGGTCGACGACGCCGTGGCGATGCTCGACGCGGCGGAGAAGACGTCGGCCGTGCTGGTGTCCTGCTCCGCGCTGCGGTTCGTCCCGCAGCTCCCCGACCTCGTCGACGAGGCCGGCCGGGGCGCGCTGCGGCAGCTGAGCATCGTCGGGCCGGGCGACCCGGACAGCGAGTACTCGGGCCTGTTCTTCTACGGCATCCACCATGTCGAGGCGGCTCTGGAGATCCTCGGCAACCCGGTCGTCGAGCCCGGCTCGGTGGCGGCGAGCGTGACGCGCGACGGCGACACCACGGTCGCCCTGCTGCGGATCGCCGGCGTGGCGGTCGTCCTCACGTTCGTCGTCCCGGACGACGACCACCGGGTGCCGTTCCACGCCACCGCGACCGGAGTCGACGGCGTCGTCGCCCGCGAGCTCACCCTCGACCGCGACTACAACGCACCGGCGCTGACCCGCTTCGTCACGGCCGTCGAGACCGGCCGGACGCAGTCCGGCCGCGAGCAGCTGCTGTCCCCCGTCGTCGTGATGAGCGCGATCGTCGAGGCGCTGGAGAACCGGACGGAGCGCCCATGACCTCGTCCGTCCTGCCGCGCGTCGGCGTCATCGGCGTCGGCGTGATCGGCCGCGCCCATGTCGAGCGGCTGCTGTCGCCCGCCTCGCCGGCCGAGCTCGCCGCCGTCGCCGACGCCGACCCGGACGCCGCCCGCGCCGTCGCCGCCGAGTACGGCGCCGAGGCCGCGCCGTCGGCCGAGCAACTGCTGGCCCGCGACGACGTCGACGCCGTCGTCGTCTGCGTCCCCTCCGGCCTGCACGCCGACGTCGCCGTCGCCGCGCTCGACGCGGGCAAGCACGTCCTGCTGGAGAAGCCGCTCGAGGTGAGCGTCGACGCGGCCGACCGCATCATCGACGCGGAGAAGCGGTCCGGCAAAGTCCTCAGCGTCGTGAGCCAGCGCCGCTTCGCCGCGGAGAACCAGTTCCTGCACCGCACCATCGCCGCGGGCGGTCTGGGACGCGTCACCACCGCGAACATCGAGATCGCGCTCTGGCGCACGCAGGAGTACTACGACTCCGGCGCGTGGCGCGGCACCTGGGCGCTGGACGGCGGCGGCGCGCTGATGAACCAGGGCGTGCACCTGGTCGACCTCGCGCTCTGGCTGCTCGGCGACGTCGAGGAGGTGTACGCCCACAGCGGGCTGCTCGCCCACGAGCGCATCGAGGTCGAGGACGCCATCACGATCACGGCACGTTTCGCCGGCGGCGCGCTGCTCACGTTCCTCGCCACCACGACGGCGTACGGCGACCTGCCGCTGCGGGTCGCGGTGACCGGCGACGGCGGCACCGTCGTCACGCTCGCGGAGAAGATCACGCACTTCGTGACGCGCGACGGCCGCGAGGTCCCCGAGTTCGACCCGGTCGACCAGCAGCTGGCCCAGCTGTCCGACTTCGTCGCCGCGATCCGCCATGGCGCCCCGCCACTGGTGACGTCCGCGCAGGCCCGCGCGGCGGTCGCGTTCATCGAGGCCGCCTACGCGTCCGCGCGCACCGGCCGCCCGGTGCGGCCCCGATGAGCGGCACGGTGGCGGACCCCCGCCTCGCCGCCCTCGCCGGCGGCGACCGGCCCTTGGTGTGGTCGTTCATCGGCGACAGCGTCACGGCCGCGAGCTGGCACACGTGGGGCGCGCGCGGCTTCGCCGAGCTGGTCCACGAGCGGCTGCGCGAGCTCGGCCGGGTCCGCGACGCCGTCGTCAACACCGGCGTGAGCGGCTGGCGGGTGGGCGACCTGCTCGGCTCCCTCGACGACATCGCGCTGCGGTTCCAGCCGGACCTCGTCGTCATCGGGACGGGGCTCAACGACACCCGCGGCGGCGCCGACGGCGTCGGCGAGTTCCGCGACCGGTACCACGAGCTGATCGGCCGCATCCGCGCGGACTCGTCCGCGACCATCGTGGCGCAGACGCCGAACGGCACGCCGCCCACGGCGCCGGAGCACGTCGTGGCCCACCTCGACGCCTACGCCGATGTGATCCGCGCGGTCGCGAAGGAGGCGGACGTGCCGCTGGTCGACCATCATGCGGAGTGGGCGGCCACCGACGCCGGCCCGTGGTTCCACTGGCTCGGCCACGGCTGCCATCCCAACGCGCACGGTCATCGGGCGATGGCGCGCACGCTGCTCCGGTCGTTCGGGTGCTGGGACCCGGCGGCGCGGACCGGCCGGTTGACGATCCCATGAGGCCGGTCCGCCCGCCGGCCGAGCTGTTCGACCTCACCGGCTCGCGGGCCGCGGTGGTCGGCGGGACCGGCGTGCTCGGCGGCCGGTTCGCGGCCTGCCTGGCCGCGGCCGGCGCCGAGGTGACGGTGCTGGGCCGGTCCGCCGAGCGCGGCGAGGCCGTCGTCGAGGGCATCCGCGACGCCGGCGGCAGGGCGGCGTTCGTCGCCGTGGACGCGACCGACCGGGCCTCGGTGCGGGACGCCGCGGCCCGGGTCGGGCGCCTCGACGTCCTCGTGGCCGCGCCCGGCGTCAACAGCACGACCCCGTTCGCCGAGATCGACGACGCCGAGTGGTCGCGGCTGCTCGACGTCAACCTCGGGTCGGTCTTCCGGCTCTGCCAGGCGTTCGCGCCGCTCATGGCCGGCCGGCCCGGCGGCGCCTCGATCATCACCGTCTCGTCCGCGTCGTCCGGCCCGCCGCTGAGCCGCGTCCTCGGCTACGGGGTCGCGAAGGCGGGCGTCGGCAACCTCACCCAGTACCTGGCCCGCGAGCTGGCGCCGGACGGCATCCGCGTCAACGCGATCGTGCCGGGGTTCTTCCCGGCCGAGCAGAACCGGGCCGTGCTGACGCGGGAGCGGATCGACTCGATCGTCGGCCACACGCCAATGGCTAGGCTCGGTGAGCCGGAGGAGCTCGACGGCGTCCTGCTCTGGCTGGCCTCCGGCCGCGCGTCGGGCTTCGTCACCGGAGCGCTCGTCCGGGTCGACGGCGGCTTCTCCGCGATGACGATCTGACCACACGAGGGAGACCCATGAGCATCGAACAGGCCGAGGTCGTCGTCACGAGCCCGGACCGGAACTTCGTGACGTTGCGGCTGACGACCGCCGACGGGCTGGTCGGGCTGGGCGACGCGACGTTGAACGGGCGCGAGCTGGCCGTCGTGGCGTACCTGCGCGATCACGTGGTGCCGCTGCTGATCGGCCGCGACGCGCACCGCGTCGAGGACACCTGGCAGTTCCTCTACCGCAGCGCCTACTGGCGCCGCGGCCCCGTCACCATGGCCGCCGTCGCCGCCGTCGACGTCGCGCTGTGGGACCTCAAGGCCCAGGCCGCCGGGATGCCGCTCTACCAGCTCCTCGGCGGCGCCTCCCGCGACGGGCTGCTCGCCTACGGCCACGCCTCCGGCCGCGACCTGCCCGAGCTGTTCGACAGCATCCGCGACCACCTCGACCAGGGCTACCGCGCGATCCGCGTGCAGACCGGCGTCCCCGGGCTGAAGGCGATCTACGGCATCGCCTCGAACAGCACCGGCGTGCGCTACGACCACGAACCCGCCCAACGCGGAGCCCGCCCGGCCGAGGAGGACTGGGACACCCGCGCCTACCTGCGCCACCTCCCCGGCGTATTCGACGCCGTCCGGAACGAGTTCGGCCCCGAGCTGCCGCTGCTGCACGACGCCCACCACCGCCTCACCCCGATCCAAGCCGCGAAACTCGGCCAGACGCTCGAGCCCTACGACCTGTTCTGGCTCGAGGACTGCACCCCCGCCGAGAACCAGCAGGGACTACGCCTGGTCCGCCAGCACACCACCACCCCACTGGCCATCGGCGAGATCTTCAACACCGTGTGGGACTACCAGACCCTGATCACCGAACAGCTCATCGACTACGTCCGCTCCGCCGTCACCCACACCGGCGGCATCACCCACCTGCGCAAGATCCTCGACTTCGCCGCGCAGTACCAGATCAAGTCCGGCATCCACGGCCCCACCGACATCTCCCCCGTCGGCATGGCCGCCGCCCTGCACCTGGGCCTGGCGATCCACAACTTCGGCATCCAGGAATACATGCAACACGGGTCGCGCACGAACGAGGTCTTCCACCAGACCTTCACCTGGAAGGACGGCTACCTGCACCCCGGCGACCAGCCCGGCCTCGGCGTCACCCTCGACACCGACGAAGCGGGCCGCTACCCCTACGAACAGGCCTACCTCCCCTACAACCGGCTCGCCGACGGCACCGTCCACGACTGGTGACGCCGGCGGGCGGAGCCGGTGGGTGGGGGACGCCGGCAGGGGTAGGCTGCGGGCGTCCGAGCGAGGAACGAGCGAGGCGGGCGGGGCCGGCGTCCCCCACCCACCGGCGTCCCCACCCTCAGGCGTGCACGACCGTGCCGGCCACCTCGGTGCGGACCGCCACCCACGCCTCGGCGTCGGCCTCGACCAGCACGCGGTCGCCCGCGGCCGGCCCGCCGAGCAGGCGGGCCGGCGTCGTGCTCGCCATGGCCCACAGGGTGGCGGGCTCGAACGGCAGCTGCTCGGTGGCCCAGCGGACGCAGTCGAGCAGGCTCGCGCCCGACCCGGCCAGCAGCGACGTCCCGGCCAGGCGCAGCGCGCCGCCCGGCTCGACGGTGACCCGTCCGCCGACGCTCGTCTCGTACGTGCCCGGCGGCGCGCCGGCCAGCGGCGCGGCGTCGCTGACCAGCACCGACCGCTCGGGCGTCTTCGCCCGGATCATCGCGGTGAGTGCGTCGGCGGGCAGGTGGTGACCGTCGGCGATGAACATCGCCGTCAGCCGGTCCTCGGCCAGCTGGGCCCAGAGGTGGTTGGGGTGCCGCGGCAGGACCGGCGCGCACCCGTTGCCGAGGTGAGTGCTGAGCGTGGCGCCGTGGCCGGCCGCGGCCCGGACGTCGGCGGCGTTGGGCGCGGCGTGGCCGAGGGAGACAGCGACACCGCGACGCACGGCGTGCGCGATGTAGGCGGCGGCGCCGTCCCACTCCGGCGCGAGCGTGACGACGCGCACCAGGCCCTCGCTCGCGTCGATCCACCGGTCCAGCTCGGCGGTGTCCGGCGGCCGGATCCAGGCCGGGTCGTGCGCGCCGCGGGCACCGTCGGCCGCGGAGAGGTGCGGGCCCTCGACGTGGATGCCGGCAATGCTGTGCGCGATCAGCGGGCCGGCCCGGCGGGCGGCGGCGACGGCGCGCATGGCCGCCGCCAGCCGCGCCTCGCTCCCGGTGATCAGCGTGGGCAGGTACCGGGTGACGCCGGCCGTCCAGAGCTCACGGGTGAGCGCGACGACGTCGTCGGCGGCGATGTCGTCGCGGTTGAGGTCGATGCCGCGGAAGCCGTTGACCTGCAGGTCGACGAGCCCGGGCAGAAGACCGGACGGCGGCGCCATCGGGTCAGTCGATCCCGCTGGCGGCAGCGGCGTCCAGATGCACCGTCGCGGCCGGGTGCCGGCGGATCGCGCTGGCCGGGCACGCCGCGGAGATCGGGCCGGTCAGCGCCGCCGCCACCGCGGCCGCCTTCGGCCGCCCGAGCACGGTCGCGACCAGGGTGCGGGCGCTCAGCAGCGCCGGTACGGTCAGCGTGATCGCCCGCCCGGGCACGTCGTCGACCTGCCCGAACAGCCCTTCGGCCACCTGCTGCCGGCGCGACGCAGGGGCCAGCTCGACGGTCCGGACGAACCGGGTGTCGTCGAGGTCGGTGCCGGGCTCGTTGAACGCGATGTGCCCGTTGACGCCGAAGCCCAGGCAGGTCAGGTCGACGGGCTCGGCCCGCAGCACCGCCTCGTAGCGGTCCGCCTCCGCCTCGGCGTCACCGGACGGGTCGATGCGGGCGAACGACGCGAACCGGTCCACCGGGAGCCGCTCGGCCAGCCAGGCGCCGAACGCCCGCGGGTCGGCCGGGTCGATGCCGATGTACTCGTCCATGTGCAGGCCGTGCACGCGCGACCAGTCGATCCGGTCGTCGCCGGCCAGCCCGCTCAGCATCGCCTCCTGCGACGGCGCGCTGGCGAAGATCACCCGGGCCCGGCCCGAGTCCGCGATCGCGGCGACGATGGCATCGGCGGCCGCGCGCGCCGCGGAGGCGCCGGCTTCCTCGGCGGAGCCGGAGATGGTGACGGGGACGCCGTCGGTGGCGGGGATCGTCGTCATGGAGCGGGTTCCTCGTGTCTCTCTCGATGCGGGGGACGCGGGCGGATCAGGCGAGCCACTCGTCGAGGTGCGCGGCGACGAAGTCGTCGTCGCGCAACTGCGGATGAGCGGCCCAGATCCGGTCGATCTCGTCGAGCTGGCCGGGTGAGAGCCGTTCATGCGGGTCCAGGCACCAGGTGCCGGCCAGCAGTCCCTGCCGGCGTAGTACCTCGTGGATACCCGGGATACACCCGGCGAAGCCGCCGGCGGCGTCGAAGATGGCGCCGTTGGCGTCGGTCAGCGGTCCGTCGATGCCGTCGAGGGCCAGCCGCGCCGCGTGGTCGCCGTCGCGCGCGAGCCGGGCCAGCTCCAGCGTCTCGACGGCGCCCCGGGTCCAGACCGACCACTGGCCGAGCAGCCCGCCGGCGAAGCGGGTGCTGCTGCCGTCGGCGTGCGCGAACGACGCGACGAGGTCACCGACGATGTGGTCGTCGTTGCCGGTGTAGAGCGTGACCGCGTCGCGCCTGGACGAGGCGGCGAGGCCGCTCACGATGTCGAGCGTCGCGTACCGGTCGAACGGCGCCGCCTTGACGCCGAGGACGCTGGGGATGTCGGCCAGCCGGGTCCAGTAGCCGCGCGAGTGCCGCCGGCCGCCGACCGCGGGCTGCAGCGCGAACCCGATGACGGGCAGCACGTCGCCCACCTTCCGGGCGCGGTCGAGGAGCGCGTCCTCGCTCCGGTCGCCGACGCCGTACGGGGCGAGGAGCACCGCGTCGTAGCCGAGCGAGGCCGCGAGCTCCGCCTCGGCGACCGCCTGATCGGTCTCGCCGACCACCCCGGCCACCAGCACGAGGTCCGGCGAGCCCTCCTTCCGGGCGGTGTCGGCCACCAGCTCGAGGACCGGCCGCAGCAGATCGGCGTGCGTCGTGTGGATCGCGAACTGGGTCGAGTGCACGGCCGCGGCCAGCCCGCCGGCGCCCGCGGCGAGGTAGTAGCGCACCAGCGCACGCTGCCGCCGCTCGTCGAACGACAACTCCTCGGTGAGCGCCAGCGGCATGGCCGGGATCACCGTCCCGGCAGCGAAGGTCTCCAGCGGTGCCATCAGAATCTCCCGTCCCTGACCTGGAATTTCGTGGGCCTGTCGAGCACCGTTCCGCCGGCGAGCAGCCACTCGGCCACGTCGCGCACCAGGTCGTCGGGGCTGCGCGCCGGGTAGCCGAACAGCGCGTGGCACCGGGCGGCGTCGGCCAGCAGCGCCGTCGGCGCCTCCTGCCCGGTGACGGCGACCTCGCGGCCCAGCGCCGCGCCGAGCTTCTCGGCCAGCCGGCGGGTGGACAGCGTCTCGGGGCCGGTGAGATTGAGGACGAACTCGGGGGTGGCGGCATGCCGCAGCGCCCGCAGGATCACCTCGTTCGCGTAGCCCTGCCAGACGAGGTTGACGTGCCCGGTGGTGACGTCGACCGGCTCGCCGGCGAGGATCTGCCGGCCGAGGTCGACGAGGATGCCGTAGCGCGGCTCGACCGCGTAGTTGAGCCGGATCAGCGCCAGCGGCGTGCCGTGCTCGCGGGCGGCGTGCGCGAGGACGCGTTCGCGCCCGAGACACGACATCGCGTACTCGCCCACCGGACCCACCGGGTCGGCCTCGCTGGCGCCGCCCGACGCCGTGGCCACCAGCGGGTACACGTTGCCGGTGGACAGCGCGACGATCCGCGCCGACCGGTACCGCTCGGCCACCCGTCCGGGCAGGTAGGCGTTGGTCGCCCACATGGCGGCCTCGTTGCCCTGCGTGCCGAACTTCGCCCCGACGAGGAAGATCACGTTCTCCGCGTCGGGCAGCGCGGCCAGGGCGGCGTCATCGGAGACGTCGGCGGCGATGACGTTCGCGCCGGCGGCCCGCAGCTCGCCGGCCACCGCGGCGTCGCCGAAGCGCGAGACGGCGTGCACCGTCGCCGAGGAACCGGCCTCGGTCAGGGCGCGCAGCGCGAGCATGACGAGGCTGGGCCCGAGCTTCCCGGCCGCGCCGAGCACGACGACGTCGCCCCGGACGTCGCGCAGGTCCTCGACCAGCGCCGCGCTCGGCGTGGCAAGAGCTCGATGGAGCTCGGGCAGCGTCTTCATGCGACACCTCGTCGATCGTCGGTCCGGGTGGGTCGAGCGCGTGTGCCGTCAGCATAGGTGCAAGCGGTTGCAATGCCAACCCTCGGACCACGGAACCGCGGCCTCCGCCGCGGCGAAGGTGCTCCGGCTAAGCGCCGGCGTCGCCGCGCAGGACGTGGGCGAGCACCGTCGCCACCAGCTGGCCGACGGCCGCGGGCTCCGCGTCGCGGCCGGACACCAGGAGATGCCCGCCGCCGACCAGCGAGAGCGTCAGCGAGTCGAGGTCGGCGTCGGACGCGATGCGGCCGAGGTCGCGCTCGGCGGCCAGGTAGGCCGACACCGCGGACGCCACCTCGGCGAGGATCGCGATGCCGCCGCCGGGCCGCGCCTGGCGCAGCCGGACCCGCAGCTCGTCGCGGAAGGTGACGAGCGGGATGATCGCCACCGGGACCGGTCCGAACAGGCTCGTCAGCGCCGCGGTGAGGTTGCCCACGACGGCGCCGGAGCCGGCCGCCTCGCGCAGCGCGCCGGCCTGCGCGTCGAGCCGCGCCGCGCGGTCGAGCACGAGCTCGGCGAGGAACTGGTCGAAGTCGGTGAAGTGGCGATGCAGCACGCCCTTCGCGCAGCCCGCTTCGTCGGTGACGGCCCGGCTCGTCAGCCCGCTCGGCCCGTCGCGCAACAGCACCCGCTCGGCGGCGTCGAACAGCTGCTGGCGCGCGTCGCGCAGATGCACTCCGGTCGGCACCCGCCCATCCTCTCCCGTCTCGCTCCCGTTGCCGAGTGGGCAACTGCCCACTAAAGTGGCCGCATGCCCACTCTACCCGGCGGCCCGCACGAGGCGCGGCGGATGGCCGAGTCCTTCGGCGCCGACCCGCAGCGCTACGACCAGGCCCGGCCGCGCTATCCCGACGCCCTGGTGACGCGGATCACCGGCGGGCGCAGCGGCCTCGACGTGCTCGACGTCGGCTGCGGCACCGGCATCGCCGCCCGGCAGTTCCAGGCCGCCGGCTGCGTCGTCACCGGGGTCGAGCCGGACGCGCGCATGGCCGGCTTCGCGCGCGCCCGCGACCTGCCCGTCGAGGTGGCGACGTTCGAGGCCTGGGACCCGCGGGGCCGGACCTTCGACGCCGTCGTCGCCGCCCAGTCGTGGCACTGGGTCGATCCCGCCGCGGGCGCGGCCAAGGCGGCGCGGGTGCTGCGTCCCGGCGGACGACTGGCGATCTTCGGCCACGTCTTCGAACCGCCCGGCCCGGTGGCCGAGGCGTTCGCGGCCGCCTACCGCCGGGTCGCGCCGGACTCACCTCTCGGCGGCCAACCCGCCCGCCGTCCGCTGGAGACGTACCAGGCGGGCTACGCCGCCGTCGCCGACCGGCTGCGCGAGGCCGGGCGGTTCGACGAGCCGGAGCAGTGGCGGTTCGACTGGCGGCACACCTACCCGCGCGACCGCTGGCTCGACCTGATGCGCACCACCGGCGGCCTCACGCCGCTGCGGCCCGATCAGTCGGCCGAGATCCTCGACGCCGTCGGGGGCGCCATCGACGACCTCGGCGGGGCGTTCACCATGGAGTTCACCACGCTCGCGACGACCGCCGTGCTCGCCGCGCCTCCGGCGTAGGCGTCCTATCGGGGCTTCGGCTCGCTCACCGTGCCGTTGCCGCTCTCGACGGCGACGGCCTCGGCCTTGGCGTCCTCGACCGCCGCCTCGGCCAGCTGGGCCACCTGGTCGGCAGCGGCCGCGGCGTCGGTGGGCAACCGGTCGCCGGCGGTCAGCTCGCGGTGGCCGTCGTGGTCGAGCTCGCCCCGCCGCTCATCGTCGGCGGCCGGTGGCGTGGCGGTGCTGGAGTAGTCGCCGAAGGCGCTGGTGACCGACCGGATCGCCTCGGTGAGCTCGCCGGGGATGACCCAGAACGTGTTGTTGTCGCCGTCGGCCAGGTGCGGCAGCGTCTCGAGGTACTTGTACGCGAGCACCTTCGGGTCGGCGTTGTTCTGGTGCACCGCCTGGAAGACCCGCTCGATGGCGCGTGCCTCGCCGTCAGCGCGCAGGATCATCGCCTGCTGGTTGCCCTGCGCCTCCAGGATCTCCTGTTGCCGGGTGCCCTCGGCGGTGAGGATCTTCGACTGCCGCTCCCCCTCGGCGTGCAGGATCACGGCGCGCTTGTCGCGCTCGGCCCGCATCTGCTTCTCCATGGCCTCCTTGATGGTGGCCGGCGGATCGATCGCCTTGATCTCGACCCGGTTCACCCGGATGCCCCACTTCCCCGTCGCCTCGTCGAGCACGGTGCGCAACTGCGCGTTGATGACCTCGCGGGAGGTGAGCGTCTTCTCGAGGTCCATGCTGCCGATGACGTTGCGCAGCGTCGTGACCGTCAACTGGTCGATGGCCTGCAGGTAGTTGGCCACCTCGTACGCGGCCGCGCGCGGGTCGGTGATCTGGTAGTAGAGGACGGTGTCGATGTTCACCACCAGGTTGTCCTCGGTGATGACCGGCTGCGGCTGCGAGGTGAAAACGTGCTCGCGGACGTCCAGCTTGGTGTTGATGCGGTCGACCATCGGGATGATGAAGTTCAGGCCCGGCTGCAGCGTGGTGCGGTAGCGGCCGAACCTCTCGACGTTGTAGCGGCGGGCCTGCGGCACGACGCGGACCGTCGAGGCGACCCCGAAGATCACCACGGCGGCGAGGACGATGATGAGGACCAGTAGTTCCATGTCTCCTCCGTCGTCTGGTCAGGGGAGCAGTTCCCGGGGGTAGACGATGGCCGTGGCGCCCTCGATCTCCATGACGTCGACGAGCGCGCCCACCGGGATCACGTGGTCGTCGTCCAGCGTCCGCGCGGACCACGTCTCGCCGGACAGCTTGATCAGCCCGTGATCGGCGGTGACCTCCTCGATCACGACGGCCTTCTTGCCCACCAGCGCGTCGGCGCCCTCGCTCGTCAATGGCGGATGGCTCATGTGCTGCCGCGCGATCGGGCGCATGACCACCAGGCCGGCCGCGCCCGCGATCGCGAACGCCGCGATCTGCAGCACCCAGACGCCACCCAGCCCGGCCACCACGGCCGCGATGAGCGCCGCGCCGGCGAGCAGGCCGAGGGCGAAGGTGAGCGTGAAGAACTCGGCCACGCCCAGCGCCGCGGCCACCACCAGCCACACGATCCACGCCATCGAACCGACCTCCCGGACCTACAGGACGGTCCTCCTTAATCTAGCTCGCCGGACGCCCGTTCCCGAGAGCCGGCGGCCGTCAGTTCCCGAGGGCCGGCAGGCAGCCGCCGTCGACGATGCCGCCGCCGATGGCGAGGGTGACCTCGGTGTCGCGGATCTCGCCGTAGACGCAGGCGGAGCCGACGTCGACGCCGATGGCCAGGCCGCCCATGGACACCTCGGACGAGCCGTGGGCCTGGACGCCGTAGCCGAGCGGCTCGAGGACGGCGCGAGCGTCGTCCGCCGTCAGCGGGCCGGCGGCGACGGCCTCGGTGAGGGCGGCCACGATGCGCTCGCGGTGCTCGACCGCCTCGCCCCGCCCGCCCGGAGGCACCACGCTGCGTTCCCGGTAGGCGTCGTTGGCGCGCATGCCGGCGTCGGGGTCGTAGCCCACGCAGTCGTCCGGCATCGGCTGGTCGTGCACCGACGGGCAGGCGCCGGTGGCGGACGCACCGGCACGAGCGTCGGCGGCCGTCGTGCCGCAGCCGGCGAGGCACGCGACGGCCAGGAGGGTGAACGCGGCGACGGCCTTCATCGCCCCAGCGAACAGCACGGCGCCCGCGATGTCGAGCGCCGGCGGTTCACTGCTTGAGGCGGATGACGTACTCGTAGCGGTCGCCCGGTGAGGCCGAGCGGACGAACTCGATCGGCGCCCCGCGGTGGTTGCTGGTCCACCGGTAGATGCTGAGCAGCGGCGTGTCCTTCGGCACCCCGAGCGCGACGGAGTCCTCGGCACTGGCCGCCTCGGCCCGGATCACCTCGGTCGCCTCGGCCGGCCGCTCGTCGGCCAGGTCGGCGAGCAGCGCGTACAGCGACTGCCGGGCCAGCAGCTCGTCCTCGGCGATGCCGGCGGCGAGGGCGTCGGGCAGCCAGGACTGCATGCGGCAGAACGCCCGGCCGTCGGCGGTGCGGACGCGCTCGACGCACCAGATGCGGGAGCCGCGCAGGAACGTCGCCGCGTCGGCCGGAGGGTCGTCGTCGATCGCGACCGACACGTCCCGGATGCCGGGCTGCTTGCCCAGTTCGCGCAGCGTGTCGGTGAAGCTCTTGAGGTCGCCGAGCACATGGGACACGCCCTGAGCGGCGACGAAGGTGCCCTTGCCCTGCTGGCGCCGGATGACGTTGGCCGACTCCAGGACATCCAGCGCCTGCCGGATGGTCGTCCGGGACACCTCGAACGTCTGCGCGAGCGTGTGCTCGCTCGGCAGCTTGGTCGACGGCTGCCAGCGGCCGGCCTCGATGTCGGCCCGGAGCGAGTCTGCCACCCGTTGATACGCCGGCCTCATGCCACCTCCACTTGTCACAACAAGTCTTGCACATGTACCTACAAGTTGCTACGGTCCCGGCCATCGGCTCCCTCCAGGTCCGATACGCCGGCAACCGGTTCGCAGAAAGAGGATCCCGTATGGCCCAGCCGTCTGTCCCCACCCCCGGCCTCGATCGCGAGTGGGAGTTCTCCCAGCTGCAGGACAGGGTGCACGGCTCGCTCGCCACCGCCGTCATCGGCGACGCTCTCGGCGCCCCGACGGAGCAGCGCAGCATCCGGGAGATCCGTGACCTCTGGGGCGGACGGGTCGAGGCGTTCAACGAGCCGCCGGCCGACTCCCCGTACGCCAAGGGCCGCAAGCCCGCGCAGATCACCGACGACTCCAGCCAGATGCTGCTGCTGGCGGAGGAGTTCATCAAGGGCGGCGGTTCGGTGACCGCTGCCGCCGTCGCGCGGATGATCCTCGGCTGGTCGGAGAACCCGGACTACTTCCCGCACTTCGCCGGGCCGAGCACCCGGCGCTCGGTCGAGGCGCTGCGGGGCGGCGCCGACCCGGAGACCATCGGCGCCGCGGGCCGCGAGACCACCATGGGCACCAGCAACGGCGGCGCCATGCGGGTCGCGCCGGCCGGCCTGGTCAACCCGGGCAACCTCCGCGCCGCCGTGGAGGCCGCCGCGATCACCTGCCGGCCCAGCCACTTCACGAACATCGGCGTCGCCGGCGCGGGCGCGATCGCCGCCGCCGTCTCCATCGCCCTCGCCGACGACGCGACCCTCGTCGACGTCGTCCGTGCGGCCCGGGCCGGCGCCCGGCTGGGCGCGCAGATCGGCGGCCGCGACGGCCGGGACTCCGCCGGCGCCAGCGTCGAGGCGCGCATCGAACTGGCCGTCAAGATCGCCATCGCCAGCGACGACCTCGACCAGGCGGTGGCACGCATCGCCGACTACGTCGGCACCGGCCTGCACGCCGCCGAGGCGGTGCCCGCGGCCATCGGCTTCGTCGTCGCGGCGGCCGGCGACCCGTGGCTGACGGTGGTGGCGGCGGCCAACGCGGGCGACGACACCGACACCGTCGCCTGCATGGCCGGATCGATCGCCGGCGCCCTGTCCGGGTTCGGGCAGGTCCCGCGCGACGCCTACCAGGCCGTGCTCGACGCCAACCAGCTCGACATCGAAGGGGTCGCCCGCCGGCTGACCGGCGTGGCCACCCTCCCGAAGCCGTCCCAGTCCTGATGCATCTCCGTGTTCGTCCTGCCAGGAGGTAGACCCATGAAGGTCAGAAGGTTCGCCGCGACCGCGGCCGCCACGCTGACGGCGGCGCTGGTGCTCGGCGCCTGCGGCCCCGCGTCGCCGTCGAACGAAACGGACGGCTCGGCCGGCGCGGAGCTCAACGCCGGTCAGGACTACGATCCGCGGGCCTTCGAGGGCAGCGAGATCAACCTGATGCTGATCGAGCACCCGTTCGTCGCGTCGGTGCAGCCGCTGCTCGAGCAGTTCGAGGAGGAGACCGGCATCACCGTCAACGTCGAGGTCCTCAACGAGCAGCAGGGCTTCGACAAGCTGCAGGCCGACCTCTCGTCCGGCGTCGGCAACTACGACGTCTTCATGACCGACCCGCTGCACAACTGGCAGTACGCGGCCGCCGGCTGGCTGGAGCCGCTGGACGGCTACGTGGACAACCCGGCCGTGACCATGCCGGAGTACGACGTCGACGACTTCGTCCCCGGCGTGCTCGACGCGGGCCGGTGGAACCGGGAGCTGCTGACCGGCCTGGGCGAGGGCGAGCTGTGGGCGCTGCCGATCAACTTCGAGTCGTACAACCTCACCTACCGGCCGAGCGTGTTCGAGGCCGCGGGCGTGCAGGTGCCGCAGACCTACGAGGACGTCCTCGCCGCGACCGAGCAGCTGGCCGCCGCGGAGTCCACGAGCGGCGTCTTCCCCATCGTCACGCGGTTCGACAAGTACTGGGACCTGCCCTACCTGACCTTCGCCAGCATGGCCCAGGCCTACGGGGTGCGGCTGCTGGACGACGACGGCGAGGTGGCGATCGCCACCGACACCGCGGCCGAGGTCACCGACCTGTTCATCGACATCGTCAAGAAGGGCTCGCCGCAGGACGCGTCGGCGTTCACCTGGTACGAGGTGCTGCAGGGGATGGCCAGCGGCCGGTTCGCCATGGCCCTCAACGAGGCCGACCTGTTCGCCCCCACCTACGAGGACGCGGCGGAGTCGAACATCGCCGACGACGTCGGCTACGCCCTGGTGCCCGAGGGCCCGGAGGGCCGGTTCGCCAGCGCCTGGATCTGGCAGCTCAGCATGGCGTCGGCGTCGGAGGAGAAGGGCGCCGCCTGGACCTTCCTGCAGTGGCTGACCAGCCCGGACGTGCTCGTCCAGACCAACCTGGCCGGCAACATGAACCCGGTGCGGGCGTCGGCGTGGGAGAACGAGGAGCTGGCCGGCCTGGTCGACTCGTGGGGCACGACGGCGGGCGAGTACCGCCAGGTGCTGGAGGAGACCGCCGAGATCGCCGAGATCCGGTTCCCGCCGCATCCCGAGCTGACCCGCGCGCTGGACATCTGGGCGGAAGCGATCCAGAAGTCGTTCTTCGACGGCAACACGAAGCAGAACCTGGAGTCCGCCCGCGACGAGATCGCCGGATTCCTCGCCCAGTGACACCTGGGGCCACGAACCCAAGGGAGTGAACGTGAGCACCAACACCCCGGTGACCGTGCGCCGCCGGAACGGGTCCGGCGCGCCGGCCGGCTCCGGCCGCCCGGGCCGCGCCGGCCCGCGGCGCAGGCGGACCGCGCGGGTCCACCTGCTCATGCTGGCCCCGGCGTTCCTGCTGGTCATCGGCATCCTCGTGCCGTTCGTGCAGGGCGTCGTCAAGAGCTTCACCAACGAGAAGGCCTACATCACCAACCCGTCGTTCATCGGGCTGGACAACTACATCGCGCTGTTCTCCAACGAACGGTTCCGCACCGGGCTGCTGCTGACGCTGCTCTACGTCGTCGTGGTGCTCGCGGTGCAGCTGCCGCTCGGGCTCGGGATCGCGGTGCTGCTCGAGCGGTCGACCATGATCCGCCGCATCGGCCGCAACATCCTGGTGCTGCCGCTGCTCATCCCGCCGATCGTCGCCGGGCTGATGTGGAAGACCATGATGCAGCCCAGCGCCGGGGTGTTGAACTACCTGCTCGCCTTCGCCGGCGTGGGCGACATCCCGTGGCTGACCGACCCGTCCACGGCGCTGTTGTCCGTCGTCCTCATCGACACCTGGGCGTTCACCCCGTTCAGCGCGCTGATCATGCTGGCCGGGCTGCAGTCGATGCCCGACTACCTGCGGGAGGCGGCGACGGTCGACGGCGCCTCCCGGTGGCAGGCGTTCCGGTACATCAGCCTGCCGTGGCTGGCGCCGTACATCGTGCTCGTCGCGCTGTTCCGGGTGGCCGACTCGCTCAAGCAGTTCGACTTCATCTGGCCGGTGACCCGGGGCGGGCCGCTGAACTCCACCCGGCTGCTGCACGTGCAGGGCTACGAGGAGGCGTTCCGCTTCTCCAGCCCGGCCATGGCGATGGCCATCATCTTCGTCCTGTGGATCATCGTCTACGGCGTGAGCTTCTTCCTGCTCCGGCTGTGGCGCCGAACTGTCAACGCGGTGGAGTGACATGACCATGCGAGCTGCCGGCTCCAAGGCCGGTTTCACCATCGCCTTCGCGGCCCTGACGGTCTTCCTGCTGTTCCCGCTGGTCTGGGTGCTGCTGATGTCGTTCAAGGGCTACGGCGACGTCATCGACTACCCGCCGAAGTTCCTCTTCGGCCCGACGCTGGAGAACTACCGCGAGGTGCTGTTCGGCGGCGGCGGAGGCATCGAGTCGACGTCCGGCGAGTTCAGCGGCTACCTGCTCAACTCGATCATCGTGTCCGGCGGTGCGGTGCTGCTGTCGCTGCTGGTCGGCGTGCCGGCGGCGTACGCGCTGAGCCGGAACCGGATCACCGGCGGCGACAACCTGGCCTTCACGTTCCTGTCGCTGCGCTTCGCCCCCGAGCTGGCGGTGATCATCCCGCTGTACGCGATCTTCCAGCAGATCCGCCTGTACGACAGCTACCTCGGGCTGATCCTGGCGCACCAGCTGATCACCATCCCGCTGGTGATCTGGATCGTGCGGACGTTCCTCGCCGACGTCCCGGTCGAGGTCGAGGAGGCCGCCGAGATCGACGGCTGCGGGCAGTGGCGGGTGCTGCTGTCCGTCGTGGCGCCGATCATCCGGCCGGGCATCGCCAGCGCCGGCATCCTGGCGTTCGTGTTCAGCTGGAACAACCTGCTGATGGGCCTCGTGCTGTCCGGGCCGAACACCCGGCCGGTGACGGTCGGCATCCTGCAGGCCATCGGCTTCGACCAGGTACGGTGGGGCTGGATGGCCGCCGCCGCGATGATCGCGGCCGTGCCCGGCATGATCATCGCCATCTACCTGCAGCGTCACCTGGTCCGTGGCCTCACCATGGGCGTCGGCAAGTAGCGCCGGCACGCACAGTGCGGAAGGAAGTCAGATGGAAGAGCTCCGGGTCATCCAGGCCGGCGTCGCCACGTTCTTCGGCCGCCCGATGGCGACCGTCGACGACCTGGGTGACGCCAAGGCCGCGATCACCGGGATCCCGTGGGACGAGGGCAACGCGGGCCGCAACGGCGCCAACATGGGGCCGCGGGCGTTTCGCGACGCGTCCAGCTGGTTCTTCGGCTACGACGCGCAGCGCGGGTTCGACCTCTGGGAGGAGCTGCCCACGGTCGACGTCGGCGACGTGCCGGTGATGCCGCCGAACGCGGCCCGCACCATGGACCTCATCGAGGACCACGTGTACCGCGTCCGGTCCCAGGGCGTGCTGCCGGTCTCCGTCGGCGGGAACCACGCGCTGGCCATCGGCGCCGCCCGGGGCGCGGCCCGCACGGTGAAGAAGATGGGCTACCTCAGCATCGACGCGCACCTGGACACCGCCTACGGCTGGGGCGGCGAGACACTGACCAGCGGGTGTCCGACCATGCGAGCCGCGGAGATCGAGAACGTCGACCCCGCCAACGTCGTCGTCTTCGGTGTGCACGGCTGGCTGAACCCGCGCGACCAGGTCGAGGCGGCGGCAGAGCAGGGCATCCGCTGGTACGGCATGGAGGAGATCCTGGAGCTCGGGGTCGAGCGGGCCATCGACCAGGCCATCGAGCGTGCGCTGGACGGCGTCGACGGGCTGTACGTGAGCTTCGACCTCGACTCGGTGGACGCGTCGGCCTTCCCCGGCACCGGCACCCCGGAGCCGGGCGGCTTCACGTCCCGCGAGACCCTCACCATCGCCCGGGCGCTGGGCCGGGCGAAACCGATCGCGATGGACCTCGTCGAGATCGCCCCGATCTACGACCTGTCCGGCATCAGCGTCCGGCTGGCCTGCGCGACGGCGATGGAGCTGCTCTCGGGAGCGGCGGGCCGATGACTCCGGTGATCGCCGTCGTCGGCGACATCGCCGTCGACTACACCATCGTCACCGACCACGCCCGGGCCCAGGACGAGAAGGTCCCGGTGGCGTCGTCAACGTGGGAGCTGGGCGGGACGGCGGCGAACGTCGCGGCCCAGATCGCCAAGCTCGGCGGCCGGGCCGCGCTCGTCGGCGACGTCGGCACCGACCCGTGGGGCGGCTGGCTGCTGGACCGGCTGGGCGGGCTCGGGGTCGACACCACCGCCGTGCGGCAGCTCCCCGGCAGATCCACCGTCGTGACCATCGTGCACGACGCGGCCCGCCGCACGCTCTACGTCGACCGCGGCGTCACCGGCCAGGCGCCGGTCCCGGTCGATGCGGCGGCCGGCGCCGATCTGGTGTACGTCAACTACGCGCCGGAGGCGGTGCCCGCGCTCGTCGAGGCCGGCCTGGCCGAGCGGACGATGCTGGGCCTGGAGCACTGGATGCTCGACACCCCGGGGCTGGCCGCCTGCCTGCCCCGGCTGCGCGCCGTCGTCACCAACGAGGCCGGGCTGGCCGAGCTGCGCCGGCGGCGGCTCCGACTCGGGGTGGACGTCGTCGTGACCCTGGGCGAGCGCGGCGCCACGCTGATGCGCGACGACGAGATCGTCCATCACGAGCCCGCGGTGCCGGTGACCGCCGTCGACCCGACCGGTGCCGGCGACGCCTTCGCCGGCGCGCTCTGCCAGGCCGTCCTCGGCGGCCGGAGCCTGCGCGAGGCCATGGCGTCCGCCGTCGTCGCCGGCGCGCTGGCCACCCAGGCGCTGGGCGCCCAGGCCGCCCAGCCCGACGCCGCCCAGCTGGCGGCCCACCTGCGCTAGCGCCCTCCGGCAGCAGACGACCCGAGCGTGACGTCACCCCGGCACGAGTTTCTTGAACGATAGTTCTACTTGTACTATCGTTCAAGAATCTATCCGGGGAGGTCACGTGACCGAGGTCGCCACCCGACGAGCCGGTGCGCGCGAGTGGGCGGGCCTGGGGCTGCTGGCGCTGCCGACGGTGCTGCTGGGCCTGGACCTCACGGTCCTGTACCTGGCGTTGCCGAGCATGGCCGCCGATCTCGATCCGTCGGCGGCGCAGGCGTTGTGGATCATGGACGCGTACGGCTTCCTCGTCGCCGGGCTTCTCATCACCATGGGCACGCTGGGCGACCGGATCGGCCGGCGCCGCCTGCTGCTGATCGGCATGAAAGCGTTCGCGGTCGTGTCGGTGGTGGCGGCGTTCGCCCCCAGCGCCGAGCTGCTCATCGTGGCGCGCGCTCTGCTGGGGATCGCGGGAGCGACGCTGATGCCGTCGACCCTGTCGCTGATCTCGAACATGTTCACCGACGTGCGGCAACGCGCGGTGGCGATCGGGGTGTGGGCGACGATGTTCGCGCTCGGCATGGCGGCCGGGCCGGTGCTCGGCGGGGCGCTGGTCGACCGGTTCTGGTGGGGCGCGGCGTTCCTGGTCGCGGTCCCCGTCGCCGCCGTGGTCCTGGTCGCGGCGAAGGCGCTGCTGCCGGAGTTCGCCGACGCGCGGGCCGGGCGGCTGGACCTCGTCAGCGTCGCCCTGTCCCTGGCGGCGATCCTGCCCGGCGTCTACGCCGTCAAGCACGCCGCCACCCATGGGGTGGACACGAGCACGGCGTTCCTCCTCGCGGCCGGGGCCGTGGCCGGCGTGACGTTCGTGCGCCGGCAGCGGCGGCTGGTCTCCCCGCTGCTGGACGTCACGCTGTTCGCCGATCGGGCCTTCTCCGCGGCGCTGACGGTGTTGCTGATCGGGCTCGTCGGTGTCGGCGGCACGATGTACCTGGTCACCCAGTACCTCCAGCTCGTCGAGGGCATGTCCCCGTTCACCGCGGGACTGTGGATGGGCCCGCCGGCGCTGGCGATGTTCGCCGCGGCCGTCGGCGCTCCGCTGGTCGCCCGCAGGGTCCGCCCGGGCGTGGTCATGGGGGTGACGCTCGCGCTGTCGGTGATCGGGTACGCGCTGCTGGCGACGGCCGGGACGGACGACGCCGCGGCCGTGGTGGCCGGGTTCGCGTTCGTCTACCTCGGCCTGGGGGCGATCGCCGCGCTCGGCACCGACATGGTCGTCGGCGCCGCACCGGCGGCGCGGTCCGGTTCGGCCGCCGCGCTCTCCGAGACGGTCCAGGAACTCGGGATCGCCCTCGGGGTCACCCTGCTGGGCAGCCTCGCCACCGTCGTCTACACCACCCGCGTGGCCGCGCCCACCGGGGTCGCGCCCGAGGACGGCGCCCTGGTCACCGACAGCCTCGCCGGTGCGCTGTCGGTCGCGGACCGGGTGCCCGCCGAGGTCGTGCGCGACGCGCAGGACGCATTCACCACCGGGGTGAACCTCGCCTCGGCCGTCGCGGGCGCGGCCATCGTCGCGGCGTCCGTGCTGTGCTTCGTGGCGCTGCGCCGAGCCCGCCCACTCGGCCAGTAGCCTGTGGCGAACGGGAGGAGGCGGCATGACGGACGGCGACGAGCACCCCGCCGACGGCCGGCGGGCCCGCGGCGCCAAGCGCCGGGCCGAGATCATCGCCGCCACCCTGGCCGTGGTCACCCGCGACGGTGCGGCCGGCGTCACCCACCGCACCGTCGCCAAGCAGGCAGGCATCCCCACCAGCCTGAGCACCTACTACTTCGCCACCCTCGACGACCTCCTCGTCGCCGCCCTGTCCAGCGTCGCCGACGCCTACACCGTCCGCATCCGGCAGATCATCGACGGCCCCGGCGACAAGCTGCGCGGCCTCGCCGAGCTGATCGCCGAGTCCGGCGGGCCGGGACGCGAACGCGCCCTGGCCGAACGCGAGCTGTCCACCCTCGCCGCGCGCCGGCCCGCGTTGGCGCCGGTCGCCCGGCAGTGGCGCGAGGACGTCGCCGAACTCGCCGCCACCCTCACCGGCGACCCGCGGGCGATCGCCGCCCTCGTCGCCGCCTCCGACGGCCTGTGCACCGCCATCCTGATCGACAACGCCCCCGGCGACGCCGGCCACGTTCACCGGGTGCTCGCCCAGGCCCTCGGCACCCGCCCCGCCACGACCGTCAGATGAAGATCGCCCGGCCCGGGTCGGTGAACCCAGCGCCGACGATGAGCGAGTCGCCGTACGGTCGGGTGACGAAGCCCGCGTCGTTGTGCCAGGCCCGGATCTGGCCGTCGGCCTGGATCGCGGCGATCTCGGCCCGGCCGTCCCCGTCGAGGTCGGCGAAGCGGAGCCTGGCCGGATCGGTGAAGCCGTCGGCGATGATCACCGACGCTCCGTACGGCATGGTGGCGAACCCGGCGTCGTTGTGCCACGCCTGCACCTCGCCGTTCGCCTGGACGGCGATGATCTCGTCGCGTCCGTCGCCGTCGATGTCGGCGAAGGCGGTCCGCGAGGGCGTGAACCCGGTGGCGACGATGCGCGAGGCGCCGTAGGGCATGGCCGAGAAGGCGCCGTCGTTGTGCCAGGCCTGCACCTCGCCGTTGGCCTGGACGTTGATCAGCTCGGCCCGGCCGTCGTCGTCGAGGTCGGCGAACCGGACCCGCGCCGGGTCGGTGAACCCGGTCGCGATGATCACGGAGTCGCCGTAGGGCATGGTGCCGAAGCCGAGGTCGTTGTGCCACGCCTGGATGTCGCCGTTGGGCTGGAGGTGGATCTGCTCGGCCCGGCCGTCGTCGTCGAGGTCGGCGAACCGGACCCGCGCGGGATCGGTGACTCCGGTGCCGATGATCGCCGAGTCGCCGTACGGCGTCGTGGCGAAGCCGAGGTCGTTGTGCCACGCCCTGATCTCGCCGCTCGCCTGGACGACCGCGAGCTCGGCGCGGCCGTCGCCGTCCAGCGACACCGCACGCCGGCCGCCCTGCACCGGCACGTTGCCCACCCAGGACAGGTCGACGGAGTACAGGTGCCGCGCGCCGCCCACCCAGCCGTGGAACACCACCTTGTCGCCGCCGGTGAGGCCGTCGGCCGCGGTGACGACGTCGGCGCCGCCCGGGCCGCAGATGCCGGTGTTCCCCTGCGTCATCAGTGCTTGTCCGGCGTGCGTCCACGGGCCGCCGAGAGCGGTGGCGGTCGCGTAGGAGGTGTAGTAGCCGCACCCGCCGTAGTCCCCGCGCGAATAGAACAGCACGAACACGCCGCCCCGCTGCACCAGGTCAGGGGCCTCGATCACCTGCCCTGCCGGCACCGAGACGAGGGCCGTCGAGCCGCCGACGAGCGCCGTGCCGTTGTTCGTCGTCCGGACCAGCCACAGCGTGCTCGACTGCCCGATCGCGTTGCCGTCGTTCTTCCACAGCAGGTACCGGGTGCCGTCGGCGGCGACGAAGGTGTTCGCGTCGATGGCCCCGCCGCTGCTCGTCGGGCAGATCAGCGGCGACGTGGCCGGCGTGAACGGTCCGAGGGCGTTCGTCGCGGTGGCCACGCCGATGCACTGGCGCCCCGACGCCGTGTGCCAGGCGGTGTAGGTCATGGTGAGGGTGCCGTCGCCGTTGAGATGGACGTCCGGCGCCCAGGTCCGGCCGGCCGTCGCCCAGCTCGGCGACGGGCCGCCGGGCATCGCGTCGCCGCGGACCGACCACGGCCCGTCGATCGTCGGCGCGCTCGCCACCGGCACGTGGGCGAAGTTGTTGGTCGCGTACGCGTACCAGGTGCTCCCGACCCGCACGAGGTCCGGATCCGGGAAGTCCTGCGCGATGAGGTGCTTGGGCACCTCCGGTGGAACGGCGGCGGCCGGGGCCAGCCCGGCCGTCATCGAGGCGAGAACGGCGACACAGGTGAGGGCGGTTCGACGCAGCCGACGGGACATCGCGACTCCTTCGGATGGCGCGGACGGGGCGGGTCAGGGTCGTTGCGGGGACCACTCCTCGCGCCAGGCGACGAGGTCGGCCGAGCCGCCGCCGGGTGCGCCCCGGGCGACCTGGAAACTCAGACGCAGCACGGTGCCGGACGCGGCCGCGAGCTCGGACTCGTACGTGCCGGCGCGAGCGGGCGCCTTGAGGGCGAACACGACCTCGCCGGCCGGGTTCGCCAGGACGGCGTTCTGCGGCCGCCCGTCGAAGACGTGCGTCACCCGCTCACCGGGCTCGAAGCCGGTGGCCGTGATCGTCTGGACGGTGTTCGTGCCGACCGGGTCGTACCGGACGGCGCCGGCCGGCTCCGGCTCGGGTTCGGCGGGCAGCGAGCTGAAGCCGATCAGCTCGTAGTCGTCCCACCGGCTGCCGGCGGCGGTCGGGGTGGTCCACGGGTTCTCACCGGCGGGCGAGCCGTCGTGGTAGTAGATGGTCAGGCCGCCGTCGGCGCCGACGACCAGCAGGTCGGACCGGCCGTCGCCGTCCGCGTCCTGCACGTCCAGCGTCCCGGCGCCGGCCCAGGCGGTCCCGAGCTCGTAGGGGCGCGTCGGGTCCGTGCCCGCCCGGGCCGCGGCCAGGTCCCAGGTCCAGACCGGCGGCGTGCCCGGCCCGATGCGGGCGCCCGGGTTGGGCAGCACCCACACCGAGCCGTCGGCCTCGCGGATGACGAGGTCGCGCGCGTCGTCGCCGGTCATCTCGGCCCACCGGACGAGGTCGGTGGTCTGCAGGCCGACGGCGACGTCGGTCCATGCGCCCGGCGCCAGCCACGGGCTGATGCCGGTCTGCCCGTCGTGGAACCAGACCCTCAGGTTGCCATCCGGCATCCGCGACAGCAGGTCCGGGCGGTCGTCCCGGTCGACGTCCTCGAGCAGCACCTCGGCGGCGTTGTTCCAGCCGCTCATCCCGAAGATCTTGGCGCTGATGTCCCACGGCGATGCGGCGACGCCCTGGTGCGGGTGGTACCAGACGCTGCCGGTGCCGGCCGGGTCGCGGAAGAACAGGTCGATCTCGCCGTCGAGGTCGATGTCGTCGAGGGCGAACACGTCGGCGCCGCTCCAGTCGGAGCCGACGACGTTCGCCGCCGAGCGCGTCCACGGGCGGTCCCGGTCGCCGGTGTGCCAGAGCCGCCACAGCCGGCCGTCCCGGTCCAGCGCGACCGCGTCACCCATGCGCACCGGTTCCGGGTCGGGCTCGGGCTGGGGGTCCGGCGGGTCCGGGGGCGCCTGGGTCACCGGCGCGTCGGTGCCGGCGAGCAGGCTGCCCGGCCCCCACCAGGACCCGCCGTCGACGCGGGTCGTCCACGGCTTCTGGCCCACGGTCGCGCCGTTGTGCGGGTAGATCGAGAGCCGGCCGTCGTCGTCGAGGGCGAGCAGGTCGCCGAGGCTGTCGCCGTTGACGTCGGCCACCCTCAGCGCCGCGTAGTCGGCCCAGGCGAAGCCCAGTTCGTACGGGAGGGTCGGATCGACCTCGGCGCTGGCCGCCCGCAGCCCGCTGGTCTCGGCCGCGGCCCGCGCCCGCAGCTCGTCGAGGTCCCAGACCACCTCGGGGACCGCCGTGTCGGCGCCGGTCGAGCGGACGGCCGGCTGCGCGGTCTCGCCCGGGTGCGGGACGATCCACAGCGTGCCGTCGTCCTCGCGGATCACGAGGTCCCGGAAGCCGTCCCGGGTGACCTCGCCGAACGCGACCGTATCGGCCCGGTCCAGGCCGTAGGCGACGTCGTACGCCGGCCGGGTCAGCCACGGGCTGGCGCTGGTGGAGCCGTCGTGCTCCCAGATCCGCAGGTTCCCCGCGGGCTGGCGGGCCATCAGGTCGGGCCCGCCGTCCCGGTTGAAGTCGTCCAGGACGACCTGCGGCGTGCCGGCCCAGCCGGTCATGCCCAGGACCCGCTCCCCCAGGTCCCAGACCGGGTCGAGGTCGCCCCGGTTCGGGTGGTACCCGACGGAGTCGCCGATGCGGTCGAACAGGTCGGGCTCGCCGTCGAGGTTCACGTCGGCGACGGCGAGCGAGTCCGCGCCGCCCCAGCCGGTGCCCACGGTGGCGCCGCTCGCCTCCGGCCACGGCGTGCCGGCGGAGGCGGTGTGCGAGTAGTGGACCAGGCGCCCGTCCGCCGTCCGGAGCACGAGGTCGCCGGGTTCGACGCCGATCGGCTCGGCCGTCGAGACCGCCACCGCGACCAGCGGCATCGTCAGGACGGACACGGCGCCGGCGATGAGTGTGCGCGGGGTTCTACCAGGCATGAACACCCTCCGTGTGAGTTGTGGTCTACAGCGCGATGGGCGAATCGGCGGCGGGCATGTCGTCGCCGTTGACGCGGACGGTGCGCAGCCCGTCCAGCGGAGGCAGGTGCAGCAGTACCTCGGGGGCGTCGGCGTGCCAGTGCCCCTCGAACTCGACGTCCAGGCGGGCCCCGCCGTCGGCGAGCTTGAACCGCAGATCGACCGGGCCGTGCTCGGTCGCCACCCGCTCGAACACCGTCTGGTCCGTCTCGGACAGCCAGCTCAGCGGGCAGAGCCGGAGCAAGTGGACCTGCCCGTCGGTCAGCTCGGCGTCGATCACCGCCTTGAGCAGGTGCCAGACGATCAGCGCCGACGTCGACAGGTTGCCGGACATGCCGTGCCTGTGCTCGTTGGAGATGAACGTCTGCGGCGAGACACCGGCGTTCAGCAGGCTGTACACGCCCTCGAGATAGCGGTCCCGGTCACCGGCCTGCCAGGCGTGCGAGACGTTCCAGCTGTAGCAGGGCTCGCAGGTGGACACCTCGCGGATGAGCCAGGCCCGGTGAATGGGGTTGGAGCGGACGTCCCACAGTTCCGCGTTCGGGCCGGACCGGAAGTAGTCCAGGTGCGACGTCATCAGCGGGTCGTCCGCCGGGAACACCCCGGCCCAGACGAAGAACAGCGGGCCGATGTCGAGGAGGAAGGCGTCCTGGAAGATGTGGAACGGCCGGTCGGTGTAGTCGGCCACCGGCACCGGCTGCGCGGAGCCGTCGGGATGGGTCCAGGTGGCGGCGTTCCGCGCGAGCTCCCGGTACGCGTCCACCATGGCGGTGCGGAACCGCTCCCTCGCCGCGTCGAACTCGTCCGCCCGAGGGTGCCCCACCCGCTCGAGCAGCTTGACCGCCGTCGCCAGGCCCTTGTAGTTCCAGCCGAGCGACCACGTGGCCTGGGTGTCGAGCAGCTCGTCGCTGGAGTGGGCGGCCGGCATCAGGCCCTGGACGCCGTCGTGCGGGATCGTCTCGCAGGCGTCGCGGATGAACTCGCACGCCTTCACCACGATGTCGATCCACTCGTCGATGAAGTCCCGATCGCCGGTCATCAGCGCGTGGTACGCGATGTTCTGCAGGATCGCGCCGTGGTCGGAGAGCCAGTCGAACGCCTGCAGGTGCGAGGGCGACCCGAGGTACCCCGGATGCAGGCCGTAGTCCTGGTACGCCTGGCCGGGCGCGATCCGGGTGCCCTGGGTGTCGCGGTAGATCTGCAGGTGCCGGCGGGAGATCTGGTGCTGGCCGAGCGGGTCCAGCAGCATGTGATGGACCATCGATGTCGGCGTCGCCCAGAGCACGTCGTACCCGAACGAGCCGGTCAGGAGGGTCCGCTTGCCACTCTCCGGGCTGGTCTCGCCGACGATCTCGGTCAGCTCGACGAAGCGCCGCAGCGCCTCGTCGACGAACGGCTCCGGGGTGTGGATCGTCGCGGCCGCCGCGTCGGCCGTCGACGTCCAGTACGCCTCGGCCTCGGCCAGCGCGCCGTCCCACCCGAGCCCGAGCTCACGGCGGAACTCGGTGCGGCTCTGCGGCAGCATCGCGACGAGGAGATCGGCATGCGCGCCCGGTTGCACGTCGAGGGTGATCGTCAGGTCGTACACCCGCGGCGTGGCGGTCTCGGTGAAGACGACCGGTCGGCCGGCAGCGGGACGGTGCCCATCCGGACCGTGCCGTCCAGGTGCTCGACCTGCACCGACCGGTTCGGCCCGACGCCGAACCCGGGAGCGACGCGCATCCGCCCCGGCATCGCGGCGTTGTCCGGCTCGTACTCGAGGGTCACGCCGTTCTCGTCGGCGTAGCCGTCCCGGAACTGCAGGTGCCGCCGCGCCATCCGCACCACGAACGGCAGCGTCTGAGGTGCCCGGACCTCGTCGACGTGCACCACGTCGAGGCGGACCCAGGCGTACAGCGGGTCGCTCTCCTGCTGGTAGTCGCCGCCGCCACCGAGGTGGCCGAAGACCGACTGCCGGACGACGACGCCCTGCGGCAGCCGCCAGTACGTCTCCAGCAACGGCGCGGCCGAGTCGGCGTTCCATCGCTGCTCGCCGATGCCGAGGTCGTCCTGCCACAGGTACCGGCGATGGGTGGGCGGGCTCGCGATGTTGCCGTGGAAGTCCGGCGGCAGGAACTGCAGCTGCATGCCCCGCCCCTGGTAGCCCGCGACGTTGTCCTTGGTCATCCAGGCCGGTCCCGGCTCGCACATGAGCATGCCGTTGTAGAACACGTTGAACCGGAACAGGTGCCCCTTCCAGCCGATCGGCGTCCAGACCTGACGCTGCGGCGGCCACCAGGTCGCGGCCGTGGCGGCGTCGGGCTCCACTCCCGGCCGGCTCGCCGCCGGCGTCAGGGCAGGCGAGGCGACCGGGGCGGACGGCGTGCCGGCGGCGTGGGCGGCGGGCGCGGCGAGCGCCGGACCGCCGACCACCGTGCCGCCGACGGCAGCACCGCTCATCTGCAGGAATCCCCGACGGGACAGGTTCGACATCAGCAGCTCCTTGCGAGGCACGAGTACCGGCAACGACACGCTTGGCGAACGCGGAGAGAGTTGACGTTTCGAAATATCGAAAACGTCTTCTCAATCGTGAGCATATGATGCACAGTGCGCGAGCGCAATAGTGCTCCGGACGACCGTCAGCGCCGGCACAGGTGCGGCAGGACGTCGTCGGCCAGGGTGGTCAGCTGGCCGGCGAAGCTCTCACTGGGGAACGGCCAGATCCCGATCCGGTCGACCCCGGCATCGAGGAGGGCGTCGGGGCGGCCGACGACCTGCTCCGGGCTCCCCGCCACCACCGGCTCGTCGACCATCGCCACCGTACGGCTGGGGTCGCCGGCCAGGAGGGCGGACACGTCGTCGCGGCCGAACGGCGATTCGCCCGATCAGCGCGGTGTGCGCCTCGGCGGCCGCGAAGAACGCGACGGCGTCGCGGACGCCGGCCCGGGCGACGGCGGGGTCGCGGTGCACGGAGGTGAGAGCGAAGGCGACGACGGGCGGCGCCGGCCGGCCGGCAGGATCGGCGCCGGCGCGGATCCGCCCGCGCGCCCATCGCAGGCAGGCCGGCCCGGTCAGCACGGACAGCAGCACGCCGTCGGCGATCGCGCTCGCCGCGCGCAGCGCCGCACGGTTGACCGCACCGAGCCAGAGCGGTGGCACCTGCGCCGGAGGAACGCCGAGCTGGACGTCCCGGTGGCGATGTCCGCCGTCGCTCGTCACCACCTCGCCGGCGAGGAGCGCTCACACGTCACGGCAGTCCGCCGGCGCGCAGTCAGCGGCCGCCGCGGCAGCAGGCCCAGCTGATCGAGCCAGCCGGTGTTGCCGAGCGTGCGCGTCGCCGAGGTGCGGCCCGGGTACATGCGGGCGCTGCCGGCGAGTTCGAGAGTTCGGCGAAGCCGAGCCGCTCCGCCAGCGGCGCCCCGCCGGCGAGCAGTTCCGGCGGCGCGAGGCTGCCGAACACCCACGCCGCCGGGCGGGAAAGGCCGGTTCACGATCCGTTCGCCGCGGGCTCGGTGACGTGGCAGACGAGTACTCCGGCGATGATCAGGACGAGACCGGCGAGCCGACCCGGCGTCAGCGGGTCGCGGCTGATGAGGATGCCGAGCGTGACCGCTCCGACGGCGCCGATGCCGGTGAACACCGCATACGCCGTGCCGACCGACACGGCCTGCATCGCCCGTGACAGCGCCATGACGGCGGCGGCCCCGAGGACGACGCAGAGCAGCGTCGGCGCCGGGCGGGTGAAGCCGTCCGTCGGTTTGATGCTCTGCGAGAAGGCGATCTCGATCACCCCCGCGAGCAGGAGCCACGACCACGCGCTCAGCTGCATCAGCCACCCCTAAGTGGTCACCGTGTCCGGATTCAGACACGACGATAACACAACTGGACACTATGTCCAGTTGCTACGATGGGCGGGTGACGCATCGCGATCTGCTCGGCGCGGCCGACGCCGTCCGCCCGCCGGAGCGGGCCGACGCGGCACGCAACCGGCGGCGCGTGCTCGACGCTGCGGCCCAGCTCTTCGCCCAGCACGATCCGCGGTCCGTCACGATGGACGACGTCGCCCGCGCCGCCGGGGTCGGACGCGCCACGCTATACCGCAGGTACGCGTCCATCGGGGCGCTCGGAGAGGCGTTGCTCGACGAGCACGAGCGTGAGCTGCAGGCCGGGGTCATCTCGGGGCCTCCGCCGCTCGGCCCGGGCGCCGATCCGGCCGACCGGCTCACCGCGTTCTATCGCGCGATGCTCGGGTTGCTGCGGCGCCATGCGCCGCTCCTGCTCGCCAGCGAGGTCGGCCGGGCGCGGTTCGAGACCGGCGCCTACGGGGTCTGGCGAGCGCACGTCCGGCACCTCGTCCGCGAGGCCGGCCGCACGGACGTCGAGGCCGTCACCGAAGCGCTCCTCGCCCCGCTCGCGCCGGAGGTCTACCTCGAGCAGAAGCGGCTCGGTGCGGCTGACGGCGCGATCGAGGGTGCGCTCGTGCTGATCGCCCGGTCGCTGCGGCCGGCGCCCTAGCGACCGGGGGGGGTGCGTCACGCACCCGTCAGCACGCGATCGAGTGCCGCCCGGCCCACGGGTCCCCAGTGCGGCTTGCCGCCGGGGAGACCGCGGTCGCCGTTCTGCCCCATGAGCACGAGGAAGAGGCTCTTGAGAGCGGCCAGCCCGCGGGCGCGCCGGATCGCCGCGTCGTCTGCCCGCGCGTACCCGTCGAAGAACCGTGCGGCCGTCCCCGCGGGCAGCAGCACCCATGCGGCGGCGAGGTCCCACGCCGGGTCGCCGGCGAACAGGTCACCGAAGTCGACGATGCCCGAGAGCGTCCCCTCCGAGACGACGACGTTCGCGGGATGGAGGTCGCCGTGCACCCACACCGGCGGGCCCTCCCACGCCCCGGCCCCGGCGGCATCGGCCCAGACGGCGCGGACGTCGGCGGCGATGTCGTCGAGGCCGACGGCCTGGAGGAAGTTCTCGAAGCCGTCCGTGCAGTCGCGGGGATGCGCGCCCCGGTCCGTCGGCCCCGGCGCCTCGGCGGGCGCCGGCACGTGCAGCGCCCGGAGGAATCCCGCCAGCGTGTCGGCCGCGTGGGCGCCGCGGCTGATCGAGCCGTGGTCGAGCGGCTCGCCCGAGACCCACGTCATCACGGTCCAGTGCTTGGGGAAGCGCTCGGACGGTTCGCCGAACCGCACCGGGACCGGCACCGGGAGCGGCAGTCGCGGGGCCAGCACGGGCAGCCAGCGCCGCTCCTTGAGCTGGAGCTCCGGCGTGGGGTCCATCCGCTGCATGCGCACGACCAACTCGTCGCCGAGACGCCACATCTGGTTGCCCCAGCCGCCCGCCACCTCGCGGATGGCCAGCCCCGCGAGGTCAGGGTGCTGCTCCCGCAGCAGGTCGCGGACCAGGTCCGCGGTGATCGCGATCTCGGTGCCGGTCATGCGCAACCACAGTACCGAGGTGGCGTCCAGGCCGGCCCACCCGCCGGCGCTCCAGCCGGGATGGCCGAGACTGGACTCGTCCTTCGAGCCGAGGATTCTTGTCCTCGGGGACCGTGCGCCGGCACCTGCGACGGAGGACCCGGGCCGGCGGCCATTCGTAGCGTCCAGAGCATGACGATGCACTTCAACGGCCCCCGGGTCGCCCTCATCGCTGTCGCGTGCCTGCTCACCGTCTCCGCCTGCGGCGGCGACCCCGCCGAACCCGCGGCGTCCGAGCGCCTCGCGGCGCCCGAGCTGCTCGCCGCCCCGGCCCCGGACGAGCCCGGACGCAGCCGCGACGTCGCCGCGGACGGGGACGTCGGAGAGCGGGTCGTGACCGTCGAGGACACCGACGAGCCGGCCGTCGCCAACCTCGACCCGGACCTCCTCGCCGCCCTGGAGGACGCCACTGACGACGCTGCCGAGGACGGCATCACGGTCCAGATCAACAGCGGCTGGCGCGACGCCGACTACCAGAGCCGGCTGCTCGACGAGGCGATCGAGGAGCACGGCAGCCGTGAGGAGGCGCTGCGCTGGGTCTCGACCCCTGACGAGTCCGCGCACGTCACCGGCGACGCCGTGGACGTCGGGCCGACCGACGCCGCGTACTGGATGAGCCGGTACGGCTCCGAGTACGGACTGTGTCAGACCTTCGCCAACGAGATCTGGCACTACGAGCTGACGGTGGAGCCCGGCGGCACCTGCCCGCCGCCGCGCTCCGACAGTGCGTCGTGACCGGCGCGCCTACGGCCAGGGGGTGATGATGGTCTTGCCCTTGGGTCGTTCGACAGGGTTGAGTGCCGCGACGGCGTCGCCGAGCGGCCGGACGGCGCCGATGCTCGTGCGCAGCCGGCCGTCGCGGACGCGCGCGGCGAGCTGCGTGAGCTGGTCGCGGTCGGCCTCCACGACGAAGAACACCGAGCGGCCGCCGTCGGGCTGCCGGGTGGGTGGTGCGGCGATGGTGACGAGCGTGCCGCCGGCCCGGACGAGGTCGACGGAGCGGTCCCCGATGTCGCCGCCGATGACGTCGAACACGAGCTGCACCGGTCCGGCCGAGGCGAGGTCGTCGGCGCCCAGGTCGACGAACTCGTTCGCGCCGAACCCGAGCGCGGTCTCCCGGTCCGCGGCCCGGCCGGTGCCGATGACGTAGGCGCCGGCCTCGCGCGCGAGCTGCGTCACGACGGAGCCGACTCCGCCGGCCGCGCCGTGCACCAGCACGCTCTCACCGGACCGGAGCCGGCCGTGGTCGAACAGCCCCTGCCAGGCGGTGAGGCCCGAGATCGGCAGGCTCGCGGCGGTGACGAAGTCGATGTCGGCCGGGAGCGGGGCGAGGTTGCGGGCCTCGACGGCCACGAACTCGGCGAGGGTGCCGTTGCGGGTCCAGTCGGCGAGGCCGAACACCCGCTGTCCGACGGTGAGGCCGGTGGTACCGAGCCCGAGCTCGGTGACGACGCCGGCGAGCTCGTGTCCGGGGATGCTCGGCGTGCGGTCCCGGCCGGCGCGGTCGATCCACGTCGCCGGCCAGGTCAGCTCGCCCGGAGTGAATCCGGACGCGTGGACGCGGACGATGACGTCGTTCTCCGACAGGTGGGGTTCGGGCTGCTCGGTCAGCGTCATGCCGGCGGTGCCGGCGTCCGGATCGGTGACGGTGATGGCCTTCATGGTGGGGTGTCCTCCTGGTCGACGGGTTCACCACGTAGACGACGCACACCCCGGCCGCGTCAGGCCGGCGCGTCGTCGCCACGCCACAGGGTCAGCTTGTGCGGGTTCCACTGGATCAGCACGTCCCGCACGACCCCGGCCTGCGTCACCAGTTCGACGACGCCGGTGACGGTTCCGTCGCGCTCGAACGTCAGCACCACACCATCGCCGGCCACCCGGACCGCGAGCGCGGCCGGCGCCTGCCGGGCGAGGACGCCCACGATGAAGCGGGCGACCTTGTCCGGACTGTGCACGGGGTTCAGCGCGGCTCGGGCGACGCCGCCGCCGTCGGAGCGCAGCGTCACACCGGGGTCGAGCAGACGCACCAGGGCCGCCACGTCGCCGGTGTTCGCGGCGTGCCGGAACGCCTCCGTGAGACGCGCGCTCGCCCCGCGGGCACTCGGCGCGGCGGCGCTCGCGCCGATCCGTGCACGGGCGGACGACGCGAGCTGCCGGACGGCGCCGGGCGACCGGTCGAGCACGTCCGCGATGTCCGCGACGGGGTAGTCGAACACGTCACGCAGCACGAACGCGACCCGCTCGGCCGGCGTCATCGACTCCATCACGACCAGCAGCGCCATGCTCACCGACTCCGCCGCGACCGCATGCTCCGCGGGGTCGCGCGCGCCGAGCGGCGCCGTGACGCGGAAGCGGTCGCCGGGGATCGGCTCGGGCAGCCACGGGCCGACGTAGTGGTCGTGGCGCCGGGACGCGCTCTTCAACACGTCCAGGCAGACCCGGCTCGTCGTCTTCGCGAACCACCCCACGGGGTTCGCCACGTCCGCCCGGGCCCGCTCGTCGAGCCGGTACCAGCGCACGAACGCCTCCTGCACGGCGTCCTCGGCGTCAGCGATGGTCCCGAGCAGGCGATACGCCAGACCCACCAGACGATCCCGCTCGACGCCCGCGACGGACAGCAGCTCGGACACGCCCCCATCATGACCGTCCGCCGCACGCCGCCAGGTGGCAGACTGGCCGGAGGATGATCCACGGCCTCGGGAACGCCCCATGACCCGCGCGGCGGCGCTCGGGATCTCCCTGCTCACGCTGGTGCTGCCGCTGAGCGGTTGCGACGTCTCGATCACGCGGGATGACGACGACGTCGCGCTGCCGCCGGCGGCCACCGACTCCGACGGCACCGAGGTCTGGGACCTGCGCTCCACACCCGCGCCCGAGGACGTCGGGATCGTCGGCGACGAGGTGGCGGTCTACGAGACGCGGCCCGAACGACCGATCCTGCTCCAGCTGCCCGACGGGGTCGAGCTGCGCCTGCCGGCCCGGTACCTCGCGTTCCGCGCGACCGACGACACCGTCAGCATCGACGTGAAGACCGGCACGAGACCGCTCGACGAGACCGTCGAACTCCTCGGGTCCGTGCTCGACCAGCTCGCGCTGCCGGCCGAGACCGTCGCCACGTTCGAGGCCGAGGCCGGCGCCGCGACCGGCACCGAGTGGGTGCGCGCCGACCGCGTGCCGGCACAGCTCGGCGATCTCGACCTCGGCGTGGTCGCCCGCTACAGCCCGCACGGCGAGGCCGGGCTCGTCGCCGTCTCCGGCGGCTGGCAGCTCTGACCGGACGGCGCTCAGCCGAGCACCGCGTCCAGGTAGTCGTTGCGGAAGCGGCGCCCGGGATCGAACCGGTCGGCGAGCCGGCGGAAATCGCCGTGCCGCGGGAACCGTTCGGCGAGCGTCGCGGCGCCCATCGCGAACCGCTTGCCCCAGTGCGGCCGCGGTGCGAGACCGCCCAGGCGGTCCTCGATCTCCGGCAGCAGCGCGTCGACGGCCGGCTGGTCCGGCACCCAGGTGAAGTGGATGCCGACCGCGTCGGTCCCGTAGGCCGGGCTCAGCCAGAGATCGTCGGCGGCCATCGTCCGGATCTCGCTCACCTGGACCAGTGGTGCGAGGCGATGCGCCATCGCGCGGAGCTCGGCGAGAGCGGCCGTCGCACGCGGCCGGGCGACGAGGTACTCGGACTGGAGCTCGGCGCCGCTGGACGGGGTGAACTCCAGCCGGAAGTGCGGCAGTCGGTCGCCCGGAGCACCGGGGACGTCGTGCTGGTCGGTGCAGGGTTCGGCCAGTGCCGCCGTGATCGGATGCCGCTTCGTCGTCGCCGGTCGCGCCCCGAGGACGTCCGCCGGGGCCTCGGGGTCGCGGTCCACGCGGCGCTTGAGCCAGAACTGGTCGACGACGCCGGGGTCGTGCCAGGTCGTGAACAGGCTGGTGCTGTAGCCGAGCGACGTCACGGCGTCGAAGTCGGCCAGCACGGCGTCGAACGGCAGCCGCTCGTACACCGTCTGGGCCACCTCGTACGCCGGCTCGACCTCGAGCGTCACCCGGGTCACGACGCCGAGTGCGCCGATCGAGACGACCACACCGTCGAAGTCCGGGTTGCCCCGGCGCAGCGTCGTCACGATTCCCGTGCCGTCGACGAGCTCGATCGCCGTGACGGTGGCCGCCAGCGTCCGGTTGCGGTCGCCCGAGCCGTGCGTGCCCGTGGCCACCGCCCCGGCCACGCTGATGTGGGGCAGCGACGCCAGGTTCGGCAGCGACCAGCCGCGCCGGGCGAGTTCCCGGCTCAGGTCGCCGTAGCGCACCCCCGCCGCGACCGTCGCGGTGCCCGCGGTCTCGTCGAGCTCCAGGTCCGCCGCGCCGCCCAGGCCCGCGGTCGAGATCAGCGTCCCGGAGGTGTCGGCCATGAGGTTGAACGAGTGCCGCGTGCCCAGCGCCTTCACCGAGCCGGGGGGCGCCGAGGCGACGACCTCGGCGACCTCCGCGGTGTCGCTCGGCGTCAGGATCCGGGCCGCGCGGTAGCCGACGTTGCCGGCCCAGTTGCGTCCGGGCCCGGTGGTGGTCAGGTCGATCACGGCAGGGTCTCCCGGCTGCGCGGAGGTGCGGTGGAGCCGCGCTCGATCAGGCGCGGCGGATCGTCGGCGATGATCGTCTCGCCGGTCGTCGGTTCGTGGATCTGGCGGATGAGCAGGTCGACGGCGCGCGTGCCCAGCGTGCCGAACGGGAGCGCGACGACCGTGAGGGGCGGGTTCAGGTGCGGCGCGAACCAGGCGTCGTGGACGCTGATCAGTGCGATGTCGTCGGGGATGCGCAGGCCCGCGGTGGCGATCGCGGAGTGCACGCCGATGGCCGTGGTCGTCGTGACGACCACGAAGGCCGTGGCGCTCGGCCGGTCCGCGAGGTACCGCGTCACCGCGGCCTTGGCCTCGTCCGGGCTCCAGCCGCCGTGCAACGGCGGCAGCGGCGCGAGCCCGGCGCGTTCCATCGCTGCCCGATAGGCGTCGAGGCGCCGGGCGGCCGCGGCGCCGTCGGCGCCCACGAACGCGATGTCGCGATGACCCAGCGCGACGAGGTGCTCGGTCGCCGCCGCGGCCGCCGCCCCGTCGTCGAGCCGGAGCGTCCGGGTGCCGGGCATCGGAGCGCCGTTGAAGAGGATCGACGGCACCGTCCCGGCGAGCGCGCGAAGGTCGGCGTCGGCGTCGCCGAAGCCGCTCTGGATCAGCAGCCCGTCCACCCGGCGTCCGTGCACGATCTCGCGGAAGGCGTCGCCACGCTCCAGCAACTCCGTCGTGTTCAGCAGCATGATCGAGTGGTTGCGGCTGGTCGCCGCGACCTGCGCGGCGTCGACCATGTCGGTGTAGACCGGGTCGTTGACGTGGTGCAGCGCGAAGCCGAGCAGGCCGGTCCGCGCGCTGCGCAGGGCCCGCGCCGTGGAGTCCGGGGCGTAGTCGAGCTTGTCGATCGCGTCCATGACCCGGGCGCGGGTCTCGGCGCGGACCTTGAGGGTCGCGTCGTTGTTGATGATGCGCGACACCAGCCCGGGCGAGACGCCGGCCAGTCTCGCCACCTCGGTGATGCGTGCCGCCTTCTTCCTCATGCTGCCTCCGGGCTGCTGATCGGCCAGAGCACCGTACGGGACCGGCTACCCCTTGAGCGAGACGTGCACGAGAACCCGTGCCTGACTCGACTCGGTCGCACCGGTGATCGCGATGCGGAGCCAGTTGCCGAAGGCCACGAGCGGAAGGTCGACGACGGCGTCGTCCGCGCCGAGCACCCGCGGCTCACCGCGCCGCACCCAGGTGATGCCGTCGGGAGAGATCTCGGTGCTCGCGGTGAGCGGCGGGTGCTCGCCCTCGGCCTGCACGAACACGACGGCCTCGGTGGCCCAGCCCGCCTCGTAGGGAATGGTGTGGAAGTCGGAGGAGATGCGCACCCGGCGGGCGAGCACGGAGGTGTGGGTCGTCTGCATCGAAGCGCTTTCCGTGAGAGGGGGCGGGGTCACTCGGTCGAGTAGACGACCGAGTCGAGGAAGAGGTGGACCGACCGGTCGGCGTCGGTCTCGACGTAGAAGATCGGGTTGATCAGGTTGTCGATGGCGCGGTACCGGTCGGCCAGGGTCGGCTGGATGCCGCGCAGGTCGAACACCTGGTCCATGCTCTGGAGCTCGACGTACTCCCGCTTCGCGACGTCGACGGTGAGCCGGAAGTAGAGCCAGTTGATCTTGTCCGGGCTCTCGTTGTACAGCAGGTCCTGGTCGCCGCCCGGCACCCACTGGTACCCGTCGGACGATCCGTCCTCGTGCCGGCGGCCGTACCAGAGGTTGTCGATCCCGGGCTTGCACCACCCGCCCTCGACCCCGAAGTTCCAGTCCTCGTGCGTGACGCCCTCGCTCGCCTTCCAGTACTGCCAGCGCTTCACCAGCCTGCCGCCGAGGGAGTTCACGTAGCGCACCCCGGGCATGTAGCGGTGCTCGCCGTCCTGGATGTCGAAGTAGAACCCGAACGCGCGGATGTCCTCCTCACCGTGCCCCTCGCGGTCCTGCTCCGGCGTGTACGCGTACCAGGCTTCGATCTGGATCAGCGTCGGATCGCCGAACCGCGACAGCCGCTTCAGCACGACGCCCATGCTGCCGTCGGCGGGCGGCTCGGTGTGCGGCGCGGACACCGGCCGCGTGGTCAGCTTGAGCGAGTAGGTGCCGTCCATGGAGCCGTGCGAGGCGGCGAAGCGCATCGACGCCGAGCTCAGCATCGAGGGCGCCCAGCTCGACAGGTCGACGGCGCTGGGGAACGACTCGTAGTTCTCCTCGACGTAGTTCGGCGTGAGGTCCATCCAGCCGTTGAACCCTGTGTCGAAGTCGTCGAACGTGATGATGCGCGACAGCGGCCGGAACCGCTCGAGTTGCCGATCATGGGCGATGACCCGGTTCATCCCAGCTCCTGGTAAATCGTTTCTAGCAACAACGACGTGACAAGGCAGACGCACCTGCAAGCGTTGACCTTAGACCGATTGCTTGCTTCGGTAAACCGTTATACCGTACGACGACATCGCGGCGGGCACAGGAGCCCGCGTCGACATCCTGGAGGACTTCGTGCGCACCAGATCCCTGACGGTGGTCAGCGCCGCAGCCGTCGCTGTGCTCGTGACGGCCGGCTGCTCCTCGGACTCGTCGTCCGACGACGCCGATGTGCGGCTGACCATGACCATGTGGACGTCGAACCCGGATCAACTCGCGCTGTTCGAGGAGATCGGCGACGCGTTCATGGAGCAGCACCCGGGCGTCACCGAGATCGAGTTCGAGAGCCTGACGCTCGACCAGCTCGACTCGGTCCTGACCACCCGGATCTCCGCGGACGACTCCCCCGACCTCACCTGGCTTCCGGTCGAGAGCAGCCTGGAGTACATCGAGGCCGGCGCGCTCGTCGACGTCTCGGACGTCCTCCAGAACACCGAGGGCTACGACTACGACGACCTCGTGCCCGCCCTGCACGAGCGGTGGCGGGTCGACGACGCCCAATACGGCGTGCCGTTCTCGACCGGCCCGCTGGTCATGTACTACAACAAGGACCTCTACGCCCAGGCCGGCGTGACCAGCCCCGACGAGCTGATCGCCGCCGGCGACTGGACCTGGGAGTCGTTCCGCCGGGTGTCGAAGGAGCTCGCCGACGCCACGGGCGTGCCCGGCTACGTCGTGAACGATTTCGAGTTCAAGAACTGGACCCGCCTGCTGCCGATCCTCTTCGCGTACGGCGCGTCGCCCTGGAGCGACGACGCGTCCGAATGCACGGCGGACAGTCCCGAGTTCGTCGAGGCGATGTCGCTGTTCCACGGCATGGTCTACACCGACGGTTCGTCGCCGGTGCCGGGCGAGCAGGCCGACTTCTGGAGCGGCCAGGCCGGCGCCACGACGGCGTTCCTCAGCAGCAACGCGCTGCTCGAGGACGCGGCGTTCGCCTGGGGCATCGTGCCCACGCCCGGCGGCCCGGCCGGAGAGGTGCAGGCGCTCGGGCAGGCCGCGATCACCGTGCTGTCGGCGAGCCGGCACCAGGAAGCCGCCCAGGAGTTCCTGGCCTTCCTGACCAACGAGGAGAACGCGGCGAGCCTCGCCCAGTTCTGGCCGCCGGCCCGCACCAGCCTGCTGGAGCCGAGCGTCCTGGTCGGCGAGTCAGCCATCCTGACCGAGGAGGTCGTGCAGCCGATCATCGAGGCGACGAAGAGCACCGGGCAGATCTTCCCCGTCGCCGTCGACAACTCCGGCGTGGCCGACGCGCTCGACTCCAGCCTCGACGAGCACGTCTGGCAGCCGGCCGCCGACCTGCCCGCGGCGCTCGCCGAGGTGTGCGACGCCATCGACCCGCTGCTCGCCGGAGAGTGATGGCGGCACGCGGACGGCGGCCGTTCCGCGGCGACGGCGGCCGCAACGGCTTCGGGTACCTGCTGCTGGCGCCGCAGTTCGTCGGGTTCACGGCGGTCGGGGTGCTCGCGCTCGGCTGGGTGATCTGGCTGAGCCTCAACGAGGTCAACGTGCTGGCCGGCCGTCAGACGTTCGTGGGCCTGGAGAACTATGCCCGGATCCTCGACGAACCGGACATGCGGACGATCCTGCCGAACACGCTGTTCTTCGTCTGCGTCCTGAGCGTCACGGGCACCGTGGTCTCGCTGGGTCTGGCGATGCTGGTCAACCAGAAGCTGCGCGGCATCGGGTTCTTCCGGTCGATGATCTTCGTTCCCGCGCTCGTGACGATGGTGGCCTGGACTCTGGTGTGGAGCTTCATCGTGCAGCCGCAGGGGCTGCTCGACGCCGTCGTGGGCGTGGCCGGGCTCGGTCCGTTCGCGTGGCTGCGCGGTGGCTGGCTCACCCTCGCCGTGTTCGCGGTCATCCAGCTCATGAAGAACGTGGGCATCAACATGATGATCTTCCTCGCGGCGCTCCAGGCCGTGCCCGACGAGTTGGTCGACGCGGCCCGGATCGACGGCGCCTCCCGGCAGGGCGTCTTCCGGCACGTCGTGGTGCCGCAGATCTCGCCGTCGATCCTCATGGTCTTCATGCTCATGATCGTCGGCTCGTTCAAGGTGTTCGAGGTCGTGCTGCTGTTGACTGAGGGCGGCCCGGGCGTGCAGAGCACGGTGCTGTCGTTCGAGATCTACAAGCAGGCCTTCGAACTCAACGACGTCGGCTACGCCAGCGCGCTGTCGGTGCTCCTGTTCGCGATCATCCTGGTGCTGACCGGCGTGATCTGGCAGCTGCGGAAGCGGGTGGTGTTCCATGAGTCGGACTGATCCCGCCGTCGCCCGCCGGGCGCGGACCGGGCTGAGATACCTGGTGCTGAGCGTCGTCGCGCTCGTGTTCATCGCGCCCGTCCTCTGGATGATCAGCGGATCGCTCAAGTCGCCGAACGAGATCCTGCGGTATCCGCCGTCGGTGATCCCCGACGACGTCCGCTGGGACAACTTCGCCCGGGTGTTCGAGCTGCAGCCGTTCGGCCGGCAGTTCCTGAACTCCGTGATCGTCATGGTGGCGGTCTGCGCTGTCACGCTGGTGTTGTCGGTGCTGGCGGGCTACGCGCTGGCCCGGGTCCGGCCGCTCGGCGCCGGTGTGGCGTTCGTGATCCTGCTCAGCGGCATCTTCATCCCGCCGGAAGCGACGATCATCCCCCTGTTCCGGCTGGCGTCCGACCTGGGCTGGACGAACACGCTCCTCCCGCTGGTCGTCTTCACGGCGATCCTCACGACGTCACCGATCGCGACGTTCGTGATGCGGCAGGCGTTCCTCACGCTCCCCCGGGAGTTCGAGGAGGCGGCCACGCTCGACGGCTCGGGCCGGTGGCGGACCATGCTGCAGGTCTACCTGCCGCTCGTCCGTCCCTCGATCGCGGCCGTCGTCGTCCTGTGCTGCTGGTACAGCTGGAACCAGTTCCTCGAGCCACTCGTCTACATCCGCGACACGTCGCTGCTGACCGTGCCGGTCGCCCTGACGCACTACGAGGACCCGTTCGCGGGGCCGCTCTGGGGCGTGCAGATGGCGGCGACCACGCTCTCGGTCATCCCGGTGCTGCTGGTGTTCTTCTTCGCGCAACGGCACGTGGTCGCGGGTCTGACGGCCGGCGGCCTGAAGTCGTAATCGCGGCCGGCCGCTTCGCGTCCTCGGGCATGATGAGCCGATGCGCGACGAGGAGGGGTGGGCGGCGGCGGGGTATCCGCGGCCGTTCCGGCGGCACCAGCGGCTGGCCCTCGACGCGCTCGGCGAGGCGTTCGCGGCGGGCCGGCGGCGGGCGTGGGTGGTGCTGCCTCCGGGCGCCGGCAAGACCCTCGTCGGGTTGGAGGCGGCCCGCCGCCTCGGGCAGCCGGTGGTGGTGTTCGGGCCGAACACGGCCATCCAGGGACAGTGGGTCGCGGCGTGGCGCGAGTTCACCCCGGCGCACATCCCGGCGGGCACCGGCCGCGACCTGGGCCGGCCCGTCACGGCTCTGACGTACCAGGCGCTGGCCAGCTTCGACCCCGACGCGGAGGTCGACGAGGAGGGGCACGAGCGCACGGGCGGCCTGCGCGGCCGCCTGCACGAGAACGGCCGCGCGCTGGTCGAGGCGCTCGAGACGGCCGGGCCGATCACCCTCGTCCTCGACGAGTGTCACCACCTGCTCGAGGTGTGGGGCCGGCTGCTGGCCGAACTGCTCGACGACCTGCCCGAGGCGCACGTCATCGGCCTGACGGGGACGCCGCCGAGCACCCTGACCGCCGGCCAGGCCGACCTGGTCGACCGGCTGTTCGGGTCGCCGCTCTACAGCACGTCGATCCCGTCGGTGGTACGGGAGGGGCATCTCGCGCCGTTCGCCGAGCTGGCCTGGTTCACATCGCCGTCGCCGACGGAGTCGCAATGGCTGGCCACGGAGGCCGAGCGGTTCGCGGAGCTCCAGAACGACCTGCTCGCACCGGACTTCGCCAGTGTCAGCCTGCTGAGCTGGCTGGACGAGCGATTCGTGGCGCGGCGGACCGGCGCCGGCGCCGCGCCGCCGCTCGCGTGGTCCCGGCTCGAGGGCGAGGCGCCGGAGGTGGCGGCGGCCGCGCTGCGCTTCCACCACGCCGGCCTGCTCGCCCTGCCCGACGGCGCCGTCGTCCGCGAGGAGCACCGGCACGACCCGACCGCGCAGGACTGGGTGACGCTGCTGCACGACTGGGTATCGGCGGCGCTGCTGACCTCGGACGACCCACGCGACCGTGCCGCCGTCGAGGCGATCAGGGGCGCTCTGCCGGGGATCGGGTACCAGCTCACGAAGCGCGGCGTCCGCCGCGGCCGCTCCCCCGTCGACCGGGTGCTGGCCCGCAGCGAGGCGACCACCGACGCCACGGTGGAGATCCTGGCCGCCGAGACGGCGAACCTCGGCGATCGGCTGCGGGCCCTGGTGCTGTGCGACCACGAGCGGGCCGCGGCCACGCTACCGGCCCGCCTGCGGGGCGTCCTCGACGCCGACGCGGGGTCGGCGCGGCTGGTGCTCGCCCGGCTGCTGTCCGACCCACGCACCGCCGGGCTCAACGCGGTGCTGGTCACGGGTCGTGCGGTGGCCACTGACGCGACCACGGCCCGCAAGCTGGTGTCGTTCGTCCGCGAGCACGCGCCCGGCCTCGACCTCGACGACGTCCCGGAGCATGCCACGGGGACGGTCGACGTCACCGGCCGCTGGCGGTCGCGGCACTGGGTGCCGCTGGTCACCCGCTTCTACGAGACCGGCGCGACGCGAGCGCTGGTCGGCACGCGGGCGCTGCTCGGCGAGGGCTGGGACGCCAGGGGCGTCAACACGCTCGTCGACCTGACGACCGCCACCACCCCGGCCGCGGTGGTGCAGACCCGCGGCCGGGCCCTGCGCGTCGACCCGGACTGGCCCGAGAAGGTCGCGCACACCTGGAGCGTCGTGTGCGTCTCCGAGGAGCATCCCGGCGGCACGAGCAGCTGGGACCGGTTCGTCCGCAAGCACGACGGCTACTTCGCCGTCACCGACTCCGGCGAGATCGCCGCCGGCGTCGGCCACGTCGACCCCCGGCTCTCGCCCTACGCGCCGCCGCCGGTCGCCGAGTTCCCCGCCGAGAACGCCCTGATGCTGGCCCGGGCCGAGGACCGCGCGCGGGTGCGGGCGCTGTGGCAGGTCGGCACGCCGTACCGCGACGAGCTGGTGCACACCATCCGGGTGACGCCGCAGCACACCGGCGTCGCCCGGATGGTGGCCGGGCCGGCCCACCGGCCGCCCCCTCTGGTCCCGGCCGCGCGCGGCGCCGGTCCGCCACCCGCCCGGCCGTACGGCCGGCGGGCGCTGTGGCGGGCCGCGGTCGCGCTGACGGCGCTGCTGACGGCCGTGCTGACGGTGGCGGCGCTCTGGTGGCCGGCCGCCGTGACGCTGGCGCTCGGCGCGGCCGCCGGCGCGACGCGGGTCCGCCGTGTCCGTGCCGCCCAGCTGCGCGCCGGACGGGACCTCGCCGGGCTGGCGCCCGGGCCGGACCCGCTGGCCTTCGCCTGCGCCGTCGCCGACGCCCTGCACGAGGCGGACCTGTCCGAGGCCGGCGCCGCCGCGGTGACCGCCGCCGTCGAGCCCGACGGCACGTATCGCCTGGTCCTCGCCGACGTCAGCGCCGAGACGTCCGCCCTGTTCGTCGCCGCGCTGGACGAGCTGCTCGCGCCGCTGGTCTCGCCCCGCCACGTGGTGCCGCGCTACCTCGTCGAGGCGATCCCGGACCGGCCCGAGGCGCTGCGCCGGGCCGGCCGCGCCTGGCTCGCGGGCCAGGCCCCGCCGAACCCGGTGGTCTACCACGCGGTGCCGTCGATTCTGGGCGCCAACGTGCGCCGGGTGCGCGCCTTCGCCACGGCCTGGAACCGCTGGGTCAGCGACGGCGACCCCGTGCGCACCGCCACCCCTGAGGGCGAGGGGATCCTCCTCACCCACCGCGGCCACGACCCCTTCGCCGCGACGACGGCACTGCGCGTGGCCTGGCGGTGACGAAGGGTGGCCCGGGGGCGCGCAGCGTCCCCCGGGCCACCTCTGTCAGGAGCGAGCCGGCTCAGCCCTTGCCGACGTCACTGCGGCCGGCGGCGAGGTTCACGGCCAGCGCCTCGCGCGTGCTGAGTACACCGTGGTCGACGAGTTGGCCGGTCACGTCGCGAACGTGCCGGATGAACTCGCCGCGCACCGCCCATGGCTCCTCGTCCAGGATCAGGTCGTTGACGGTGCAGCCGCCGTCGACGCCGTGGTTGGTGACGCCGCTGTCGACGTCGCCGACGACCACGGTCTCACGCTGATCCGGAGCCGGACAGGTGCCCGGTCCGCCGTCGCCGGCGGCGAGCTCCATCCAGTTGACCCGCACCGGGCCCTCGGGGAAGACGAGGTACAGCGGGAACGTGCCCTCGGCCGGGCTCAGGTCGACGGTCACGTTCTGCCAGGTCGCGGCGTCGTCGGCGATCACGATCGTCGCGTCGTTGCCCTGGCCGGACGAGTCCGTGGCGGTGGTGCCGCCGTCCTCGTCGAACCGGTACCAGGCGACGTCGCCTCCGTCGCCGCCGCCCGGAGCCGCCACCAGCGCCTGGATCTCGCTCTGGGACAGCGCACGGCCGAAGAGGTTGACGTCGTCGACAGCACCGTTGAGCAGCGGGTCCGCCGAGTACTGGGAGTCGCCGATCCAGTTCTGGGTGGTCTCCCCCAGGTCGGACGGGTCGAGGGTCATGTTGGCGTTGGTCCCGATGGGCGTGCCGTCGAGGTACAACGTGCCGGTGGTGCCGGCGAGCGTGACGGCGACATGGTGCCAGCCATCGCTGGGCAGCGGCTGCGACCCGTTGATGATCTGCTCTCCGGAACCGGTCGTGATGGCGTACCTGAGGTTGTTCGTCCCTCCGGCGGCCGGGGTGAGGAACATGTAGGTGCCCGTCCCGGAGCCGAAGTCGAAGATCCGCGCCCACGACTGGCCTCCGGACCAGTTCACCCAGGCCGAGGCGGTGAAGTCCTCCAGACCGCTGACCACTCCGTCGGGCAGCTCGACGGACTCGAGCTGGCTCGAGCCACCGAGCCGGACGGCGCTGTGGAAGCCCTCCGGACCGGCGGTGCGGCCGATCTCGGCGTTGCCCTCGATCGCGGCCGTGCCCAGCAGCTCGCCATCCGGCCCGTCGCGCCGCACCTCGACCGTGGTGTCGTCGGCCGTCGCCACCCGCAGGGTCATCTCGCCGATGCCCGCGAGGTTGTACGGCTCGTACGAGGCCCAGGCGCCGTTCTGGCCGCTGATGGCCTCGCCGCCGCCGGTCTCCTCGTCGCCGGCCTCGTCGGCCTCGATGCCTTCGGCCGCGGCGAAGTGCTCCGTCTCCTTGCGCCGCTGCTGCAGCAGATGCGTGACGCCGCCGGTCAGCGCCGGCGCGCCGGTCTCGCCGCCGTCGTCGGTGTAGCTGGCCGTCACCGTGAGAGAGATGTCCGCGGCGTCGCCGTGCTCCGCGTCCTCCTGGGTGACGATGACGCCCTCGCAGCCGGTCTGCGGCTGGCCCGGGTGGACGTGAGCGTTGCCGCCCTCGTCGTGGTAGAGCCCCTGCTGGACGGTGACGCGCTCACAGTCGATCGCCGGCCCGGACCCGTCCTCGGCGTCGTCGACGGTGACGCGGTACGGGATCTCGTCGCCCCAGTCGAAGACCTGGCCGTGCGCCGGCAGCTCGATCGTCACCTCGGGCCGGGTGTTGCCGGCGGTGATGGTCAGGTTGGAGTTGCCGGAACGTCCGGAGGGGTCGGTGGCGGTCAGCCGTACCGTGTACTCGCCGGGCTCGGTGAAGGTGTGCGTCGGGTTCGGCTCCTCGGAGGTGGTGCCGTCGCCGAAGTCCCAGGTGAAGGTCAGCTCGTCGCCGTCCGGGTCGTTGCTGCCCTCGCTCGAGAACGTGACCTCCAGCGGCGTGGGCCCGGAGTCCTTGTCGGCACTGGCCTCGGCGACCGGGGTGCGGGCGCCCTCGGTGTAGTTGATCTTGTACAGCCCGGAGTCGGGGTTGACGTTGCCTCCGGCGTAGTTGAAGTCCATGCCCCACTCGATGAGGTACATCGCGCCGTCCGGCCCGAACTCCATGTCGTGCGGACTGCGGAACAGCGTGCTCGGCATGAACTGCTCGAAGCTCTCGTAGGCGCCGTTGTCGTCCAGTCGCAGCGCGCCGATCCACTTGCGCGACCACTCCATGACGAACACGGCGCCGTCGTAGTACTCGGGGAACTGTCCGTCGCCGAGCAGGCCCTCCTCGTAGTGGTAGACGTCGCCGGCGTACGCCGTGCGGCCGCCGCCCGTGGGGAGCTCCGGGAACTGCGGCGACTCGCCGTACGGGTACCAGATGAACGCGTCCTTGGCCGGAGGCACGACGTCCAGGCCCGTGTTGAACGGCGAGTCGTTGGCCGGGCCGTTCTCACAGTCGAAGAACTCGCCCGGGGTGCTGGTCGCGAAGTCCCACTCCCGATAGGCCTGGTTGTTCCCGATGCAGTAGGGCCAGCCGTAATTGCCGGCTTCCCGGATCTGGTTCCACTCGTCGTACCCGCGCGGGCCGCGGTTCGGGTTGTCGCTGCCGGCGTCCGGCCCGACCTCGCCGGCGTAGATCCAGCCCGTCTCGTCGTCGACGGCGATCCGGAACGGGTTGCGATGGCCCATCGTGTAGATCTCCGGCCGGGTGAGGTCCGGATCCGAGGTCTCGGGCGGGAACAGGTTCCCCTCGGGGATCGAGTAGGTGCCGTCGTCCTCGGGGGTGATCCGGATGATCTTGCCGCGCAGGTCGTTGGTGTTGCCCGAGGTCCGCCGGGCGTCGTAGGAACGCTTGGCGTCCTCGCTCACCTGGTTGTCGTAGATGCGCCCGTCGATGGGGGCGAAGCCCTGCGAGGCGAAGTGGGCGGTGTCGTCACCGGTGGAGATGTAGAGGTTGCCGTCCGGCCCGAACGTCATCGAGCCGGCGGAGTGGCAGCAGACCTCCCGCTGGTGCGGGATCTCGAGCAGCACCGACTCCGACGCCAGGTCGAGCTCGTCGCCGTCGACGGTGAACCGGGAGACGTGCTGCACCTCCGGCGAGGGCGCGCTGTAGAAGAGGTAGAGCCACTGGTTGGTCTCGAAGTCGGGGTCGAGGGCGATGCCCAGCAACCCGTTCTCGTTGCCGCGGTGCACCGGGATCTGCGCGGCGACCTTCACGGCGCCGGTCTCGGGTTCGTAGATCTTCACCGCGCCGCCCAGTTCGACGTAGAACACCCGGCCGTCGGGCGCGACGGCGAGCTCCATCGGGTTGGCGGTGTTGTCGTCGAGGGCGATCTTCTCGAAGGAGGCCTCGGTGGGAATGCCGTCGCGCGGTTCGCCGCAGTCGCCCTCGGCGGCTCCGGCGGCCCACTCGATGCCGCCGAGGAGGTGCTCGCGCATCAGCGGTTCGTCGTAATACGCCGAGCTGTGGCCCAGCGCGGTGTACCAGGTGCGGCCGCCGTCGAAGTTGGCGCACCAGGTGATCGGGTGGTCCGCACCCATGGCGCCGGATCCCGGGTTGTAGGTCGACTCGTCGAGCGTGGCCAGGACGTGCACCTTCTCGCGCGGGTTGGCGGTGAAGTTGTACCACTCGTCCTCGCGGACCCACTCCGCCGGCAGACCGGCCGTCGACGGGTGCGTGGCGTCCTCGATCCGGACCGTGGCGTCCTGGAACTGGTCCGCGCCCGAGGGGTGGTTGCGGAAGAACGCGCCGCCCATGAGGTCCGACCACCAGGGCCAGTCGGTCTTGTCCATGTTCGACGTCGAGTGCAGGCCCGCGAACCCGCCGCCGTTGTGGATGTAGCGCTCGAACGCCTGGCGCTGGGCGGCGTCGAGGGTGTTCTCGCCGTCGGTGTAGAAGACGATGGCCTCGAACTCGGCCAGCCCGTCCTCGGTGAAGATCGACGCGTCCTGCGTCTCGGTCACGGTGAAGCCGTGCTCCGCGCCGAGTTCCTCGACCGCGTTGAGAGCAGCCGGGATGGAGTCGTGCCGGAAGCCGGTCGTCTTGTGGAAGAACAGGACCTGGTACTCGTCCTCGGGGACGTGCGCGGAACTGATGGCCAGGCCCGGGAGCAGGGAGGCCAGTAAGGCCGTCAGCAGCGCGAATGGGATGTAACGATAAAGTCGTCGCATTGACCTCTCACCGTCGCTTCGTTGCGGATGGGGACAGCCCGACATGCTCAGATCGGTGCGGACACACCCCCTCCCCGCACGACACCGGAGAGGAACGCGAGCCCGTCGACCGCGATGGCGTCCTGCGTCTTCGCCAACGGCCGCCAGATCGACGCGGCGGTGGCGATCGTCGCGTTGTCGGCGGTGAACGACTCGATCACGAGCGGGCCCCGATAGCCGGCCGCGTCCAGGGCGCCCAGGATGCCGGGCCAGTTCAGGTGGTCCGCGCCCGGCGCGCCGCGGTCGTTCGCACAGACCTGCACGTGCGCGATCCGGCCGGCGGCCCGGCGGATCGCCTCGGTGATGCTGCGTTCCTCGATGTTCAGGTGGAACGTGTCGAGGCCCAGGCCGCAGCCCTCGGCGGGCAGGCCGTCCAGCGCCTCCAGCGCCTGGTCGACGGTGTTGAGCAGGCTGGTCTCGAACCGGTTGAGCGGCTCGACGGCGACGGTCACGCCGGCGTCCATCGCGTGCTGGACCACCGGTGCGAGACTGTCGCGCAACTGCGCGTAGCAGCCGCGCCGCTCCGCGTCGTCGAGGCGCCACGTCCGCCCGACCGACGTGTAGATCGGGCCGGCGATCACCGGCGACGAGACGGCCGCCGCCACGTCGACCACGTGCCGCAGGAAGTCGCGCGTCGTCTCGATCGTCTCCCGGTCGGCGCCGACCAGCTCCCGTCCCGGCGCCATGGCGACGACGACGGTGGCCGACAGGCCGAGCCCGTCGAGCAGCGTCGCCGCCCGGCCGGGATCCCAGTCGCCGGCGTTCTCGACCGGCAGCTCGATCACGTCGAAGCCCCACTCGCGGATCCGTGGCGCCAGCTCGGCCAGGCGCTGGTCGGTCAGCGGCGAGGTCCAGATCCAGGTGTTGGCGCCCAGCGCCCGGTCCTTCTTCGTCATGCGTACTCTCCTGTCGTCGCGCCGACGCCGAGGTAACGGTGCTGCAGGTCCGGCCGGGCCAGCAGCTCGTCACCGGTGAACTCCGCTTCGATCCGGCCCGAGACCATGACCAGCTGCCGGTCCGCCATCCGCACCGCCGCGCGCAGGTTCTGCTCGACGACGAGAACGGCCACGTTCTCGGCCACGAGGTGATGGACCGCGTCCACCAGCACGTCGACGATCGTCGGGGCGAGCCCTTCGGACGGCTCGTCCATCACCACCAGGGGCGCGTTCAGCAGCAGCGCCCGGCCGACGGCGAGCATCTGCTGCTCGCCGCCGGACAGCTCGGCGCCGCCATGGCGCCGCCGCTGCGCCAACCGGGGGAACAGCTCGTAGACGGCTGCGGGTGTCCACCGTCTGCCCCGGGCTCTGCGGGCCAGCATGGCCAGGTGCTCGTCGACGGTGAGCGACGGGAACAGCCTGCGGCCCTGCGGGACGTAGGCGAGACCGGCGATCGCGATCGCCTCCGGCGCCAAGCCGTCGAGTCTCCGGCCGGCCAGCCGGATCTCACCGCCCGACGGGGGAACGAAGCCGACCAGCGTGTCGCACAAGGTGGTCTTGCCCATGCCGTTGCGTCCGACGATGGCGACCGCCTCGACGCCCATGCTGAAGCCGAGACCGTCCAGGACCAGCGACGATCCGTAGCCGGAGCGGAGGTCGCGCACGTCGAGCAGCGTGTCGTCGTTCGTCATGCCACCGCCTCCGTCCCGAGATAGATCTGGTGGACGTGGGGGTCCGTGCGGACCTGCTCGGGCGTCCCGGCCGTGACCTGCTCGCCGTCGGCCATCACGACGACCCGCTGCGCGATGCGGAACGCGACGTCCATGTCGTGCTCGATGAGCAGCAGGGTCAGCCGTTCGTCGAAGGACTCGAGCAGCTCGACGAGGCGCTCCCGCTCGCCGCGGGACAGGCCCGAGGCCGGTTCGTCGAGCAGCAGCACGTCCGGTTCCGTGGCGATCGCCATCGCCAGTTCGAGCTGCCGGCGCTGGCCGTGGGCGAGCTCGCCCGCCACGGCGTCGACCTGCCGCGACAGCCACACCCGCTCGGCCACCTCGGCGGCCTCGGCCCGCATGGCGCGATCGGCGCGCGACTGCCAGAGCGCCCGGTGCCGGCCCCGGTGGCCGGCGAGCGCGAGATAGACGTTCTCGCGCACCGTCAGCCCGGCGAACGCGCGTGCCTTCTGGTAGGTCCGCGCGAGGCCGAGGCGGGGCCGGTGCCGCGACGGCCGGTAGGTGCAGTCCTGTCCCCTGATGATCACCGCGCCCGTGGTCGGGGCGATGTCGCCGGCGATGACGTTGAACAGCGTGGTCTTGCCCGCGCCGTTCGGCCCGATGACGGCCAGTCGCTCGCCCTGCGCGATGTCGAGATCGACACCGCGCAGGGCGCGCAGACCTCCGAACGCCACCGTGACGCCGCTGACCTGGACGACGGACGTCATGACGGTCCCCTAGCTCTGCGGGACGCCGTCGACGACCGGGATGGCGTTGCCCTCCCAGGGCAGCTCACGCTCCTCGCACGCCGGGAAGTCGCGGCCGGGCGAGGGGGTGTCGGGGCTGAACGTGCCGCCGAAGGTCTGGTCGACGCCGGGGACGATGGCCACGGTCTCCTGCACGACCTCGCCGGAGTCGTCGAGCACGAGACGTGACAGGCCGACGTCGACGATGCCGCTGCGGTTCTCGTCCAGGCTGATGTCGCCGTAGGGCAGCTCCAGGGTGAGGCCCGAGATCGCCGCGTGGAAGGCGTCGAGGTCGGAGATGTCGCCGCCGACCGCCTCCAGCGCCTCGACCAGCGCGACGCCGGCCGTGTAGTAGCCGTAGAAGAAGCCGAACTCGGCGGCCACCGACGGCGGCGCGGGCTCGTTGCCGCTCAGCGAGCCCGGGATCGTCTCCCAGGTCTCGTCCGCGGCGGCCAGGTACTCCTCGATCTCCGGCGTCTCGACGTCGGCCGGCAGCGTGGCGAAGCCGCCGACGTACGCCCCGGCGATGTCCGTGCCGAGAGCCTGCGCGAGGTCGGGGTTGAAGAACAGGTTGCCCGCGTGCTGGTCGCCGGTGAGGTCGCCCTTGCCGTTGACGAACGCCTCCAGCGCGGCCTGGGTGCCGGTGCCTCCGACGGCCCAGAAGTAGCCGTCGACCTCGTCCGGGTTCGGCAGCTGCGCGACGTAGGACGAGTAGTCGGTGGTGCCCAGCGGGGGGAAGACGCGGTGCGTGACCTCCCCGCCGGCCGCGCAGAAGTCCGCGACGAAGCCGGCCGCCGACGTGTGCCCGAAGCTGTAGTCGTCGGCGATGACGGCGACGGTGTCCCAGCCTTCCTGGTGGTGCAGCAGGTCGCCGAGCCCGGCGCTCCAGATCGCGCCGTCGCCGTAGAAGCGGAAGTAGTTCGGCGCCTGCACCTGCAGCGTCTGCTCCTGCGACCCGGAGATGCCGGCGAACACCGTCAGCTCGGGGTTCGCCTTCGCGTACTCGGCGATCGCGATGCCCTCGTCGCCGGAGAGCGGCCCGATGATGACGTTCGCGCCGAGCTGCTCGACCAGCCGGCGCACCTCCTGCACGATGCGATCGGCGGTGTCGTCGCCGCAGCCGACGCCGACCAGCTCGATCGGCGTCCCGGCCACCTCGGCGCCGCTGAACCCCTCCAGCGCGCTGGTCGCCGAGTTGGGCGTCGCACCGGCGAACCGGGCCAGGGCCAGCGTGGTGCCCGCGACGACGTCCTCGTGGAAGCCGCCGAACGGGCCCTCGCACTGGCCGAGAATGCCCAGCCGGATACCGTCGCCGGACGGCGAGCCGTCGCCACCGCCGGCGGCGGACTGCTCGTCGGCGGGCAGCCCGGTCGAGTCGTCGTCCCCGCCGCCGCAGCCGGCGGCCAGCAGGGCCAGGCCGGCCGTCACGGACAGCGCCAGCGATGCCCGTCTCCTCTGTCTGCTCATGCTCGTGTCCCTCCGAGTTCCTTCTGGGTGCGTACGGGTAGCCGGCGGACGATCCCGGTCAGGCCCTCGGGCGAGAGGACCATGATCACCAGGACGATGACGCCGATGACGGTGTTGAACCGCGCCTCCGTGATGCCGATGCGGTCGACGAGCGGGAGGTCGCGCAGGTAGGTGAAGACCAGGACGTAGACGAACGCGCCGAGCCAGGCGCCCTCCAGTGACGAGATGCCGCCGATGACGGCGATGATCAGCAGGATCAGCGTCGGCCCGATCGAGATGGACGCGGGGTCGACCTGCCCGTTCCACCACACGTTGAGCAGTCCGGCCAGGCCGGCGACGAAGCCGGCCAGGGTGAACGCCAGCGTCCGGTGCAGCGGCACGTCGAACCCCAGCGACGCCATCCGGACCGGGTCGTCGCGCACCCCCTGCAGCGCCAGCCCGAACGCCGTCCGCCGGATCGCCCGGAAGCCGACGTAGACCACGACGGACAGCAGCAGGCCGGCGTAGTAGAGCCGGACCGGCGGGCCGAGGAGGTCCGGCCGCTGGATGCTGGTGATGCCGCCGGGCCCGGAGATCTCGACGATCTGGGCGAAGACGAAGTAGCCGATGACCCCGTACACCAGCGTCAGCATCAGGAAGTAGATGCCAGTCGTCCGGCTCGCGATCGCGCCGAGGACGAACGCCGCCAGCGTCGTGACGACGACCGCGAAAAGCACGGCGGCCCATGGGTGCCAGCCGAGGTTCAGGCCGCGGGCGCCGCCGTCCAGCGCGGCGTTGCCGAACATGAAGCCGGCGATCCCGAACATCAGCAGCTGCGCCAGCGAGGTCATGCCGCCGTACTTGGCGAGGAACACGATGGTCGCCGCGGCCAGCCCCAGGATCAGCGTCTGGGTCATGACGAAGTTGACGAAGAACGCGGTGGCCAGGGCGGGCAGGACGGCCAGCAGCAGGACCAGGGCGGCCAGGACGAGTGGCTCGCCCCGCAGCCGTACGCGCGGGTTCATGCCGGCCTCCCGAACAGCCCGTAGGGACGCACGGCCAGCACGAGCGCCAGGAGACCGAACGTCATGATGATCGCGTAGTAGGTGTATTGACTCGGCAGGTAGGCGGGCGACAACGCGACGACCATGCCGTACAGCAGCGAGCCGGCCGCGGCGCCCTTGAGCGAGCCGAGCCCGCCGATGATCACGACGACGAGCGCGTTCAGCAGCCAGCTGCCGTCCGTGCCCGGCGCGGCGCCGGCGAACGACGCGCCGAGGACTCCGCCCAGGCCGGCCAGGAACGAGCCGACGAGGAAGGTGAGCGCGAACACCCGGCGGATGTCGATCCCCAGGCCGCGCACCATCTGCCGGTCGTCGACGCCCGCCCGGATGATCAGACCCACGCCGGTGCGGGTCAGCCACAGCCACAGCAGCAGGCCGACCAGCAGGGCGATGCCGAGCAGCAGCAGCCGCGTGACCGCGTACCGCTCGCCGCCGACGGTGAGGAAGCGCGTCACGGCGCCCGGCCAGACCACCCGCTGGGCCAGCCCGCCGAACTCCCGCAGCATCTGGTCGGCGAGCACCACCGTGATGGCCAGCGTCAGCAGCGTCTGGCGCAGCTCCTGGCCCTCGTTCCACTGCAGGAACAGCTGCTGGATCAGCAGGCCGAGCACGGCGGCGACACCGGCGCCGGCCAGCATCGGGACCACCCAGTCGAGCAGGCCGACGTCGGACGGGTCGAGGTTGCGCGACCGCCCGACCATCGCCTCCTGCACGCGGATGGCGACGTAGGCGGCCAGCAGGAACAACGAGCCGTGCGCCATGTTCACCGTGCGCATGAGCCCGAAGATCAGCGTGAACCCCGACGCCGCGACGAACAACAGCCCGGCGAAGGTCACCCCGTCCAGGATCGTGACCAGGAACTTCCCGGGGTCGTCGACCGCGGCGCCGGCGGGCGTGCCGTCCGCGAGGAACAGCACCCAGGCGGCCACGGCCACCGCGACGGCGGCGGCGACCCAGACCGCGGGCCGGCGCAGCTGCGCCGCCCGGCTCGCCGGCGCGCCCCGGTCCGCGTCGATCAGGGCAGGTGTCATCGGTACCTCCGCAGGTCAGCGCCGAGCGGCGCAGCGTCGTGGGACGACCTGTGCGTGTGGTGACCGGCCGGCGTGACGTCGGGCGCCGGCCGCGAGGTGGGTCAGGCGGTGTAGTCGGGGATGGCCACCCGGGCGCCGCCGTTCATGGCCGACTCGTGGGCGCAGATGCCGACGGAGGTCCAGTTCGCCGCGGTGACCTCGTTGATCGCGGGCGCCCGGCCCTCGACGATGCTGCGGACGAACTCGTGGGCCAGGTGCGGGTGCGATCCGCCGTGGCCGCTGCCCTGGACGAAGGACAGGTGCTCGTTCTCGGCGTCGTAGACGCCGCGGGTCGTGAAGGGCGCGATCTCCGGCGGCAGCCGGTGGGCGAAATCCGGGATCTCGACGGTCTTCGGAATCTCTCCGACGTGCAGGACATGACCGGAGCCCTGCGTCTGTTCCCATTCGAAGGTCGCGAGCTCACCGAAGACGGTGAAACTCTCGACGTATTCGCGGGCCGTTTCGAACAACGAGCGGGCGATCTCCGCACTGATCGGCGAGTCGCGCAAGGTGATGAGCGCGCTCTCCACCGCGAACGGCGACCCGTACTTCGCGGTCAGCTCGGGCGAGATGCGGCCGGAACCGACGCAGACGACGCTCTCGGCCAGCGCGCCGGCCAGCGAGAGCACCGGGCTGACCGCGTGCGTCGCGTAGTGCATGGGCGGCAGACCCTCCCAGTAGCCGGGCCAGCCGGCCATCTCCTGGTGGTGCGCCCCGCGCAGGAACTGGACGCGGCCCAGCGTTCCGTTCTCGGCGAGCTCCCTGACGTGCAGGAACTCGCGCGAGTACACGACGGTCTCCATCATCATGTAGTTCTTGCCGGACTCCCGGACCGCTTCGACGATCGACCGGCACTCCTCGAGCGTGGTGGCCATCGGCACGGTGCAGGCGACGTGCTTGCCGGCTCGGAGCGCGGCGACGGTCTGGCCGGCGTGGTCCGGGATCGGGGTGTTGATGTGCACCGCGTCGATGTCCGGGTCGTCGAGCATCGCGGCGATGTCGGTGTAGCGTCCGGGAACGCCGAATCGATCGGCGGTCTCGTGAAGAGCGGATTCGGTGCGTTGACACACGGCGACGAGTTCGGCATCCGGATGGGCCTGGTAAATCGGGATGAACTCCGATCCGAATCCCAGTCCGGCGATGGCCACGCGTACTCTCTGCGTCATCGTTGACCTCCTGTGTCGTGAAGGCTACGGAGGACCCAACGGGACAAACCATGCGCAATCCAGCAGCAGACCTTAGATTTCTTACATGTCGGGGACACGGCACGTCGCGCTGCTGGTCGAGACCTCGAACGCCTACGCCCGCGGTCTGCTCGTCGGCGTGAAGAAGTACGTCGAGGAGCACCCGCACTGGTCGCTCTACCTCGCCGAGCACAGCCGGCACGAGACCGACTTCTCCTGGCTGGAGGGCTGGCACGGCGACGGCGTCCTGGCCCGCATCGAGAACGAGGGCACCGCCCGGTTCATCCGGCGGCTCGGCCTGCCGACGGTCGACCTCAGCGCGGCCCGGCTGGTCCCTGAGCTGCCCGGCGTCGAGACCGACGACGGCACCATCGCCCGCTGGGCGGTCGGGCACTTCGCCGAACGCGGGCTGCGCCACTTCGCCTTCTGCGGCGACGAGCGCTTCGCGTGGTCGATCACCCGCAGCGAGTGGTTCGCCGGGCACGTCCGGCAGCACGGCGCGACCCCGCACGAGTTCCGGATGAAGTCGTCGGGCATGCGCGCCGCCGACCGCGAGCGCCTCGCCACCTGGCTCACTGGGCTGCCCAAGCCCGTCGGCGTCCTCGCCTGCTACGACATCGCCGGCCAGGAGGTCCTGGAGGCCTGCAAGATCGCCGGCCTCGCCGTCCCCGACGCCGTCGCCGTCCTCGGCGTCGACAACGACGAGCTGATCGGCAACCTCACCACGCCCCCGCTGTCGAGCATCGAGCCCAACACGACCGCGTCCGGGTACCTGGCGGCGCACCTGCTCGACCTGATGATGCACGGCCGGTCACTCGAACCGGGCCTGCGCCTCATCGAGCCGACCCGCATCGTCGCCCGCCAGTCCTCCGACATCCTCGCCGTCGACGACCCGCTCGTCTCCGAGGCACTGCGGTTCATCCGGGCCCGGTCCGACCAGAACCTCGCCGTCACCGCCGTCCTGCGCCACGTCGGCCTGTCTCGTCGCGCCCTCGACTACCGCTTCGCCGCGACCCTGGGGCGCACGGTGCACGGCGAGATCATCCGGGTCCGCCTCGCCCACGTCGCCGAGCTGCTCTCCTCGACGGACTGGACCCTGCAGCAGATCGCCGAACGACTGAACTTCAGCCACTCCGAGTACATGAGCGTCGTCTTCAAGAAGCACACCGGGCAGTCCCCCGGCCGGTACCGCCGCACCGTCGGCGGCGCCGTCGCCCGTCAGGCGTTCTGGCAGGAGTGACCTAGGCGGTATTGCAGATATCGCAACCAATCTTCTCGGAATATGCAATTCACCCTTGACATGACGCCGCCGCCTCCACGAGGGTTCCAACGATGTAATCGATCGGCCGTCAACGGTCCGATCGACTCGCCCAACGGAGGGAGAGTTACATGCACCTCGCACGTCTCCACCGTTCACCGGAAGCTCCGCCCGGCCGGCGACGGTTACGCTCGCTGCTCGCGGGCCTGACGGCCGCCGCGGCGATGACGGCCGGCGCGGCAGCACCATCCGCGTCCGCCGCGCCGCCCGAACCGCTCGGCCCGCAGGTCGTCCGCACGGATCAGCCGCCGACCGGGCACGCCGTCACCTTCAGATACGAGGCGCCCGAGGGCGTCGAGTCGGTGCACATCTACGGCGACTGGTTCTACTCCCGCCCCGAGAGGGTGACCTGTCAGGACTGTGGCGACGGCCGGCCGCCGTCGGAGTGGCTGCCCGGCGACATCGCGGCGACACCGTGGCAGATCCTGCCGATGGAACGCGGCGATGACGGCGTCTGGTCCATCACCGTGCCGCTGCCGGCGGGCAGCTTCCGCTACGCCTTCACGCACGACTGCACCAACCTGCTGGCCACGGGCTGCACGTTGCACGACGACCCGGCGAACCCGTGGCAGATCCAGCCGCAGTACCCCGGCGCGCCAGGAGCGGTGCGCAGCACCGTCTACGTCCCGGAGAGCAAGAAGTTCCCGACCTACGACACCGACTACCAGGCGCCGCCGCGGCCGCACCAGGCCGGCACCCTGGAGACGCGGCGCTACCCGTCGCCGCTGTCCACCAACCCGGCCGGCGTCCACGACATCGTCGTGTACCTGCCGCACGGCTACGACCCGGACCGGGCGACGCCGTACCCGACGCTGTACCTGAGCCACGGCGGCGGCGACCACTCGACCGCCTGGACGATGCAGGGGGTCGCCCACCACATCCTGGAGAACGCGATCCAGGACGGCGCCGTCCAGCCGATGGTGATCGTGTCCACCGACTTCAACGGCCTGCCGGGTGGCAACCAGGGCTACGTCGACGAGCTCAGGAACAACGTCTTCCCGTTCGTCGAGCAGAACTACAACGTCTCCACCAGGGCGCAGGACCGCGCCTTCGGCGGATTCTCCGCCGGCGGGAGCCGCGCCTACACACTGATGTACGACCACACGGAGCTGTTCGGGTACCACGCCGCCTGGAGCGCGGGCGGACCCCAGGCCGGCCAGGAACAGATCGACCGCATGAAGGACGTGGCCGGCGGCATCATGATCGGCACGGGACTCCAGGACCGCCTGGGCAACATCGCCGAGAACTCGCAGCGCAACGCCGCCGCGTTGCGGGCGGCCGGCGTCGTCCTCGACGAGTACAACGTGCCGGGCGTGCACACCTGGCACGTCTGGCGGCCGTTGCTCAACCACTACGTGCGCGACCTCGCGTTCCGCGCGACCACGACGGAACTGGCCGTCGACGCCGAACCGGTCGGGCGCTCGCACAACGTGCGCCTCACCGCCGTCGCCACGGTCGATCCCGTGACGACCAGCGTCACCGAGCCGTCGGGCACGGTGGACTTCTACGCGGGTGACCAGTACCTCGGTTCCGCCAGGGTCCGCGACGGCGTCGCCCGGTTCCACCGGCCGGTCGACGCCGCACTGCTCGACCAGCCGGTGACGGCCGACTACCGGGGCGACGACCTGTTCAACGGGTCGAGGAGCGCACCGGTCGACCTCGGCTGACCACCGTCCGGACCGCCCTGGGACGGCGCTCTCGCGATGCGAGGCGCCGCCCAGGTGCGGATCAGCCGGCCGGCACCGCGCTCGCCGCGTAGCCCAGCTCGGCCGAGATCGTCGCCGCGGTGTCGAGCAGCAGCGGAAGGCGCGCCTCCAGCTGCGGCAACGTGGCGATCACCTCGATCGCCGTGATCGACACCGCGGCGACGACCCGGCCGCGGGTGTCCCTGATCGGCGCCGCCACGCACATCACGTAGGCGTCGTGCTCACCGTTGTCGGCGGCCCAGCCCCGCTCGCGCACCCCGATGAGCTCGAGCTCGAGCGACGCACGGTCGGCGAAGGTGGTGTCGGTGTAGCGCTCGAACGTGACGTGCGAGAGCAGGCGGTCGCGCTCGTCACGCGGCAGGTGCGCCAGGATCACCTTGCCCACGGCGCTGGCGTAGATCGAGACGGCCCGGCCGACCCGCGAGGGCAGCTTGACGGCATCGAAGGCCGGGCTGTCGACCTTGTCGATGTAGATGATCTCGTCGCCGGTCAGCTGCGCCAGGTGCACGGTGTGGCCGGTCTCGCGCTGGAGCCGGCGCAGGTGCGCGGAGGCGAACTCGCGCAGGTCCATCGAGCCGAGCGCCAGCTCGGACAGCTCGATGAGACCGCTACCGACCACGTACGTCCCCGCACCGGTCTTCCGGACGAACCGCGCCGCCTCGAGCGTCTGGAGAATCCGGAGGGCCGTCGACTTGTGCACGCCGAGCACCTCCGAGGCGTCGGCGAGGCTGAGCGGATGCTCCGCGGCCCTCCTGACGAGCTCGATCGCGCGCTGGACCGTCTGAGACACGACCACCTCCAGATTGCACTATACGCAACGTGAATAGAGCGATGCGCAACCGTGATTTGACAGCGTTGCATATGTTCCTACGATCGTTGCAGACCTTTAACGTTCAAGCAGAGTCCCGATTCCTTGAGGAGCACCCGATGAGGACACCTCGCGTTCGCCGCGCCATGGTCGCCGCGGCCGCCGTCGCCGGCCTTGCCGTCTCGACCGGCTGCGGCTCCGACTCCGGCTCCGACTCCGGCTCGGACGGCGGCGTCACGACGCTCACCTTCGCCGCCTCGACCTTCGGCGACCCCGGCCGCGGGCCGCACCTGCAGGAATGGCTCGACGAGTTCAACGCGAGCCAGGACGAGATCAAGGTCGAGGCCGCCTCCGTCCCCTACCCGACCTTCGGGCAGACGGTGCTGACCCAGATGGGCGGCGGCGAAGGGCCCGACCTCGTCCGCTTCGACATGCCCGAGTTCGAGGCCGCCGCGGACGCCGGCCTGATCGCTCCCCTCGACGACCTCATCGACGCCGGCGAATACGAGCTGCTCGAACAGCCCGACCGGTTCATGGTCCACGACGACGTGCGCCACGGCATCATCTTCGAGGCGTCGAACTACGCGATGTTCTACAACGCCGACCTCATCCCCGAGCCGCCGACGACCTACGACGACTTCTTCGCCACCGCACAGTCGCTGACCAGTGGCGACGTCTTCGGGCTGGCCTTCCGTCAGACGGAGGCCGAGGAGGCCGGCGTCTGGCAGGACATCTTCAACTACGTCTACGGCTTCGGCGGCGCCTGGTCCGACGGCGAGAACCTCACCATCAACGCACCGGAGAACCTCGAGGGCCTGCAGGCCTACAAGGACCTCTACGACGCGAACGTCATTCCGCGCGGCGCCGACGCGGCGACCTTCCGCCGCATGTTCGCCGAGGGCAAGGTCGCCATGGAGCTGAACAACGGCGGCTACGCGACGCACCTGCTCGCCGAGAGCCCCGGCCTGAACTTCAGCGTCGCGCCCATCCCCTTCCCGGAACGCAGCCAGGGCACGATCCTCGCGCCCATCGTGATCAACGAGGCGAGCGAGGCGAAGGACGAGGCGGCCACCTTCATCCGGTGGGCGCTGGAGGACGAGAACCAGGTGGCGCTGCAGGAGATCCTCGGCGCGAGCAGCGTCGCGACGGCGACCGAGCGCAGCGCGGAGTCGCTGCAGGCCATGCCGTTCCTGCCCGCCTTCGACGAGCTCACCGACTCCAGCCTCCCGCAGATCGTGCTCGGCTTCGAGGCCCAGACCCCGGACATCCGCAAGATCGTCGTGCAGAACGTCATCGCCGCCCTCCAGGGCAACGTCGATCTGCAGACCGCCTTGGACACCGCCCAGGAGCAGGCGACCGACCTGGTCGGCTGACCCGACGGTGCCGGGCGGGACGCGCTCGCCCGGCACCGGCCCACCGCCACGAAGGACACCACTCGATGACCGTGCTCGAGCAGACGAGAGCGCCTCGCACCGAGACCGGACGCCGGCGCAGCCCGCTCGGCAGCCGGTGGACGCCGTATCTGTTCCTCGCTCCCGCCGCCGTCTTCATCGTTCTCTTCCAGGGTGTTCCGCTCGCTCAGGAGATCTTCCTGAGCTTCACCCGGACATCGCTGCTCAATCCCACGAACAGCACCTGGGTGGGGCTGGAGAACTACGCCCACATCTTCGCCGACGAGGACTTCCACCGCACGCTCCGCACGACGTTCGTCTACGTCGTGGCGTGCGTGGTCGGCTCCGTGGGCGCCGGCCTGCTCGTCGCGCTGCTCCTCAACCGGAGCTTCCGCGGCCGGGGCGTCGTCCGTGCTCTCGTGACCGTGCCGTGGGCCGCGCCCGGCATCGCGGTCGCCCTGATCGCGACCTGGATGCTCAACCCCCAGTACGGCATCGTGAACCGGTTCCTCGACGCCGTCGGGCTGGGCGTTCCGGGCGGCGCGATCCTCGACAGCTCGACCTACGCACTCCCGGCGATCCTTCTGACGACCGTCTGGCAGCTCTTCCCCCTCACGTCGGTGGTGCTGCTCTCCGCGCTCCAGGCGGTCCCGCGGGATCTCACCGAGGCGGCCACGATGGACGGCGCGGGGCGGTGGTGGACCTTCCGCGCCGTCACCTGGCAGGTCATCAAGCCGACGGTCGGTCTGCTCGCGCTGCTGATGACGATCTGGTCGATCCGGCGCTTCGAGCTCATCTGGCTGATGACCAAGGGCGGCCCGGTGGGCTCGACGGAGACGCTGGTCATCGACCTCTACGCGCAGGCGTTCGACTCCAAGCAGCTCGGCACGGCGGCGGCCATCGGCATGGTCGGCGTCGTCATCTCCCTGATCGTCATCGCGGGCAGCAGGCTCGTCACCCGCGCCGCCGAGAAGGAGGGCCTGCGATGAGCCGGTTGCGGATCGGCCTGACGCTGCGCATCGTCGCCGTGCTCATGGTCATGGGGATCGCGGTCTTCCCCCTGTACTGGATGTTCGTCACCGCGCTGTCCAGCAACGCCGACCTGTTCGCCTCCGACGCCCGGCTGCTTCCCGACTTCTCCCAGTTCGGGGTCTTCGTCGACGCGCTGGCCGACGGCGACGCCCTGGGCTGGCTGCGCAACAGCCTGGTGATCTCCCTCGGCACGACCGTGCTGTCGATCGGCCTGGGCATCCCGCTCGGGTACGCGCTCTCGCGGTTCTCGTTCCGCGGCAAGACCCTGATGGCGGTCGTGCTGCTGCTCACCCAGATGCTCCCCGAGGCGCTCATGGTGGTGCCGCTGTTCTCGCTCTTCAACCGCTTCGACCTGCTCGACTCCCTCACCGGGCTGATCCTGGCCAACTCGGCCTTCGTGCTGCCGATCGTCGCGCTCATCCTCAAGGGCGCGATCGACGGCATCCCGCGCGAGCTCGAAGAGGCCGGCCGGGTCGACGGCGCGCGACCGCTCACCATGCTGGTGCGCATCAACGTCCCCCTGATCGGGCCGTCGATCGCGGCCGCCGCGGTCATCGCGTTCTTCCACGCCTGGAACGAGTACGTGTTCGCGGTGACGTTCATCTACGCGCCGGAGACCCAGCCGGCCTCGGTGGGCATCGCGAGCTTCATCGGCGAGGTCGGGACCCCGGTCCAGACGGTGATGGCGGTGGCCTTCATGTTCACGCTGCCCGCCGTCGCGTTCTACCTGTTCGCGCAGAAGTACGTCGTCGCCGGCATGACCGCCGGCGCAGTCAAGGGTTGATATGAAGATCACTTCGGTCGACACCATCGTCGTCGACTTCTACCGCACCAACCTCGTCATCGTGCGAGTGTCGACCGACGAGGGCATCACCGGGCTCGGCGAGGCGACGCTCGAGGGCAAGGAGCGAGCCGTCCAGGGCGCGATCGCCGAACTCGCCGAGGCCGTGACCGGCCTCGACCCCACGCGCATCTCCGGCACGATCCACGAACTCGCCCGCGACTGGTACTGGCGCGGCGGCCCGGTCATCATGACGGCGCTGAGCTCGCTGGAGATGGCACTCTGGGACATCACCGCCCGCGACCTCGGCGTACCGGTCTCCCGGCTCTTCGGCGGGAGCACCCGCGATCGCGTACGTGCCTACGCCAACGGCTGGTTCTCCGGCGCCGCGACGCCGGAGGACTACGCGGCCGCGGCCGCGCGCACCGTCGCCACCGGGTTCCGCGGACTCAAGTGGGATCCGTTCGAGAACTACGACCTCGTCATCAACTCCCGGCAGCTGGACCGCGTGCTGGCCCAGATCGACGCCGTGCGCTCGGCCGTCGGCCCCGACGTCGAGCTGTTCATCGAGGGCCACGGCCGCTTCGACGTGCACCACGCGATCAAGGTCGCCCGCGAGATCGCGCAGTTCGACCCCGTCTGGTTCGAGGAGCCGTGCCCGCCGGACAACCTCGACGCCCTCGTCGACGTGCGCCGGGCGTCGCCCGTGCCGATCGCGGCCGGCGAGCGCTGGTTCGGGCGCCAGGCCTTCGTCCCCGCCCTCGCCCGCCAGGCGGTCGACTTCGTGCAGCCCGACGTGACCCACGCGGGCGGGCTCGCCGAGCTGGCATTCATCTCCACCCTCGCCGCCACCAGCTACGTGGGCTTCGCGCCGCACAACCCGAGCGGGCCGCTGAGCACGGCGGCGACCCTGCAACTGGGCGCCACCCTGCCCAATTTCCGCTACCTCGAGATCATGGCGACCGACGTGCCCTGGCGCCCGGACATCACCGACGAACGCCTCATCCTGACCGCTGACGGCGATCTGCTCGTCCCCGCCGGCGTGGGGCTCGGCGTCGAGCTCGACCTGGACGAGATCGCCCGCCATCCGTTCACCCCGCACCCCATGCGCTTGTTCGACGACGCCGTCTACGACATCCGGCCCCACGACGAGCGTTCCTTCTTCAACCTGGGAGCCGACGAATGACCCTGCACGCGTCCGAAACGGCCGGCGCCTGGTACGGAACCGCCGCCGACGCACTGCCGGACGACGTTGCCGAGAGTGTCCTGATCGGCCGGATCTGGGACCCCGCCGCCGGAGGGCCGTCGCCCGTGATCGTCCGCGACGGCGAGCTCCTCGACGTCAGCGACCGGTTCCCGACGGTCAGTGACCTCTGCGAGCTGCCCGACCCGGCCGCGGCCGTCGCCGGCCTCGGCGGCAGGCCGGTCGCGGGCGTCGCGGAGGTGCTGGCCAACACCGGGGCCGCGGTACGCGACACCACCCGGCCCTGGCTGCTCGCGCCCGTGGACCTGCAGGCGTTGAAGGCCGCGGGCGTGACGTTCGCGGTGTCGATGATCGAGCGCGTCATCGAGGAACGAGCACGCGGCGATCTCGCACTCGCCGCCGAGATCCGCCACCGGATGCTCGCCGACGTCGGCGACGACTTCCACGACCTGACGCCGGGGTCGGAGGAGGCATCGCGCCTGAAGGAGCTCCTGGTGGCCGAGGGCGCCTGGAGCCAGTATCTGGAGGTCGGGATCGGGCCCGACGCGGAGATCTTCACGAAGGGCCAGGTCCTGTCCGCGGTGGGCACCGCCGTGCCCGTCGGCGTGCTCGCCGCGTCGACCTGGAACAATCCCGAGCCCGAGGTGGCGCTCATCGTCCAGTCGAGTGGCCGGATCGTCGGAGCGACCCTCGGCAACGACGTGAACCTGCGCGATGTGGAGGGCAGGTCGGCACTCCTGCTGCCGAAGGCGAAGGACAACAACGCGTCCTGCGCGCTGGGCCCGTTCATCCGCCTCTTCGATCAGCGGTTCGGCCTGGACCGCGTGCGCGAGCTCGAGGTGGGTCTCGCCATCGACGGCGAGGACGGTTTCCGTCTCGAGGCGGTCTCGGAGATGTCGCGGATGTCGCGCGAGCCGGAGGCGCTGGTGCGCCAGCTGGTCGGTCGTCATCACCACTATCCCGACGGCGCGGTCCTGATGCTCGGCACCATGTTCGCGCCCATCCAGGACCGCGACCGTCCCGGCGAGGGCTTCACCCACAAACGCGGCGACGTCGTCGAGATCAGCTCGCCGGCGCTGGGCACGCTGGTCAACCGGGTCCAGCACGCCGAGGACTGCGCGCCGTGGGACTTCGGCGTCCGTGCGCTCATGGGCAACCTCGCGCGCCGCGGCCTGCTCTGAGCTCAGCGGGTCGTCTCGCGCAGCTCCAGTCGCGCGGTCACGACGGTCGTCGTCGCGTCCGGCGTCGCGTTGTCGTCGCCGGACGCGCTGACCCGGCGCTGCAGCAGTTCCAGGACGCGGTCGGCCATGGTGTCGTTGCCCGGCTCGACGGACGACAGCCGGGGCACCAGGAACTCGGTCTCGGCGCCGTTGTCGAACCCGATCACCTGGACGTCGCCCGGCACGTCGACCCGGAGGTCCGCCAGGGCTCTCAACACGCCCATCGCGGCGGCGTCGGTGAGCGCGAACACGCCGTCGAAGGAGACACCGGCCTCGTGCAGCTGCTCGACGGCGTGGAATCCCGAGCCGGGGTCGAACGACTCGACCTCGACCACCAGCCGCTCGTCGACGTCGACGCCGAGCTCGGCGTGGGCCTGGCGATAGCCCCGGGTGCGCAGCGACGGCATGTCGTCGACGTGGTCGTCGTGCCGGCCGCCGATGATGGCGATGCGCCGCGAGCCCGTCCTCAGCAGGTGCTCCGTGGCCTGCCGGGCACCGCCCACGTTGTCCATCATGACGTGGTCGAAGGTGGCCGGAACCGGCCGCTCGCCGATGAACACGACGGGGGTCTCGAACCGCAGCTGATCCAGGTCGGCGGCCTCGACCCGCAGCGGGCTGATGACGACGCCGTCGTACATGCGCAGCCGGCCGAACGAGATGGCCTCGAGCTCGCGCTCGGCGTCGCCCCCGGTGCGCTCGACGACGAGGTGCAGGCCGCTCTTCTCCACGCCCTTGGCGAGCCGGCTGGCGAGTTGCGCGTAGTAGGGCCGGTCGATGTCCGGGACGATCAGCCCGACGGCGCCGGTGCGGCCGGCCCGCAGGTGACGTGCGGCGTGGTTCACCTGGTAGCCGAGCTTCGAGATCGTCCGCAACACGCGCAGCCGGGTGTCCGCGCTCACTCCGGGCCGGCCGTTGATCACGTTCGACACCGTCATGGCCGACACCCCGGCCGCGTCCGCCACATCCGTCATGCGCACCACGGAACCATCATCGCCTCTCCGGCCGGGTCCCGACGACCCGTCGGGTTCTCAGTGTGATTCGCGTGGCACGGCGGCGCCGCGGGAGCCGACGAGAAAATCGAAGTCGGCGCCGTGGTCGGCCTGCAGCACGTGCTGGGTGTACAGCCAGCCGTAGCCCGTGGCGTGCGCCGGCGCCGGTGGCTTCCACGCCGCCCGCCGGCGATCGAGCTCGTCGTCGTCGACGTCCAGGGTGAGCGTGCGTGCCGCGACGTCGAGCGTGACGGTGTCGCCGGTGCGCACGAACGCCAGCGGCCCGCCGGCCGCCGACTCGGGCGTGACGTGCAGCACGACGGTGCCGTAGCCGGTGCCGCTCATCCGGCCGTCGCAGACGCGCACCATGTCGGTGACGCCGGCGCGCAGCAGCTTCGCCGGGATCGGGACGTTGGCCACCTCGGGCATGCCGGGGTAGCCGCGCGGGCCGGCGCCGCGGATGACGATGACGTCGTCGGCCGCGACGTCCAGCTCGGGGTCGTCGCACACCTCGTGGTACGCCTCCGGCGTGTCGAACACGACGGCGCGCCCGGTGTGCCGCAGCAGCTCCGGCGACGCGGCCGACTGCTTCACCACGGCGCCGCCGGGCGCGAGGTTGCCGCGCAGCACCGCGGTGCCGGATCCCGCCGGCTGCAGCGGCTCACTCATGGGCCGGATCACCTCGCGATTCCAGCACTGCGCCGCGGCCACATTCGCCCCGATGGACCGTCCGGTGACGGTCAGCGCGTCGCCGTCGAGCAGCCCGGCCTCGTCCAGGTCGCGCAGCACCACCGGCAGCCCGCCGGCGTAGCAGAAGTCCTCCATCAGGAACCGGCCCGACGGCATCAGGTCGACGACGGTGGGCACCGGCCGGGCCAGCTCGTCGAAGTCGTCCAGCGCCAGCTCGACGCCCAGCCGGCCGGCGATCGCCAGCAGGTGGATGATCGCGTTCGTCGACCCGCCGATGGCCGCGTTGGCCCGGATCGCGTTCTCGAACGCGGCCCGCGTCATGACCGTGCTGGGCCGCAGGTCCTCCTCGACCATCGCGACGATGCGCCGTCCGGCCTCCTGGGCCACCTCGAACCGGCGCATGTCCACCGCCGGCCAGGTCGCGGACCCGGGCAGCTGCATGCCCAGCGCCTCGGCCACGCAGGCCATCGTCGACGCCGTCCCCATGGTCATGCAGTGCCCGTTGGACCGGGCCATGCAGCCCTCGGCGGCGAAGACCTCCTCCTGGGTCATCCGGCCGGCTTTCAGCTCCTCCTCGAACCTCCACACGTGCGTGCCGGAGCCGACGTCCTGACCGCGGAACTTGCCGTTGAGCATGGGGCCGCCGGTCACCATGACGGCCGGCAGGTCGACGCTGGCCGCGCCCATCAGCAGTCCCGGCGTGGTCTTGTCGCAGCCGGACAGCAGCACGACGCCGTCGAGCGGGTTCGCCCGGATCAACTCCTCGGCCTGCAGGGCCAGCAGGTTGCGGTAGAACATCGCCGTCGGCCGCAGCAGCGTCTCGCCGGTCGCCATCACCGGGAACACCAGCGGGAACCCGCCGGCCTGCCACACGCCGCGCTTCACCGCCTCGGCGACGCGGTCCAGGTGCGCGTTGCACGGCGCCAGCTCCGACCACGTCGACGCGATGCCGATGACCGGGCGCCCGTCGAACATCTCGGCGCCGAATCCCTGGTTGCGCATCCAGGACCGGTAGATCATCCCCGACCGGCCGGCCGCGCCGAACCAACTGCGGCTGCGGCGAGCGTCGTCGCGCGTCACCGGGTCCGGCTCCCCGCGGCCGACGCCTGACGGAGGATCTCGGCGAGATTCTTGCGCACGTGGCACTGGCCGAGCGCGAAGGAGTCCGCGAGCCGTTCCGCCTCGTCCGGGGTGACGCCCTCGAACGCCTTCGCGAAGTCGCCCACCATGGCCTCGGCGAGCATGACGTGGCGCACGTGCCCGTGGATCCACCGCGCCGCGCCCCACGGGTACGGCTGGAAGTCGGGGAACTCGCGCTCGAACAGGTCCTCGATGGGCTGCATGACGTCACGGATGCCCGCGTCCGTCGAGCCCCACGAGTCGACGCCGAGACGCGCCTTCTTCTCCATGACCGGCTCCACCCGCCGCGCGTACGGCGAGGCGGGATCGACCGTCACCAGGCCCTGCAGGCCGACGTCCTTGTACGTCCAGAGCGCCCAGCTCGCCTCGTGGCGGGCGTAGATCTCCAGCTGGTCCTCGAGCAGCCGGTAGCGTTGCTCGTCGCGCGCCGGGTCGCTGGTGTAGACGGGGCCGAACTCGCCGACCCAGATCGGCGTGCCGGTCTGACGCATGTACTCGGTGCGGACGAGGAAGGTCTCCTCCACCCGGTCGCGGTCGACGTACTCTCCCCTGCTGACGCCCGGGTAGGGGCCACCGTCGACGAACCCCGGCCTGGCGTAGTCGTGGGCGGTGTACACGCAGTTCGGCAGCGGGTCGCCGAGCTGGTCGAACTGGGTCGAGTAGCGGTTGCCGTCGAGGAAGAGGATGTGGTCCGGGTCGACGGCGCGGATGGCGGCCTCGAGGCGGCGGTAGAACGGCCCGATGGTCGTGCCCTCGACGTCGGCCGGTTCGTTGACCGGGTTGTATCCCGCGACCCAGGGGTTGTCCTTGTAGTGGTCGGCGAGCCGCTCCCAGAGGTGCACCACCCGGTCCTGGAACTGCCGGTGGGTCCAGAAGTGCGCCCACTGGGTGGGGTTGTCACTGTGCCAGTGCTGGTTCTGGGCGCCGGGCACCGCGTGCAGGTCGAGGATCGTGTAGATGCCGTGGCGCGCGCAGGCGTCGACCACGCGGTCGAGCAAGGCGAAGCCCTCGGGCTCGAGCTCGAACGGCGCCGCGTCGTCCTCGAAGTGCCGGTAGTTGAAGGGGATGCGCACCGAGTTGAGGCCGAGTCCGGCGAGCAGGGCCGCGTCGTCCTCGGTGAAGAAGACGTCGAGGAACCGCTGGAAGAACCGCGTGTAGCCGTCGGCGCCGAGCACCCGGCGCAGCGCCTTGCGCTGCTGCGACTCCGTACCGGGATAACCGGTGATGAAGTTCTCCATGTTCATCCAGCCGCCGAGGCCGACGCCTCGCAACACCACCGGCTGGTCGCCGGCGACGATCCGGCTCCCGTCGACTCTGAGCATGGTGACTCCGTTCATCCGAGGGTGAGTGCGGTCCAGGAGACGGGCGGCAGCGAGATCGTCACGGTGCCGTCGCTCAGCGCTGCCGTGGGATTGACCACCGGGCGCACCCGGTCCTGCTGCTCCAGGGTGTTCGCGGCGTGCGGATCCTTGTCGCTCAACGTCCATGCGTCGCCGACCTCGACCCGGCCGAGCATGCGGACGTCGATCTCGATCTCGGCCGCCGCCTCCTGGTCGCGGTTGACGAGGAAGACCGCGGTCGCCCCGCCGGCAGCATCGTGGGTCGCGACGGCGTCGATCACCGTGACCTCGCCGTGCCGGGCCGAGGTGTAGGTCGCGCTGTCGAGCTTGACCTCGAGCGCTTCGCCGCGCGCCAGGCGGGAGGTGAGGGCGAACGGGAAGAACGTGGTCTGCCGCCAGGCCGGGCCACCGGGCTCGGTCATGATCGGCGCGATGACGTTGACCAGTTGGGCGAGGCTCGCCGAGGTGACGCGGTCGGCGTGCCTGATCAGCGAGATCAGCAGGTTGCCGACGACGACAGCGTCCATGACCGAGTAGGTGTTCTCCAGCAGCCGGGGCGCGACCGGCCAGTCGTCGATGCGGGTGTGGCGCTCGCCCCGGTAGCGCGACTGGTACCAGACGTTCCACTCGTCGAAGGAGATGTACATGGTCTTCGTGCTGCGGCGTTCGGCCTTGACGTGGTCGGCCGTCGCCGCGACCGACTCGATGAACCGGTCCATGTTCGCCGCGGAGGCGAGGAAGCTGGCGGTGTCGCCGTCCTTCGGCTCGTAGTAGGCGTGGCAGGAGATGTAGTCGACGTGGTCGTAGGTCGCCTCGAGCACCGTCCGCTCCCAGCCGCCGAACGTCGCCATCTGCGCGCTCGAGCTGCCGCAGACGACCAGTTCGAGGCCGGGGTCGATCTGCCGCATGGCGCGGGCGGTCTTGGCGGCGATGCTCGCGTACTCCTCCGCGGTGCCGTGCCCGAGCTGCCACAGGCCGTCCATCTCGTTGCCCAGGCACCACATCCTGATGTCGTGCGGCGCCGGGGTGCCGTTCGCGATGCGCAGGTCGGAGAAGTGGGTGCCCGACGGGACGTTGGCGTACTCCAGGACGTCCAGGGCGGCGTGGACACCACGCGTTCCCAGGTTGACGGCGTACATGAGCTCGCTGCCGACCTTGCGCAGCCAGCCGGCGAACTCGTCGAGGCCGACCTCGTTCGTCTCGGTCGAGTGCCAGGCCAGGTCGAGACGCCGCGGACGCTGTGCCCTGGGGCCGATGCCGTCCTCCCACCGGTAGCCGGAGACGAAGTTGCCGCCCGGATAGCGGACGGTCGTCACGCCGAGCTCTCGGACCAGCGCGATGACGTCCTCGCGGTATCCCTGGTGGTCCGCGGTGGGATGGCCGGGTTCGTAGATGCCGTCGTAGACGCAGCGGCCGAGGTGTTCGACGAAGGAGCCGAAGAGCCGGCGGTTGACCGGCCCGACGGTGAAGTAGGGGTCGATGGTCAGGTGAGCGCGGTTCATGATCCTCTTATCGGTCGACGGGCAACGACGGAGCGCCGGCCTACTTCAAGCTGCCGATGGCCAGGCCTCCGCGCCAATGCCGCTGCAGCGTGAGGAAGGCGATGATCAGCGGGATGACCGAGACGAGGGACCCCATGATGATGATGCTCCACAGCGACGTGCCGCCGGAGTTGTTGGCCGAGGCGATGCCCTGCCACTGCCCAATGCCGACCGTCACGGGATACAGGTCGTTGTCCGACAGCATCGCCAGCGGCAGGAAGTAGTTGTTCCAGGTGGCCACGATCGAGAGCAGCAGGACGGTCACCATCGCCGGTCGCATCATCGGGAGCGCGACCTGCAGGAACAAGCGCAGCTCGCCCGCGCCGTCGACGCGAGCAGCGTCCAGCAGCTCGTCGGGGACGGCGTCGCGCACGTAGACGTGCATCAGGTACACGCCGAACGGATTGAGCAGCGACGGCAGGATCACCGCCCAGATCGTGTTCGTCAGGCCGAGCCGGGAGAACATGATGAACGTCGGGATCACCAGCGCGGTGGCGGGCACCATCACCGCGCCCAGCAGGACGGCGAAGCTGAACCGGCGGCCGGCGAAGCGGTACTTCGCGAAGCCGTAGCCGGCGAGGACCGCGAGCGCTGTGGCGCCGACACCGCCGACGACGGCGTAGAGCGTGGAGTTGAGCAGCCAGCGGGTGTAGATGCCGTCGCTGTAGGTGAACAGCTCCCGCAGGTTGCCGATGAAGTCGACGTCGTCGGCGAACCAGAGCGCGTTGCCGCCGCCGAAGAGCCCGGCGGCGTCCTTCGAGCTGTTGACGACGACCCACCAGAAGGGGATGAGGAAGTAGACGAGCAGGAAGCCGAGGAGGATCTGCAGCGGCAGGTGGCGCTGCGGCCGCCGGCGTCGCGAGGCGGCGTCGATGGTCACGGTCATGAGAGGAAGCTCCCCCGCTTGCGGGTCGCGAACAGGAAGATGTAGACGCAGACGAAGACGACGGCGCCGAGGGCGAACGAGATCGCCGATCCGTAGTTGAAGTTCGCCAGGCCGAACGCCTGCTGGTAGGCGTACATGTTCGGCGTGAAGTCCGGCCCGATCGCGCCGGCGGCGAGGTCACGCAGGATCTTCGGCTCGTTGAAGAACTGCAGCGTCCCGATCAGCGCGAACACCAGGATGAGCAGCAGCGCCGGGGTGATCAGCGGGATCTTGATCCGCAGCGTGATCTGCCAGGTGCTGGCGCCGTCGATGCGCGCGGCCTCGTACAGCGTCGGGTCGATGCCCTGCAGCGCGGCGTACAGGATGATCATGTAATACCCGGCCCACTGCCAGGTGACGATGTTGAGCAGCCCGTAGAAGATCAGGTCCCGGCTGAGGAAGTCCGGCGCCGTGGCGCCGAACAGGCCGAAGACGTCACCCAGCGGGCCGAAATTCTTGCTGTAAAGGAACCCCCACATGAGCGCGCCGATGACCGCGGGGATCGCGTACGGCAGGAAGATCATCAGCCGCGAGAACCGCGCGAACCGCGAGGTGACCATGTCGAGGATGAGCGCCATCGCCAGTGAGATCAGCATCTGCACCGGGATCAGGACGAGCGAGAACCGGATGACGAACCACGCGCCGTCGAGGAAGCTCGGGTCGGTGAACGCCTTGGTGTAGTTGTCCAGGAGGACGAAGCTGGTCCCGCCGATCATCGCCTTCCGGAACAGGCTGAGGTAGAGCGCGTAGCCGAGGGGTGCGACGAGGAGGGCCAGGAAGACGACGCCGAAGGGCCCGATGAAGAGCCATCCGATCAGCTGCTCGCGCAGCGGCGCCTTGGCCTTCCTCGGTACGGGCTGGTCGGCTCGCGGCGGCGCGGTCGGCGCGGTCTGCAGGGTCATTCGCGTGCTCCGAGGTCGGTGGGTGAGGTCGAGGACGGGGCCGGCGGTCCGGCGACGCGCCGGCCCCGCTCGTCAGGTCACTGAACCGTGAACCCCTGTTCCTCGGCGTAGCCGGCGACGTCGTCCTGCAGCCGGTCCGCGGCCTCCGAGCCGGTGATGGAGCCCTCGTTGATCGCTGCGAGCTGCTCGGTCATCGCGTCGTAGTAGTACTGCTGCAGCGGGCTGTAGGTGAAGCCCTCGTAGGCGTTCGCCGCCGGGACGTAGACCTCCTTGTTCGCCTGCTGGCCGCCGAAGAACTCCACCGCGAGGTCGGCGAAGGCCGGGTCCTCGAGCGCGTTGAGGTTCAGCGGGAAGATGACCTGGTTGGTCCAGCCGTCGGTGAGCGACGCCTCGTCGGCGTAGAGGCCGAAGGCCGCCTGCGCCGCCAGCTCCGGGTCCGAGGCCTGGCTGGTCACCGAGAACGCCGACCCGCCCCAGTTGACCTGCACCGGGTTGGCCGGGTCCCACTGCGGCAGCGGCGCGACGGCGAACTGGCCGGAGTCCGCGCCCTCGCCGACACCGGCACCGGTGAGGTAGCCCGGTGCCCAGGCCGCGGAGATGTACGTGGCGTAGTCGCCGTTGATGACACCGGCGATGTACTCCGGCGTGAACTGGTCCTGTGTGCCGACGAGGCCCTTCTCGGCCAGGCCGCCCCAGTAGTCCAGCACCTCCTTGGACGCATCGTCGTTCAGCGCGATGCCGATGTTCTCCGGGTTGTCGGTGTCGTAGGTGAACGGGTCGGCGCCGTTCTGGATCTGCAGCGCCATCATCACCGCCGGCACATTGGCGCCGAGGTCGCCGAAGAGCGGGCCGCCGGCGTCGCGCACCGTCTGCGCCGCCTGCTCGTACTCCGCCCAGGTGGTGGGCGGCGTGATGCCGTACTGCTCGAAGATGTCCTTGCGGTAGATCATCCCCATCGGGCCGCCGTCGACCGGCACGCCGTAAACCGCGTCGCCGACCGAGACGTCCTGCCAGGCGCCCTCGCTGTAGTTCTCGCGAACGTCCTCGAAGCCGTAGTCGCTGATGTCGACCAGCGCGTCCTGCACCTGGAAGGTCGGGATCCGGTCGGCCTCGATCATGACGACGTCGGGCGCGCCGGTGCCGGCGGCGATGGCGGTCTGGAACTTCTCGTACTCGTCACCGCCCTCGCCGACGTTGGTCCAGCAGACCTGGACGTCGTCGTTCTGCTCGTTGAAGTTGTCGACGACCAGCTCCATGTTCGGGTACCAGGCCCAGAGCGTCACGACGGGCAGGTCGGTCTTGGGAATGGTGTTCGTGCAGCTGGCGTCGGACCCGCCGCCACCGCCGTCACCACCGCTGCTGGTGGCGCCGTCATCACCGGACGAGCAGGCGACGAGCGTGCCGGCGAGGACGAGCGTCGCCGCCGCGGCAAGGAATGGCTTCCGCTTCATTGCGTGTTCCCTTCGGGATGCGTAGGACGCCGAGATCGGCGCGTCGCCGTGCAGGTGAGGCCGGGGTCGAGGGCGAGGTGCTACTGCTGCCCACCCGCGCCGGGCCCGGTTACCGCGAGGTATTTATAACGTTGTATATTTAGCGATAAAGCTGACTATGGCAACGGGTGCCGCCGCTGTCAAGACCGATGTGACCAGCCCTTGTCCGCCACGTCGGAGGGCGGGTAGGCCCCTACAATGCAGGGGCGGCGTGGGCGCGCCGCCGGAGCGAGGAGGCAATGCGTGGCCCCGACGATGCACGACGTCGCGCGGGTGGCCGGAGTCTCCATCAAGACCGTCTCGAACGTGATCAACGACTTCCCTCACGTCCGGCCGTCGACGCGCATGCGAGTACTCTCCGCCATCGAGGAGCTCGGCTACCGGCCGAACCTGTCGGCGCGCGGGCTGCGGTCCGGCCGCACAGGTGTCATCGGGCTGTCGGTACCGGAGCTGCGGCAGAACTACTTCGCCGAGTTGGCCGACGCGATCATCCGTGCGGCCGAGAAGCACGACCTCGGCGTCCTCGTCGAGCAGACCAGCGGCGACCGCGAGCGTGAGATCGCCGCGGTCACGGGCGCCGGGCGCCTGCGCCTCACCGACGGGCTGCTCTTCAGCCCGGAACGCCTCGGCCAGGACGACCTGCATCTCATCCACCCCAGGTTCCCCTTCGTGTTGCTCGGCGAACGGATCTTCGGTGGCCCCACGGACCACGTGACGATGCACAACGTGAGCTCCGCTCAGGCCGCCGTCGAGCATCTGCTCGGGATCGGCCGGCGCCGCATCGCGCTCATCGGCGCACATCCGGATCAGCGCGAGGAGATCCGCTCGTCCGACCTGCGAGTGCGCGGCTACAAGGCCGCGCTCGAGGCGGCCGGCATCCCCCTCGATCCGCAGCTCGTCCGCGCCGTGGCGCCGTGGCACCGCGAGAACGGTGCGGAAGCCATGCGAGAGCTCATCGCGTCCGGCGTCGCGTTCGACGGCCTGTTCGCGCTCAACGACACCCTCGCTCTCGGCGCCCTGCGCGCTCTCGGCGACGCCGGCCGCCGGGTCCCCGACGACGTCGCCGTCATCGGGTTCGACGACATCGACGAAGCCCGGTTCTCCATCCCCTCCCTGTCCAGCGTCGACCCCGGCCGCACGGAGATCGCCGAGACCGCGGTCGAGCTGCTCGTCGAGCGCATCAACGAGAAGGACGGCGAACACCCTCCGCCCATCCTCGTCAAGCCCGACTTCCGGATCGTCGCCCGCGAGTCCACCGGGTCCGGCCGGCCCGGGTGATCGCGGGCGCCGGCACCTGCTGCGGAGGGCCGGCGCCCGCGACACTTCTCACTCCTGCCGGAACAGCAGCGGCGCGAAGTCGATGAGGTTCCGCTGCCAGGCGTCCCAGCCGTGCGGTCCAGGCGTCGGCCCGTCGTACACGTAGTCGATCCCCAGCTGGTCCATGGTCGTGAGCGAGTTCATGAACCCGGGGTACACGAAGTCCGTCGGGTCACCGACGTACACCTTGAGCAGCGTGGTCCCGTCGTTGATCGCCTGGGCGTCGACCCCCGTCGCGCTGCCGAACCCGGCCGAGAACGTCCCGATGTAGGCGAACTCCCCCGGATGCGTCTTGAGCAGGGTGAAGGTCTGCCCGCCGCCCATCGACAGACCGGCGAGGGCGCGCCGTGCCGGGTCGTCGGACACGTTGTACCGCTCGAGCGACACGGGGACGATGTTCTCGAGCAGCTCGCGGGTGAAGTTCGTCGAGTTGCCGTTGCCCATCACCACCACCATCGGCTCGAGGTTGCCGTCGAGGAAGTGGTTGTCGAGGATCTGCTTGGCCCGGCCCATCTCGATCCAGTCGGTGTAGTTCTGGCCACCGCCGTGCTGGAGGTAGAAGACGGGGTAGGGCTCGGCGCGATCGGGGTCGTAACCCGGCGGCGTCCACACGTACGCCTTGCGCTCCGCGCCGGCGACGGTGCTCTGGTACGTCATCGTCTCGACGGTGCCACCCTGCCCCTCGGGGACGTCGGCCAGGAGGCGCGCCTCCTCACCGGGGATGAAGAACGTGCTCCAGGTCGGCTCCGAGGTCACCCGGGTCGGGTTCGACGTGTCCTTCGTGGACACGCGGTCGACGATGAGCCGGTAGTGGTGGAAGCCGGGCTTCAGCGGGCCGATGGTGGCGCGCCACCGGTCGCCGACGCGGGACATCTCGACGCGGATCCAGCTGCCGCCGGGCGCCCAGTTGCCCCACACGGTGACGTGCTCCGCGTCCTTGAAGTCCGTGGTCGTCTCGAAGGTGACGAACCGGTCCTCGGTGATCCACGGCGTCGGCGTGGTGCCGGTCGGCGGCAGGGTGAACTCGCCCTCCAGCGGCAGGTGACCGGGGCTGGGGCCGTCGTCCTCGACGTCCTGGAACAGGCGGGGGGCGAAGTCGATCAGGTTCTCCTGCCACGCGTTCCAGTTGTGGCCGCGGTTGGGGTTGACGCCATCGAACTGGTACTCGACGCCGGCCGCGTCGAGCTGCTGCATGAGGCGGTGGGTGCGGTTGTACGCGCCGTCGGTGACATTGCCGGTGTACAGGCGCAGCAGCTCGGTGCCCTCGTTGATCTTCCGGGCGTCGAGGCGGGGAGCCTCGCGGGCGCCGGCGAACACGCCGAGGTACGCGAACTCGCCAGGGTGCTCGAACAGGGTGCTCAACGTCTGGGAGCCACCCATCGAGAGCCCGGCGAGCGCCTGCTGCGACGGGCTGTGCGAGATGTTGTAGTCGTGGCGGGCCTCCCGCACGATGTTGCGCAGCAGCTCCTTCTGGAAGTCCGGCACGTTGCCGTCGCCCATCACGACGACCATCGGGTCCAACTCGCCCCGCAGCGTGAGGTTGTCGAGGATCTGCTTGGCTCGGCCCACCTCGACCCAGTCGCGGTAGCCCTGCCCGCCGCCGTGCTGCAGGTACAGCACCGGGTACGGCTCCTTGCGGCCGGCGTCGTAGCCCGGCGGCGTCCATACGAGCGCGGACCGCTCCCCCCGGGTCACCGTGCTGCGATACGTCATCGTCTCGACGGTTCCGCCGGCGCCCTCGGGCACGTCGGCCAGGAGGTCCGCGGAGTCACCGGGTACGAAGAACGTGCTCCACTCCGGTTCCGACGCGACGCTCGTGGGGTTCGTCGGGTCCTTCGCCACGTTCGTGTCGTCGGCGGTGAACTGGTAGTAGTACAGGCCGGGCTCGAGCGGGCCCATCACGGACGTCCAGTTGCCCCCGCGCTGGGCGAGGCCCCACTGGGCCCAGTTGGCCGACGGGCCGAAGTTCCCCTCGACCACGAGCTGCGTGAAATCGCCGAACGCCTCCTCAGCCTCGTCGGGGGAGATCGTGAACGTGACGAAGCCGTCGTCATCGACAGCGACCCACGGCGCCTCCGCCGCCACCGTCTGTGGTGCGGCCACCAAGGCGCCCATTGCAGTGGCCGCAACGACGAGGAGCGCCGCCAAACGCCGGCGGATCCCCATGCGGTGCGTTCGTCTCTGGCGAGATGCCATCACCATTGATCCTCTCTGTCCTGAGTCCACGGACGCCCGGCGCCGTGCCGGCGACGGTGGACGCGACCGCCGAGAGAGCCGATCACCCTCGGGCTGTTCGGGCGGGCTGCGGCGACGTGCGAAGCCCCTCTCGCTGATTTACAACGTCGGCAAATTCGCCCGCGGGCCCATGCTGGCGGCGCCGTCGCCAAGGTGTCAATAGATCCGGGCCGGACATTTATAACGTTGTGATTGGTTGCGACATATGCAATACTCGTGACGACATGGGCAACGGCGCTGCCAGCGACGGCACGCCGCGGTCGCCCTGAGAGGAGTCGAACAGCCACGCGTCGGCAGACCGCTCGAGCGGTGGGGTCGGGTGTTCGCCCGCGAGACCGCCGGCGCCGACTGGCTCGGCACGACGCTCGTGCCACCGGGTCCGGGTGACCGCCGCCGTGGCGGGCCGAACGTCGCCGCGGTGGCTGACCTCGCCAAGGCACACCCGCAACGACGGATTCTCGCCGAAGGCCGCTACGCCACGTCCGAGGACGTGCACGCAGGGTTCGCGGCCGGCGCCACCAACGTCGTGGTCGGGCGCGCGATCACCGACGTCGCGGCGCTGACCACCGACCTCGCCGCCGCAGCGGAATCCGCACTCGGTCGCCCCCGACCACCCGCGGCGGCGCCACGGGCGTGAGCATCACCAGTTGGTCACCGCGCCGTCCGGACGGTGGAACCGTGGCGGCGGCGCGAACCGCACGGACGATGCCGCCGAGCGGGCGGCGGTGAGGTCGATGTCGACGCCGAGGCCGGGGAGGTCGGCGGGGGTGACGGCGCCGGCGGAGACCGTCGGGGCGGCCAGGATGACGGCGTCGTCCCAGCCGTGGGGGCGGGGCTGCTCCTGGACGCTGACGTTGGGCAGGCTGAGGCCGAGGTGGGTCGAGGCCGCGGTGCAGACGGGGCCGAGCGGGTTGTGCGTGGCCACGTTGATGTAGTGGGCCTCGGCCATCGCGGCGATCTTGCGGCCCTCGGTGATGCCGGTGTTCGCGACGTCGATGCGGGCGTGGTCGATGAGGTCGTCCTCGAGCAGCGGGCGGAACGCCCACTTCGTGGTCAGCTGCTCGCCGGCGGCCAGCGGCACCGTCGTCCGGGCCCGCAGCGACCGGTACGCGTCCAGGTTCTCGCTGCGCAGCGGGTCCTCGACGAACAGCGGCCGGGCCGCCCGGACCTCGTCGCAGAACAGGACGGCCTCGGCCGGGTCGAGGCGGGTGTGGACGTCGACGATGAGCTCGATGTCGTCGCCGAGGTCGGCGCGCAGCGCCGCCACCAGGTCGAGAGTGCGGCGCACGGCCCGGCGGGGTTCGAACGCCTGCGATCCGGGTTGGTCGCCGAGGCCGAGACGCAGGTGCGTCCAGCCCTCCTCCACCAGCCGCCGAGCCGCCTCGACGGTCGAGCGCGGGTCGCCGCCACGAAGGTGGACGTAGGCCGGGACGAAGTCGCGGGCCCGCCCGCCGAGCAGGTCGTACACCGGCACGCCCAGCGCCTTGCCGCGCAGGTCCCACAGCGCCAGGTCCAGCGCCGCCAGCACGGCCCCGACGTCGCGGTCGGCCGGGAAGAACCCGCCGCGGTAGAGGGTCTGCCACAGGTGCTCGATCCGGCTCGCGTCCGCGCCCGCCACCAGCTCGGCGACGTCGCGGACGGCGCCGGCGACGGTGGCCGGGCGGGACCGCATGCCGATCTCGCCCAGCCCGTACAGCCCTTCGTCGGTGTGCACGACGACGAGGAAGAACGAGCCGCCGCCGGCCGTGACCGGCAGCGGCTCGATCTCGGTGATCAGCGTCATCGCGGCGTGACCACCAGCGTCGTCGACGCGCTGACGGAGCCCAGCTCGGCGCCGATCGTGGTCGCCCCGGGCGCCACCGCGGTCGCGACACCGGCGGCGTCGACGGTCGCGACCCGGCTCGACGACGACGTCCAGGCCACCTGGCCGCTGAGGTCGTGCGTGCTGCCGTCGGAGAAGAGGCCGGCGGCCGCGAACGTGAGCTCGGCGCCCTTCGGCACCCGCCGTCGATCCGGCGTCACGGAAACCGAGCGCAGGGTCGCGTCGGTGACGGTGACTGGGATCTCCAGGGCGCCCGCGTCCGACGTCGCCGTGACGACGGCGCTGCCGGCCGCCACCGCGGTGACCCGCCCGTCCGCCGCCACCGCGGCGACCCCCGGGTCCGACGACGACCAGGCGACGGAGCCCGTGACGGCGCGCGTCGTGCCGTCGCTGAGCTGCTCGGCCACCGTCACCGCGCCGGCGATGCCGATCGGCAGCTCCAGCGTGCCGGGGTCGGCCGTCAGGCCGGTCGGCACGGGACCGGCCAGCAGCAGCGCGTTGTACTTCGCGGGGTTCTTGGACTCCGCGACGCCCTCGCCCCAGGTCGACCAGCCCCGCCGGCCGGCGCCGTCGTCGTCGTTGACGACGACGGTCGCGGACACGATGCCGTCGTCGCGGGCCGCGGGCAGCGAGGCGAACGGGATCGCCAGCTCGTACGTGGTCGTCCCGGCGGCGTCGTCGCGGGCCGCGGCGCCACGTACCCCGGCGAGGTCGGCGCCGAGGTCGCGCGGCCCCCAGCGCCAGACCTCCACCTCGCCGGCGTCGGTGAGCGCGACGCCGACCTCGTGCGAGCGCGGCTCCTCCCCCGGCGCCCCGGCGACGATGCCCACCTGCACCGAGTCGCCCCGCCAGATGTCCGCGCCGGTCGCGGTCTGGGACGCGACGTCGTCGGCGACCTCGGCCGTGAGATAGAGAGTGTCGGCGTCGTGGGTCCACCACAGCCGCCCGGACAGGTCCGCCGCACCACCCCAGTCGTCGATGTCGGGCTCGGGCAGCTCGGCCGGGGTCAGGGCGCCGACGACGGCCTCGACCTCGCCGTCGAGCTCGACCGGTGCCGACGGCGCCGCGTGCAGCTCGCCGGTCGGGCGCAGTGTGCCCTCGGCGGTGCTGTCGCCGGTCGGGGCCTGCAGCAGCGCATTCCACTCCACCTGACCGACCAGGTCGACCGGCACGTCCACCGCCCGCGACTCGCCGGCGGCCAGCTGCTGCCCGGCCAGCGCGGCGCCTGACTCGGTCCCGGCGGTCCAGTGCAGCTCGCCGACGGTCACCGGCTGGTCGGTGTTGTTCGTGGCCCGCAGCCGCAGCACGTCGTCACCATCGGCGGTGATGGCGTGCACGCCGCTGGCCTCGACCGCCGCCTCGGCGGCGGCATCCGTGCTGAGCTGCGCGACCACGCCGTCCGCGTCGCTGACGGTGGCCCGCCAGGTCCGCGTCCCGACCCGGGTGGCCGGCGGCAACTCCACCGGGATCTCCGCGCGCTCGCCGGCCGCGACGCTGGCCTGCGTCGTCACGCCGTCCACGGAGATGGAACCCTCGAAGCCGGTGTCGGAGCCGGTGCGGTCGATCGTCCAGGTGCCGGTGGTCTCGGTCCCGGCGAACGCCTCGGTCACCGAGAGCGCGTGCGCCGCCGACACGTCGGCCGCCGTGATCGGCCCCGTGACGAAGACCGGGTCGCCGCCCACCGTGACGTAGACCCGTCCGGTCGCGTCCGGGACCAGCTCCTGGTACGAGCCGTAGATGCCGTGCACGTCGACCGGCCCGTTCGTCGAGAACGCCACGACGGCCGGCTCGGCGGCGGCCCAGACGGCGTGGACGGTCTCGGCGTTGCCCGCGGTGAAGCGCACGTCGTGCACGCCGTCGCCGAGCTGGCTCCAGCCCTGGACCGGCTTGCCGTTGATCCGCCGCGACATCAGCGCCTGGGCGACGTAGGCCGGCTTGGGCCGGTAGGCGCCGCGCGGGTCCTGGTCGTTGCCGATGATGCCGAAGTGGTGCTCCGGTTCGACCGGGTCGAGGCCGTCGTCCTTGAAGTCGTAGATCGCGTACTGCTCGACCCCTTCGCCGAGTGCCAGCAGCTGGCCCCGCACGAGGTTCGCCGACTGGACGTCCTCGCTGACGTGATGCGTGCCCGTCGACGTGTTCCAGCCCTGCTCGCTGACGACGATCGGCAGGTCGGCGCGGCCGGCGGCGTCGAGCTTGTCGCGGACGATGGTCAACAGGTCGTCCGTCAGCTCCGGCCCGCCGACCTGGCTGTACGGGTGGATCGAGAACGCGTCGATGTACTGCAGGCCGCCCGCGGCGATGAAGTCGTCGACCCAGTCGGCCCAGTCCGTCGGCGCCACCGTCATCGCCGGGCCCATCAGGTAGGCGTCCGGATGCTCCGCCCTGACCCGGTCATGGGTGGTGCGCAGCAGCTCGACGTAGCTCTCGGCGGTGCCGAACGGCTCGACGTCGAGCTTGCGCCAGTTCCACTCGTTCCACACCTCGTAGACCGTGTCCTCGGTGCCGAACTGGGCCACCGAGGCGGCCGCGTAGTCCGCGTACGCGTCCCGGCCGGCCTGGTCGGTCGGCACCTCGTTGGGGAAGTACAGCGTGTTGCCGTAGGCGAGCAGGCTGAGGAAGTCCAGGCCGTTGGCCTCGAACGCCGCCTTGTAGTCGAGCACCTTCTGGGGGAACGTGTACTGGCCCTTCGTGGTCTCCACCTGCTGCCACGACGCGCCGTCGCGGGCGAAGCCGAAGCCGGCCCGCGCGATCAGCGGGATGATCTCGGGCGACCACTGCCGGGGCCCGGACGAACCGAAGTGAGTGCCCACGCCGCGGCGCGGGTCCTTGACCGGGTCGGCGACGGGCAGGACGGCGACATCGGTGCCGGCGGCGAACGACGTGCCGTCGGGCCGGGTCACGGTGATGTCGACCTCGTACCAGCCGACCGGCAGGGTGCCGACGGTGAACGCGTCGCCGAGGTCGGCCACCGCTCCCGATCCGGTCCGCACCCGCGCGCCGTCGTGGTTGTAGACCTGCCAGGACAGCGACTCGGCGGCGGTCGCGAAGCCGACGGTGACCGGCTGCCCCTCGTCGAAGACGTTGCCCAGGACGGTCGGGCTGACCAGGAACTCCGGCGGCGGGATGTCCACGGCGACGTCGTCGACGTAGACCGTCCCGGGCTGGTCGCCCAGCTGGCTGTGCGTGAGCACCAGACTGATGCGGGTCATGGGCCCGTGCCAGAGGCCGTCGTTCGCGCCGCCGAAGTGGCTGTTGTTCGTGCCTCCGGCGAAGTCGGTGATGCTGATGTCGGTCCACTGCGTCGCCGACGGCGTGACCGCGACGACCTGCTGGTGGGTCTGGCCCGTGACGTCGCGCAGTCGCAGGACGATCTCGTCCACCGACTCGGTCAGCACCGAGAACCGCAACTCCTGGGCGTCCAGGTTGACGAGGTCGCGGCCGATCGCCGCGAGCGCGCCGCCGGTGGCCGCCGGCACCGCGGCGTCCCACTCGGCGCTCGCGCCGCCGCTGCGGTGCTGAGCGGTCGTCCGGGTCAGCGTACTGACCGAGCCGGTGCCGGACTGGACCGGCGACCACGGCGCGGTCTCGACCTCGAAGTCGCCGACGACCTCCGTCTGCGCGTCAGCGGCGGAGGCGGTTTCGGGCGCCGCGGCGGCTTGCGGTGGCGCGGAGCCGATGAGGGGCGCGGCGAGCAGCGCCGCCGCGAGGAGGGTCGCGAAGCGGGGTACGCGCATGTCTACTCCCGTGTCTCCGTTGACGTTGGTTAACCGGTTTCGCACATCTGTGGGCATTGATACAGCCATGCGCCCAGCCGGGTCAAGGGCCGTATGCTTCCCGTCATGCGCGCAGCAGCACCGGTCACCCTCCGCGACGTCGCCGTACTCGCCGGGGTGTCGGTGGCGACCGCCTCGAAGGCGCTGCGCGGCGACCGGCGCATCTCCGAGGCGACCCGCGAGCGGGTACGGGCGACCGCCGACCGGCTCGACTACACGCCCAACGCACTGGCCCAGTCCTTCGCCAGCGGGCGCAGCCGGACCATCGGCGTCTTCACGCACCGCGCGCAGACCCCGTTCACCCGCCCGGTGCTGATCGGGGCGATCAAGGAACTGGGCCTGCTGGGCCACGCCACCCTGGTCTTCGACGCCGACGTGCGCGGCGGCCGCTGGCGCGACGAGGACGTGCGCCGGCTGCAGGCCCGCAAGGCCGAGGGCGTGCTGGTCGTCGGCACCAACAACGAGCTGGTCTCCCGGTCGGTCACCGACCGGTTCGACTCGCCGGTCGTGTACGCCTTCACCGACAGCGACGACCCCGCCGATCCGGTCTTCCAGATCGACAGCGCCGGCGCCGGCCGGCTGGCGGTCGAGCATCTGCTGGCCACCGGGCGGCGGCGGATCGCCCACGTCACCGGCGGCCGCGACAGCCTGTCCGTGCGCGGCCGCGAGACCGGCATGGCCGAGACGCTGGCCGCGGCCGGGCTCCGGACGGCACACCCGCCGCTGTACGGCGGCTGGTCACAGGACTGGGGAGCGACCGGCACCGAGCAGCTGATCACGGCCGGAGTGCAGCTCGATGCGATCTTCTGCGGCAACGACAGCATCGCCTTCGGCGCCCTTCGCGTGCTCGAGGCCCACGGCGTGCGCGTGCCCGACGACATCGCCATCGTCGGCGTCGACAACTGGGAGGGCGTCATGCTCGACCAAGGCACGCGGCGGCTGACCAGCGTCGACCTGCGACTGGAGCGGCTCGGCGCGGCCGCGGCGCGACGACTCGCCCTCGGCGAGGACGCCGACGACACCCACGCACCCGAGCCTGCCAACCCCCAGCGCCGCGTCGTCACCCCGGTGCTCGTCGAGGGTCCCAGCACCGCCACCGCCTGACGCCGCGCCCCGCTCCTCGGTCACCGGGACAGTCCGCCCGGAGCTCCTTGACAACCACCCGCGAGGTCTGCTCTTGTATGCCCAATGCGAAAGCGGTTTCGCATTGGTCGAGGAAGCGGGAGACTCGTTCGTGGGCCAGTCGACACAGAGCACATCCGACGGCGCCGGTCGCGTGCTGGTGACCGGAGCCGACGGGCGGATCGGCCGGGCGGTCACCAGCGCGCTGGCGGCCGCCGGACGTCCCGTCACCGGCCTCGCGCTGGAGTGGACCGGCCCGAGCGCCGCCGACCGGCTCGTCACCGGCGACGCCTGCGACATCGACGCCGTCGCCGAGGCGCTCGACGACGTCGCGGCGGTCGTGCACACGGCGGCGATCCCGCACCCCAATCTCGGCACGCCGTACGAGGTGTTCCGCGTCAACACGACCGCGACGTTCAACGTGCTCGACCAGGCCGGCCGGCGCGGGATCCGCCGGGCGGCCATCGCCAGCAGCATCAACGCGTTCGGCGTGCCGATGAACCGGCACGACGTCTGGCCGGCCTACTTCCCCCTCGACGAGGAGTTGCCGGTCCTGCACGACGACCCGTACTCGCTGGCCAAGTTCACCGACGAGCACACCGCACGGATGGCGCACAGCCGCTGGGGCATCGACGTGGTCGCGTTCCGGCTGGCCCACGTGCGCACCATGGAGGAGGCCGTGGAGGCGTCGGCCAAGCTGACGGCCGGCGCCGGCGCCGAGGTCCGCGTCGCCAGGGAGGGCTGGTCCTACATCGTGCTCGACGACGTCGTCCAGGCCTTCCTCGCCGCCCTCGACGCGCCGCTGACCGGTGCCCACGTGGTACTGCTGTCCGCCGACGACGTCCTGCCCGACATCCCCACCCACGAGCTGCTGACCCGGTTCGCGCCGCACGTGCCGACGCGTGCGCAGTTCCCCGACCGGACCGCCCTGGTCGACACGACCCGGGCCCGTGAGCTCCTCGGCTGGGCCCCGATCCATTCGGCGCACCGGCCCGGCCACATCCCTACTCTCGTCCCCAGCAAGGAGTTTCGATGAAGAGACACCAGCTCCGATCGGCGGCCGTGCTCGTGGCGGGCGCCGCCGTGCTCACCCTCACCGCGTGTTCGGACGACTCCGGCGGCGGCACCGGCGGCGACGGCGCAGGCGACGACCCCGTCGTCCTGACCGTCGGCGGCATGCCGACGGCGGAGAAGGCCGAGCAACTGGCCGAGTGGGACCGCCGCGTCGAGGAGTTCGAGACGGCCAACCCCGACATCGACATCGAGTCGGAGGAGACCGCGTTCGACGCGACCACGTTCAACGCGCTGGTCGCCGGCGGCCAGCTGCCCACGGTGTTCAACGTGCCGTTCACCGAGATGCGCGGGCTCATCGCGCGCCAGCAGGTCACCGACCTCACCGACCACCTGGAGTCGAGCGAGACGCTGTCGGCGATCAACCCGGTGGTCAACGAGATCGTCACGGACGACGAGCGCGTCTACGGCATCCCGTGGGGCGCCTACACGATGGGGCTGATCTACAACCGCCAGTTGTTCGAGCAGGCCGGCCTCGACCCCGACGACCCGCCGAGCACCTGGGACGACGTGCGCACGGCCGCGCAGGCGATCGAGGCGGCCACCGACGCGCAGGGCTTCGCCGCGATGACCACGCAGAACAACGGCGGCTGGTCGCTCACCACCATGAGCTACGGCTTCGGTGGCACCATCGTGAACGAGGACGGTACCGAGGCCGACGTCGACAACCCGGCCACCGTGGAGGCACTGGAGTTCCTGCGCACGCTGCGCTGGGACGACAACGTCATGGGGAGCAACTTCCTGCTCAACGCCGAGGACATCGCACGGCTGTTCGCCGGCGGCGGCGCCGGCATGTACGTCGGCGGGGCCGATGCCTACAACACGATGGTCACCAACAACGGCATGGACCCGGCCGCGTTCGGCGTCGCGCCGCTCCCCCAGCAGGACGACGGCATCGGCACCCTGAGCGGCGGCACCGTCGCCATCGTCAAGCCCGACGCGTCCGAGGACGAGATCGAGGCAGCCGTCCGCTGGATCGAGTTCCAGCGGTTCGAGAAGTACACCGACGAGCAGATCGCCAAGGACAACGCCGCGGCGTCGGCCGCCGACGGCATCCCCGTCGGCAAGCCGGAACTGCCGGTCGTCGACCGGGAGACCTACGACCAGTACCTGGGCTGGATCGCCGACTCGATCAACGTCCCGCGGGAGAACTACACCGCCTATCTCGAGTCGGTCGACGCGCTGCCGCTCGTCACGGAGCCGGCGGTCAAGGCGCAGGAGCTGTACGCGCTGCTCGACACCGTCGTCCAGGCCGTGCTGACCCGCGAGGACGCCGACGTCGAGGCGCTGCTGTCCGACGCGGACGCGTCCGCCCAGACCGCGCTCGACGCCGGCTGACCGCCATGCGTGCGCCCGCCGACGCCGGTGCCATGACGCCGCGAGGGACGGAGCCGGCCGAACCCGCCGGCGCCGGCCCGCGCCGGCCCGTCGTGGGCGGGCGCCGCACGTCACCGGCCGGGGCCGTGCGCCGCTGGCTGACCGACGGCGGGCCGTCCCGGCTGCTGTTCGTGCTGCCGCTGCTGCTCAGCTTCGGGTTCTTCGCCTGGTGGCCGATCCTGCGCTCGCTCGCGCTGAGCCTGCAGCGCACCAACTTCGTGACGTCGGAGTGGGTCGGGCTGGACAACTTCCAGGCCGTCCTGAACGACCCGCTGCTGCTCACCGCCACCCGCAACACGGTCTGGTACGCCCTGCTCGCGGCGGTCATCGGGTTCCCGCTCCCGCTGCTGCTGGCCGTCGTGATCACCGAGCTGCGCCGGACCCGCGGGCTGGCCTCGGCGCTGGCCTACCTGCCGGTCATCCTGCCTCCGGTGGTCGCGACGCTGCTCTGGAAGACGTTCTACGACCCCGGCGCGGACGGCTTCTTCAACTCGCTGCTGGGCAAGGTCGGGTTCGGCCCGATCGCCTGGCTCAACGACGGCGACCTGGCCATGCCCGCCATCGTCGTGCAGGTGACGTGGGCGACGTTCGGCACGGCCACGATCATCTACCTGGCCACGCTGATGAGCGTGCAGACCGATCTCTACGACGCCGCCGAGACCGACGGCGCGGGGTTGTTCCGCCGGCTCTGGCACGTCACGCTGCCGCAGCTGCGCGGCGTCATCCTCGTCCTGCTGCTGCTCCAGGTCATCTCGACCATGCAGGTCTTCACCGAGCCGTACATCATGACCGGCGGCGGCCCGGAGAACCGCACGGTCACCATCCTCATGCTCGTCTACCGCTACGCGTTCATCTCCGGCGACTACGGCCGGGCCGCGGCGCTCTCGCTGCTGCTCGCCGTCGCGCTCTCCCTGCTCTCGCTCGTCTACCTGCGGGCGACCCGGCGCTGGAGCACCTCATGACCCGCACCAAGGCCGCCGCGGAGGACCGGACCCTCGTCTCGACGCTGAGCCGCCGCGACCCGTTCGTCCGCACCCTGATCGGCCTGTTCGCGACGCTGGTGATCGCCTCGCTGGCCGTGGCCTGCGCCGGCCCGATGGCGTGGCTGTTCAAGGCGGCGACGTCGACGTCGACGGAGACGCTGGCCGATCCGTTGTCGGTCTGGCCGAGCGGCCTGCACTGGGAGAACTTCTCGATCATCTGGAACCAGGTCGACTTCGCGAAGTACTTCCTCAACACGGTCTGGCTGATGGCCGGCTCGCTCGTCTTCGGCCTGCTGGTGGCGACCACCGGCGGCTACTGGCTGGCCGTCCTCAAGCCGCGCGGCCGCGGCATCGTGTCCGCGCTCGTGCTGGCGACGCTGTTCATCCCCAGCGTGGTGTCGCTGGTCGCGCTGTACATGACGGTGGTCGACGTGCCGCTGCTCGACATCAGCCTCATCAACACGTTCTGGGCGGTGTGGCTGCCCAACGCGGCCAACGCGGTGGGCGTCCTGCTGGTCCAGCGCTTCTTCGCGTCGATCCCCGGTGAGATCTTCGAGGCGGCGAAGGTCGACGGCGCCGGGCCGGTGCGGCTGTTCGTCTCGATCGTGCTGCCGATGTCGCGGCCCATCCTCAGCGTGCTCTCGGTGCTCATGCTCGTCGGCGCCTACAAGGAGTTCCTCTGGCCGTTGCTGGTGCTGCCGAGCCCGGACGTGCAGCCGATCGCGGTCGTGCTGCCGCGGCTGGCCGAGAGCACCGAGTACGGCCCCTACATGGCGGCGCTGTTCATCAGCGCGATCGTGCCGATCCTGTTCTTCCTCGTCTTCCAGCGCCAGTTCCTGCGCGCCGCCGGCAACACCGGCTCACTGAAGGGGTAGTCGCACATGACCACGTTGAGGCCCGACGTCGCCGTCGTCGGTGGCGGGCTCGGCGGTGTGGCGGCCGCGCTGTCGGTGCTGCGCCTCGGCCGCACCGTCGTGCTGACGGAACCGACCGCGTGGCTCGGTGGCCAGCTGACGTCGCAGGGTGTCCCGCCAGACGAGCACGTCTGGGTCGAGCAGTTCGGCGTGACGCGCACCTACCGCGCCCTGCGCGACGGCATCCGCGCCTACTATCGCGACCACTACCCGCTGACGGCGGCCGCGCGGGCCGACCCCTACCTGAACCCGGGCCTGGGTCATGTCAGCCGGCTGTGCCACGAGCCGCGCGTCGCCGTGGCGGTCATCGAGCAGCTGCTGGCGCCGTACCGCAGCAGCGGGCGGCTGACGGTGCTGCACCACGTCCGGCCGCACGGCGTCGACGTGAACGGCGACACCGTCCGCGCGGTGGTCGTCCGCGACGAGGTGGGCCGCGAGACGCGGCTCGAGGCGCCCATGGTGCTCGACGCGACGGAGACCGGCGATCTGCTGCCGCTGGCCGGCGCCGAGTACGTCACCGGAGCGGAGTCGAGGTCGCAGACCGGTGAACCGCACGCGGCCGAGACCGCTGACCCGCTCAACATGCAGGCCGTGACCTGGTGCTTCGCCTTCGACCACGCGCCGGGCGACCACACGATCCCGCGCCCGCCCGAGTACGACCACTGGCGCTCGTGGGCGCCGGAGTTCTGGGGCGCGCCGCTGCTGTCGTTCACCGCACCCGACCCGCGCACGCTGCGCCCGGTCACCCGCACGATGCACGTCAACCCGTCGCACGAGCAGGCGGCCGTCGACGCCGCGGGCGACAAGGACCTGTGGACGTTCCGGCGCATCGCCGCGCGCCGCACCTTCGAGGACGGGTTCCTCGGCTCCGACGTCGTGCTGGCCAACTGGCCGATGCTCGACTACCTCGGCGGGCCGGTCATCGAGACCGCCGACGCCAAGGCGCATCTCGACGGCGCCCGCTCGCTCAGCCTGTCCTACGTCCATTGGCTGCAGACCGAGGCGCCGCGGCCGGACGGCGGGCAGGGCTGGCCGGGGCTGCGGCTGCGCGGCGACGTTCTCGGCACGGCCGACGGACTGGCGATGGCGCCGTACGTGCGCGAGGGCCGCCGCATCCGCGCGCTGTACACCGTCGTCGAGCAGGACGTCGCGGTCGCCGCCGGCGGCACCGCCGAGCCGGCCCGGTTCGACGACAGCGTCGGCGTCGGCATGTACCGCATCGACATCCACCCCACCACCGGCGGCGACAACTACATCGACGTCGAGTGCCGCCCGTTCGAGATCCCGCTGCGGTCGCTGGTGCCCGTGCGCCTGGCCAACCTGCTGCCCGCCGGCAAGAACATCGGGACGACGCACATCACCAACGGCGCCTACCGGCTGCACCCCGTGGAGTGGAACGTCGGCGAGTCGGCCGGCGCGCTGGCCGTCCACTGCCTGGAGCGGCGCACGCGGCCGCAGGACGTGGCCACGTCACCGGCCGCGACCCGGGAGCTGCAGGCCACGCTGACCGGCCTCGGCGTCGAGCCGCACTGGCCGCGAGTGCTCGGCTACTGACGCCACGATGAGAGGAGCACGACGAGACATGGGTCGACCAGTGCAGAGGGTGGCGGTGCTGGGCACGGGAGCCCGTGCCGGCACGTTCATCGACGCGCTGACCGCGGGCCGCTACGCGGCCGAGCTGGTCGCGATCGGTGACAGCAACCCGGGACGCCTGGACTACTACCAGCGCCGCATCGGCGGCGACGTCGTGCGGTTCGGGCCGGACGAGCTCGAGGCCGCACTGCGGGACACGGCGGCGACCGTGCTCCTCGTCGCCACACCCGACGCGACGCACGCGCAGTACATCGAGCGAGCCGTCGACGCGGGGGTCGACGTCATCGTCGAGAAGCCGCTCGCGGTGACCGCCGCGCAGACCCGGCAGATCGCCGCCGCCGTCGAGCGGACCGGGCGCTCCGTGCGCCTGGCGTTCAACTACCGGTACGCGCCGCGGAACACCGAGGTCAAGCGGCTCCTCGCCGCAGGCACGATCGGGCGCGTGACCGCGGTGCATTTCGAGTGGCTGCTCGACACCGCGCACGGAGCCGACTACTTCAGGCGGTGGCATCGGGAGAAGGACATCTCCGGCGGGCTGCTGGTGCACAAGTCCAGCCACCACTTCGACCTCGTCAACTGGTGGCTCGCCGACCGGCCCACCCGCGTCTACGCGTCGGGCGGGCTGCGGTTCTACGGCGAGCACGGCATCGTGCGGGACGCCGGCGACGACGTCCGGGACCGGTTCGACCTCACGATCGACGGCGACCCCTCGATCCGCGCGCTCTACACCGATCACGCCCACCACGACGGCTACACCCGCAACGAGAACGTCTTCGGACCGGGCATCACCATCGAGGACACCGTCGGGCTGGTCGTCGACTACGGGTCGCGCACCACGCTCACCTACAGCCTGACGGCGCACAGCCCGTACGAGGGCTACCGGGTCGCGTTCACCGGGACCCGCGGGCGCATCGAGCTCGACGTCGTCGAACGCTCCGCCGTCCTCGTCGACGGCCACGGGCACACCGTCATCGACCCGAGCGTCATCCGCGAGGCCAGCGGCCACGACCCCGTGCGTCCGCGCCGCGACGAGTTGCGCGTCCAGCGGCACTGGGAGTCCGCCGTGGTGCACGAACTGCCCGAGGTCAGCGGCTCCCACGGAGGCGCGGACCCGCTGCTGCTCGACGACCTGTTCGGTCCGGCCGTGGCCGAACCGGAGCTCGGCCGGGTGTCGTCGCATGTCGACGGAATCGCGGCGGTCGCGGTCGGCATCGCCGGCAACGCCTCGCTCGCGAGTGGGCAAGCCGTCGACCTCGCCGGACTGGACCTCGGGATCGGGTTCGACCGGTGAAGGTGCTGGTGACGGGTGGGTCGGGTCGGTTGGGTGTGGCGGTGGTGGAGGGGTTGTTGGGGTTGGGGCATGAGGTGGTGAGTGTGGACCGGTGTGCGCCGGGCCGGCGTCATGGTGGGGAGTGGTTCGCGGCTGATCTGGCGGTGGCGGAGGAGGCGCGGTGGGCGGTGGGGCGGGTGGGTCCGGACGCGGTGGTGCATTTGGCGGCGGTGGCGGTGCCGTTCAGCCGGCCGGAGGGGGAGATCTTGCGGGTGAACACGGCGTTGGCTCACCACGTGTGTGCGGCCGCTCTGGAGGCCGGGGTCCGCAGTGTGGTGGTGGCGAGTAGTCCGACGGTGGTGGGGTATGGCGCGCCGGGCGGGTGGGTGCCGTCGTATCTGCCGATCGATGAGGCGCATCCGGTGGCGCCGTGGCATGCGTATGGGTTGTCGAAGCTGGTGGCCGAGCAGGTGGTGCGGATGTTCGCCGCCCGGGCCGGTGAGCGGATGCGGGTCAGCGTCGTCCGGCCGTGTTACGTGATCGGCGAGGAGGAGTGGGCCGGGGCGCCGACGCAGTTGGGGCACACGGTGCGGGAGCGGCTGGACGATCCGTCGCTGGCGGCGGGGTCGTTGTTCAACTATGTCGATGCCCGTGACGCCGCGGACCTCATCGGGCTGCTGTTGTCGAGGGGGGATGAGGTGCCGAATGGGGAGACGTTCTTCGCCGGGGCGGCGGATGCGTTGGCGCGGGCGCCGTTGGCGGAGTTGTTGCCGCGGTTCCACCCGGGCACGGCTGGTCTCGCGTCGGCGTTGGTGGGTGACGCGGCGGCCTTCAGGAACGCGAACGCGGAACGGTTGTTGGGCTGGAAACCGGCACGATCTTGGCGGACGGAGCTGCGATGAAACTCGATGGTGTGTTGTTCTTCCCGGTGACCCCGTTCGACGGGTCCGGGGCGGTCGACGCGGGCGTGCTGGCCCTCCACGTGAAGGGCGGGTTGGAGCATGGGCCGGGGGCGGTGTTCGCGGCGTGTGGGACCGGCGAGTTCCACGCCCTGGACGCCGACGAGCACGAGCTGGTGGTGTCGACCGCGGTCGAGGCCGTCAACGCAGCGGTGCCGGTGTTCGCCGGCACCGGCGGTCCGCTCCCGCACGCGATCGCCTGCGCCCGCCGCGCGGAGGGGGCCGGCGCGGACGGGTTGTTGGTGCTGCCGCCGTATCTGGTGGCCGGGCCGGGCGACGGCCTGGTGGCCTACGTCGAGGCGGTCGCCGCGGCGACCGGTCTGCCGCTGGTGCTGTATCAGCGCGGCGGGGTGCGGTTCACCCCGGAGTCGGTGGCCCGGTTGGCGCGGCACCCGAGGGTGGTGGGGTTCAAGGACGGGCTGGGTGATCTGGACCTGATGCAGCGGATCGTGCTCGCGGTCCGGGCCGAGGCCGGTGAGGGGTTCTTGTTCTTCAACGGCATGCCCACCGCGGAGCAGACCCAGGCCGCCTACCGGGCGATCGGGGTGCCGTTGTATTCGTCGGCGGTGTTCTGCTTCGCCCCCCACGTGTCCCTGGCGTTCCACCACGCCCTGGCCACCGGCGACGACGCCCAGCGTGAGCGGCTGCTGGCGGAGTTCTTCACCCCGCTGGTGCGGCTGCGCGATCAGGTGCCCGGCTACGCCGTGTCGCTGGTCAAGGCCGCCGTCCGGCTGCGCGGCCTCGACGCCGGCGCCGTGCGCCCACCGCTGACCGACCCGTCCCCGGCCCACCTCGACCAGTTGCGCCAGTTGCTCGCGGTGGCCGATGGGCTCGCCTGACCTCATCGCCTCGGTGGCGACGCGGCTGCTGCGGCTGCCGCTGCGGCGTCCGTGGGGGCCGGACGTGCCGCGGGTGCACGTCATCGTCGTCGACGTCACCACCGCGGACGGCGCCACCGGGACCGGGTTCTCCTGGACCCCCACCATCGGCGCCACCGCCATCCGGGCCCTGATCGATGACGACTGCGCCGCGTTCGTCGTCGGAAAGCCGGCCCACCCCGAACCCGTGTGGGACGGGTTGTGGCGGCACCTGCACGAGGCCGGCAGCGGCGGCATCACCACCCTCGCCCTCGCCGGCATCGACCTGGCGCTGTGGGACCTGCGCGCCCGCCACCACAACACCGCACTCGCCGACCTGCTCGGCCGGCAACGAGACTCCGTCGAGGTCTACGGCAGCGGCGTCAACCTGCACTACCCCCTCGACCAGCTGGTCGCCCAGGCCGGGCGGTGGGTCGCCGCCGGCCACCGAGCGGTCAAGATCAAGGTCGGCCGGCCCGACCTGGGCGAGGACGTCGAACGGGTCGCGGCGGTGCGGGACGTGATCGGGCCCGGGCGCCGGCTCATGGTCGACGCGAACCAGCGCTGGGACCTGCCCGCCGCGCGCCGCGCCATCACCGCCCTCGCCCGGTTCGACCTCACCTGGGTCGAGGAACCCCTCCTCGCCGACGCCACCCGCGCCTACACCCAGCTCCGCGGCGCCGTCGACGTGCCGATCGCGCTCGGCGAGAACGCCCACACCCTGCACCGCTTCCGCGACCTGCTCGACGCCGGCGCCTGCGACATCATCCAACCCAACATCGTCCGCGTCGGCGGCATCACCCCGTTCCTGCGCATCACCGCACTCGCCCGCGCCCACGGCGCCACCCTCGCCCCCCACCTCCTCCCGGAACTGTCCGGCCAACTCGCCCTCACCCTGACCGAACCGACCCTCGTCGAGGACGTCGAAGACGCCTCCTTCACCGCCCTCGACTGCCTCACCACACCCAGCCCCGTCACCATCACCAGCGGCCACCTCACCGCCCACACCCGACCCGGCCTCGGCCTCACCTTCCGGGACGGTGCGTGACCGGCGCGCCGGCGATGCTCGTCCTCCCGGGCGGGGCCTACGAACGGCACGCGCCGCACGAGGGCGAGCCGGTGGCCCGGTGGCTCACGTCGCTGGGCATCCACGCGTTCGTGCTCGGCTACCCCGTGGCGCCGATGCGTCACCCCGCCGCCGTCGACGCCGCCCGCGACACGCTGGCCTGGATCCGCGGCGGCGACCACGGCCTCCCCGTCGACCCCCGGCGGGTCGGCGTCATCGGGTTCTCCGCCGGCGGCCATCTCGCCGCGTCGCTGTGCGTGGGCGACCCCGGCACGCGGCCCGACCTCTGCGTCCTCGGCTACCCGGTCATCTCGTTCGTCCACCAGCCGCACGCGCGAAGCCGCGTCAACCTGCTCGGTCCGGGCGCCGACGCGGAGCTGCGGCGCCGCGTCTCGCCCGACGACCACGTCGATGAACGGCACCCGCCGGCCTTCCTCTGGCACACCGCCAGCGACACCTCCGTGCCCGCCGGCCACTCGCTTCGCTACGCCTCAGCACTCGTCGACCACGGCGTGCCGGTGGACCTCCACGTCTTCGGTGCCGGCCACCACGGGCTCGGTCTCGCCGACCAGCCGGACGCCGCCCACCTCGAAGCCCGGCGCTGGACCGGCCTCTGCGCCGCCTGGCTGTCGTCCGCCGGCTGGGTGGCCTGACGGCCGCGGGTATCGAGGCCTCACCGGCCGGGCCGCATGCCAGGCGCGCTCGACGCGAACCCGGCGGCGTGGTCGCCCCGGGTACCGACGCGGGTCCGGCCCCGCAGCCAGAGCTCACGCCAGGCGAGCTCGATGCCGTCGGCGGACCGGCGCGTCTCCGGCGGCGACGGCGACCGGCCTCCTCCCGCCGTTGCGAGCTCGAAGGTGCCGGCCACGAACGCCTGACCGGCGGAGGCGAGGTCGAGCTCCACGGGGTGCTGGGCCGCCAGCAGGACGATCTCGACAGCGAGGCGGTCGCCGTCGCGCCGGATCCGCCCCCACGGCCGGGCGCCGCCGAAGTCCCCGTCCACCAGGCCGATCCGGCACTCCACACCGCCCGTGAGCACGCTCACCGTCGAGCCGAGCCCGAACACCGCGCCCGGCGTCGCCGCCTGCTCCCCTACCCGGACGACCGCGTCGCCCGCACCGGCGAAGTCGAACGCGACCACGAGTGCGGCCGCGAGGAAGGTCGCACCCCGGTCCAGCAGGTCCAGGTGCAGGTGCCGATCCCCACCCGGCGACGCGAACCCGACGACCCACAGCGCGGCGCTGCCGTCCTGGACGGAGGAGAACGAGCCCGAGGCGAAGTCGGCGCCGTCCTTGAGCACCCTGAGCCGCACCGACCTCGCCGGCCGGCGCCAGGGCGCTTCGCCCGCCACCGCCCACTGGGCCAGGAGGTTGCGACGCTGCAGCCAGGTGTCCGCCTGGTTGATGGTCCCGAGCGCCAGCACGGGATCCAGCCAGGTCGTCCCGACGATCTCGGGCACGGCGGCGCCGCCCCGCTGCTCGGGTGCGTCATCGATGGCCTCGCCGTGGGCGAACAGCTCGCGGCGCAGGATCCCCGCCGGCGGCGCGGTGAAGGCGGCCGCGCAGCCGGCGGGCACCGACGGCTCGAGCACCGCCGGCCAGACCAGCTCGACGTCGGGGCGCGGCTCGACCGAGCCGAACGGCGCCACGTCGCCCAGAGCGGTCCGCAGGAACAGCAGCAGCCCCTGGTTGCCGGCGGTGTCGTCGCCGTACGTACGCGACATCGGCCCGGCCAGCTGACCGGACGGAGCGTGCCACCGGGCGGCCAGGTGCCGCCAGGCGACCTCGCTCAGCCGCCCGGCGGTGGCGCGGACCTCGTCGTCGGCGAGGTACTGGCCGATCGCGGTGATGGCCTGTGTGGTGATGGTCCAGTACGTCGGGCTGTTGTACTCGACGAAGCTGCCCGTGGCGTCGACGTTCGCGGCGAAGCGCCGCAGCCGCTCCATCGCGTAGCGGCCGAGGACCGGATCGTCCAGCAACCGGCCGGCCGCGAGCGTCACGAACGTGCCCTTGGCCGCGATGTTCGTGTAGTCCATCGAGACGTCACGTCGCGCGATGGAGCGGGCAGCGTGATGGAGGGCGGTCCCGACGGCCTCCCGCGTGGCCGGGGTCAGGGCCTGCCGGTGCCGCAGCAGGACCATCGCGAGGGCGCGGCCGTTGAAGTCGGCCTGGTTCCAGTCCGGCGGCCGCATGTCACCGAGCGGTTCCTCGGCGTAGTAGCTCCAGAGTCCGTACGTGTCCGAGCGCGGATCGGTGTCCTGGTCCGCGACGCACCGCAGCAGGACCCGCTCCGCCCGCTCGTACCGGCCGGCCTCACACAGCGCAAGGGCGTACGACAGGCTCGCGACGTACCGGTGGGCGACTCCCGAGACGATGCGGGTGTGGATCGGGTTGTACGTCGCCTCGACCCGCAGCAACCCCCAGCCCGGGTCGTATGCGTCGTCGCCGGCCGAGCATGCCGCCGCCACCAGTCCGCGGCGCAGGTCAGCGTGCACGAGAACCACTCCTCTTCGTCTGCGCCCGCTCGGACGCAAAACCTTCTGCGTCACTCGCTACGATGTGTCGATGACCGATCCGAGGGACCGCGCGCGATGACCACGCGACCACGCCGCCACGCCGGCATCGCCGACGTCGCCGCACTCGCCGGCGTGAGCATGACGACGGTCTCGCACACGCTGAGCCGGCGCCGTCCGGTGTCCGCCGCCACCCGCGAGCGAGTGCTCGCGGCCATCGCCGAGCTGGGCTACGAGCCCAATGACCTCGCGCGGAGCATGGTCAGCCAGCGCACCAACACCATCGCGCTGGTGATCCCCGACATCACCAACCCGTTCTACACGTCGGTGGCGCGGGGGCTGCAGGACGCCATCCTGGCCGACGGCTACTTCGGCATCGTGTGCAACACCGACGCCCAGCCCGACATCGAGCGCCGGACCGTCCAGCAGCTGGTGAAGCGGCGCGTCGACGGCATCGCGTTCTCCGGCTACTACCAGCATCAGGACGACATCCGTCCGGCGGTCTCGGTGGGCATCCCGGTGGTGCTGCTGGGCAGCCACCGCCCCGAGGAGGGCTACGACGTCGTCAACGGCGCCGACCACGAGAGCGCCGCGGAGGCGACGCGCTACCTGTTGTCGCGAGGCCACCGCCGCATCGCCTTCATCACCGCGCCCGCCGGGGTCGGCGCCCCCGCCGTCCGGGTCGAGGGGTACCACGCCGCGCTGCGCGAGGCCGGCGTGGCGGCCGATCCCGCGCTGCTCATGCGCGCGCCGGTCAGTCGCGACGGTGGCGGCGTGGGCATGGCGGCGCTGCTGGACCTGCCGCAGCCACCCGACGCCGTCATCGCCACCAACGACGTCGTCGCCATCGGGGCGATGCAGGCCGCGCTCGCCCGCGGGCTGCGCATCCCCGACGACGTCGCCGTCATGGGCTTCGACGACATCGAGGCCGCGGGCCTGATCACCCCGAAGCTGACCACCATGGCCAACCAGTCGCACCAGATCGGCTTCGCCGCCGGCCGGCTGCTGCTGCAGCGCATCGCCGGCGAGGGCCCGCCGGAGCCCCAGGAGCTCGTGTTCTCGGCGCAACTCCGACGACGCGAGTCGGCCTGACCGGCGTCGTCGGGGCGTCACGGCGCGGCGAAGCCGCCGTCGGGCCCGCGGACGCCCAGGACCCACTCGTCCATCCGGGCCAGGCCGGGCGGGTGGGCGGCGGCCGCCTTCTCGTCGAGGTCGATGCCCCAGCCGGGCGCCTCGTTGGGGCGCAGCCACCCGCGCTCGATGCGCAGCGTTCCGGGGAAGACCTCGTGCACGGGCTCCGGGTACACATGCCCCTCCTGGATGCCGAACGCGTGACTCGTCACGTCCAGGGCGACGTTCGCGGCGGCGCCGATCGGCGACACGTCCGCCGGCGAGTGCCAGGCCGTGCGCACGCCGGTCAGCTCGGCCAGCACGGCGATCTTGCGCGCCGGCGACAGTCCGCCGATCGCGGAGATGTGACAGCGGATGAGGTCGACCCCGCCGTCGCGGACCAGCCGGACCGCCTCGGTGAACGACGTGGCCAACTCGCCGACGGCGATCGGCACCGGCGACGCCTCGCGCACCTCGGGAAGCCGGTCGAAGTACTCCGGCGCCAGCACGTCCTCGAGGAAGAACAGCCGGTACGGCTCGAGCGACCGGGCCAGCAGCACGGCCTGCTTGGGCGTGAGCCGTGAGTGGACGTCGTGCAGCAGCTCGACGTCGTCGCCCAGTTCGGCCCGCGCGGCCGCGAACAGCTCCGGGGTCGTGCGCAGGTAGCGGTGCACGCTCCAGCCGTCCGGGTTCGGCGCGCCCGGGTAGCCGCCCCGCGCGCCGGGCGCGCCGTAGGTGCCCAGGCCGGGCTGCCCGACCTGCAGCCGGATATGGGTCCAGCCGGCCTCCATGAACCGCCGCGCGTCGGCCAGGGTCTCCTCGACGGTCGCCCGCCCGGCGTGGATGTAGGTGGCGGCGGCCCCGCGGACCCGCCCGCCGAGCAGCTCGTACACCGGCATCCCGGCCCGCTTGCCGGCGATGTCCCACAGCGCCATGTCCAGACCCGACAGCGCGTTGTTGCCCACCGGGCCATTGCGCCAGTAGCTGCCGTAGTGCACGGCGCGGGTGATGTCCTCGATGTCGGCCGGGTGCCGGCCCACCACCAGGCGCTCGAGGTGTTGCTCGACGTAGGCCACGACCGAGTGCCAGCGCTGGGTGAACGTGGCGCAGCCGAGACCGTACAGTCCCGGCTCGTTGGTGTCGACGCGGACGATGACCAGCGGCGTGCCGCCCGGCGCCGTCGCGACGGCTCTGACGCCGGTGATGCGCAGACCGTCGCGGTGCGGCCACGGCGGCGCGACGTTCCCGAGCTGGGTGGGCACCTCCAGCTGGGGGTCGGCGGTCGAGGTGGTCACGGTCATGGTCTCCTCATCTCGGTCGGCAGGTCGCGGATCTCGTCGGAGTCGGGCAGGAGGTGCTGGGCGGCGAACCCCAGCAGCTGCTCGGCGCGGGAGAGGTCGACGGGCGCGGTGCGGCCCGGCGCGTCCCGGCGGCGCGGCACCGCCGGATAATAGGCGTCGAGCAGGTCGTTCGTCAGGTACGGCGCCGACGTCCGGGGGGCGGCGGCGAACACGACGTGCGACCCCGCCAGGTCGACCCGCAGGGCCAGGTCCAGCGCCCGGGCGGCGTCGCGGGTCTCCAGGTACAGCCACAGGTCGCGGGCGCCGATCCCGGGGTCGGCGGTCACCTGTGCGGCGTGCTCGGGCAGGCGATCGTCGAGCTCGTCCACCTCCCCCAGTCCGCCGACGAACGGGAACCGCAGCGACACCACGGTCAGGTCGTGCCGGCGGGCCATCGCGTCGGCCGTCACCTCGTCGACGTACTTGGACAACGAGTACGGGTCGGCGGCCTCGGTGGGGAGGTCCTCGTCGAGGGGCACGTACGCCGGCGCCACCTCCGTCCGCGGCGACCAGCCGAACCCGAGCGCGTTGATGCTGCTCGCGATGGCGGCGTTCCGGATGCCGTGCTCGCCCGCCGCGTCGAGCACGGTGAAGGTGGCTGCGGTGTTGCCGGCGAAGACCTCGTCCGGCGTGCCCAGCGTGGGCGCGGGGATCGCGGCCAGGTGGACGACGGCGTCCACGCCGTCCAGCGCGTCACGGACGGCGGCCCGGTCGGTGGCGCTGCCCACCACGACGCGGTCGGCCTTGAGGTCGCCGGGATCGTCGAGGACGAGGGCGGTGACAGCGACGCCGAGCTCCCGGAAGCGCCTGACCGCGGCCCGGCCGATCATGCCGGCGGCACCCGTGACCAGCACGTGGTCGACGCTCATCCCTTCAGCGCCCCGGCCTGCCCGGCGCCGCGGAGGAACTGACGCTGGAACACGAGGAACAGCAGGACCGGGATGATCACCGAGATGAACAGGCTGGCCATGAGCAGGCTCATCTCCGACGTCTGCTCCAGCCGCGGCAGGACCACCGACAACGGCTGCAGGGTGGGATCGGGCAGCACCAGCATCGGCCAGAGGAACTCCTTCCACGCGGCCATGATCGTCAGCAGCGAGATGACGCCGATGATCGGTTTCGACATGGGCAGCACGATGCTCCAGAAGATGCGGAACGGCCCGGCCCCGTCGACCTTCGCCGCCTCGAACAGGTCCCGAGGCAGCCGGTCGAAGACGCGTTTCATCAGCAGGACGTTGAACGCGCTCGGCGCGGCGGGCAGCCAGACCGCCCAGAACGTGTTGATGAGGTTCCGCTCGACGATCGGGACGTCGAGGATGATGAGGTACGACGCCACGAGCGAGACCACGCCGGGCACGAACAGCGTCGCCAGCACCGCCCCGGTGATGATCGGGCCGTACTTCGGCCGCAACACCGACAATGCGTAGCCGCCGGTCAGCGCCACGAGCAGGCCGAAGAACCAGGAACCGAGCGCGATCCACACCGTGTTCAGCAATGCCCGGCCGATGTGCACCAGGGTCCACGCGTCACTCAGGTTCTGCCACTGGATGCCGCTCGACCACAGCCCGAACGGCGCGCGGATGATGTCCTGACTCGTCGACACCGCCGACTTGAACAGCCAGAGCAGCGGGCCCCCGCTGATCAGCAGCAGCCCAGCGACGACCACCACGACCAGGACGCGCAGCCCGAGCCGGACGCCGGGGCGCCGCCGGTCGTTCGCCGACAGCACGCTGCGCTCGCCGGCGAACGTCGGCTCCTTGCGGCGCCGGCCGCGGGAGTCGCCCCCGGCCGCGTCCTCGGCGTGTTCTGCGGCGGTGTCGACGGTCGCGCTCATGTCGTGCTCCATTTCCGCGTCGCCCACAGGTAGATGCCGGACAGCAGACACAGCGCCAGGGCCAGCATCAGGCTGAGCGCGGTGGCCTTGCCGTAGTCGCTGGCCAGGAACGCGTACCGGTAGATCAGCATGAGGATCGTGACGGTGCGGTTCTCGGGACCGCCGTTGGTCATGATGAACGGCTCGGTGAACACCTGGAACGTGCCGATGAGTTGCAGCAGCAGCATGATCAGCATGATGCCGCGCAGCTGCGGCAGCGTGACGTGCCAGATGCGCCGCCAGATGCTGGCGCCGTCGACCTCGGCCGCCTCGTAGAGCTCCGACTGGATCGACATCAGCGAGGCCAGGTAGATGATGGTGGCCGCGCCGAAACCGGCCCAGCACGCCTGCACCACCATGCTCGGCATCGCCGCCGTGCCGTCCTGCAGCCAGGGATACGGCCCCAGGCCGACCCAGCCGAGCATCGTGTTGAACACACCGCTCTCGTCCGGACGGTAGAAGGTCTTCCACAACAGCACCGAGACGACCGGCGGGATGATCGTCGGGATGTAGGCGAGTCCCGCCGCGAAGCCGCGGGCCTTGCGCAGCTCGGCGATGAACACCGCGGTGATGACCGGCACCGGGTAGCCGATGACCACGGCGAGGATGGTGAACCACGTCGTGTTCCACGCCGCCGTCCCCAGCAGCGGGTCGGCCAGGACCCGCTCGAAGTTGTTCCAGCCCACCCACTCGGCCGGGCCGATGAAGTTCGTCTGCTGGAAGCTCAGCACGAGGCTCTTGAGCACCGGCCACCAGGAGAACAGCGAGAACAGCACGATGAGCGGCAGCAGGAAGACCAGCGTGCTCAGCCCGCCGCCCCGCACCCACGTCACCGGCGTGCGCCGCCGCCGTCGAGGCGGCGGCGCCGGCCGCACGGCGCTCGCGACGTCCTTGTCGATCACCACCACGGTCGCACTCCTTCCGTCGTGCGCGAGGGACGTCCAGGGCCCGCTGCGGGGACCCCGGACATCCCTGACATCGAGGGTCAGCCCGCCTGGATGAGGGCGTTGACGTTGTCCTCGGCCTCGGCCAGCAGCGCGTCGATGTCGGCGTCCTCGCGGGTCAGCACGGCCTGGACGACGGGGTCGAGCGCGGCGTAGAGCTCCTGCCCCTTGACCGGCGGCTCGGCGACCAGCGGGACGTCCTCGATGGACGTGAGGTAGTACTCGGCGTTCTCGCGCGGCACGTTGATCATGTCGTCGATCCAGACCAGCCACTGGTCGTAGATGTCCTGGCTGACGATCGGGAGCTCCGGCGCACCCACCGCACGGCCGTCCTTGAACGCACCGTCGGCGCTCTCGCGCGCGGCCTGCTCGCTGTAGTACTTCTCGAAGCGGTTGAACTGGATCCAGGTGATGGCCGCGTCGACCTCTTCCGGGGTCGCCCGGGCGCTGATCACGTCGACCGAACCGCCGGACAGCGCGGCCGCCTCGTCGCCCTCGAGCGGCAGGGGCGCGACGCCGAAGTCGTCCGGCGGCAGCCCGCGGGTGTCGATGAGGTCCCTGTAGGCGTCGGCGCCGCCGATGAACATGCCGGCCCGGCCCGCGCCGAACTCGTTGCGGGAGTCCTCCCAGTTGACCAGGAAGTTGGAGCCCATCGTGTTGTCCTCCCACCGCAGCGCGCGGAGGAACTCCAGCGCCTGTTTGGTGGGCTCGGCGTTGAACGAGGCCGTGGCGGTCTCGCCGTCGATCTCCTCCATCTGGCCGCCGAACGCCGCCGACATCGCGGTCAGCGTCCAGCCGCCGACGTTCTCGGTGGTCATGCTGATCAGGCCGGGGACGCCGGTCTTCTCCTGGATCGTCTTCGCCGCCGCCCGGATGTCGTCCCACGTCTTCGGCGGGTCGTCGGGGTCGAGGCCGGCCTGGGTGAAGAGCGCGCGGTTGTAGATGAGACCGGCCGTGTACGCGGCGTACGGCACTCCGTAGACGCCGCCGCCGGGTGCGGTGACGACGTCCATGAGGCCCGGGTTGAGGTCCTCGAGGAACCCGGCGCCCTCGAGCTGCTCGGAGATCTCGGCCGTCTGGCCGCGCGCGGCCAGACCCTGCACCTCGGTGAACGGGAGAGCGGTCACGGTCGGCTCGGTGCCGCCGGCGAGCATGGCCGGGAAAGTGTCGGCCGCCCAGCGGTACTCGGTCGCCTCGATGGTGATGTGCGGGTGGTCCGCCTCGAACCGCTCGATCTTGTCGAGCATGCTCTGGCGGCGCTCGGGCTCCTCGGTGGGCGGCAGGTCGTTGATCGAGATGGTCACCGGGGCGTCGACGTCGGGCGTGTCGCCGCCGTTGCCGCTCGCGGGATCGTCGTCGCTGCTCGACGTCCCGCAGGCCGCCAGCGCCGCCACGAACGTGGTGCTCAGCACGGCCACGACCGTGCGCCTGAAGAGGGGTTTCGCCATCGGAACTCCTTGTGACGTACAGAGATGATGGGGGCCGCACGTCCGATCGGGCCGCGGCGGGACGGAGCGGTGGCTCGCGTTGCAAAGCCTTTTGTGTTGGCCCAACGTGCCACACCGAGGCAGTCGAGTCAACGGTTCGTTTCCAGAGAGTGACCAGGCGGAATCGAGACCATGATCATCTCCTCACGGCGCCGGCGGCGCTCGTGAGCGAACCGATGTCGGCGATTCGGAGCTCCCGCATTCCGGCCGGCGACGCCCCTTGTGGACGCACCCCACTCTCCGTGTACGCTCCACAAAGCCTTTTGCGTCGTTGGTGCCGAGTTCCGAGGGAGCCCTGTGTCGAATCCGCCGCCCGTTCCCGATCCGCCGGTCCGCGTCGCCCTGGTGGGGACCGGCGCCATCGCCGACAACGTCCACCTACCGGCACTGCGGTCGCTCGGCGCCGCGGTCCGGGTCGAGGCGGCGATGGACATCGACGCCGGGCGGCTGGCCGCGACCGCGGCGCGCTGGGACATCGGCGCCACCTACGACGACCTGGACCTGCTGCTGAAGGAGACCCGCCCCGATCTCGTCGTGATCTGCTCGCCGCCGGCCGTGCACCGCGAGCAGGTGATCGCGGTGCTGGAGGCAGGGGCGTGGGCGTGGTGCGAGAAGCCGCCGGTGCTGTCGCTGGCCGAGTACGACGACATCACCGCCGCCGAGGCCGAAGGGGGCCCGTACGCCGCGATCGTGTTCCAGCACCGTTTCGGCAGCGGTGCGCGGCGGGCCGGCCGGCTGCTGAACCAGCGCCTGCTCGGCCGGCCGCTCGTGGGGCACTGCCAGACGACCTGGTTCCGTGACGACGCCTACTACGCGGTCCCCTGGCGTGGGCAATGGGCGACCGAGGGCGGCGGGCCGGCGATGGGCCTGGGCATCCACCAGATCGACCTCTTCCTGCACCTGCTCGGCCCCTGGTCCGAGGTCACCGCGTTCGCCGGACGGCTCGCCCGCGACGTCCGCACCGACGACGTCACGACGGCCGCCGTCCGGTTCGAGAACGGCGCGCTGGGCACCGTCGTCAACTCGTCGCTCTCGCCGCGTCAGACCAGCTACCTGCGCATCGACTGCGAAGCCGCCACCGTCGAGCTGCAGCACCTCTACGGCTACACCGACGACGACTGGACCTACACGCCGTCGCCGGGCACGCCGCCGGAACAGGTGGCGGCGTGGCTGCCGTCCGAGCCGGGCGAGCCGAGCAGCCACCGGCCGCAGCTCGCCGCGCTGCTGTCGGACCTGCGCGCCGGCCGGCGACCGGCGACCAGCGGCGGGAGCGGCCGGGCCGCCCTCGAGTTCATCACCGCCATGTACAAGTCCGCGCTCACCGGCCGGACCGTCGCCCGCGGCTCGATCGGTCCGGGCGATCCCTTCTACACCGCCGTCAACGGCGGGATGGAGCTCCCATGACCCTGGTCGTCACTCACACCCATGGCCACGACGTGTCGGTGCGGGCCGGCGACGTCGAGCTGGCCCGCTACGTCTACGAACCGTTCCCCCAGCGCTGGGAGGCGCCCAAGCCCTACATCCACCCGCTGCGTACCCTCGCCGGCGACGTGGTGACGATCTTCCGGCCGCACGACCACCGGTGGCACAAGGGCTTGCAGCTCACCGCCACCGACGTGTCCGGGACGAACATCTGGGGCGGGCACACGTACGTCCGGGGCGAGGGCTACCAGGTGCTGGACAACCTCGGCGCGATGCGCCCGAGCGGGCCGCCCGCGATCCACCCGGCGCCGGGCGACGTCACCGTCGACCACGACCTGGTGTGGGTCGATGCCACGGATGCTCCCCTTGCAACCGAGCGGCGCACGCTGCGCCTGCACGCCGTCGACCTCGACGCCGGCACCTACGCGCTCGACGTCACGACCCGCGTCAGCGGCGCCGGCGACGCGGCGCTGACCCTGGAGAGCCCGAACGTCCGCGGCATGACGGGCTCGGGCTACAGCGGCCTGTGGTGGCGCGGTCCGCGGTCGTTCACCGACGGCGCCCTGGTCACCGCCGACGGCGTCGTCCCCGAGGACGAGCTGCGCGGGCGCAGCGTCGCCGACGTCCCGTGGGTCGCGTACATCGGCCGCCACGACGACGTCGACCGCTCGTCGACGCTGGTCTTCACCACCGCGCCGGAGAACAAGGGCGACAGCGCGCACTGGTTCACCCGCACCGGCGACTTCGCCGGCATCAATCCGTCCTGGGCCTTCCACGAACCGCTGGTGATCCCCGCCGGTGAGGCCCTGCACCGGCGGTACCGGGTCGTCGTCGCCACCGGCGAGCACCCTGCGGCCTCGATCGCCGACACTCTCGCCACGATCGACTGGTGAGGCTGCCCGATCCGCTCCGGTGCGCCGACGGCACCCGCGTCGACTCCGCCGCCGAGTGGTGGTCGCGGCGCCGCCCGGAGCTGGCGGCGATCTTCCGGCGCGAGGTGTACGGGCCGGTCCCGCCGGCCGGCCCGGCGCCGCCGGCCGAGCTGGTGCGGGAACGCCGGTCCGGCGAGGTGATACTCCGCGAGCTGGCGCTGACCTGGCCGGGCCGTGCGCCGGTGACGGTCCAGGCCGCGCTCCCGGCCCGGTCGGCTGGGCCGGCGCCGGTGGTGGTGAGCCTGAACGCCGCCGGTCCCGGCGGCGTCGCCGGGCATCCCCGGTGGCCGCTCGGGCTCGTCGCCGGGCGCGGCTACGCGGTCGTGACCGCGGACTACGAGCGGTTCCGGCCCGACGATCCCGGCGCGCCCCACGACGCGGGCACGGCGCCGGCCGGGGTGCCCGCGATCGCCGCCTGGGCCTGGGGCTTGAGCCGGCTCGTGGACGTCGCGGTCGGTCTGCCGGAGGCCGATGCCGGCCGGGTCGCCGCCGGCGGTCACTCCCGGCTGGGCAAGGCGGCGCTGCTGGCGGCCGCGTTCGACGACCGGATCGGCCTCGCGCTGGTCAACCAGGCCGGCTGCGGCGGCAGCGCACCGAGCCGCACCAGCAACCCGCGGGCCGAGACGGTCGCGCACATCACGGCCGCGTTCCCGCACTGGTTCGCCGACCGGTTCGCCACCCATGCCGCCGACCCCGATCGCCTGCCGGTCGACCAGCACTGCCTGGTCGCGCTGTGCGCGCCGCGCCCGGTGCTGTTCACCTGCGCCGCCGGAGACCAGTGGGCCGACCCGGCCGGCCAGCTGGGGGTCCTGCGCGCCGCGTCGCCGGTCTACGAGCTCCTCGGCGCCGACGACCTCGGTCTCGACGGCCTCGGCGTCGGCGCGTCGCCGCCCGAGGACCGGCTGATCGGCGGCCGGCTCGGCTTCCGCCTCCGCCCCGGCGGCCACGATCTCACCCCCGCCGACTGGGCGACCTGGCTCGACCACGCCGACGGCTGGCTCACCGGACCGCACGTGACCGCGCCCGCACGGCGCTGACGTCAATCCGCTGAGCGGCACTCCACGCGCCTTCGGGTGACGCAAAGCGTTTCGCACCGATGTCTTGCGGATGACCGGTTCACTCCGATACGTTCCACAAAGCCTTTTGCGTCCGGCCACTCAGCGCCGGCCGCCGTCGACTCATCGTCGAGGAGACAGCATGCGCGCTCCACGAAGGATCCTGGCCGCCATCGGTTCGTTCGCGGTGGCCGTCGCCGCCGCGATCGCCGCCGGCCCACCCGCGGCGCAGGCCGCGCAGATCGAGGAAGTGATCGGCGACTTCGAAAGCACCGCCGAGGTCTGGAACCTCAACCTGGGGCCCGAGTTCCCCGGGGCGCAGGGCACCTTCACCCGCGACGCGACGGACGCGGCCACCGGCGAGCGGTCCGGGTTGGTCACGGCCGCTTTCAGCGGCGGCGGCAACTACGTCCTGCTCGGACGGTCGCTCGGGCTCGACCTCACCGAGCTGTCGTTCCAGGTCCGGTCGGCCGACGTCAGCAGGATCGGGCTGCGGCTGACCGACTCGACCGGCCAGGTCCACCAGCAGCGCGTCCCGATCGCGCCCGGCGGCGCATGGCAGCAGGTCGCCATCACCGACTTCGCCGGTGGCGAGTCCAACATCCACTACGGCGGCGCGAACGACGGCATCTGGCACGGTCCGGCCCGGTCCATCGGCCTGATCATCGACCGCGGCTTCGTGCTGCCGGCGGACAAGACGGCCGACGTGCGGTTCGACGCCGTCACGGTGACCGCTCCCCCGCCGGTGCTCGAGATCGAGCAGACGGCGCCGGGGAACATCTTCGAGGACAGCCAGCCGGTCGAGTTCGGCCTCACCTCGCGCGCCGACACCGTGAGCTGGACCGTCACGGACGCGTGGGGCGACCAGGTGGCGTCCGGCGACACCGCCGTCGACGTCACCGCCGGCCTGACGGTTCCGGTCGACACGCCCGGCTACTACGCGATCGCCTTCACCGCGGTCCAGGACGGCGCCGTGATCGGCAGCTCCGAGACCGACTTCGCCGTCGTCGAGGAGTTCGACCCCTCACCGTCCGACGAGCGGTTCATGATCGCCGAACACCTCACGCGCCCGGACTGGGGCGACCCGAACTACGAGCTGGTCGGCATCGCGGACAAGCTCGGCACCCAGCGGGTCCGCGAAGACGCCGGCTGGGGCGAGATCGAGAAGCAGCCGGGCGAGTACACGTACACCCGCTACGACCCCATGGTCGAGGCCCTCGACGGCGCCGGCATGAGCTGGGCGCCGATGTTCGGCTACACGAACAAGTTCTACGACAACAACGCCACGCCCCACACCGACGAGGCCCGCGCCGGCTACGCCGCCTACACCGTCGACGCGATCGAGAAGTACGACCTCGAGTCGGTCGAGATCTACAACGAGTTCAACATCGCCTTCGGCGACCGCGGCGACGGCCCCGCCGACAGCCGCGCCGACTACTACTTCCCGCTGCTGAAGACCACTTACGAGACGGTCAAGGCCGAGCACCCCGATGTGACGGTGGTCGGCGGCGTCACGTCGTCCATCCCGTTCCAGTGGCTCGAGCAGCTGTTCCAGCTCGGCGGCCTGGAGTACATGGACGTGCTGTCCGTCCACCCGTACCGGTTCCCCAGCGCTCCTGAGGGCATGGAGGCCGACCTCGAGCGGCTCGACGCGCTGGTCCGTCAGTACAACGACGGCGAGTCGATCCCGATCTGGATCACCGAGCAGAGCTGGCCCACCAACACGGGCGCCACCGGCGTCAGCGAGGCCACCTCCGCCGCCTACCTGGTGCGGACCCACGTGGTCGCGTTCGCCAACGGCGTCGAGCGCTACACCTGGTACAACATGATGAACAAGGGCCTGAACGAGACCGACGTCGAGCACCGGTACGGCCTGATCCGCAACACCAACGACCCCCGCGGCAAGTGGACGCCCAAGCCCGGCTACGCCGCCTACGCGGCCATGACCCGAGCGCTGGACGCCGCCGCGTACGACCACGAGGAGACCGTGGCCGACGGCATCCACAGCCACGTCTTCGATCGCGACGGAACCCCCGTCCGGGTCCTGTGGTCCGACGAGCCGACGACCGTCTCGGTGCAGACCGCGCCGGACACGACCGTCTCGGTGACCGACCTCATGGGCGCCTCCGACACCTACCGGAGCCGAGCCGACCGCATCCACCTCACGCTCGGCTCGGCGCCGATCTACCTCACCGGTGAGGTCGAGGGCATCGCGCCCGACGACAAGATCACGCTCGCCCCGGTGGCCGACGCGGTCGCGGCCGGCGACGACATCGCGCTCGAGCTGACCATCGACAACTCCGTCACGCCTCGCGCGCCGATCAGCGGCAGCCTCGACATCGCCGGCACGTCGGTCCCGGTGTCGGTGCGGCCGGGACAGGTCGCGACCATCCCGGTGACGGTTCCGGGCACCACCACGCTCGGCCCGCGCGACCTCGTCGGCACCCTGCGACTGTCCGGCGCTCCCGCGGCCCGCCTCACCACCCAGGTGCAGGTGGTCGAACCGCTCACGATGACGGCCACGCACCGCCTGGACGCCGCCGGCGCCGACGTCCTGCGCGTCGGCGTGGCCAACGCCTCGGTCGACGAGGTGGCCCTGGACGGCCTCGCCTGGACGATCGGCGGCCAGACCGGCACCGCGCAGGTCCCCGCCGCCATCGCGGGCGGCGCCACCTACGAGGTCGACATCCCGCTCGCGGGGTTCCCGGCCGGCCGGCACACGCGGGAACTGCGGCTGACCGGTCCGGACGTCGACGACGTCGTCAGCACGGGCACGGTCGCGGTCGTCGCGACCGACGCCATCGGCTCGTTCCCCCAGCGGTCGATCACGGTCGACGGCGTCCTCGACGACCTCGCCGGCGTCCCGTCGGTCGACTTCCTCGCCGACGGCGTCGTGGCCATCTCCGACCACGGCGGCCCCGACGACCTCGGTGGTCAGCTCTGGACCACCTGGGACGACGAGAACGTGTACCTGAGCGCGCGGATCGACGACGACGTCCACTTCCAGTCCGAGACCGGCACCGCGGTCTGGTTCGGCGACGGGTTCCAGTTCGGCTTCGCCGCGGGGCTGCCGGGCGAGACGCGGGCCTGGGACGAGCTGGGCATGTCGCTCACCGAGAACGGCCCGGAGCTGTACCGCTGGCTGTCCGCGCAGGGCCGGCCCACCGGGCTCATCGAGGACGCCGACCTCGCCATCACCCGCGACGACGCCGCCGCGGAGACCGTCTACGAGCTGGCCATCCCGTGGAGCGAGCTCACTCCGTTCGAGCCCGACCACCGGCTGCTCAGCTTCTCGATCATCCTCAACGAGAACGACGGACAGGAGCGGCGCGGCTGGATCCGCTACGGCGACGGCATTGCCACGGCCAAGGACCCGGCCCGCTACAGCCCGTTCCGCCTGGATCCGCTGCCCTGATCGAACCCCCCGGTCCCGCGACGTCGAAGGAGACGACGATGCGATCGACTCGACGGCAGTTCCTGCGATCGACCGGTCTCGGGATCGCCGGCCTGGCCCTGCCCTGGCAGGGCCAGGCCGCGGGGGCGGAGGAGGCGGCGGGCTTCGCTCCCGCGGCCTCGCCGCTGCTGCTCGGCGTGAACGGCCACCCCTACAACAACGACGCGTACACCCCCGCGAACGGCGTCCCCTACGAGACGCAGGTGGCCATGCTCAGCGCGCTGGGCATGGGCATCTACCGCACGGACATCGGCACCGACGCGTCCGGCCGGGCACCGGTGCACAACTCGGTGCTGCGGATGATGGGGCTGCTCGGCGACGCCGGGATCGCCTGTATGCCGATGCTCGGCGACAACTGCGACCCGGCGCTGACCAACCAGCAGAACTACGACCGCGGCTTCGCGAAGGCGGCCGGCTTCGCCACCCACTACGGCCCGTACTTCACCCACGTCAACCTCGGCAACGAGTGGGAACTGAACGACGGGTTCAAGACCGGCACGGGCGCGTCGTCCGGTCACTACGACCTGACCATGGCCGAGCGGTCCATGCACTGGATCAGGGGCGCGAACGACGGCCTCAAGTCGGTGAAGCCGGCCGCGAAGACGTCCATAGCGGCCGCCGGCTGGTATCCGGTCTGGTGGCAGGGCTACGTGTTGGAGAACGTCGGCCTCGACTTCGTCGACTGGCACTGGTACGCCGACATGGAGCGGAACAAGTCGGAGATCGGCGTCGACAACATCTTCGACGACCTCTGGACCCGGTACGGGCTGCCGATCTGGGTGTCGGAGACGAACGATCGGCCGAACCGCAACCGCGGCGACCTGGAGAACCAGCAACTCCAGGTCAACTGGCACCAGAAGATCCACCAGCTGTGCCTCGAGCATCCGCGGGTCGAGGCCGTGATCTGGTACGAGCTGCTGACCCAGCCGCAGCGCGACACGACCGTCCCGGCCGAGTACGTCGAGGCGAACTACGGCATGGTGGCCTTTCCGGGCTTCGACCGCGCGAACCCCGACTACACCGGCTGGTCGTACCGGAAGCTGCCCCGCCGGCTCATGGGCGCCGACGTCCTCATCGGCGGCTTCGAAGGGCCGAGCGAGGGCTGGACGTTCGCCAACGGCCCGGAGTTCCCCGGCGCCACGGGCTCGTTCCAGCGCAACGACGCCCACCACATGGGCGGCGAGCTCGCCGGCCTGCTCTCCGGCGACTTCACCGCCGGCGGGGCGTACGTCCAGGTGTCGCGGACCGTCGCGAGCCTGCCCGTCCGCACGCTGAGGTTCTGGGTGCTGAGCAGCACGGTGCAGCGCATCGGGCTGCGGATGACCGACAGCACCGGCCAGACCCACCAGCAGACGATCGCCATCGCGCCCGACGGCGTCTGGCAGGAGGTCGCCGTGTCCGACTTCGCGGGCGGCGCCGGCTACGTCCACTTCGGCGGGGCCGACGACGGCGTCTGGCACGGGCCGGCGACCAGGGTCGGCCTCGTCCTGGACGAGGGCGGGCTCACCGCCGGCCGCGTCACCGGCGCCGTCCGGTTCGACGAGGTCGTCGCCACCGTCCAGGACGTGCCCTGATCACCACCACTCCTCGAGGAGAGCGCATGCACATCCCCCGAAGGATCGCCGCGGCCATCGCGGCCGCCGCCGCGGCGGCCGCCGGTCTCGTCGCGGCGCCGGCGGCGACACAGGCCCTGGACCTCACCACCACGATCGGCGACTTCGAGGCCGCCGGAGACGGCTGGGGCCTCGACCTGGGACCGGAGTTCCCCGGCGCCCAGGGCTCGTTCACGATCGACGCCACCGACGCCGTCAGCGGGTCGTCGTCCGGCGTCCTGCACGGCGACTTCACCGGCGGCGGCAACTACGTCCAGGTGCGCAAGAGCATCTCGCTCGACGCGGTCGGGCTGAGCTTCCAGGCCAGGACTGACGACGTCGCCCGGCTCGGGCTGCGCCTGGTCGACTCCACCGGCCAGACCCACCAGCAGCGCCTCGCCCTCACGCCCGGTGGCTGGCAGCAGATCACGGTCACGGACTTCGCCGGCGGCAGCGGGTACCTGCACTTCGGCGGCGCGAACGACGGCGTCTGGCACGGCCCGGCGACGAGTATCGCGTTCATCGTCGACAAAGCCAGCGTGCCGGCGGCGAGCCTCACCGGCAGCGTGCGGCTCGACGCCGTCACCGTGACGGCCCAGCCGCCGGCCCTGGTCATCGAGCAGACCACGCCGGGCAACATCGTCGAGCAGCCCGACGAGGTGACGCTCGGCCTGGTGTCGCGGGGCGACACCGTGAACTGGACGGTCACCGACTTCTGGGGTGAGCAGGTCGCGGCGGGTGACACGCCCATCGACACCCAGACGCAGCTCACCCTGCCCATCGACACCCCGGGTCATTACGTCTTCGCGGCCACCGCGACCCTCGACGGCGAGGTGATCGCCACCCGGGAGACCGACGTGGCGCTGCTGGCCGCAACTGAGCGGCTGTCCGCGACGGAGTCCCCGTTCGGCCTGGCCGAGCACCTGTCCTGGGACTCGACCAAGGACCCCGGCTACCTGCTCCCGGAGATCGCGGCGATGGCGGGGGCCGCGACGGTGCGCCAGGACGCCGGCTGGGGGACCATCGAGCCGCGTCCGGGCGAGTACGTCTTCGACGGGTACGACGGCATGGTCGACAGCCTGGACGCCGCCGGCTCCACGTGGCTGGCGATGTTCGGCTACACCAACGCCCACCACGACGGCAACGCCACCCCCTACACCGACGCCGGCCGCCAGGCCTACGCGAACTACGTGGCCGCCACCGTCGAGCACTACGACCTGCCGTGGGCCGAGGTGTACAACGAGTTCAACATCGGCTTCGGCGACCGCGGCGACGGTCCGGCCGACAGCCGCGCCGACTACTACTTCCCGCTGCTGAAGGCGACCTACGAGACCGTCAAGGCCGAGCGGCCGGACGTCACCGTCGTCGGCGGCGTCACGTCCTCGGTGCCGATGCAGTGGCTGGAGCAGCTGTTCCAGCTCGGCGGCCTGGAGTACATGGACGTGCTCTCGGTGCACCCCTACCGCTACCCGGGCGACCCCGAGGGCGTGGAGGACGTGCTCGCCCGGCTCGACGCTCTGGTCCGTGAGTACAACGGCGGCGAGCCGATTCCGATCTGGATCACCGAGCAGGGCTGGCCCACCAACACCGGAGCCACCGGCGTCAGCGAAGCGACCCAGGCCGCCAACTTCGTGCGGGCGAACGTCCTCTCGCTGGCTTCGGGCGTCGACCGCCACATCATGTACAACATGTCGGAGAAGGGCCTGAACGACGCGTCCAACGAGGACCGGTTCGGGATCATCCGGCACCACGACAACCCCCGCGGCCGCTGGGTGCCCAAGCCCGCGTATGTGAGCTACGCGACGATGACCCGCGCGCTCGGCACCGCCGACTTCATCAGCCGCGACGACGTCGCCGACGGTGTGCGCAGCTACCTGTTCGACAACGCCGGAACCCCGGTGCGCGTGCTCTGGGCCGAGGAACCGACGACGGTGGCGATCGCGTCGGAGGACCGGCTCACCGTCACCGACCTGACGGGCGCGTCCGAGCGGTACGACGCCAACGCCGGCCGCATCCACCTGACGCTCGGCGACAACCCCGTCTACGTCACCGGCGACGTGACCTCGATCGAGGTGAGCGACACGCTCGCGCTGCGGCCGGTCGCCGGCGCCACCGTGGCCGCCGGCGACCCGGTCGAGCTGGAGCTGGCGATCGACAACACCGGCGAGCCCCGCGCGCCGATCGTCGGCACCTTCCACCTCGGCGGCCGGTCCGTGACCGTCCACGTGGCGCCCGGCCGGACGGCGACCGTCCCGGTCACGCTCCCGGCCACCGACGAGCTCGGGCCGCGAGAACTGGTCGGCACGTTCGAGGAGCGGCGCGGCACGACGGCCCGGCTCGCCACCGGCGTCACCGTCATCGAGCCGCTGACGGTCACGGCCGCGCACCGGCTCGACGACACCGGCGCGCACGTGCTGACGGCGACCGTCACGAACGCCGCCAGCCGTGACGTCGAGCTCACTGCGCTGGAGTGGACCATCGGCGACACCTCGGGCACCGCCGAGGTGCCGGCGACGCTGGCCGGCGGGGCCGGCGTCGACGTCGACCTCCCGCTCGACGGGCTCGCCGAGGCGAGACACGCGTACGAGCTGCGGCTGACCGCTCCCGGCGTCGCCGACGTCGTGCGCGCGGGCTCGGTGTCGATCGTCGCCGACGACACGATCGCGCCCATCGCACACCGGCCGATCACCGTCGACGGCGTCCTGGACGACCTCGGCGACGTGCCGGGGTTCGACCTGCTCGCCGACGGCGTCAACCGGCTCTCCGGCCACATCGGCCCGGACGACCTCTCCGGCCAGGTCTGGACCACGTGGGACGAGGAGAACGTCTACCTGTCGGCGCGGATCCACGACGACGTGCACAGCCAGACCTCCTCCGGTGACGGCGTCTGGGCCGGCGACGGCTTCCAGTTCGGCTTCGCCGCCGGTCTGCCAGGCGAGACCCGGGCCTGGGACGAGCTCGGACTCACGTTGACCGCGGACGGCCCGGAGGTCTACCGCTGGCTCGCCGCCGGTGGCCGTCCGGTCGGCGTGGTCGACGGGGTGGACGTCGCGATCGTCCGGCACGACGACACCGACGAGACCGTCTACGAGCTGGCCGTCCCCTGGTCGGAGCTGACCCCGTTCCGGCCCGCGGACCGGCTGATCAGCTTCTCGCTCATCGTCAACGAGAACGACGGTACCGGCCGCGACGGCTGGATCGCCTGGGGCGACGGGATCGCGACCACCAAGGACCCCGCGCGCTATCTCCCCTTCCGCCTGGACCCGTGACCGCCGGCCCGGCCGGAGCCGTCACCGGCGGCTCCGGCCGGGCCCCGACCCCACCCCCGCTCCACTCGACCACCGGAGGCAACGATGCGACCGACCCGTCGAGAACTGCTCAAGGCCGCCGGCCTGGCCACCGCCGGCGCGGCCCTCCCCCTCCCGGCCGTTCTGGCCACGGCCGGCCAGTCGTCCGCGGCGACGCCGCTGCGCTTCGGCGCCAACGGCCATCCCTACAACACCAAGGCGTACGACGCCGACGCCGAGCCCGGCGTCCCCTACGCCACCCAGGTGGCCATGCTCACCGCGATGGGCATGGACGTCTACCGCACCGACATCAAGACCGACGCCGCCGGCCGGTCGACCAACCACACCAAGTTCCTCACCATGCAGGGCCTGCTCGCCGACGCCGGCATCGACTGCCTGCCGATGGTGTACGACAACTACTCGCCGGACATCTCGCCACAGGAGAACTACGACCGCGGCTACGCGCTGATGGCCGGGTTCGCCACCGATTACGGCCACATGTTCACCCACTACAACCTGGGCAACGAGTGGGAGCTGTTCAAGAAACTGCTGCTCAGCCCGGACGGCGAGGTCGCCGGCGATTTCGACCTGCCGAAATGCGAACGGGCGATGAACTGGATCAAGGGAGCGAACGCCGGCCTGAAGTCGGTGCGGCCCACGGCGAAGACGTCGGTGTCGGTGTCCGGCTACTTCCCGATCTGGTGGCAGGGCTACGTCCTGGACAACGTGGACCTCGACTTCATCGACTGGCACTGGTACGCCGAGATGCAGCGCGGCATCGCCGGCCTCCCGGTCAGCGGAATCACCAACGTCTTCGACTGGCTCTGGTCCGAGTACGGCCTGCCGATCTGGGTGGCCGAGACCAACGAGCGGCCGTCGCAGACGCGCAGCGACGCGGAGAACCAGCAGCGCCAGGTCAACTGGTACCACCAGATCCGCGCCATCTGCGAGGCGCATCCGCACGTCGAGGCGCTCGTCCTCTACGAACTGCTCACCCAGCCGGTGCGGACGGACTCCTACACCGAGGCCAACTACGGGCTGGTCTCGTTCCCGAACTTCGACCCGGTCACCATGGACCACACCGACTGGTCGTACAAGAAGCTGCCGCGCCGGATCATCGGCGCCGACGTGGTGATCGGCGGTTTCGAGGGGCCGAGCGAGGGCTGGGCGCTCGGCCTCGGCCCGGAGTTCCCCGGCGCCACCGGGACGTTCCAGCGCAACGACACCTACGTCATGGGCGGCGCCCTGGCCGGCGTGCTGCACGGCGACTTCACCGGCGGCGGCAACTACGTCCAGATCTCCCGCCCCGTCTCCGGCCTCGCGCTGCGCAAGCTGACGTTCTGGGTGCGGGCGACGACGGTGCAGCGTGTCGGGCTGCGGGTCACCGACAGCACCGGCCAGACCCACCAGCAGAACCTGGCCTTCACGCCGTCCGGCGCCTGGCAGGAGATCGTGGTGTCCGACTTCGACAGCGGCGCCGGCTACCTGCACTTCGGCGGCGCCGACGATGGCGTGTGGCACGGTCCCGCGACCAGGGTCGCGCTGGTGCTGGACAAGTCCGGCCTGGTCTCGGGCCAGACGGGCGGTGTCCGTTTCGACGAGGTCGTGGCCACCGTTCAGGACGTCCCCTGAGCGGGCGGTCCGGCCGGGGCGGCGCCCCGGCCGGACCGGCGACTGGCGACCCTGGCGTGCGAGAAGATCAGCCGGTGGTGCGGCCATTCGGCGTGCGCGGCCGCGTCGGAGCCGCGCCCCGGCGTCAGCGTCAGCACGAGCGCGACGACGTACGGGTCGAACGGGACGATCTGCGGATGCGACCAGGCGCGCTCCCCGGTGAGGAACGGCGCCAGGTGGCCGACCGCACGCGGCAGCGCGTCGCCGTGCCGCCACAGGTCCATGCCGGCGTGCTGGGACAGCGACGCGAGGCACAGCAGACCGAGCAGGTTGAACGCGCAGTACGTCAGCGACAGCGTGCGCCGCAGTTCGTGCGGCATGCTGCCGTCCGCCGCGATCTGCGTTGTCAGCCGGTCCATCGAGCACCGCTCGAGCTGCCGCGCCGCCACGTCCGTCCGGCCGGTGAAGCTCGCGTACGCCACCACCTGGGCGTCGTACCAGGTGCCGTGGTTGTTCGCCTCGGCGCCTTCGACGCGGCCGTGCTCGCTGATGAGCAGCCAGTCGAGGTAGTCGGAGAACCACTGCCGCAGGCCGTCGAGGTCACCGGCGGACCAGTGCCGTCCGGGCTCCAGGTGGCAGACCGCGTCGAGCAGGTAGATCAACCCGGCGGTGTCGATGATGCCGATGCCGCGGCCCTCGGTGACGCCCGGAACGGCCTGGGCGTGGACGAGGTTCGGGTTCATCCGCGTGGCCGGATCGAGGAACCAGTGCCGGAGATACCGCCCGGCGAAGCGGGCGTGGCCGGCGTCGCCGGTCACGCGATGGGCCACGACCGCCGAGGACACCGCGAGGCACATGGCGTCGAGGCGGGCGTTGTCGTGGTCGTGGTAGGCGGGGTTGACCTCACCGTCGCGCCGCACCCACGGGAGGCCGCCGGGCCGCGCCGGATCGGGCCACCAGTACGGTGCGATGCTCAGGTAGTCGTGTGGCGAGCCGCTCGGCGCCGGCACGGGCTTGTCCGTCACGCTCCGCAATCCGCCCCGGCGCAGCTCGGCGCACTCGGCGGCGAGGACGGCCCGCGCCCGCGCGTCGGCCGCCAGGCTGCGCGTCACCTCGTCCCAGGCTCGATCGGGGATGAGGAACGCCGCCGGCGCCGTCACCGCGAGCCGGCCGCGTCCGGTGCGGCGAGCCGCACGCTGACGGAGGTGCCGTCGGGCCAGGTGACGCTCGCGTCGGCGTCGGCGATGCGCACCGCGGTGCGGTCGGCGTCGTCGGCCGCCGACGGCACTCCGGCCAGCACGACGACGGCGGCGTAGACCGTTCCGGTGCGGATCGGCGCGCTCGTCCGCGCCCAGGGCGTCGCCGACCACCGCCCGAGTGGGTTCGACCCAGCGGACGCACGCACGCCGGCGTCGTCGACACCGTCGCAGCCGACGACCACGCTGGTCAGACCGCTCTCGGTCGTCGCTGCGGCGTGCCGGTCACCGAGTCGGTGCGCGGGCGCGGCCGCGTCGCTCGCCACGGCCCAGCCGCCGAAGCGCAGCCGCCACGGGCCGGGATCGACCAGCCGATGGGCGTCCGGGTCGTCAGCGGCGGCGGTGCCCGGACGGCCGAAGTCCGGCGGGACGGGGTCGACCCGAGCCAGCCGCACCTCGACGCCGCCGCGGACCAGCGTCGCGGTGGTGAGCCACGGGCCGACCCGCATGCTCTCGGTGTCCTGGGTGGTGCCGGCGGCAGCGGACAGCTCGAGCCAGTGGGCCCGGCCGCTCGACGCCAGGGCATCCGGACCGGCGTCGACGCGCCGCAGCGGCGTCCGATGGCTCGGCCGGCCCTCGGCGTCGAGAAGCGCGACGTGGGAGTCGAACGGCGCCTGCGCGTCGCCGTGCGAGAGTTCGGGCGCCGCGTGCGTCGCGTAGCCGTGCCGGGCGTAGAACGGCAGGTCGGCCGCGGCCGCCGGGACCGCCGCGTGGTCGGTGCCGTGGTTGAGCACGCGCACGATGCCGTCGGACCGGGTCGCGGCGACGATCCAGCTGGGCGGCTCGACGACGCGGTGCACGTCGCCGGACTCGACCGGCAGCGGCCGCTCCTCCGCCGTCCACACCGGGTGCGACGGCGCCAGCACGAGTCCGGCGAAGCCCTTGCTCGCCCAGTAGGGCGACCCCGGGCCGGAGTAGTACTGCCGGATGCGCGGGAACGCGCCGTGCCAGCCGATCGGCAGCAGGCCGCGCTCGTCGCGGGCGCCGTGGCCGAGGAAGTACCGGAGCACGCCGTTGGCCAGCCGCCGGGTCACGCCGGGCGGCACCGTCGCGGCGTCGACCGCGGCGCCCGGCGCCTGTGCGTCGGCGACCGCGCCCGCCCAGAACGGCGCCAGCATCGCGAACCGATAGGTCAGCGAGCGGCCTTGGAGCACCGGTGCGCCGTCGGCGGCGACCAGGTATTGAGCATCCTGCAGGTACCGGCGCAGCCGGTCGCGGACCGTCGCGGCGAACCCGGCATCGGCGTCCGTGGCCAGGATGCGCGAGTACCAGACCGGGTAGAAGTGCATCGCCCAGCCGACGTAGTAGTCGAAGTTGCGGACGCCACCATCGGTGTACCAGCCGTCGGCGACGTACCAGCTCTCGTGCGCCGCGAGGTTGCGCTCGATGTCGGCGGGGTCCCACGGGCCGCCCACGGTGCGCAGGAACGCCTCGACGATGTTCTGGAACCACACCCAGTTGTTGCCGTAGCCGCCCTGCCCCACGATGTCGCCGAGCCAGTCGACGACCTGTGCGCGGGTACGGTCGGAGAGCCGCGACCAGATCCACGGCCTGGTCTCGTGCAGGCCGATCGCGACGGACGCCGCCTCGACGTGCGCCTGCCGCCGTTCGGTGAGCCGCGGCCAGCGCTCGCGCGACTCGGGATCGACGCCGGCCGCGATGCCGCGCGCGTACCAGCCGGCGAGGTCGTGCGGGTCGTCGCCGCCGGCGCCGGCGAGCCGGAAGCCGGCCAGCAGGAACGTGCGCGCGAAGCCTTCCAGGCCGTCGCTCCAGCGCCCCGACCTGCTGGCCGGCCCGGGCAGGTGCACCAGGGCGTTCGACGCCGTGGCGTAGCGGCGCGGCGCGAGCAGCAACGCGTCGGCCGTCGCCTCCCAGTGCGCACGGGTCCAGCCGGTGAACGGCGCGCCCTCCCGGTCCTCGGCGATCTGGTCCGTTCTCAAAGCGCTTTGGGCCGGCACTCGGAACTCCCTTGCGTCGGTGACGTGGAGCGGTGGGAGAATCCAATCAGCCCGGCGGAGTCCCGGCAAGGGGCAGCCCACATCGCTTTGGACGAGCGTTGGTGCTACGCTCGGCCGAGTTTCGCGAGGTCGCGCTCCCCTGCCGGCCGGTCGCGATCGGAGGGCGCACGTGACACAGAACGACAGCGCCGCGGCACGCGACCAGCGGCGCCGCGTCACCCTCCACGACGTCGCCACGGCCGCCGGGCTCAGCATCACCACCGTCTCGCGCGCCCTGGCCGGCTACGACGACGTCGCCGAGGCCACCCGGCTGCGGGTCGCCCAGCTCGCCCAGCGCCTGGGCTACCGTCCCAGTCTGCGCGCCCGCCACCTCGCCATGGGCCGCCAGGCGAGCCTGCGCTGCGCGGTGGTCAGCCTCGGCCTGCCCGCGGCTCGCTTCCACGGCTCGGCCTACGGCCCGACGCTGACCGGCATCCTGTCCGGCGCGGCGGCGCAGGGCATGGACGTCCAGCTCGCCGCCATGGAGTCGAAGGATCCGTCGGCAGAGCTGGCCGGCTTCGTGGCCGAGGACCGCGCCGACGGTCTGCTCATCGTCGCGCCGGCCGCGCTGGGTGCGCGCGACCTCGAGCCGCTGGAACGGGCCGGCACGCCCTACGTCCTGGTCAACCGTCATCTGGGGCACGAGCCGGACGCGTTCGCGGTGAACTGCGTGACCCCGGACTGGGTGGCCGGCACCCGCGACGCCGTCCGCCGTCTGCACCGCCTCGGCCATCGCCGGATGGCCGCGGTCTTCCCTCGCGGCTCCGCCCCGACCTCGACGGCGCTCGACCACGAGCAGGGCTGGCACGATGCCGTCGCCGAACTCGGCCTCGACCCCGCCGACGCGCCGATCGTGCGCGCGGCCGGACCCCTGACCGACACCGCCGGCGGCGACCTCGCCCGGCAGCTGCTCACGCACGGCCTGCCCGTGTCGGGCCAGCCGCCCACGGCGATCCTCGCCTACAACGACCACGTCGCGCACAGCGTGCTCGACGCCGCCCGCGAGCTGGGCGTCCCGGTGCCCGAGCGACTCACGGTGATCGGGTTCGACAACTCGATCAGCAGGTTCCTGTGGCCGGCCGTGTGCAGCTACGACCCGCACTTCCACACCACCGGCGAACGGGCCGCCCTCCTCTTGGCCGGCCTCCTGCACGGGCGGTCAGCCGGTGACGATCCGGCGCGGGTGATGATCCCACTCGACCACCACTGCCGCGCCAGCTGCGCCCCAGCGCCACGCTGAGGGCCCGTGGCGCCGGTGGAGACCGCGGATCCTCGAGCGGCCGCGTCAGAACGCCGGGACGGAGACGCCGGCGGCCGCGAGCTCGGACCACAGCTCCAGCGGTACCGCCTGTGCGGCCGCGCGGACATTGGCGGCCGCCTCGTCCGGCCGCTGCATGCCGACGACGGCGCACCGGACGGCTGGATGCCGCAGGACGTACTGCAGGGCCACCGCCGGCAGGGTGACGCCGTGGCGAGCGCACAGCCCGGCCAGGACCCGGGCCCGTTCCAGCAGCGCTGCCGGCGCCGGCGCGTACCGGAAGGTCGCGTCGGCGCCGGGCGACGGCGACGCCAGCAGACCCGAACCGAACACGCTCGCCGCCACCACGTCCACGCCGCGCCCGGCGCACTCGGGCAGGAAGGACGCCGCGGCGGGCTGGGCGAGCAGCGAGTACTGCCCGGCCATCATGACGACGTCCAGGGCGCCGGTGGCGACCAGCACCGACAGCGCCGGCAGGTCCATCGAGCCGACGCCGATCGCCCGCACGACGCCCTCCTCCCGCAACGACACCAGCGCGGGCAGGGCGGTCGACAGCGCCTCCGGCAGCCGTTGCTCGGGGTCGTGCAGGTAGAGGACGTCGACCCGGTCCAGGCCCAGGCGAACCAGGCTCTCGTCGAGGCTGCGCCTGATGCCGTCGCCACTGAGGTCCCAGACCCGCTCGTGGGTGGCCGGCACACGGAACCCGCGGTCGACGCCCGGCTCCGCGCCGTCCACGGGCCGCAGCAGCCGGCCGGCCTTGGTGGAGACGAGGTAGGAGTCGCGCTCGTACGACGACAGTGCCGAGCCCAGGCGCCGTTCCGACAGCCCCAGACCGTAGTGCGGCGCCGTGTCGAAGTACCGGATCCCGGCCTCCCACGCGGCCGCCACCGTGGCGGCGGCGTCGGCGTCGCTCACCTCGGTGCTGAGGTTGCCGATGGACGCGCCGCCGAAACCCAGTGACGGCAGCTCCACCGCCGTCATCGCCGGCCCCGCACCTGACCGGCGTGCTCGCGGGCGACGTCCAGGAAACCGTCGAGCACGCTGGTGCGTCCGTCCTTCCGCCAGACGGCGTACAGCCCGATCCGGGTGCCGGTGCCGGACAGCGGCCGGTAGACGAGACCGTCGATGGACAGGTGCCGGAACGACGCCGGCACGACGGTGACACCCATGCCGCCGGCCACCAGGCCGAGCACGCTCTGCACGTCCGACGACTGCTGAACGATGCGCGGCGTGAACCCGGCGTCGACACAGCTGGAGACGATCTTGTCGTACATGCCGGGAGCGCGGTCGCGGTCGAACATCAGCAGTGAGTCGTCCGCCAGCGACGCGAGCCGGGCCTTGGCTCGCTGCGCGGCGGGGTGGTCGGCGGGCAGGACGGCGACCAGCGGCTCGTCCACCAGGAGCTCGCTGTCCAGCTCGTCGGTCTCCTGGAACTCGCGGACGAACCCGACCGTCAACGCCTCGTCGAGCACCATGGCGACCTGCTCCGTCGCGCTGCGGCTCATGAGCTGCAGGCCGACGCCGGGGTGCCGGCGCCGGAACGCCACCAGGATCGGCGGCAGGATCTCGTAGCTCGCCGAGACGACGTAGCCGATGCGCAGCAGCCCCGCCTCGCCGCGCTCGGCCCGCTGAGCGCTCTGGACGGCGGCGCCGACCTGCAGCAACGCCCGGCGGCACTCGTCGAGGAACACCCGCCCGGCGGCGGTCAGCTCGACCGTGCGCGTGGTGCGGCGCAGCAGCTGCACGCCGATGGCGCGTTCGAGGCCGATGATGGACTGGCTGAGCGCGGGCTGCGCGAGTTGCAGCCGGGCAGCCGCGCGGCCGAAGTGGAGCTCTTCGGCGACCGCCACGAAATAGCGCAGCTGCCGCAGCTCGACCCGTCCGTTCCACGACTCGTCGGGCACGCCGACGATCCTAGCCATCACCACGCGGCCACCGAGCCGATCCACTCGAGCCGCTCGTCGGGAATCAGCCCGAAGGTGTGCACCCGCGCCCCCGCGGCGCCGGCGGCCGCGGCGTCCTGCACCCGCCGGGCCACTTCGTCGCACGACCGCACATCCGGAGGGAACGCCCGCACGCTGGCCAGCACCGCACACGCGTCGCCCGCCGCGGCGACCGCGCCCGCGAGGTCCCGCGCGGCATCGTCCGGCGCCCGGCCGTCGGTGCTGACGACGACGGCGTCGGCCAGCCCGGCGAGAGCGGGCGTCAGCGGCGAGCGCGATCCGACCGTCTGCGGCGACACCCCGACGTGCACGGCCACCGGCAGCCCCGCCGACCGCGCCGGCTCGGCCGCCGCCGCGGCGAGCTCCGCGCCGACGCCGTCGCGCATCTGCGCGAGCAGGGCCAGCTCGGCCCGCAGCGCCACGTCCAGCTCGGCGTCGCCCCCACCCGCGAGCCGCCGGGCGACCTCGTCGCGGACGGCTCCGGCGAGCCGCCCGGGATCGCCGCCCCGCGCGCCGAACAGCCGCCGGCAGGCCGTGCAGAAGCACAGCGACAGCAGGTACACGGTGTCGTCGCTGACCGGAACCCCGGCCTTGTCGTGCAGGGACGCGTGCCGGAAACCGTGGTAGCCGACGGCCTCCAGCTCGACCCAGTCCGGGGCCAGCCGGTCCGTCGCGTCACGCACCAGCGCGGCCGCGTAGTCGCGGACCTCGGCGTGGGCGGGGCACAGGGCGTGGCGATAGACGTCGCCGAAGCAGTTGACCAGCGCCAGGTCGGGCGCCGACGATGCCAGCCGGGTGGAGTGCAGCACGCTCAGCCAGGCACCCGCGGCCAGGCCGGCCGAGCGGCACGACCCGATCGCCGCGACCGCGCTGCCGGCCCACGGACGCGGCGGGGCGGCCGGCCGCAGCCGCGCGGGGTACCGCCGCGCCTCGACCGGCCAGTAGGCCGCGCTGTGCGGAACGTCGACGACGCGCGGCGCGTCGCCGCGGGGCCGCAGCGCCCGGACGGCGTGGTACGCGCCGGCCACACAGACCGCGGACACCCCGGCGGCGGCGATCGCCTCGCCCGCCGGGGGATCCAGGGCGAACTCCCAGGGGTAGGCCAGCAGCGCCGCACCGCTCACCATCGCGGCCTCCGGTCCGCCCAGCCGGGCACGTGCCGGCGCATCGCCGCGACGTCGTCGCGCGGGCCCCGACCGTGGCGGACCCAGCGCTCGTGCATCCGGGCCAGCCGGTCGCGGTCCAGGGTGACGCCGAGGCCGGGAGCATCGCCGACGGTGACGCGGCCCTCCTTGATGACCGGCGCGTCGACGACGTCCTCGACCGTCCACGGGTGGTGGGTGTCGCACGAGTAGGCCAGCCCGGGCAGCACGGCGGCCGCCTGCACCATGGCGGCCAGGCTGATGCCGAGGTGGGAGTTGGAGTGCATCGACAGCCGCAGTCCGAGCGACGCGGCGACGGCGCCGAGCTGCTGGGTGGCCCGCAGCCCGCCCCAGAAATGATGGTCGGCCAGGACGATTCCGGCGCTGCCCAGCTCGACACAGCGGCGGATCTGCCGGAACGACGTCACGACCATGTTGGTGGCCAGCGGCGTCGGCGTGGCCGCGGCGACCTCGGCCATGCCGGTCAGCCCGGCGGTGGGGTCCTCCAGGTACTCCAGCAGCCCGGCCGCCGACTCGGCGACGCCGACACTGGTGGGGACGGTCCAGGCGGCGTTCGGGTCGATCCGCAGCGCGACGCCGGGGAACTCCGCGGCCAGCAGCCGCAGCGTCTCGACCTCGAGCGCGGGCTCCAGCACGCCGCCCTTCAGCTTGAGCGCGCCGAAGCCGTACTCGCCGACGAACCGCCGGGCCAGCCCGGCCATCGCGGCGGGATCGAGGACCTCGCCCCAGTCGTCGACGGGCTCGCCCGGATGCGCGCCGAACTTGAAGAACAGGTACCCGCAGAAGTCGACCTCGGCGCGGACCCGGCCGCCGAGCAGCTGGTGCACCGGCCGCCCGAGCAGCCGCCCCTGCGCGTCGAGGAACGCCACCTCGAACGCCGAGTACGCCTTCACCCGCGTGGTCCCGGCGAAGGTGCCCGGCTCGCGCACCTCGGCCGGTCCGGTGATGTCCGGCTGGCCGTCGACCAGCGGGTCGACGCCCACCACGCGCCCCAGCGCGGCGAGGTCGAACACGTCCACCCCCGGCAGCCGCTCCGCCGCCGAGCGCGCGGCCGCAAGGACCGCCGGGTCGCCGAACGTCTCGCCCAGGCCGACCGCGCCGGCCGCCGTCTCGACCTCGATGACCAGCCGTGACACGGCCGGGCCGTGCACGCCCGCGGAGTTGCGCAGCGGCGGCTCGGCGAACGCGACCGGGGTCAGCCGCACCGCCCGGACCGTGCTGTCGCCGCTCATCGGTCCGCCCGCATCGCGACGCCGCGGCTGCGCGCCTGCGCCAGCAGCCCGCCGTCGACGGCCAGGCAGTGCCCGGTGGTCGACCGCGCCTCGTCCGAGACCAGGAAGGCGACCGCGGCGGCGACGTCCTCCGGCGCGGCGCCGCGGCCCAGCGGCAGGTCGGGGTGGTCGCCGCCGACGGCCGCCGGCACGACGGCGTTCACCCGGATCCCGTGCTCCCCCAGGTCGACCGCCAGTGCGCGGGTCAACGCCTCGACCGCGCCCTTCGTCGCGTCGTACACGGCCCGGTGCAGGTGGGCGCGCGTGGCGCCGGGCGACGAGACGGTGACGACGGCGCCCGCCTCGCCCGCGGCGATCCACCGGCGGGCGGCCGCCAGCGACAGCGCCAGCACCGGCCGCACGTTGATCGCCTGCGCGGCGTCCCAGTCGGCGACGGTGACGTCCTGCGGACGGCGGCGCGGCCCGGTGACGCCCGCGTTGGTGACGACGGCGCGCAACTCCGGCACCTCACCGACCAGCCGCTCGACTCGCGCGAGATCGGCGTCGTCGGCCAGGTCGGCCACCACGTCGTCCGGCCCGCCCGCGTCCAGCCCGACCCCCACGACCCGCCAGCCGTCGGCGCGCAGCCGCTCGGCCAGCGCGTCGCCGACCAGTCCGGTCGCACCCGTCAGCAGCACCGCTCCCCGGCTCACAGCGCGCTCTCCCCCGTCCCCGGCCCCTGCGGCGCCTCGGCGTACCCGTCGGCCGTCACCGGGAACCGCGGCCGGGCCGGCCGCCCGGCGACGATCACCTCGTAGTACGTCGTGTTCGGAATGGCGCAGGCCAGGTGCAGGTTCGCCGCGCCCCCGCCGTGCACCTCGGCGCGCAGGCCGTGCGCGTCGGCGAGGTGGGCGATGCGCAGCGCGCCGGTGACGCCGTCCTTGTAGTGCACGCCGGTGCGGACGAGGTCGACGGCGCCGGCGGCGATCCAGTCGGCGACGGCGTGGTGCACGCCGGGCGTCGTCTCGGGCCCGAGGATCGGCACGCCCACGGCCTCGCGCAGCCGCACGTACGGGCCCAGCGCCCACTCGCGCATCGGCTCCTCGTACCAGCCGAACCCGAGGTCGGTGAGGACGTGCCCGAGCCGGACCGCGTCGCGCAGGTCGAACGCGCCCGACCCGTCGTACATGAGGTCGACGTCGTCGCCGACGTGCCGGCGCAGCCGCCGGGCCAGCTCCGCGTCGCGTGCGACGTCGCCCCAGGCGTGCAACTTGATCGCGGTGAAGCCGGCGCCCAGGCACTCGTCCGCGACGGCGAGGTAGGTGTCGACGTCGTCGTACGTGACGGTGCTCGCGTACGCCGGGATGCGGGTGCGGGCGCCGCCGAGCAGTGCGTACAGCGGCAGCCCGGCCGCCTTCGCCTTGAGGTCCCAGAGCGCGACGTCGACCGGGCCGAGCGCGTACGGCGGGAAGTGCTCGACGCGGTCGGCCTCGTGCAGCGCCGCCCAGCAGTCCTCGGTGAGCAGCGCGTCGCGGCCGGTCAGCGTGGGCCGGATGCGCCGTTCGACGAGGTCGACGCCGATGGCGCCGCGCGGCAGCACCGCCACGCCGACGGTGCCGTCGTCGGCGACGATCTCCAGCTGCGTCACGTCGCGGGTCGTCCCCGACGCCGGCAGGCCGTCGCGCCATCGGAACGGCGGGTCGACCGGCAGCGTGTGCGCGGTGGCCCGGACGTCGACGATGGTCCGTGCGGTCATGACGTGCTCACCCCTTCAGTGCGCCGGTGGACAGCCCGGCGACGACGTGCCGTTGCAGCAGGACGTAGACGATGACGACGGGGACGACGGTGATCAGCACACCGGCGGCGATCAGGCCGTAGTCGCTGGCGTACTCGGAGCTGAACGAGGCCAGGCCCAGGGAGATGGTCCGGTTCTCCGGGCTGCGGATCAGCACGCTCGCGTACACGTACTCGTTCCACGCGCCGAGGAACTCCAGCACCGCCACCGTCGCCAGCGCGGGCTTGCACAGCGGCAGCACCACGCGGCGGAAGATGGTCAGCTCGCCCGCGCCGTCGATGAGGGCCGCCTCCTCGAGCTCCGCCGGCACGTCCTTCATGAACGCGGCCAGCAGGAACACCGCCTTGGGCAGCGCGAACGCGGTGTAGACGAGGACCAGCGAGGTCAGGCTGTCCAGCAGGCCGGCGTTGTTCATGACGATGAACGTCGGCACCAGCAGTGCCTGCAGCGGGACGCCGACGCCGATCGCGAACGCCAGATACACCAGCGACGACCCCGGGAAGCGCATCCGCACGATCGTGTACGCCACCGTGGCCGCCAGCCCCGTGCTCAGCACCGTCGTCACGACCGCCACCAACGCGGTGTTGACGAAGTAGTCGCCGATGTGCGCCGTGGTCCAGGCCCGGGTCAGGTTGGCGAAGCCCCACGATTCCGGCAGTGCGAACGGGTCGGCGAAGATCTCCGCGTTGGACTTGAACGCCGAGATCGCCACGAACGCGAACCCGAACACGGTGATCGCCGCGTAGCCCCAGACGAACGACCCGCGGGCCGCCGCCAGCAGCGGCCGCCGCCGCGCCCCTGTCGGTGCCGTCGTCATGCCGCCCTCCTCCCCGTGACCAGCCGGAACAGCCGCGGGATGCTCACGACCACCACGACGACCGCCGTGATGACCACCGCGACCGCGCTGCCGTAGCCGTACTCGAACCGCTCGAACCCCTGGGCGTACAGGTAGGAACCGGTGATCTCGGTCCGGTTGCCGGGCCCGCCGCCGGTCATCAGCAGCACGAAGTCGAACACCTTGAACGCCGTCGTGATGCACAGCAGCAAGCACAGGCCGATGGCGCGCGACAGCAGCGGCAGCACGACGTGACGCAGCCGCTGGTAGCCGTTGACGCCGTCGATCTCGGCCGCCTCGAGGACCTCGCCGGGCAGCCCCTGCATGGCCGCCAGCAGGATGATCATCATCAGCCCGACCTCCTTCCACAACAGCGGGACGGAGACGGCGGTCATCGCGGTCAGCGGGTCGCCCAGCCAGTCGCGGCCGAGGTCGTCCAGGCCGACGCGCTCCAGCAGCGCGTTGAGCACGCCGAAGTTGGGCTCGTAGAGGAAGCCGAACAGCAGCGCGACCGCGGCGGTCGAGATGACGACCGGAAGGAAGTACACCGTGCGCAGGAACCGCCAGCCGCGGACCCGCCGGTACAGGAACCAGGCCAGCAGGAACGCGCCGGGCAGCTGCACGAACACCAGCAACGCGGTCATGTAGAGCGTGTTGACCAGCGCCTGCCCGAACACCGGGTCCGACACCAGCCGGGTGAAGTTGTCCAGGCCCACGGGGACCGGGTCGCTGACCGCGTTCCAGTCGTAGAAGCTGTAGAGGACCGTCTGGCCCACCGCGCCGACGAACAGCCAGCCGTACAGCGCGGCCGCGGGCAGCAGGAACGCCGCCAGCACCACGAGGTTGCGGCCGCGGTACCGGTTGCGCCGCAGCCGGGAGCGCCGCCGCGGCCGGACCGGCCCGCGCGCCGCCGGCGCGGAACCGGCGGCCCGGCCGGACGGTGTACGCCCGGCCGGGTCCGCGTGGGTGACGGCGCTGGACGCCGAGGGTGCCGCCATGGACGTCAGAGCCTCGCCGGGTCGGCCGCGGTCGCCGCGAGCAACTCGTCGGCGAACTGCTCCGGCGTGAGCTCGCCGATGAACAACCGCTCGGACAGCGACGTCAGGCTCTCGAACGCCCCGGCGGTGAGCTTCTCGTCCAGCTTGTCGGCGAACTCCCCGGACGCGACGGCGTCGGTGCGGGTCTGCAGCATGTCCTGCACCAGCGGCGGCAGCGCGGCGGTGTCGACGTCGAGCTGGTCGGCCAGCATCGGCGACGGATACCAGGAGATGTCGACGAGGTCGGTGTTGACCTCCGGCCCGGCCAGGTACTCGGCCAGCGTCAGCGCGGCCTCGCGCCGGTTCTCGTCCGCCCACGCGTCGGCGCTGATGTACACGTAGTAGCCGGCGCCGGCCAGGGTGCGCACGTCCTCGCCCGGGTAGGTCGACAGCGTGGTCGTCTCGATGACGGACTCGGCGAGGTTCCCGATCGTCCAGGTCTCGTTGTAGAACATCGCGGCCGCGCCGGAGTTGTACAGCTCCAGCGCCTGCAGGGTCTGCAGCGTCTCGGCGCCCTCCGGGAACGCGCCGGCCGAGCGCAACTCCATGACCTTCGCCGCCGCCGCGGCGATCGCGTCGCGGGTGGCGGCGTCGCCGGTCGCGACGCCGTCGAGGCCGTCGGCGCCCAGCTCACGGGCCAGGAACAGCTCGAACAGGTACCGCTCGGCGGTCCCGTTGACGGCCAGCGGGATGACGTCGGCGGCGACGAGCTCCTCGACGGCGCGCAGCACGTCGGCCTCGTCGGCCGGCGGCTCCACGCCGGCGGCGTCCATGACCGCCTCGTTGATCAGCAGGACCTGGGCGTACGCGCCGATGGGCAGCCCGTAGACGCGCCCGTCCCAGGTGACGGAGTCGAACGCGCCGTCCTCGTAGCGGTCGCGGATCTCCGGGTTCTCGTCCAGGTAGTCGGTGAGGTCGGCCAGCCGGTCGTCCTCGACGTACGGCGAGGTGTCGCGGGTCCCCCAGTGCAGGAACACGTCGGGCTCGCGACCCGCCGCCATGTCGGACGAGACCAGCGTCTTGATCTCGTTGCCGGCCGCGGTCTCGACGGTGAGGTCGATCTCCGGGTGCTCCTCCTGGAACCGCTCGACGGCGGGCTCGAACGCCCGTGCCTGCGGCACCTCGCCGGTCCACCCGTGTGCGAGTCGCAGGCTGACGGTGTCGCCGTCACCGCTCGTGCTCCCGGTGGTGTCGTCGTCCGACGAGCCGGCGAAACAGCCGGTCAGCAGCAAGGCGCCCACCGCGGCGGCCGTGGCCCGCGCCGTCCATCCAGCCTTCATGACAGGTGTCTCCTTCTCAGGTGTCGATGCGCGACAGCGCGATGTCGTCCACGTGGAACCGGCCGGTGTCGCCGGAGTAGGCGCCGAACTGCAGCAGCGCGAGGTCGCCGGCGGCGCCGCGGAACGGCACACCGGTGGCCAGCACCACGCCGTCGACGGCGACGTCGTAGCCGCGGGCCGCGACGTCGATGCTCAGGGTGAGGTCGTACCAGCGGCCGGCCTGATAGGGCCCGATGCCGGTCCAGGCGTTCGTGCGGTAGACGCCGAGCGAGCCGTCGTCGAGGAAGGCCACCATCGGGCCCTGAACGCCGGCCGCGTCACGCAGCCACGGGCCGTAGCCGATCGCCGTCGTCTGCTCCGCCCGCATCCGCAGCCGCAGCACCAGGTCACCGCCCTGGGCGGCGAACGGCAGCTGGGTGGTGAACGACGACGACCCGGTGGTGGGGTGGTCGACGCGCAAGCTGTGGCCCGTGCCGTCCGGATCGGCCACGATGGACGCCGTGCCCGGCGTCCCGGTGGTGCTCCAGCCCGCGGGCAGCGAGCCGGTCGCCGTCGCGTCGAAGTCCTCGGTGAACAGCACCGTCTCCGGTGCGACCACCACCTCGTGCGGCGCCGACCACACCAGCGCCTCGGCTCCGGCGGCGGCCACGTCGGCCAGACCGAGCCGGAACTCGTGCGTCCCCGGTGGCACGGGCCCGCTGATCTGAAGCACCCGGCCGTCCATGCCCTGCAGGTCCAGTGCGTCGCCGAACCGCTGCGGCGCGCCGAAGACCGCCCGGCCGGCCGCGTCGGTGGTGACCTGGCTCTGGCCGATGGCGAAGGTACGCCCGGCGAGGTCCGGGCCGGCGTCGAGCACCCAGCGGACCTCCGCGTCCGGGTCGACGTTCGCGGCCCGGGCCACCCGCGCCGTCAGGTTCGCCACCGCCTCGCCGTCCTCGAGGCCTCCGGTCGTCGACGTGAGGTGGAAGGCGGCGTAGGGGTCGCCGACCGCCCAGTCGCCGCCGGGGATGCCCGCCTCGCGGGCGATCTGGTCCGCCGCGGCCGGCCACTGCGTCCCGGCGGGCACCCGCACGTTGCCGGTGAGCGTCGTGTCGCCGTTCTGGCGCGACACGACGCCGTCGGCCGCGGGACCGGAGGCGCCCTGCCAGTAGGTCTCGCTCACGGTGTTGTCGAAGGCGCCGGTCGGGTAGGGCCGGTTGGTGAAGTCCTGCTGCAGCTTGAGCACGGCCGAGCCGGTCGAGACGTTCTGGGCGAGGTCGATGCCGCTGGACCCCTCGTCCAGGTAGAACGCGAGAGCGGAGTTCGCGACGAGGTTGCGCTGGATGACCGTGCCGGGCTGGGCGCCGAGCGTGTAGACGGCGCCGCCGTCCTGCAGCGTGGACATCGCGTCGCGGATGGTGTTGCCCACGATCGCGTTGTCGCGGGCGACGGAGCCGGCCAGCAGCTGCGGCTGGGCCCAGCCCCAGCCCAGGCTGATGGCGCTGTAGGGCAGGTCGGCCAGCTCGTTGCGCGCGATGGTGACGTCCTGCGTGTAGCCGGCGAAGACCCCGACGGCCGACGCGTAGTCCAGCCCGATGCGGGTGATCAGGTTCGCCGTCACGTCGATGCCGCGGATGATGTCGCGCTGGTCGGCAGGGGCGTAGTTCTTGGTGTCGTACGGCGAGGTGGTGTCGTAGGCGAGCGAGCCGTCGGAGAGGTCGACCTCCCCGATCTGCACCCCGCCGCCGGCGACGTCCTCGATCCGGTTGCGGGCGACGGCGACGTCGCGCGACCCGCGGGCGACGTCGATCGCGGCGTTCCCGAGCCGGGTGAACACGGAGTCCGTCACGTCGACGCGGTGCGCGTGCTCCAGGTGCACCGCGCCGGGCGTGACGAGCATCGGCGCCACGCGGTTGTCCTGGCCCGGCTCCGGCAGCCGCACCAGGTTGCCCTGGATGTCCGGGTGGCCGCCGAGCTCGCCGCTGGGCTGCAGCCAGGTCGAGTGCGCGAACGTCAGGCCGTCGAGCACGATGTCGTGGACCGGCTCCGCCGCGGTGCCGTGCACCGTCACCAGCCGCTCGACGGCGGGCAGCACGACGTCGGCGGTGGTCAGGTCCTCGCCGGGACGCGGGAGGTAGTAGACGGTGTCGGCGACGGGGTCGAGGTACCACTCGCCCGGCTCGTCGAGGAACGTGTAGTCGTTCTCGATCCATGCGGGCGGCGTGGTGGTGGCGGTGCCGCCCTTGCGCCGGTTGTAGCCCCAGCCCGGCTGCGCCATCGTGACGCGGGTCCGGCCGTCCGACGTCCGCGCCACCGACGCGACCAGGTTGCGCGGCTGGGTCCAGATGCGCCGGTACACCAGCTCGACTCCCTCGGGCCGGTGCCAGCTCAGCGGGCCGGTGTCGGTGGTGACGTGGCCGGTGTCGTCGGTGGACGTGGCGCCGGTGAACGTCTCGGTGCGGGCGCGGGTGGCGCGGACGCCGTCGACGTAGAGCTGGCGCGCGGTGAGCCCGCCGGCCGGGGCCGACCAGATGCCCGCCGCCGCGTCGTGCACCGTCCACCCGCCGATCACCCGGCCGCCGTCGAGCACCGGCCGCTCGCCCGGCCAGGCCGCCCAGGTGACCGGGTGCCCGTCGCGGCCGGAGTCGCGGGCGTCGAGGGCGAGCGTGTCGTCCAGCTCGTACCGTCCGCCGCGCAGCAGCACCGCCACTCCGCCGTCCGGGATGCTGCTGAGATCGCGGACGGCCTGCTGGGCCGCCGTCAGGGTGCGCAGCGGCGCACCGGCCGTCCCCGGATTGTCGTCGTCGCCGTCCGGTGCGACGACGACCGTCACGGTCGCCTCGGCCTGCGCCGGCGGCATCGCGTGCGCCGGCGGGCCCGGATGCGGCGGCTGGGCCGCCTGGGCCGGCACCAGCGCGGCGAGCACGGCAACGGCCAGCGCCCCGCCGCCGGCGGCGGCCCAGGTTCGGTGTCTCGGAGCACGCATCGTCGCGTCCTTCCTTCTGGCTATCGCTCGGAGTCGCTGCCGATCTCGGCGCGCGCCTTCTCGACCAGGTCGATCAGGGCGCGGGTGGTCCGGTCGTCCGCCGCCGGCAACGGCGCCCGAGGGGCGCCGACGCTCCCGAGCAGGGCCGAGACCCCCGCCTTGACCAGGCTGACCGCGTAGCCGCGACGACGATCGCGAAGCGCGCCGAACGGGCGGTAGAACGCCTCGAGGATCTGCTCCTGCCGCGCGCCGTCGAGATCGGTGGCGGCCTGCCGGAACGCCATCGCGATGTCGGGGACGAAGTTGTAGACGGCCGACGAGTACCCGCCGACCCCCAGACCGCGGAACGCCGCCGCCGAGAGCTCGGCCGTGGGCATGCCGTTGACGACGACGCGCTCCTCGCCCAGCGCGCCGGCCAGCCGGGACAGCCGCTCGGCGTCGCCGCTGCCGTCCTTCACCCCCAGCACGTTGGCGTGCTCGCACAACCGCAGCAGCGCGTCGGCGTCGAGGGGAGCCTCGGGGCGCACATAGAGCAGGACCGGCAGATCGGTGGCCGTGATCACGCCGCGGTAGTAGTCCGCGAGCGCCTCGGGATCACCGGGCGCCAGGTACGGGGGCAGCAGGAGGACGCCGTCCACCCCGGCCTGCTCGAAGGAGGCCAGCTGCTCCCGCGCCACGGACAGGTTGATGCCCACGCCGGCGATCACCGGGAGCCGGCCGGCCACCGTGCGCACCGTCTGCTCGACGACGTCGCGGCACTCACCCGGCGACAGCGCCGCGAACTCGCCGGTGCCACACGCCGGGAAGACCGACGTCGCGCCGTGCCGCACCTGATGGTCGACGTGCTCGGCGAGCCGGTCGAGGTCCAGCCCGCCGCGGGCGTCGAACGGCGTGACCGGGAAGGAGTTCACCCCGGACAGCGCCCGGACCAGCTCGTCGGTTCGATGGTGTCTCGTCACGGCACCGACGTTATTGATTCACGGCATCTTTCTACAAGTGCCTACTAAGACTCCTTGTCGATTAATGGCTCCTGGAGATCGCCTCGTCACACGGCGAAGCGGGCGACGAGGCTGCGTCCCGCCGCGCCGTCGACAGCGACCTCGAACCGGACCGTGGGCGCGAGCTGGAGCACCGTGATCCGGTCGTCGGATTCCACGAGCCGACCGGCCGGGTGATCGAGCTCCACGAGGATCGCGCCGGTGTTCTCCTGGGTCGGATCGGACACCGCGACGTCGAGCCGGTCGCCAGAACGCCGCGTCACCACCGCGGCCATGGAGTCGACCGCGACTCCGGCGGCCTCGCCGCCCGACGCTGCCCAGAAGGTGGCGAGCACCAGGCCGTCCCGGCGGACCCGGACGGCCTGCACGGCAGCCGTGTTGGCGACGACGTCCACCGTGCTGCCGGCGTACCGGCGCAGGTCGGCAGCCGACGCTCCCGGGAGGAGCGCATAGGCGTAGGTCGCCGCGTCCGGGTCGGTCCCATGGTCGATCGCGGCCGAGACGTACGTCCGGGTGTGGGGTGTCGGGTCCTGCCTGACCTGGCGGTTGATGTCCGTCCACCGGCCGGTGCGGGTGTCGCGGCGGACGCGGATGGTGGCCGGCGCCGGGAACACGTAGCCGCCGGCGCCGTCGAGGTGCAGCCACCGGGCCCCGGCCAGGACCACGTCCTCGCCGTCAGGGAGCGTGACGGCGCGGCCGTCGATCGTGACCGCCGGTGCGGCGCCCTCGGCGTACTTGCGGTTCTCCACGATCGTCTCGACCGGGCGGCCGTCGGTGCTGGTGATGCCGGCGCCCAGACAGAGCACCTGGTCGTCGAGGCAGAACCACGACTTGTGCGCCACCAGGCTCGCGCCGTCGGCCTTCAGGTCCATCCCGACCGCGCCGTAGCGGTCGTCGAGTACCGCGCCTCCGGCCCACGACGTGGGCGGACGGTACGTGGTCGCGCGTTCCCGCGAGCGGTCGTCGACGGTGGTGCCGGGCAGCCGGTACCAGTCGACGGTGGACCAGAACTGGTCGGTGTAGTGGCCGAGGTCGTCGTTGTAGAGGTAGGTCATGCCGTCGGCGGAGTACCAGGCTCGGGAGTTCTCGTTGTTGATGGCCTCGTAGGTGCGCGTGCGGCGAGACGACATCGAGATGCCGATGCCGAACCCCTCGCGCAGGTGCACGACGCGGTCCATGGCCGGGAACTGACGGTGCGCGACGAGGTCACCGCGGCCCGGAGCCGCGCCGGCGAGCACGGCCTTCGCCAGGGCGGCCGTGCCGACCCGCGTGCGTTCGGTCGCCTCAGGGTCATAGTCGAAGAAGTCTCGATGGGTGTCGGCTCGCAGGTGGCCCTTGACCATGGCCCGCATAGCGGCGGCTTCGGGCGCGGGTGCGAACTGGGCGATCGAGAGCACAGCGCCCAGGACGACATGTCCGGTGATGCGGTCGGTCTGGTAGTACCGCGACATCTCCCGGCCGCGGACCATGTCCATCATCGCGCCCCGGTGGAGGAAAGGGTCGAACGCGTCGAACACCCAGGCGAAGACGTTGTCGCGATCCGGGTGCGTGCTCTCCCATGGGGTACCGGCCAGCAGCGCGAGCAAGTCGCTGAGGTAGAGCAGCAGCGACGTGCCGTAGCCGCCGGTGTACGCGAAGTCCTGGTGCTGGATGAACGAGCCGTCGCGGTAGAAGCCGTCGCCGTCGGCGACATACGGGAACACCTCGCCGATCCGGTCGCGCACCGTCGCCAGCCGTGCCGGGTCGCCACTGTTCGCGGCCTGCAGGGTGGCGACCGAGCAGCGCCACACCAGGTTGGCGCCGCTGCCGCTGACGTTCGGGGCGAAATGCCCGACGGCGTCCATGTAGCGGCCGAGCCGTTCCGGCCCCAGTGAGTCGCGCAGCAACACGCTGATGTCGTTCAGCCGCAGCGGGGCGCCGATCTCCCACTCCCACCAGTTGCCCACGGCCGGCAGCTCCGGGTTGTAACGGTGGTCGTACAGCCAGTCCAGCGCGGCGATCAGGTCGCCGGCCAGGGCCGGGTCGTCCGCGAGCACAGAACCTGGCGTCGCGTAGGCCGATGCCATGGTGCGCAGCCTGTCGTAGGACACACGGTGATGGCTCGGATCCGTACGACTGGCCACGTCCGGCCAGAGGAAGAGCCGCGCCGGGTCCCGCTCCATCGCCGCCCAGAGCCGGGCCGCCTCGGCGTCGACGCCGGCCACGATGCGCGCCAGGTCGGGATCGCCGGAGGAGCCGTCGCCCACCAGCAGGTGTCGTCGCCGTTCCCGGATCAGCGCCAGCGGGTCGGCGGCGCCGGCGCGTGCCGCGACCGGCGCCAGGAGCCCGCCGGCCCCGGTCCAGCCCAGGGCGGTCATGGCGCCGCCGGCCGCACGCAGCAGGGTGCGCCGGTTCAGCGAACGGGACGGGCGGACGTCACCGGTCATCTCGATCCCCTTCCAGGTCCGTCGGGTGGGCCACGGCCTCCCACAAGCCGCGTAGGTAGCCGACGGCGTAGAGGCGGCCCAGCACCTCGTAGCCGGGCCGGTCGTGGGGTTCGCCGAACAGCGTCGGCACGTGGTCAGGGCGCAGCGGGCCGTCGAAGCCGATCTCGGCGTACGCGGCCATCGCGGCGCGCATGTCGGTCTGCCCCTCGTCGTGGAAGGTCTCGACGAACCGGTCGGGCGTCCCTCGGACGTCCCGGAAGTGGACGAACCGGATCCGGTCCGCGAAGCGCCGAATGGTGGCCGGGATGTCGGCACCCATCGTCGAGAACGTGCCCTGGCAGAACGTCAGACCGTGCGCCGGGCTGTCGCTGAGACTCATCGCCCGCTCGATGGCCTCGGGTGTGCGCATGATGCGGGCAACCCCTCGATAGGGCGAGACCGGCGGGTCGTCCGGGTGCATCGCCAGCCGGATGCCGTGCCGCTCGGCCACCGGGACGACCGCCCGGACGAAGTACTCGTAGTTCGCCCACATCCGGTCCTCGGACAGCGCGACGTCGTGCGCGGGCAGCGCCTCGAGGTCGTCGACGTCGAATCCGGTCACCAGCGCCTCACCCCGGCCGGGCTCGGCCCACCGCGTCCGGCCCCAGCCGAAGGCCGCCATGAAGTTGTAGCAGAGGATCTGCACGCCGAGCCGTTCCATCGTGGCCAGCAGGTGGTGGACGTGCTCGATCTCCTCGTCGCGCCCGGGCAACCCCTGCTTGACCTTCTCCATCGGCGGAATCGGCTCGATCGCCTCGACGGCGAACCCCGCCTTCTCCACCCGCTCGACGGCAGTGCGCACCGCCGCGAGATCGGAGGGCATCGTGCCGTCCGCGGCCTCGGGCAACCGCAGGACCGCGTGGTCGACGCCGCACTGGCGCATCAGCGGCCACAGATGCGGCGGATCGTCGACGCGCAGGTACTCCGCGATCTTCACTGCGACTCCAGAATGGGCTCGGCCACGTCGCAGACCTCGGCGAGCACGGCGGCGACGTCGGCCTCCGGCTGCCACAGCCCATCCATGACCGGACGGATCGCGCTCTCGAGTTCGGGGATGGCCAGCGGGAAGGACAGCTGCTCGGCCGTGTCGAGAGTGTCGATCAGGGACCGCTGTGCCGCCGCCGGGCTGATCATCGGGTTGGATTCGCTGACGAGCTCGGGGGTGAGCAGCGACGCGCGCGGCGGGATGAAGAACTTCATCAGCCGCCGAGAGCTCTCGGTGGTGCTGATGTACGCCAGGAAGTCCGACGCCACATCGATGTCGTCGCCGCTACTGAACGCGACCACCGCGGCCTGACCGAAGAACGGGTCGAACCCTGCCGATCCCTCCGGCTGCGGGACCAGGTCGAAGGCGAAGCCGGCGTCGGTCAGGTTGTTGAGGGTGCTGGGCGGGCCGAGGTACATGCCGGTGTCTCCGGTCGGGAAGCTCGACGTCTCTCCCGGCGCCGGGAAGGAGTCGTCGACGAACGCCATGGTCCGGATGAACTCCACGGCCTCGACCGCCTCGGGACTGTCGTACCCGCACTGGGTGCCCTCCGGCCACGCCTCGGCGCCGAAGGCCTTCAGGAACGGCGTCATCTGGGTGTACTGGCTGTACTGGAACTGCGGGATGTCGAAGCCGTAGGCCGCTGCACCGGACTGGACGAGCTCGCGCGAGACGCGGGCCAGGTTCTCCCACGTCCACTCCCCCCGCTCGAACAGCTCGACCGGGCTGTCGACGCCCGCGGCGGCGAACAGGTCGGTGTTGACGATGATCGGATGCGTTGTGCTGGCGAACGGATAGCCGAACAGGCCGTCCTCGCGCTCGACCCCGGTGAGGGTGCCGGGCACGATGTCGTCGAAGTCGTAGCCCTCGAAGTCGTGCAGCGCGTCGCCGACGTCCACGAGCGCGCCCGCTTCGGCCAGAGCCGGGATGTTCGCCTCGACCAGCCAGCCGAGGTCGGGCGCGTCGCCACCGCTGAGCTGCGTGGTCAGCCGGCCCAGGTAGTTGTCGAACGGGATCGACTGGACGGTCAGGCTGCCGAGGCGGGGGTCGATCTCACGGAACTCCTCCGCCATCGTCTCGTAGGTGCCGATGACCTCCTCGTCGGCCGTCCAGACGGTCATGGTGAGGTCGACCGGGCTGTCGTCGTCGCCGGCGGTGTTGTCGGAACCGCTGCATGCGCCCGCGACTGCCAGCAGCGACGCTGCTGTCGTCGTCGCGACGAGGGACCGGCGGTATCTCTTCATCGGGTACTGCCCTTCTCGAGTCGGATGGATCGCGGCCTGTCGACGTGCCTCACTTGATGCCGGTACCGGCGATGCCCTGGACGAAATGCCGCTGGGCGAAGACGAACACGATCAGGACCGGCAGCACGCTCAGACTGGTAGCGGCCATCTGGACGTTCCAGATCGGGATTCCGGTGTTGGGATCGGCGAACGAGTTCAGCGCGAGCGGGATCGTCCACAGCTCCCGCGAGCGCAGGAAGACGAGCGGTTCGAGGAATTCGTTCCAGCTGTTCAGGAAAGCCAGGATCGCGAGCGCCGCCAGCGGCGGGCGGGCCAGCGGCAGCGCGACGTACCAGAACAGACCCCAGCGGCCGAGGCCGTCCACGCGCCCCGCCTGCTCCAGCTCCGCGGGCAGGGCGAGGAAGAACTGGCGCATGAGGAACGTGCCCAGGACGCTGAACCCGCCGAAGACGGGCAGCAGGATGAGCGGCCAGTGGGTGTCGATCCAGCCGAACCATCCCATCAGCCGGAACAGCGGGATGATGGTCACCTCGACGGGGATCAGCAGCGCGCTGAGCAGCATGATGAACAACACCGTGTTGCCACGGAACCGGATCCGGGCGAACGCGTAGCCGGCCAACGAGGCCACCACCAGCACGCCGAGCGTCGAGAGTGTCGCGATGTAGGTCGAGTTGAGGAACTGACGGGCGAACTCGCCGTCGCGGAACGGTGTCAGGTAATTCGACCACTGCGGCGAGGCCGGCCACAGGACGGGTGGGTTCGCGAACACCTCGCCGAGCGGTTTCAGTCCGGTGACCACCATCCAGTACACCGGGAAGACGAACGGGACCGCGAGAACGGTGAGGACGAGATACGTCGCCCCTCGCCCAGTGGCCCGGCGTGCTCGTCCGGTGGAGCGTGGGACGGTGGCGGTGTCGTCACGACTCATTGAAGACCCACCTCCTGCGGGTCCACCACTGGGCGATGGTCAGGGCCAGGACGATCACGAACAGCACGACCGCGAGCGTGCTGGCGTAGCCGTTCTTGAACGCCTCGAACGCCTGGTCGTAGATGTAGTAGCCGAGGATGGTCGTGGAGAGTCCCGGCCCGCCCTCGGTGAGCAGGAAGACCTGCGCGAACGCCTTGAGCGAGTTGATGGTGGCGAGGATGGCGACCAGCAGGATCGTCGGGCTGATCAGCGGCAGCGTGATGCGCCGCAGGATCGCGAACGTCCCGGCCCCGTCCACCCGGGCGGCCTCGACCACCTCCTGCGGCACCTCCTGCAGAGCGGCCAGAAAGAGGATCATGCTGATCCCCACCACCTTGAAGACCTGCACGACCACGACGGCGACCATGGCCCATGCCGGATCCTCCAGCCAGTTCGGGCCGTCGATGCCCACGGCGTCGAGAGCCGCGTTGAGCCCGCCGTTGGCCTGCAGCAGGTAATCCCAGACGAGCGACCACGCCACGAGCGAGATGACGACGGGCACGAAGAACGCCGTCCGGAAGAAGGCGATGGCCGGCCACTGCCGGTTGACCAGGACGGCCAGCGCGATGCCGAGGACGATGTTGGCGGGGATGACGCCCAGCGAGAACACCGCCGTGTTGCGCAGGACGGTGGCGAACGTCCCACTGGACGCGAGCTCCCGATAGTTCTCCACGCCGATGAAGGACATGTCGCCGGTGAACGTGTTGTAGTCGTGGAAGCTGTAATAGAAGACGGCGACCAGCGGCCCGAGCACGAACACCAGGAAGCCCAGCACCTGCGGTGCGATGAAGCCGTAGCCCCAGAGCGCTTCGCGCCGGGCCCGGCCGTCCCCGCCTGCCGGCGGGCGCGTCGCCTCGTTCGGCCGCGCCGGCGCCGTCATGAGCACGTCTGCCATCGATCCTCCCTCACCAGCCGGACCGGCGCTCAGGTCACAGCCGGCCGTGACGCTGGTAGATCTCGACCGGGTCACCGCCCGAGACGAACTCCGCGCGCACGCCGTTCTCCCGCTCGACGAGGTCCTCGGTCTTCTCGAGCACCTCGACGACCACGTCCTTCGGCACGATGACGACGCCGTCGAGATCGCCGCAGACGAAGTCGCCCGGGTTGACGGGGACGACGGCCGTGAGGGCTCCGCGAAGCGCGACGGGCTGCTGCCACTCGTAGTAGCTCCAGCGGCGGTAGGCCTCGACCGGCGACTGGTAGCGGCAGAAGACCGGGAACTCGTCGCGGATGAGGAACGCGGTGTCGCGGCAGCCGCCGTCGATCACCGCGCCCACGACCCCGCACGACTTGCCCACCGTGGCGTTCATCTCGCCGTAGTGCGCCGCCTGCATGTCGAAACTGCAGTCGCGCACGTCGATCAGCGGAACGCCGGTCGCCTTCATGTCCGTGAACATATGGATGCGCCGGGCCCGCAGTTCCGGGTTGCCCGCGGAGTCCGGGATGCCCTTCATGGTGAACGCCGGGCCGGCGACCACCATGGTCGGCAGGACCGGTTTGAGGTCGGTGGCCAGCGCCTGATGCGGCAGCCCCATCTCGTCCAGGACGTCGTACACAGCGCCGGAGTACAGGTTCTGGTAGCGCTTCACGAGGTCGAGTACGGGAACGTCATAGTCGTAGATGCCGGTCACGGCAGTGTCCTCTCGGTTGGGGATCCAGGCGCCGGCGCTGTGCGCCGAGGCCGGGTAGGGGTACGGCGTCAGCCGTAGATCGTCTGGCCGCCGTCCACGTCGAGCACGGTTCCGGTGATGAACGCGGCGGCGTCGCTGAGCAGGAAGGCGACGGCGCCGGCGACGTCTGCCGGCTTCCCGGTCCGGCCGAGTGGGATGCGCCCCACCACCCGCGCGAGGGTGTCGGGATCGTCGAGCACCTGCCGATTCAGGTCGGTCTCGATGGCGCCGGGAGCCACGGCGTTGGCTCGGATGCCACGTGCCGCCAGCTCGACGGCGAGGCCGCGGGTTGCCGCCTCCAGGCCGCCCTTCGCGGCGAGGTAGGCGACGTCGCCGGAGAAGCCGAGACGCGCCCTGATGGACGAGATGTTCACGATGCTCGCCGCATCGCGCAGCGCCGGCAGCGCGGAGCGGACCATGGTGACGGGAGCGACGAGATTGGTCGCGTGGATGGCCGCCAGCGTCGCGTCGTCCAGGTTCTCGAGACGCCGCTTGTCGCTGATGCCGGCGTTGTTGACGAGGCCGTCGATGCCGCCGTGGTCGGCCGCGACCGCCTCGGCGAAGGCGCGGGTGGCCGCGGGATCGGTCACGTCGAGCAGGTCGCTCCGCCACGGAGCCTCGACGTCGCCGGGCCGCAGGTCTGCTGCTCGGACCGTCGCACCGGCATGGTGGCAGGCACTGGCGATCGCCGCGCCGATGCCACCCGCCGCGCCGGTGACCACGACGACCTTCCCCCGCAGCGCACCGGCGGTCACAGCCCGACACCCTGGGCGCTGTTGCATTCTATGCAACATAGACTTAACATGTGAGACATGGTGGTCCGCCGGGCACGACCTGTCAAGACCCGCAGCTCGCCCGTACGCTGCCTGGCATCGGCGGCGGCCAGCACGTTTGACGACCAGGACCTGCGATGGCAGCTTGTTTTCGGCGCGATCACGTTGCGTCAGATGAGACCGGTCAACCCAGGTCGGAGGCGATGACCGCATGGCCGCTGAGGCGCCGGATCCGCCAGCCGCCCGCACACTCCTCCGCGGGCTCACGTTGCTGGAGATCGTCGCGGCCGCACCCGACGGCATCAGCGTCACCGCCGTCGCCGCGGCAGCCGATCTCGACAAAGGCACCACCTCACGCCTGCTGAGCGCCTTGCGCGAGCGTGGCTACGTGCGCCAGCGCGAGAAGGATCGTCACTACACGCTCGGCGGCAGGGCGATGCGCCTGACCCAGGCGTTCCAGGTCAGCAAGGCCCACCTAAGCGACGTCGCCGGCCCCCACCTGCGCGCGCTGCGGGATCAGACGGGAGAAACGGTCCACCTCGCGGTCCGCGAGGGGGACTCGGTGGTGTACCTCGACGAGTACCAGCCGGACAGGTCGTTGTTCGTCCGCTCCTCCGTGGGGCGCCGGCTCGACCTGCGAGTGACGGCCATGGGCCGGGCCATCCTCGCTGCTCTGACTCCCCACGAGCGGGCCGCGGTGCTGGCGCGGCTGGCACCGGAGCCGGTCGAGAACCATGCCGATCTCGCCGATCTCAGCACCGAGATCGAACGGGCCGCGGCCCACGGCTGGGCCACGGTCAACCGCCACGACGACGTCATCCGGCTCGGCGCCGCCATCACCGATGCGTCAGGAGAACCCGTCGCCGCCGTCACCGTGTCCGGACCGACCTATCGCGTCAAGGACCACCGCGACGAGCTCGGCTCAGCCTGTGTCCGCACCGCTCGCCTCGTCAGCCACGACCTCGGTGCGTAGTCGCCCCGCACTGCCGGCGGTCGACGATCAGGTCGGGAACGAGATGCCCGCAACAGCCGGAGCCGTCGACCGGGCGATGCGCGCGTCGAGCCTCGGGCCGCTCTCGGTGAACATGTGGATGGTGCCGCCCTCCTGGGCGAACGACGGCGCCGCCGTACGGCCGTGGTCGGGAAAGCCCGCCGAGCCACGATGCAGGACACCGAGGTGTGCCTCCTGGTCGAACTCCGCACCGACCCGGGTCACATAGATCGGCCCCGAGGAGCCGTTGTAGATCACGTGGGGGACGCCGTCCTTGATGACGAGGTGCGGATTGCCGATCTGTGCCTCACCGTCGGCCGCCGGGGACACCACCGGAGTCTGTCGCACCGACCACGCACGCTGGTCGTTCGACCAGGCGAGGAAGATCTTCCGGGTGCCGGCCTGGTTGCCCATGAACAGCATGAGGTACGTGTTGGACTTGCTCGGAATGGTGTGGCGGAACACCCGGGCGTACGACGTCTCGGTGACGTTGCTCGGCAGCATCGCGGTGGTGATCACGATGCTGTCGTACGTCCAGTGGACGCCGTCGTCGGACCGCGCCAGCCGGGTCGTGGTGTTCTCGCCGTGGAAGTACAGGTAGAAGCGGCGATTCGACTCATTCCACAGGACGTGCGGCGACGAGACGTGCGAGACGCTGTAGTGCGGTGACCACGTGCGCGACACGATCGGGTTTCCGGCGTACTCGGTGAACGGCCCGGACAACGAGTCGCCGTACGCCAGACAGATGCCGCCCGGTGCGTCATGCGGCGCGTAGTACAGGTAGTACCGCGCCAGCGGATCCGGTGCCCGCCCCTCGGCTCGCCGTATGCAGGGAAAGATGAGCTCGCCGGTGGGGTTGTAGGCGAGACTCTCCCGATCGAACGGCAGGCCGGCATAGGTGAACGTGGGCCAGCCGGCGAGCGCGTGCGCCGGCGTGGCCAGCATCGCCGGCACGGCCGTGGCCGCGCCGACGGCTGCGGCACCTTGAAGCAGCCGCCGACGGCTGACAGGAGTGGGTCGGAAGTCGGCATCCATGGCAACTCCAGTTGTTGTGTATAGTGCAACAGAGTTGTATGAGATAAGATCCCGATGAAACCACTCCGGGTGAATCGCCGTCAACCCTCGGAGGCCGTCCACGAATCTGGCGGGCTCGGGAGCCGCCCCGGGTTCAGCGGCTGGGCACAGCGGGCCGGATCATCCCTTCACGGCGCCTCCGAAGCCCTGGGCCAGTCGCCGTTGGATCAGCCCGAAGAACACCAGGATCGGGATGGAGAACAGCGTCGAAGCGGCCATGACGCCGCCCCAGTCGACGAAGTACTCGTTGAAGAACGATTGCAGCGCGACGGGCAGCGTCTTGAGCTCCTCCTTGCGCAGGAACGTGACGGCGATGAGCAGTTCGTTCCAGGCGCTGATGAAGCCCTGGACGGCGGCCGCCGCGATGCCGGGCCAGGCCAGCGGCAGCACGATCCGCCACAGCGCGGTGAACCGGCTGGCCCCGTCGACCCAAGCGGCCTCCTCGATCTCGATCGGGATGCCGACGAGGTAGCCGCGGACCAGCCAGATCGTGAACGCCACGGTCATCGTCAGGTTGGCGACGACGACGCCGATCAGCGTGTTGATGAGGCCGGCGTCGATGGCGAACCGGTAGAGCGGGATGATCAGGACGATCTCCGGCAGCATCTGCAGTGCCAGCAGCACGACCAGCAGGACCGTCTTGCCGCGCACGTGCAGCCGGGCCAGTGCGTAGGCGGCGACGACCGCCAGCAGCAGCGTCAGCGCGACCGTCGCCACCGAGATGATCGCCGAGTTGACCAACTGCTGCAGGAAGTCGCCCTCGAACAGCGCGCCGTAGCGCTCGAACGTCGGGTTCGTGGTCCACAGCCGCGGCGTCTCGGTGAAGATCTCCGTCTCGGGTTTGATCGACGTGACGAACATCCAGTAGAAGGGGAACAGGCAGACGACGATCAGCAGCGCGGTCGCCGCGAACAGCCCGGCGCCGGTCAGCGCGCGGCGCGGTGTCACCCGGCGGCTCACGAGCGCTCCTCCCTGCTGAGGCGGTAGTACACGGCGGTCAACGCGCTGAGCACCAGCAGCGACGTGACGGCGATCGCAGCGGCCCGGCCCTGCTCCAGCAGCCCGAATCCGGTGACCCACGTGAGGATCGACACCAGCTCGGTCTCGTGGTTGGGTCCGCCGGCCGGCGTCGTCATGACGAACACGTAGTCGAACGAGTTGAACGACGAGATGCTCGACAGCACGATGAGGATGAGCAGCACCGGCATGATCATCGGCAGCGTGATCCGCAGCAGGGTGCGCAGCGCGCCGGCGCCGTCGACCCGCGCCGCTTCCAGCACGCCGCGGTCGACGGTGCTGAGCGCGCCGTAGAGCGCGATGGCCAGGAACGGCACCCGCTGCCACACGCTCGCCGCGCCGATCGCGACGAACGCCGTCTCACCCTGGGAGAACCAGGAGAAGCCGTCGAACCGCTCGAACCCCAGCGACGTCAGCGCCCAGTTGACCACGCCGTACTGGTCGTTGAACATCCACTTCCAGATGATGCCGGAGGCCACGCGCGGCATCGCCCACGGCAGCAGCACGACGACGCCGAGCAGCCCGGCCCAGCGCGGCAGCCGGTTCAGCAGCAGCGCCACCGCCAGGGCGACGACCATGCTGATCGTGACGGTCGCGGCCACCCAGATGATCGTCCGGACCAGCGAGCTCAGGTACTGCGTGTCCGTCACCAGATCCGTGTAGTGCTCGAGGCCCACGAACTCGCCGGTCTCGACGCCGCGGCCGTCGTGCAGCGACAACCAGAGCACGTTCAGCAGCGGGACCCCGATGACAGCGGCGATGGCGATGCACGCCGGCAGCAGGAACACCAGGGAGTAGCGGCGATGGTCGCGCACCAGCCACGACCCGCTGCGCCGGGCGGGTGCCCGGCGCAGCGGCGCCTGTCGCGGCACGTCGGACCGGACGGCCACTAGCCGTCTCCCAGGATGTCGTCCATGGTCTGCGCCAGGCCGTCCATGACACCCTGCGGCTCGGATCCGCCGATGATCGCGTGCAGCGCGTTGACCAGCTCACCGGTGGCCTCGACCCCGCCCCAGGCTGGTGTGGCCGGCACGAAGCGCGCCGTTTCCAGCTGGTCGGGGAACACCTTCCAGAGCTCCGACGAGTACGAGCCGCTCGTCGACTCCAGCTCCAGCGCGTCGAGCTTCGCCGGCATGAACCCGAGCTGGCTGGTGATCTCGACCAGCCGCTGCGGGTCCAGGATGTAGTCGACGATCTCCTTGGCCTTGTCGGGCAGCTCGCAGCTGTCGAAGATGACGAAGTCGCTGCCGCCGATGAAGGTCGCGTTGCTGCCTCCCGGGCCCTCCGGCATCGGCGCGGTGCCGACCTTGGCCTCCATCTCGGGGTTCTGCAACAGCAGGCTCTTGAGGTCCCAGTTGCCGGCGACGAACATGCCGATCTGGTTCTGGTTGAAGGCGTTGACGAGGTCGCCGCCGTTCCAGTTCATGGCGCCCTCGGGCGACAGCCCGTGCTCGGTGAGCAGCTCGGCGTAGAAGGAGTAGGCGTCGACCGCCTCCGGCTCGTCCATGCGCGAGACCCAGGTGCCGTCGTCCTCCTGGGTGGCGATCTCGCCGCCCCATGCCCAGACGTTGGGCAGGTAGTACCACTGCCCGCCGCCGGCGACGCCGAAGCCGTGCATGTCCGGATAGGCGGCCTGGAACGCCTCGCCCACCTCGACCACGTCGTCCCAGGTGGCCGGAGGCTCCAGTCCGGCCTGTTCGAACAGGTCGGCCCGGTACACCAGGGCGCGGACCGCCGCGTTCCACGGGTAGCCGTAGACCTCGTCCTCGTAGGTGACGCTGTCAGCGGCGGCGGAGACGTACTGCTCCTGGACCTCCTCGGCCGACTGGCCGGTCGGCATGAGAGCACCCAGCGAGGCGAACTCGGGCACCCAGGTGTTCCCGACCAGCCCGATGCACGGGGCGGTCTGGCTGCTGATGGCGGTGACGTACTGCTGGTGGGCGTCGCTGCCGCCGACGAAGCGCAGTTCGACGTCGACGCCGTCGGTGCTGAACTCCTGGGCGATCTCCTCCCAGTAGGGCTCGTACTCGGGGCCCCAGTCGCTCAGCCAGATCTCCACCGTCCCCGACTCGGTGGTGCCGTCACCCGTGCCGTCGCCGGAGCCGCACGCGGTGAGGATCACGGCGGAGCATCCTGCCGCCACCAGAGCAGCGGTCTTGCGATGTGTTCCGGACACTGCCTTGCTCCCTCGTTGTCGGTGGTGCGTGCCTTGTCACGTACTCGTGGCCGACGGGCCGGGTGCCGGTGGCTCAGGCCCCGGGCCGCCAGTGGCCGCTGGCCGTCGCGGCCGCGACGAACTCCGTCACGCGCTCCGCGTCGACCTCGTTCCAGGTGTTGCCGTCCTTCTTGAGCGAGGACCCGACGATCACGCCGTCGGCGGCGGACAGCACGGCGCCGACGCTCGCCGCGGTGATCCCCGTGTTGGCGAGGACGGCGACGTCGCGGACCGCGTCCTTGGCCTCCCTGACCTTCTCCAACTCCGCGGCGACCCCGGTCGCGGAACCGGAGACGAGGATGCCGTCGGCCAGCGAGCTGAAGACCGCGCTGTGCGCGATCTGCCCGATGCGCCGGGAGTCGAGCGGCGCGGCGAACTCGGCGGTGATGTTGAAGAACAGCTTCACGTTCGAGGCGCCGATGGCGCGGCGGAACTTCAGCGCGGCGTTCGCGTCGGTGTCCCAGAGCCCCAGCTCACTGGCGTAGACGCCGGTGAAGACCTCGCGCACGAACGCCGCGCCGGTCGCGTGGGCGATGGCGATCGCGGCCTTCGGATCCCAGAGGACGTCGACGCCGAACGGGATCGTGAGGTCGCGGGCCACCTCGGTGACCACCGCCGTCATGGCCGCCGTCGCCTCGGGCCCGGCCATGGTGCTGTAGGGACGGTCGTTCTCGTTGCAGAACAACACCGCGTCGAACCCGCTCGACGCCAGGATCGCGACGTCTCGGGCCACGGCCGCCTTGATCGCGGCGATGCCGCCGCGCTCGTCGTACAGCGGGTAGCCGGGCAGGGCGGGCAGGTGGGCCATCGCGATGAGGGCCTTCTGCTTGCCGAACAGTTCGGTGATGACGGTCACGGTCGTCCTTCGTTCGAGTGGGTGTACGCGCCGGTGGGAGGACGCTACGCCCGATTTCGCGCACTCGTCAAGGCAAATTCGTGTAAATTCGTGCACGACAGGGCAGTGGATAGCGCCTACCAGGCGAAACAGTCCATGATCGAGCGCGGTAGCATCATCGGACACGGAAAAGAGGGCGGATCTGTGCTGATGACCACACGTCACGAGCTCATACGCCGAGAGCTCGTCTCGACCGGTTTCGTCACGACCAGCGCGCTGAGCGATCGGTTCGGCGTCGATGTCTCCACCATCCGCAGGGACCTGGCGATGCTCGAGCGCGACGGTGTGCTCAAGCGCAGCCATGGCGGCGCGACCGCCGTCGCCGCCCCGGGCGAGCAGGACATCCCCTATCGGCTCAAGCGCACCAAACGGCTGACCCAGAAACGGGCCATCGCCGCGCACGCCGCGGGACTCGTCTCCGAGGGCCAGATCCTCGTGATCGACAGCGGGTCCACCACGTACGCCTTCGTCGAGCGGCTGCGGGCGCTGAACTCTCTGACGGTGGTCACGAACGACCTGCGTGTCGCCAAGTTCAGCGCCGAGCAGTCCGGCTGGACGCTGCTGGTCACCGGCGGGCAACTGGTCGAGGGGGTCTACACGCTCATCGGCGACCACGCCGTCCGGCTGCTCGGCGAGGTCCGCGCCGACTGGGCGTTCCTGGGCGCCGACGCGGTCGACCCGGTCGCGGGCATCACCAACTCCGGGTTGGAGGAGAGCAAGGCCAAGCGGGCCATGATCGCCGCGGCGCGCGCCGCGGTGGTGCTGGCCGACAGCAGCAAGCTCGGGCGCCGGTCGCTGTGCCCGGTCGCGAGCGTCGACGACATCGACCATCTGATCACCGATGACGATCTGCCGGCGGCCGACCGCGAGGCCTACGGCGAGCGGCTCACGTGCGTCGCCGTCGACCCATCGGTCTCGGACGGCGCCTGACCGCTGCCGCGCGCCCATGCGGCTACAGCCGCCCGCCGGGCGGGCGGATGCCCCGCAGCGCCGGGTAGAGCGCCGAGTAGACGCCGTAGCCGGCCAGGTGGGCGGCGGCGTGCTCCGGAGCCGGCTCGATGGTGTCGACCACGTCGACCAGCCGTTCGACGGCGGACCAGTCGGTGAACGCGCCGGCCCCCATGCCGGCGACGTACGCGGCGCCCAGCGCCGAGCTCTGGTGCGGGCCGAGCCGTTCGACCGGCCGGCCGAGCACGTCGCTGATGATGCCGGCGAACAGCCGTGAGCGGGCGCCGCCGTCGGAGAGGCGGACCGAGCCGACGGGCAGGCCGAGGTCCGCGAGGACGTCGACGTGCTGGCGGAATCCGTACGCGATGCCTTCGAGCACGGCCCGGTACAGAACCTCGCGGCCGGCGCCCAGATACAGGCCGGCGAACGCGCCCCGGGCGAGCGGGTCGTTGACGGGGGTCTTCTCGCCCAGCAGGTAGGGCAGGAAGACGACGCCGTTCGCACCGGCCGGCACCGCGGCGGCCTCAGCGTCCAGGACCGGCAACGGCGCCGCACCGGCGAGCCGCTCGGCGAACCAGCGGATCGCGCTTCCGCTGGCCGCCATGCAGCCGTTGGGCAGATAGCGCCCGGGCACCGCATGGAGGTCGAGGTACAGGCGCTCGTCGACGATCGGCTCGCGCGAGACGGCGAGGATGTCCCCGGCCCCGCCGACCTTCACCAGCACCTGGCCGGGCTCGGTGATCCCGGAGGCGAGCGTCGACAGCACGTGGTCGGCGCCGCCGGTGTACACCGGCGTGCCGGCACGCAGGCCGGTCGCCGCCGCGGCCGGCTCCGTCACCACGCCGATCCGCTCGCCGCCGCCCAGCACCGGCGGCAGCAGGTCGTGCGACACCCCGGCAGCTCGGAGCAGTGGCTCGGACCACTCGGCGGCGGACAGGTCCCACAGTCCGCTCTCCAGCGCCCAGTTCGCCTCGACGGTGACCCGTCCGGTCAGCCGGGCGGCGACGAAGTCGTACGACCCCACCACCGCACGCGCGGCGTCCAGCGCGCCGCCCGCATGCCTGGCCAGCCACATCAGCTTCGGGCCCACCGACTGCGCGCTGATCGCCGACCCGGTCGTCCCCAGGACGTCCGCACCGGCCAGCCGCGCGGTCAGCTCCGCGATCTCGCGTTCGGCCCGCACGTCGTTCTGCTGGATCGACGGGGTGAGCGGCTCGCCGTCATCGTCGAGGAGGATCACCGCGGGGACCATGCCGGTGACGGCGACGGCGTCCACCGGCAGCTCACCGGCCTCCTTGGTGAGCGCGCAGACGTTCGCCCACCAGTGCTCCGGGTCGGCCTGCGCATGGCCGGGGACAGGACTGTCGATCGCCGCCGGGCGCGACCAGGACCCGACGACGCCGCGCGCCGGATCGAGCGCGACCGCCTTGGTGGCGGTCGTTCCGATGTCGATGCCCAGCAGCACGCCCATCAGCCGGTCACCGCGACCCGTGCTCCCGACCGTGCCGAGGCGTAGAACGCGTCGATGACCCGCTGCACCCGAAGGGCCGCCGTCACCGTGAGGGCGGGATGGAACGGCTCGCCGGACAGCACGCGCGCCACGAAGTAGCCGGCCTCGCCCGAGTAGCCGTCCTTCGGCGGCGTCGTGCGGGCGTAGGAGACCACGCCGCCGTGCTCTCCGGTCCGCTGCCAGGCCGGTGGCGGGACAACGCCGGCCGCGGTGTGCAGCTCCCAGCGCCCGCCGTAGTCGATCAGCGTGCCCCGCGTGCCGTGGTACGACAGCCGCAGCGGCGACGGACCGATCTGGTGCCACTTGGTGTCGATGACGCCGAGGGCGCCGCCCGCGAAACGCAGGGTGGCCAGCGAGACGTCCTCGACCGCGGCCGGCAGGTAGTCGCGCTCCCCCAGGTTCACCGCGACGCCGTCGACCTCGACGATCGTGTCGCCGAGCTGGTCCATGAAGGTGTCGAGCAGGTAGCAGGCCTGGTCGATGAACGTCCCGCCACCGCCCCGGTCCGGGTCGACCAGCCAGTCGACGAAGTCGTCGGACACCCCGCCCTCGCGCAGCCCGCCGTGGCCCGCGACCCCGCGAGCGAGGTAGACCCGGCCGAGTGCGCCGTCGGCGATCAGCTGCTTCGCCTCGTCGTGCACGCCGTCGAACACGGTGTGGAACGCCACCATCACCCGGCCGGTGCCACCGGCCGCGGCGATGGCCGCCGCGCCCTCTCCGGTGGCGGCCAGCGGCTTGTCCATGTAGACGTGGCTGCCGCGGGCCAGGCACCACGGGACGACGTCGGCCTTCGCCCGGTTGTCCGAGCAGACCAGCGCGATGTCGAACCGGGCGTCGTCGGGGACGTCGGCCAGGGACCGGTACTCGGTCACCGGTCCCAGCAGCTTCTGGGCGTGGGCACGCCGGTGCTCGCCCCCGTCGACGACGGCGTCGATGGCGACCTTGCCGGTCGAGAGCAGACCGTCGGCCATGGACCACGCATGGTCGCTGGCCAGCCCGATCACGATCGCGGAGAGTTCCGTCATCGCGGCCTCACCACTGCGAGCCGAGCGACGGCGCCGGCGGCTGCACGTCGGTGAACGTGGAGTCGATCGGCACCGCCGCGCCGGTACGCGCGGACTCGTACGCACCGAGCATGATCTCCAGCGCGTGCCGGGCGAGGTCGGCGCCGAGCGCCGACGACGTGCCGCCGAGGACGCAGTCGGCGAGGTGGTCGACCAGCAGCGCGCGCTTGAGGTTCAGCGCCCACGTCTCCGCGCCGGAGAGGTGGCCGAGGTTCGGCGCGACCCAGCCGTCGAACTCGCTGCCGTTGATGTCGGTGCGGTACACCTCCAGCTGCGGCGCCGGCCCGGACTGGTTGATGTTGTAGTTGACGTTCAGGGCACCCTCGCGCCCGTAGATCTCGATGCGCGGCCCCTTCGACGCATAGACGTTGAACGTCGAGTCGACGGTGGCGAACACGGAGTCGCCGAAGTCGAGCAGCATCAGCGTGTTGTCGTCGGCGGTGACCGGGATCTCCAGGCCCTTGTACGGGCCGCGCCGCACCGTCCGGACCGGGTCGGTGATGCCGGAGAACGCCGTCACCCGCCGCACCGGGCCCAGCAGGCCGAGCAGCTCGTGGATGCCGTAGACGCCGACGTCGAACGTCGGACCCGAGCCCTCCTGGTAGAACCACGACGGGTCCCGCCACGGCGCGCCGGCGGCCGGTCCCGCGCCGGACGGGCGGGCCCGGGCGAACGCCACCCGGCCGATGACGCCGTCGCGGATCAGCTTCCGGGCCTCGCTGCGCGACGGGTAGAGCATGTTCGGCGGCGACACGACCACCGTCAGCCCCTGCTCCTCGGCGAGCTGGACGATGGCGTTCGCGTCGTCCATCGTGGTGGCGACCGGCTTCTCCAGCGCCAGGTGCTTGCCGGCCTCGAGGATGCGCCGCGACGTGTCGCCGTGCGCGGGGATCGGCGTCAGGTTGACGACGGCGTCGAGCTCGTCCAGCTGGAGCAGCTCGTCCAGCGACGCGAACGTGTGTGGGACGGCGTAGGTCTTGGCCGCGGCGGCCAGCCGGTCCTCGACCGGGTCGGCCAGCGCCACGAGGTTCACCTTGTGCGCGATGTGGCGCAGGTTGGGCAGCACGCCGTGCGGGCCGAGTGCGATCTCGCCCACCCCGAGCACGCCGATGTTGAGCTTCTTCTCCGTCACGGGAGGTCTCCTTCTGGATCTCGTCTGGTTCGTGCTGCTCAGGACGGGTCGATCACGTCGCGGTACACGCGTATCCAGTTGCCGCCCATGACCTTCGCGACGTCGGCCTCGGGCAGGTGACGGCGCAACTCCGCCTCGACGGCGGGGAAGCCCTCCGTCGTCTTCATGAAGTCGGGCGGCGGTGTCACGCCCGGCGAGGCGGCGGAGCCGGCGCCGTAGAACTCGCCCTTGGTCCACCGGCCGACCCGCATCCAGTCGAGGTAGGCCTGGTCCTCGTTGCGGCCGATGTCGGTGCCGATGCCGACGTGGTCGATGCCGGCGAGCTCGACCGTGCGCAGGATCAGCTCGCACCAGCGTTCGAGGCTCGCGGAGTAGTACTCGCCGCAGATCTTCGGGTAGGTCGGGATGCCGATGATCCCGCCGCGCTCGGCGACGGCTCTGATGAGGTCGTCGCCCTTGTTCCGCTTGTGCGGTACCAGCGAGCTCGCGTTGGCGTGCGTGATGGCGATCGGCTTTTCGGAAAGCTCGGCGGCCTCGAGCCCGGTCCGCTCGCCGACGTGCGAGATGTCGACGAGCATGCCGACGCGGTTCATCTCCTTGACCACCTGCGCGCCGAACCGGGTGAGGCCGGAGTCGCGCGGCTCGTAGCAGCTGCCGCCGAGGGCGTTCTGATTGTTGTACGTCAGCTGCATGACCCGCAGGCCCATGTCGTGGAAGAGCTCGACGAACCGGACGCGGTCGGCGATGGGGCTGCTGTTCTGCGTGCCCAGCATGATCGCGGTACGGTCGGTGGCCGCCGCGTGCTCGATGTCGCTCGTGGTGCGGGCGAGCACGATGAGGTCGGCGTTCTGCTCGGCGAAGTCGTGCCACTGGCCGATGCGGTCCATCGTCTCGAGCGTGTCCTCCCAGAACGCCATGGTGACGACGGCACAGGTGATGCGGCCGGTGCGCAGCTCCTGGAAGACCTGCCGGTCGTAGATGCTGTTCTCCAGCCCGTCGACGTAGATCATCTACAGCTCCTCGAAGGACTCGCCATGGACGACGCCGTCGGCGTCGATCATCATCGGGCCGGCATGCCGGCTGGACACCTCGTTGTCCGGGGCCAGTGCGAGCAGGGCGCGGTCGTAGGCGGACCAGTAGACGCTCGCGGCCGTCGGCATCCCCTGACGCGCCGCACGCAGCAGTGCCGTTCCGCCCGCCACGGCGGCGACGCCGGCGGGGCGGCCGGTGTCGGGCGCACGGGCGCCGATCACCACGACGTCACCGGTGACGTCGTGAGCGTCGCCGTCGGCCGTCGAGGCGCTGGCCACGCCGCCGCCGTCGACCACCACGACGCTGACGCCGTAGCGGTAGGCCGAGGCCGTCAGCGCCGCGAGCAGCCGCGGATGCAGCACGTCGTCGATCGTCACCACGGCGCGGCCGTGCCGGAACGTCGTGTCGACGACGAGGTCGACGATGCTCGGCGCGACGAACAGTGAGAACGATCCGTGCGCGCTGACCCGCAGGAACTCGGCGTCGTCGCTGACGATCGTGACCCGCTGCCCGTTGCGCTCGCGGATGCGGTCGAAGTCGCCGGCCAGCAGGTCCAGCGCCCCGAGGCCCAGGGCCTGCGCCTCCAGGAACAGGTCGCGGACCGGGCCGCTCTCGCTCTGCGCGAAGCCGAGCAGCAGCAGGTTGCGCTCGACGACGAGCCGGGTCTCGCGCGGACTCAGCCGCATGACGCCGTTCTCGTCGCCGGACCACCGCCCGTGCGGCTGTGCCTCGGCGCTGACCAGGGATGGATGGTTCATGCCGTCGCTCCCATCTGCGGCTCGGCCGGCCAGAACCAGTGCGTGCTCCCCCGCTCGCGCAGGTCGCTCCACGTCGGTGCGCCGTGGAAGAGCAGTCCGCGCAGCGTGCGTCGCAGGTGGTCCTTGGTCCGGTCCAGGCCGTAGAACGCGATGTTGACCAGGCCGATGATGTGCGCCGGGTTGACCGTCTCGCCGAGCAGCTCCATGAGCGGGGTGTGATACGGCTCGTCCGCGAGTGCCTGCACCCGTTCGACCAGTTGCCGCCGGCGCGGATGCTCCACGAGGAAGCGGGCGACCGAGCTTTCGTCGGGATGCTCGTCGAGCTCGCGCCGCAGGCCGGCGAGCAGCGTGGGCAGGTGCAGCGCGAGGTCGATCGCCTCGCCGGCCTCCGAACGCGGCCCGCGGCGCGGCTCCTCGGCGTTGCGCGACTTGTAGAGCACCCGCGGATCGTCCGGGACGCCGGTCCGGGCCAGCTCGAGCGCCCAGCCGTACTGGCGGTCGACGAGCGCCTTCAGCTCGCCGACGCTGGACTGCGGCGTCCGCACCAGGATCTCGCTGACCGTCAGCTCGCGCAGCAGCGCGTCGGCATACTCCGGCACCAGCTCGATGAGCAGCGAGTCGAGCGTCTCGGCCGCCGTCGGCGACACCAGCGGTTCGACCCGCCGGCGCAACTCGGCCAGCGGGGCCTCGACGAGTGAGCCGGCCCGGGTCCGGGCGGCGATGTCGTCGGCGGCCTCGACGATGCGGTCCAGGTCGCGGGCGACCTCGTCGCTGGCGTCGAACGCGTCGTAGCGGGTGCGGTCCTGGCGCCGATGCCGTGCCGCCTTGACCAGCAGGTCCCGCAGCAGCTCGAAGCCGTCGCCGATCTCGTCCGGGCCCAGCGCCGCGGCCCGGGCGATCGCCCGCTCCCGCAGCTCGATCCACTTCGACACGACCCGTGGATGGTTGTGCACCCAGAGGATGAGTCCGAGCCCGGACCCGTTGCCCAGCCCCAGGTAGGTCTTCACCCGCGGGTCGAGCGCGACCGCGCCGGCGCTGCGCGAGCGCGCCAGCGACTCGGCCAGGTCGAAGCCGAACTCGCGCATCAGGTAGGCGGCCAGCATCTGCGCGAAGTACGGCACGGCCAGCGGGTGGCCCTCGTCGTAGCCGAGGAACGAGCGGGTGCCGAACGTCCCGTTGCCGTCCAGCCCGGTGTTGCGCAGGATGTAGCCGGCCTCGGCGAGCCGGTCCAGCTCCGGCTGGCGGCCCGCGGCGAGGCTGTCGACCACGTGCTCGAACGCCCGCAGGCTGCGGTTGGACCGGGCCCACGCGAGCGTGCCCTCCGGAGCGCGGCCCTCGTACAGCTTGGGCAGCTCGGAGCGGGTCTGCTCGAGCACCTCGGGGCTCACCGGTCCTTCGATGAGCGCGCCCATCATGTCCCAGTGCCGGCCGATGATGCGCGCGGTGCGGCCCTCGACCCGTGGTTCGAACGAGAGGGCGACGAGGTCGAACGTGTACCCGCCGGCATCGACCCGGTACAGCGCCTCGCCGCGGCCGCGGTCGTCGATGTCCCACGTCACCCGCGAGATGGACCAGTCGGCGCCGACGAGCATGTTCATCAGCGCGCGGCTGGCCGACAACCTGCTCGGCTGCAGCACGGCCAGCCGCTCCGGGCGCATGAGCCGGGCCGGATCGCGGACCGTCATCGGGCATCGCCGCCGGTCTGCAGCTCGTTGATGCGGGCGGCGGCCGCGCGCAGGTCGTCCAGTGCCCGGTGCGGGTCGAACCGGCTGACCGGGCCGATGATCGACAGCGCCGCCGTCGCCACGCCACGCGCGTCGAAGACCGGCACCGCGACGGCGACCGTCTCGAGACCGAGGTCGGTGTCGGACAGGGCGTGCCCGAGGCTGCGGATGGCGGCGAGCTCGTCGTCGCCGGGCACGTCCACGCCGGACGCCCGCAGTGCCTCCACGCTGGTCGCGTTGCCCCAGGCCAGCAGCACGCGCCCGGACGCGGAATGGCGCAGGTCCATCCGGCTCTCATAGGTGGAGTCGGCGACGACGGCGCGATCGGGCTCGACCCGCTGCACGATCCGCGCGGTCTCGCCCTCGATGACGGCCAGCGACACCGCCTCCATCACCGCCATGGTGAGCTCCTCCATGACCGGCCGGACCCGCTCGCCGATGCCCGCCTGCGCGAGTGCCCGCTGACCCAGGTGATGCGCCTTGAGCGACAGCCGGAACGTGCTGTCCGGCAGGTGCTCCAGCCAGCCGGCCTCGCGCAGCGTCACCAGGTGCGCGAAGAGCTGTCCACGGGTGAGCCCGAGGCTCTCCCGGATGTCGGCGGCCCGGAAGGCGCGCCCTTCCCGGCCGGCCCGCTCCAGCACCGCGAGCGTGGTCAGCGAGGTCGAGTAGGTCTGACTCATCACGACTCCCTGCGTCAGTGATATCAGGACGCCGTCCTGTTAAAACAGACACTAGAGAACGCGGTGCGGCAAATCAAGGGGTAATCGTGCACAATCGTGCATGAACGGTCGCCACCGAGGACGGATGGCAGCCGCGCCGGGACATCACCTCGGCGATCGGGGCTGCCGGTGCACGAAGCGCCCGCGCGGCGCTTCGTCGGTGAGAGCACCGTCGCGGACCACCGCGGTTCCGCGGAGGAACACGTGCCGCGGCCGGCCCGTCCCGTCACATCGGTCGTAGAGGCTGAACGTCTCGGGAGACGACGGCGGGAGGTCGGCGCCGCGCCAGCGCAGGGCCGGGTCCCACAGCACGAGATCGGCGTCGGCGCCGACGGCGATGCGGCCTTTCGCCGTCAGGCCGAGCACCGCGGCGGCGCGCTCGCTGTTCGCCGCCACGAACTCGGGCAGGCTCACGCCGTGCCGGTGCAGGCCCTCACTCCACAACAGGAGCGTCCGCGCCTCGATCCCCGGAGCCCCGGCCGGCACATGGCGGTGATCGTCGCTGTGTGCGGCCTTGCGGCCCGACTCGTACGCGCAGTGATCGGAACCGACGGTCGTCACGGAGCCGGTCCGCAGGCCCTCCCACAACCGTTCCCGGTCGGCGGCCGACCGGATGGGCGGCGAGATGACGAAACGCCAGGGGTCCGCTCCGGAGAACACCGAATCGTCGTGGACGAGGTAGTGCGTGCAGGTCTCGGCGTGGACGACGCTCCCGGCGCGTCTGGCCGCCTCGACGGCCCCGAGCGCCTCCGCGCCGCTGACGTGGAAGATGTACACCGGGGTGCCGATGCGCCGCGCGTAGAGCGACACCATGCCGATCGCCTCGGCCTCGGCGAGCGCGGGGCGGCTGGCCGGATAGTCACCGGCGGCGAGCCGGCCGAGCCGTTCCTGCTCTCCGAGGGTGGCGGTGAGCAGTTCGTGGTTCTCGGCGTGGAAGCCCGGCAGCGCGCCCAGTCGGGCGATGGCCCGCATGAGCTGCCACGCCGCGCCGTCGTCGACGCGGCGGTCCTCGTAGGTCGTGTACATCTTGAACGACGTGAAGCCGTCCGCGACCACGTGCGGCAGCTCGCCGAGAACGGCCGTCGACGCGTCGAGCAGGATCGGGTGCAGGGCGAAGTCGACCGCGATGGCCTCGCCCAGTGCGTCCACCCGCTCGTGGCACGCGTCGACGAGACTCCGGCCCGGCTCGGCCGGCGGGACGAAGTCGACGACCGTCGTGGTGCCGCCGAGCAGCGCGGCACGGCTGGCGCCGAGCGGGCCGTCGACCGTGCGGGTGCCGTCATAGGGCCAGTCGATGTGGGTGTGGGTGTCGATGGCGCCGGGCGTGGCGACGAGGCCGCCGGCGTCCACCACGTGCTCCGCGTCGGCCGGCGCGTCCGGCTCGAGGACGGCGGCGTACCGGCCGTCCCGGATGCCGAGGTCGAGGCGTCGCGCCGCTCCCCCGGCCACCACCGTGGCGCCGCGGACGACGGTGTCGAACCAGGTCACGCGGGGCCTTCCGGGTCACGGACGGCCCACGCCTCGATCTCGAACCGCAGGCCGCCGGCGAGCGCGATGCCGATCGTGCTCCGCGCCGGCAGCGGGTCGGGGAAGAAGTCGCGATAGATCCGATCGAACGTGGGGAACGTGGAGATGTCGGTGAGGAAGCACGTGGTCTTCAGGACCCGCTCGGGCGACGTGCCCGCCGCGCGCAGGACGGCGCGCAGGTTCTCCAGCGCCTGGCGCACCTCGTCCTCGAAGGCCTCCGGCAGGGCGCCGGTGCGCGGGTCGGCGCCCACCTGGCCGCCGGTCGCGACCAACCGGTCCCAGGCGATGGCCTGGGAGTACGACGCGCTCGGCGCGGGAGCCTCGGTCGTGCTGATCTGTTCGAGCAGGGGCATGCGAAGAACCTTCCGGTGTGCGTGATCGGGCACCCGCCGTCGGGGCGGGGAACTGTTCGGCCTCGCTGTCGGGTCAGGCGGGCGTCGTGCCTCGGTGGGCGGCGAGGAAGAGGGCGATCGCCTCCCGGGTGGTCGTGACGTCGGTCGTGGCGTCCTCGATGAGGCGGTCGAGGTGCCGCGCCATGGCCGCCTCCGCACGGTCGGGGTCGCGGCCCGCGATGGCGTCCATGAGCTCGTGGTGCTCGTTCGTCGACCGGCGGGTGGTTCCGCGGCTCTCGGTGATGACGTCGAGCACCTGCTCGAGGTGGTCGAACCGGGGATCGAACACCACCGCGGCCAGTCCTCGCAGGACGCGGTTGGGGACGAGATCGGCGAGGGCCCGGTGGAAGTCGACGGCACGCCGGGGGCGTTCGTCCTCGGTGTCCATCGACGTCTCGTGTCCGGCCAGCAGCCGGGACAGGTGCTCGACCTCCGCCGGACCGGCCGCCAGCGCGGCAGCACGGGCGATCTCGCTCTCCACGCCTCGCCGGGCGTGCAACAGGTCGGCCACGTCCTGGGCGGTGCGCAGTTCCAGCGGTCCGAGCTCGGCCGACCACCTGCGCTCGTTGGCGACCCGGTCGGCCACCTCCCTGCCCGCCGGCGTGAGCACGCGGCCCTTGCCGTTCGGCGACCCCGTGAGGCCGGCGGAGTCGAGCCGGCGGAGCAGCCGCGACAGCGTCGACTCGCTCAGTCCGGCCAGCGGCCCGTCGAGTCGCTTGCCGATCTCACGCGCCCCCACCGGCTGCAACTCGGCGATGAGCTCCAGCAGCGCGCGCTCTCGCGGGTCGTCGGTCACCATGCCATCCCCTCACTCGTCTACTGCGCCGTGTAGCCGCCGTCGACGGGCCAGACCGCGCCCGTGACGAATCCGCCCGCGGGACCGAGCAGCAGCCCGACCGCGGCCGCGATCTCGTCAGGCCGGCCGACCCGGCCCAGCGGTACCCGTCGGGTCACGACGTCCAGGTCCTCGCCGGTCTGGTCGAAGCCTTCGCGCAGCATCGGGGTGTCGACGGGCCCTGGGCACACGGCGTTGGCCCTGATGCCGTCGGGCCCGCCGTCGACCGCCAGTGCGCGCACGAAGTTGATCACACCACCCTTGGCGGCGCAATACGCGACGTTCTCGGGATACCCGACCATGCCCACCTGCGATGCGATCGCGACGAACGACCCGCCGCCGGCTCGCCGGAACCGCGGCACGCAGGCCTTCGCCAGGAGGAACACCGCGGTGAGGTTGGTGCGCACGATGGCGTCCCAGGTCCCGAGATCCATCGTGTCGACGGTGCCGGCCCGGGTGATCCCCGCGGCGGCCACGGCGCCCGTGACCGCGCCGGCGAGGTCCGCGCCGTCGTCGACGGCGCCGGCGAGGACCGCGGGATCGGCGGCGTCGCCGACGACCGCGCGCACGGTCGCGGAGGCGAGCTCGCCGACCGAGTCCGCGAGGTCGAGCGCCACCACCGGCCGACCGGCCTGGACCAGCGTCTCGACGACGGCCCGGCCGATGCCGGACGCGGCCCCGGTGACGACGACCGCGCCGTCGGTCTCCTGCCTCACCCGTCCACCTCCTCGATCACGACCGCCTGCCTCAGGAGCACGATTCCGGATACAGGAACTTGGCGACCTCGGGATCGTCCATGTTGTCCGCCGTCACCAGGACGTTGTCGACGACATTGTCGAACGGAAGATCCGCCGTGTCCTCGTCGCGCAGGTGCGAGACGAGCCGGGTGAGCGCGTCGTAGCCCTGCTGGTACGAGCCCTGTGCCACGAGCGCGTCCAGGGTCCCGTCCTGAAGCCCGCGCACGAGAACGGGCCCGGCGTCGTAGGCGATGACGGCGACGTCCTCGGCGTTCATCGCCTGGAGCGCGTTCGCCGCCCCGGTGGCGCCGGCCTCGGCCGTCGCGAAGATGCCCACGATGTCCGGGTGCGCCTGCAGGCTCGACTGCACGATCGACGACGCCTGGTTGGGGTCGTCCTCGAAGTACTGTGTCTCGAGCACCTCCAGGTTGCCCGCGCCCTCGAGGCCGGTGATGAACCCCTCGGCGCGCTCGTTGGTGAGCGGCAGGCCGGGACGGTTGTCGAGCACGAGGACCTTGCCCTCCGCGTCACCGACGCGGGTGAGCAGTTCCTCCGCGGCGAGCGCGCCTCCGGCGATGCTGTCGCCGTGGAACTGGGCCAGGGCCACCTCGTCCGCGAGCACGGCGTCGGTGGTCACCACCGCGATGCCGGAGTCGACCGCTGTGCGCACGGGCGCGAGCATGGCCTGCGGGTCCGCCGGCACGAAGATCAGCCCGTCGGGACCGGCGTTGACGACGGATTCGAGAACCGGGACCTGGTCGGCGGCGTTCATCCCCCGCGACGGGCCGTCGGTCGAGATCTCGATCCCGCCACCCAGGTCCGCGGCGGCGTCCTTCGCTCCGCACAGCATCGCGGTGTAGAACGGCAGCCCGTTGTAGGTGGTGAGCAGCGAGATGTCGAGCGCGCCGCCGTCATCGCCGCCGGACTCCGTCTGAGCGCTCGTTCCGCACGCGGTCGCGGCGAGGACGGAGACGGCGAGTAACGCCGGGCCCAGCAGCCGGTTCGTGGTCATGGTGTCTCCTGTCGTGGAGGTTCGAGAGGTTCGAGAGGTTCGATGCGGGACTCATCGGGGGACGAGTTGCCCGCGGCGCACGCCGTCGATCCAGACGGCGGCGATGAGGACGAGTCCGATCGCGATGTTCTGGTAGAAGGACCCGACGCCGACCATGACGAATCCCGCGAGCAGCACCGTGGGAATGAAGGTCGCGGACATGGCGCCGACGACCGACGCACGTCCGCCGAAGAGGCTCGTGCCGCCGATGATCACCGCCGACAGCGCCTGCAGCATGCTGGTCTCGTGTCCGGAGATGGCCGTCGTGCCGAACCGGGTGATGTCGAGGAATCCGGCCACGCCGGCCATGAGCCCGCACAGGACGAACACCTTCGTCGCGGTCGCCTCGACGCGCACCCCCGCCCGTCGCGAGCCGCTCGCGCTGGAGCCGATCGCGAGCGTGTGCCGGCCGAAGCGGGTCCACGCCAGGACGCCCGCGGCCACGGCGCCCACGACGAGGCCCACGACGAGCGGGACGGGCACGGCCAGCAGCGTCCGCATGCCCACCGTGCTCTGCAGGCTCGGCGGCAGGTACGGCACGTTGGCGCCGTCCGTGATCACCTGTGCGAGGCCGGTGGCCACACCCATCGTCCCGAGCGTGACGACGAACGAGTTGATCCGCAGCCGGGTGACGAGCAACCCGTTGAACAGGCCCACCAGCATGCCGGCGACCATTCCGGCGACGAGACCGGCCACGATCGCCAGTCCGGTGTCGGTGTACTCGCCGGCTGCCGCGGCCGCGCTGCCGCCGGAGACCAGGACGACCGTCTTCGCCGCGACCACCGAGGACAGCACCAGGTTCGCACCGACCGACAGGTCGATGTGGCCGGCACCCAGCACGAACGCCAGTCCGATGGCCAGGAGCAGCAGTCCGGCGCTGTTGCGCCCGATGGCCTGCAGGTTCGTCACGGAGACGAACCGGGCCTCCGGACCGATGACGGTGAAGACGACGACGAGGAGCACGACGGCCGCGAGGACGTACCAGGTGGTCGAGACGGCGGCGAAGGACCACCGGTCGCGCACGGCCACGCCGTTCTCGTCGACGATTCCCGCGTTGGTGGTCATGGTGTCCTCCTGTCCTCGCCGTTCTCGCGGTTCTCGCCGAGCATCGCCGCGACGACGTCGCTCACGGTCGTGCCGCTGGGGTCGATCTCCGACGCCACCGAGCCGAGTCGCATGACGACGATCCGGTCGGCCACCTCGAGCACCCGCGGGAGGTCGTGCGAGATCAGCAGCACCGCGATGCCGCGTCTGCGCGTGGCCGTGATCGTGTCGAGGACGATCTGCGACTGCTTCGCCCCGAGGGCGGCGGTGGGTTCGTCCAGCACGATCACGCGGCTCGCGCGGGACACGGCCCGCGCCACCGCGACGACCTGCCGCTGGCCGCCCGAGAGCTGCTCGACCGGCCGGTCCAGGTTGGGCAGGTCGATGCCGAGGCTGTGCATGAGCTGCTCGGCCTCGCGCCGCATGGTGCGCCGGTCCAGGACGCCGAGCCGGCCCAGCGGTCCCCCGCTGCGGATCTCAGTGGAGAGGAAGATGTTTTCGACGACCGAGAGGTGCGGCGCGACCGCGAGGTCCTGGTAGACCGCCGCGAGTCCCGCGCTCATGGCCGACGCGATCGAGCCCGGCTCGAGGGGCGTGCCGTCGATCGTGACGTTCCCCGCGTCGGGGGTCAGGGCGCCACAGATGCACGAGATGAACGTGCTCTTGCCCGCGCCGTTGTCGCCGACGATCGCGACGACCTCGCCGGGACGCACCGACAGGCTCGCGCCGCGGAGCGCCTTCACGTGACCGTAGGACTTGCGCAGCTCGCTCGCGACAAGGACGGGTGCCGTCGCCGTCATGGCTCAGTCCTGGCCCTCGGGGAGCGTCTCCAGCCTGGCGAGGACGGCCTCGAGCGGCTCGACGTCGCCGTACCGGGCGTCGATGTCGAACAGGTTCGCCGCGTGCGCCGACTCGGACCGGTCGCCCACGGCCTCGGCCGGGACGATGACGTGGTAGCCGCGGTTGAATGCGCTCTCGGCGGTCGCGCGGATGCAGCCGCTCGTGCTGCAGCCGACGACGATGGCGGTGTCCGCCTTGGCCGACGTGAGCATCGCCTCGACGTTGGTCCCGAAGAACGCCGACGCACGCGGCTTGACGACGAGCGGCTCGTCCGGCCGCCGTTCGAGCGCGGGGCGCAGCGTGACCCGCTCCGAACCGATGAGCATCTTCTCGCTGTGCGGGGTCTTGCGCCGGACGACCTCACCGATCTCGGCCAGACTGGGATCCCACGCCATGGTGGTGAAGATGACCGGCAGGCCCTTGCACCGGGCGACGCCGAGCAACCGCACCGTCGCGGCCTCGACGGCCGACAGGTCGGTGCCGATCTGCTCACCGGGGTCGGTCCACGCGCCGGCCATGTCGATGACCAGCAACGCGGGGCGCTCGCCCCAGCCGACCCGGCCCGCGAATCCTGCCGCCTCGTAGAACTCACGCAGGTCCGGATTCGCGAGGCTGTGCACGTACGTCTGACCTGTCTGGCCCATGTCGCTCCCTACGTCCAGCGGCCCGTTCGCCGCAGTGCGAGCAGCATGGCGGAGCAGTACGGCATGTGTCAATAGTGACCAACGTCTATCTCTTGTGAATCACGCCGGGTAGACGAAAGCGCCCCTCACCTGACGTTCCGCAGATGAGGGGCGCCCCGGTCACGAGACGAAGTCAGCGTGATGGTCGAGCACACGGTGGCTGGTGGCGACGGCAGGTTCAGTAGCGCAGCGCCTTGCCACCGTCGGCGATGATCTCCTGCCCCGTCACGAACGCCAGGTCGAGCGCAACGGTCGCGACGGCCTTGCCGATGTCCCCGGCGTCGGCGAGCCGCCCCAGCGGGACGTGGTCCACCTCGGCCTCGAAGTTTCTCCGAGCGTTCGCGGCGCCGACGAGCCGCTCGTGCCAGCCCGAGATCACGGTGCCGGGCGCGACGGCGTTGACACGCACCGTGGGAGCGAGGGCGACAGCCAGTGCTCGGGTCAGTTGCGCCAGCGCCGCCTTGCTCACGCTGTACGGCAACGAGCTGCCGACGACGCGGGTCGCGGAGATCGACGTGACGTTGACGATCGAGCCGTGACGTTCCTTGAGCGACTCCGCGAACGCCTGACAAACCCAGAACGTGCCCAGCACGTTGACGCCGAGCAGCTCGTCCCAGAGTTCCGGCGTCACCGCGTCGAGGTCGGCGAAGTCGATCTTCACGGTCGTCGCCGCGCTGTTCACCAGCACGTCGAGGCCGCCGCTGGTCTCCACCAGGTGCGCGGCGGCGCGGACGACGGCGTCACGGTCGGCGACGTCGACGCGAAGCGGGTACGCGGTGGCGCCCAGGGCGCGTAGCTCGACGGCGAGCTCCTCGGCTGCCTGGCCCGATCGTGAGTACCCGATGTGGATCTCCGCGATGCCGCGCCGCGCGAGCTCCAGGCAGGTCGCGCGGCCGATTCCGGTGGCGCCGCCCGTGACGAGAGCGACCCGGCCGGCGGCGCTCACGCGACACCCTCGGTGAGCGCGTCGGCGGCGCGGCGGTCGCCATCGGACATCGGCAACGCCACGGGAGCCCGACGTTCCTGCGCGAGGTAGACGCCCTTGACGACCTCGAGCGCCGCGAGGCCGTCACGACCGGTGACGGCCGGGGAACGACGCTCACGCACGGCGTCGAGGAACTCCGCGATCTGGCGACCATGGAACTCGGGCACGCTGGGACGTCCGGCCTCCTCCTCACGCCAGCTCTTCACGTGCTGTTCCTCTCCGTCGAACGTCCACAGGTCGTTGACGGCCTGCGCGAGTTCGGGATCTTCCGCGACGCCCACGCTGTGGCCTGCCGTGCCGTGGACCGCCAGCCGGAAGCCCGGCGCGCGGTGACGGACCGCGGGGCTGGGCGTCGAGGCGAAGCCGTTCTCGAACGTCGTCGTCGCCTGAACCGTCGCGATCGCACCGCTCTCATAGGTGACGACCGCGCCCGCGACGTCCTCGACGTCGATGTAGTCGGCGTGCTTCAGCGTCGCCCAGCGTCCATAGACCGAGGCCGGGGTGCCGAGCATCCAATTCATCATGTCGATGTAGTGGATGGCCATGGTGAGCAGCACACCGCCGCCCTCACCGGCCCACGAGCCGCGCCAGTCGTCCTGCTCGTAGTAACCGCGGTCGCGGCCGAGGTGCGCAAGGCACTCGGCGGCGACCACACGACCGAGGCGTCCTGCGGCGATCGCACGATGCATGCGCTCGACGGCCGGGACGAACCGGCGCTGGAAGACGGTCCCGAGCGCCACCCCGGCGTCGTCAGCCGCCACGACGAGTTCGTGGGCCTCGGTGAGCGATGTCGTCAGCGGCTTCTCGACCAGTACGGCGACGCCGGCGCCGATGACCCGCATCGCGGGCTCGAAGTGAGCCTTGTGCGGGGTGGCGACGAGGACGGCGTCGAGGTCCGCCTCCGCGAGCATGCGCTCGAGTGAGTCGTACGCCGTCGCGCCGGGAAACCGCTGGGCCAGCTCCTGCGCTCGCGCCAAGGATCGGGAGCACAGTCCGGCCACCTCGACGCCGGGCAGGGCGGCGGCGGCCTCGGCGTGAACCGTGCCGAACCTGCCCAGGCCGATGACACCGACACGCACGTCGCCGGTCATGAGCGCCCTCCGCGTGATTCCCGGACGATCCCGGCCTGCTGTGCGGCGGCCGCCAAGGTCTGATACGACGACTCGGCCGCCTTCACCTCGTCGAAGTCCGGCAGCGCCTGACGGCGAACGCTGATCTCGACCGAGACGGTTCCGCGATACCCGCCGCGGTGGAGCAGCCCCAGGAAGGCGGGGTAGTCGAACTCGCCCTCCCCCGGGATGAGGAAGTCGAACCCGTCGTCGGTGTGCCGGTGGTCCTTGACCTCGACCACGACGGCGTGCGGCAACAACGACGCCACGACGTCGGCCAGGGCGAAGTGGCGCACCGCGAAGTGGGAGATGTCGAGGTTGAGCCCGAGCGCCGGTGAGCCGACATCGGACAGAACCGCGATCGCCTGTTCCGGCGTCGAGACGACGGCGCCGGCGTGCGGTTCGAGGGCGACGGTGCAGCCGGCGGCGACAGCACGTTCGACGAGGTCCCCGAAACGGTCGGCGATGAGCGACCGGTCCGACTCCCAGCTGTCCTGGGCGATGATCGGCGGCGGGTTGCCCCCCAGCAACGGCGCCTTGGGCTTGTGCGCGCCCAGGCTGACCGGCAGCGCCCGTCCCCCGCCGAGGACCGCGGCCACCTCGAACGAGCGGATGAGCCGGCGGCGGCTGCCGGCCCACGTGTCCTCGTCGCACACCAACGGTGCGTTCGCGGTCACGCTGGAGATCTCGAGGCCGGCGGCGTCAGCGGCTGCTCGCCAGCGCCCGGCGTCGTCGTCGGTGGCGGTGAGCGCGTCGGTGGGCCACCCTTCGCAGACCGTGACCTCCACGCTGTCGTAGCCGATGCGCGACAGAGTTCGCACGGCCTGGTCGAACGGCAGGTTCGGCGTCGACCAGGTGTTGTACCCCAGCTTCATGGCGTCCTCTCCGGGCAGAGGAGCTGCTTGACGCCCGCGCTCGTACGCACCGCGTCGAACGCCGCCTGCCAGTCGCGCAAGGGATACCTGCGGCTGACGAGTGGCTCGAGGTCGACGAGCCTGTGGTCGAGTAGCCGCATCGCGCGATCCCAGGAGTCGGCCGTGCTGGCGAATCCGCCGGTGATGACGAGCTCGTGGAAGGAGACCAGTGCGAGGTCGACGGGAACCGCGTCGCCCCGCTGGCCGATCTGGACGTACCGGCCGCCCCTGCGGACCCGCTCGATCCCCAACGCCATGCCGGCGCCCGAGCCGGAGCACTCCAGGACGACGTCGACGTCGGCGGGCGCGTCCGCCGGGTCGGCGGCGACCGTGAACCCCAGCGCCCTGGCGACCTCCAGTCGTTCGGCGTCGGCCGGCGTGCCGAGCACAGCCGGCTCGCCACCCGAGACCCGAGCGACCTGCGCCGCGAGCAGCCCGATCGCTCCCGGCCCGATGACGAGGACGCGATCGCCCGCCCGCACTGCCGGCGTCGGCTGGAACAGCGAACGGCACACGCAGGCCAGCGGTTCGCTGAGCGCACCCGCCTCCGACGACACGTGCGCCGGCAGCCGGCGGGCGTTGCGGGCGGGTGCGACGACCTGCTCCGCGAACCCGCCGTCCGCCCCGGAACCGATCGACACTCGCGACCGGCAGCGATTCGGCGAACCACCGCGGCAGTCGCGGCACTCGCCGCAGGTCGAGAAGAAGGTCTCGAGAGCGACTCGCTCACCGACACGAGCCGGGTCGACGCCGGCGCCGACGGTGGCGATCGTGCCGCTGACCTCGTGCCCCAGCGTGACCGGGGGCCGCGAACCGTAGCTGCCGTCGAGGATGTGCAGGTCGGTGCCGCACAGACCCGCCGCGGCCACGTCGACCACGACCTGACCGGGCGCTGCCGTGGGTCGCGGGACGTCCTGCAGTTCGATGGCGCCGGGCTCGGGCCCCGTCTTGCGCAATGCCTGCATCAGCCGACTCGTGCTCCCATGTAGCGCAGCGCGCACGACCTGTACGTCGACGCGATCTGCTCGATGGCCTGTTCCCGCGCAAGCCTGCCATCCAGCCAGGACGCGACGGGACCGCCCCAGATGCTCCTCCCGATCGCGAACCCGCCGAAGCCGGGGGTGGCGGCTGCGACGTCGAGCCAATGGCCGACGACGTCGTTGGGCGCGCCGGCTCCCAGGACCACGCACGTGGCCTGCGGATTCGCGGCGACGGCCTGCGCGGCGACCTGTGCCGCCTCGTCGTGTGAGGAGATGCCCTCGACCTTCCACAGGTCCACGCGCACACCCGCGTTCTGCATCTCGGTCATCGACCCGCGCAACTCCTCGACGTCGACGGTGGGGATCTCCCCGGTGCCGCCGTCGCTCTGACCGACGATCAGCTCGAGCATGAAGCCGATCGACTGCTCGGCCAGGAACTCGGAGAGTTCGCGCAGCCTCGCGAGCTGTGTCTGCTTGGCCTCGGGAGCGTCTGTCGTGCGGTGGTGCACGAGCGCCTTGGCGTAGGCGGGCCGGAACTCCAGCAGATGCCGCCGGAAGTCGCCGCCGTACTCGAAGGTGAACACCGGCTCGAAGGCCCGTTCCACCGGCATCGACACCGGAACCCCGAGCGCGACGGCGCGCCGCGCGATGGGTGCGCCGAACTCCTCGTCGATGAGGATGCCGGGGCGCGTCCCGGCGAGCCCGCTCTCCACGGCGGCTTCGAACGCCTCGAAGATCAGCTCCTTCGACCGGCCGATCTCCTCGCGCGTCATCCCCGTGGAGCGCACTGAGGCGAACGCACGTTCGCGGTGATCGAACGCCAGCACTGCCATGGGCGGTCCTCCGTCGGCGACCGCCGTGCTCCCATCCGGCATGTTCATGAGGTGATGCTAACAGATTGTTAATATGTTTCTATGTGTGAACAGGTGCGGGCAGAGTTCGACGTCGTGACGGCCGGGCGGGCGGTCGTCGATCTCTATCCGGCGGAGGACGGTCGCCCGCCGAAGAACGTGGAGGCCTACCGCCAGTACCTCGGCGGATCGCCGACGAACGTCGCGGTCGCGGCGGCTCGGGCCGGCCTGCGCAGCGCGGTGGTGACCCGCACGGGCGACGACCTCTTCCACGACTTCGTGATCGATCAGCTCGAGACCTTCGGCGTCGACACCCGGTGGGTCCACGCCGTTCCCGGCCGCCGGACCACGCTCGCGGTGTGCGATCTCGAGAACCCCCACAGCCCCGGGCTGACCTTCTTCCGCGACACCCCACCGCCGGAGGACGCCCTCGACGTCGACGAGCTCGTGGCCGCCGGGGCCGCGTCGCGCGTCCTGTGGATCACGGCCTCCGGGTTCGCCACAGCCCGGTCGGCCGCCGCGCAGACCGCTGCGATCGCCACCGCACGCCAGGTCTTCCTGGACCTCGACTACCGGCCGGACTTCTGGCCGAGCGAGCACGCCCTGCACGATCGCCTGCTGCCAGTGCTACCCCAGGTCGATGCCGTGATCGGAAACCTGCACGAGGTGGCGATCGCGCTCGGCGAGACCGGGACACCGGAAGATCTCGCACGCCGGCTGCTGAGCAGGGGGCCGCGACTGGCCGTCGTCAAACAGGGAGCGGCCGGGGCGCTCGCCGCCACCCGCGAGCTCCTCGTCGAGCAGCCCGCGTTCCCGGTGCGGCCGGTCAACGGGCTGGGCGCCGGCGACGCGTTCGGCGGACTGCTCGTCAAGGGCGCCGTGGCCGGTTGGCCACTCGACGAGACGATGCGCCATGCCGCGGCCGCGGGGGCGATCGTGACGTCGCGGCGCGCATGCTCGGCCGCCATGCCCACGATGGCCGAGGTGGCCGAGCTGCTCGAGTCACACGCGCAGCGTCGGTGAACCGCCGGGCCCGCTACCGCCCCGCCTCCTTGTCTCAGCATGTGGCTCGCCGCTATTGTCACATTGAGTTGACATGTTGAACGTCAGAACAGGGTGAAGATGCCAGCAGGAGAAGCGGTAGTCCCAGTGGCTCTCGACCGCGCCTCGCCCATTCCGCTGTACTTCCAGCTCGCCGAGCAGCTGGCGGCGGCGATCTCAGGTGGACAGGCGCAGCCCGGCGACCCGTTCGAGAACGAGGTCGCCATGAGCGAACGGCTGGGCTTGTCTCGTCCGACGGTTCGGCGTGCGATCCACCACCTCGTCGACCAAGGTCTGCTCGTGCGCAGGCAGGGGCGCGGCACCTTCGTCACCAGTCGTCGAGTGCACCGGCGCGTGAGCAAGGGCAGCCTGTACGAGGACCTGTCGATTCAGGGCCGCAACCCCAGCACCAAGGTGCTCAGCCGGGCGAACGAGCGCTACCCGAAGGCGGCGGGGGCTCTCGACCTCGATCCGGAATCGGAGCTGCTCGCCCTGCGACGGCTGCGGTTCGCCGACGGCGAGCCGCTGGCCATCATGCAGAACTGGCTTCCGCCGCGGTTCATCTCGATCACGCAGGAACAGCTCGAGCAACGGGGCCTCTACTCGATGCTGCGCGATCACGGCGTCGGCTCCGTGGTCGCGCACCAGTCCATCTCGGCACGGCTGCCGACGGCGGAGGAGAGCGAGTTGCTCGAGATCTCCGGCCGGCTCCCCGTCATCGCCTTGAGCCGCACGGCATTCGAGCCGGGCGGCGCGCCGGTCGAGCATGCCGAGCACGTCTACCGGTCCGACGGCTACGCGATCGATCTCGTGCTCGAGGAGAACTGACGCACCACCCGGCAGCACCGGCACCGTCGCTCGTTAATATGTATTGACATATTAAGCTCTGGCCAATTAGCGTCAGGGTACGCGCGGCGTCGTCGTTCCCCCGGGCGGCCACCCGGCCCCCGGCCGCGGGAACCAGTTCGGCGTGGGTGCCGCGCGGCGTTGAACGAGAACCTAGGGAAGGTGCGGCAGCATGGAACGGATTCCCGTCGCGATCGTCGGCTGCGGCGGCATGGGGACACGCCACCTGTTCGGCCTGGCCGAACTCGAGCGGGCCGATCTGAATCCGTTCGACCTCGTTGCCGTCTGCGACGTCGACCCCGCTCGCGCCGAGCGCCTGGCCGATGAGGCGCAGGCGCGGCTCGGGCGCCGCCCGGCCCCGTGCGCCGACCTCGACTCGGCGCGGCGCCTCGGCGCGGTGGCGGTCGACATCACCACCGTGCCGCGGTTCCATCACAGCCTCGCCGCCGACGCGATGTCGCTCGGGCTCGACGTGATGGTGGAGAAGCCGGTCGGGCTCACGCTCGCGGCCGCCCGGCAGCTGAAGGACGCCGTCGCCGGGTCGGACCGGATCCTCAGCGTGGCCGAGAACTTCCGCCGCGACCCGACGAACCGCCTCGTCAAGGCCCTCATCGACGACGGCGTCCTCGGCGAGCCGCGCTACTTCCACCAGAGCTCCGGTGGCGGCGGCAACCTGATGGCGATCTCGATGTGGCGTCACCTGAAGGACGAGAGCGGCATCCTCTTCGACGCGGGCACGCACTACACGGACATGATGGAGTACTACCTAGGCCCCGTCGTCAGCGTCTACGCGCAGATGCGGCTGTTCGAGAAGATCCGCTACAACCCGGCGGCGACCGGCGGCGCCCCGGCCTCGAACCCCGGAGGCGTGTACGGCCAGTCCCAGGCGGCGATGCCGGCCGAGTTCGAGGCGACGGCCGACGACGCGCTGTTCGCCATGGTCAACTTCGCCTCGGGCGCCGTCGGGCAGTACGCCGAGAACCGCGCCGAGCACGGCCGTGAGAGCTGGGCCCGCAGCGTCCACGGCTCGGCGGGGGCGGTGGAGATTCCCAAGGACCGCAGCGGCCGGCCGCTCGTGCTGACCCTGGACCGCAGCAAGACCTACACGGGTGCGGAGATCCTCCCGCTGGTCCCGCGGTTCCGGCTCGACGACGTGACCGCCGCGCTGTTCGGCGGCCCGCAGGCGACCGCGTACGGCCTCGACTTCGAGACCGTCGACCGGCTCCTGCTCGCCGTGGAGTACGCCGAGTTCGGGAACGCCATCGCGACCCGCACCCCGCCGGAGGTCGGCCTCGAGGAGGGCATCCGGGCCATCGCGGTCTGCTACGCCATGATGGAATCCGGCGCCGCCGGGGGCCGCATCGTCACCGTCGACGACGTCCTCGACGGCTCCGTCGGCGACTACCAGGCCGGCATCGACGACGCCATCGGCCTCGGGGCGTAGCCCGTGGAGCGTTTCACCCCCATCGCCGACGGCGTCTTCCTGCTCAGGGTTCCGTTCACCGGCGTGTGGACCGGCGTCACGTTGGTGCTCGGCGACGGTCCACCGATCCTCGTCGACAGCGGGGGTTCCGGCGAGACCGTGGACTCCACGATCGTGCCGGCACTGGCCGAGCTGGGGCTCGAGCTCTCCGACGTCGGCTGGGTACTCGCCACCCACATCCACGGTGACCACGTCGGCGGCATCGCACGCATGCGCGAGATCGCACCGTCGATCAAACTGGGCGTGTTCTCCGAGTCGGCGGCACGCATGCGCGACCCGCTCGCGTACAGCCGTGAGATCC